>CAMMST010000094.1:0-2552 GCA_946499615.1 Enterococcus cecorum | reverse complement strand
TTCAACCAAGGCTTTAAAGTCTGGTAAAGTTACTCGTGCCTAATAACCAAAAACCTTGATAGATCAATGATCTTTCAAGGTCTTTTTTTGCTTTAATTTGTTGTTGTGCAACATTTGTGCAACAGCATTTTTTTATTTTTTCTTCCTTATATAAAGAGACAAAACAAAAAGGTCACTCTTGAGAGTATAGCTCCCTTGAGTGGCTTTTTATTTATCTTGCTTTTCATCGTAAATTCTAGCTAGTTCATGAATCCTTTTATATGAAGCATCCTCCATTTTTTCGAGATTAACTCGGTCATGCCTTAATGTGTTATAGGAAGAATGCTTGCATTTCTTAGCTAGTTCAACGAGTGAAGTGTTTTTATCACTAACTAAGGCTTGTGCTTTTTCAAGACTATTCATCAGCATCACTGATTTCATAATCTGACAAAAAGTGCATACGCTTTAAATCATTAAGCATAGCTATTACACTATCATCATCACAATTTTCAAAATCAACTAAATCCTGACTTTCTTCACTTTGATCTTTTAATACTACGCTTTCAGCAACTGCATCGTATGCAGCGTCAACATCAGTAGGATCGCATTCAAATGAAACACTTGCTTGATCATCAACGAAGCCACTTAATTTTTCACCAGCATAAATTGTAAATTCTTTCATTTTTAGTACCTCTTTTTTCCTTAATTCATCTTACATACTTATAATGCCATCTTTTTGTGTATTGTAAAGCACATTTGTGCAATAAAATAATATTTTTTTACAACAAAAAAGCCACCCTAGAGAAATTAATCTCCAGAGTGGCTCTTTCGTTGTCATGAATTGGATGTAACAATGTTTTACGAAATTTTGGAGTTTTTGACAACTCCTTTTTTATTTTTTGTACAATATCTAATTACTAAACAAGTACCCGACACTTGTCTAAGTTGATGTACTTGTTGTTTCCTGCTCCAACCTGTGCCCAATGCCAAACAGCACCAGACGCAGATTTGAAAGTCTTATAGCCAAACATCTTCCAAGTTGATCCAACTTTGAAAGTCTTGCCTACTACCTTGGTAGTAAGGTCTTTATGTCCAGCCGTTGGCTTTACAACTACAATTTTAGCATGAATTTTATCACTATAGGCAACAGGATTTGCGTGGAAGTCACCTGTTCTGCCGTCTAACCACATATCATGATTGGCAATCTTGTAAAAGCCATCTTTTGCTTTAGTAATGCGGTAAATCTTGCCAGCACTGGTTGTGCCAACTTTTTTGTTATTGTTAGCGTCATCCCAGAATGTCGCTGTCTTTTGCATTACCTTAAAAGCACCGAGATCATCAAATTCAACTGGTGCTTTCCAATGTTCACTCATTGCTACACTTCCTTTGTTCAAACTTGACTTGCTACCGTAGTAGACAGAAGCATCAACTGGACCAATGTTGCCGATATAAGATGTGGCGCTGTATTGGAACATCGCCATTTTCTTCCAGTTGCGCAAGCGTCCATACAAGGTACGTGGATGAAATCCATAGTGACTATTCATGTCATTGTATTGTGCTACCCATAGCGGATAGCTAGTGACACTTCCCCAATTGTATGAGTTTTCGTCAGATAAGCCCATGTAGATCATAGGTGTATTGCCTGTTAGTCGCTTCATTGTTTTTAGTGCAAGGTAAGCATGACCAACGCCACCACGTATGATATTACGTCCTTCATAGTCTAGAATGTGCCAGTCAATATACTTAGCATAAGGCTTAACGGTATCCCAGTAGTGATTAATGTTAGCTGAGACGCTGCCACCGTCGCTATAGTGATATGTACCAATCAACATGCCAAGTCTTGCAGCTTGCTTAACTTGACTAGTAAAGTACTGATTGACGTACCAGTTTGATTCGGTAGCTTTGATAATTACCCCATCACATCCTGTCTTCTTAAGTGTAGCAAGGTTGACAGGACCGTTGTTACTAGATAAGTCAACGATATTAAGTGTCATTACTTATCACCCTTTACTGGTTTGTCATCAGTGACAGCTTCGATGTCACCTTCGATTTTTGCTTGATCAGGCAGTTGTTCAGCGCTGTCTTCATGCTTAGCTAACTTAGCACCTGCGAGAGTTGCTTCAATGCAAGCTCTAATTTCAGGGCGGTATCTGTCAGCATCCTTAACTGGGACTGGCAAGGTTTCAAGGAAGTGGACAGCTAAGTTTTCCACGTATTGTTCCTTGTCTTGACCTGACCAATTTGAGTTAGTTTCAGCACTATGAACGCCCCACTCAACAGCCATCTTGATAGCTGATTGGATAGCAGTTGAAGCGTCAATGTCTTGACCCATTAACTTAATTTTGACATGGTGCTTTGACAGATAGCCCAACACTGCAGTAGCAGCAAAGCCTAGCACCAAGCCAAGGCACTTAACTAAAAATGTAGCCCAAAAATCATTCATTCTTATTTAACTCCTTTCTGAGTTTTTCGTTTTCCCTACGTAATTCCTTATTCTCATTGACCACAGACTGATAATCGTCTATTAAGAAACTGTGGTCATCGTGTCTCGTTGTCCTTTTATCACTTAGATA
>CAMMST010000093.1:0-2696 GCA_946499615.1 Enterococcus cecorum | reverse complement strand
TTTTTTAATGAATCGTTGCACTTAATTTGACAATTGAAGCCATAAAAAAACCGCTCAAATCGACTTTCGTAAATCTGAACGGTTTTTTAGAAATTCAATTTTTAAGCGCCTTCTACCATATCACGGCGTTTGTATCCTAAATAGCCGACAAATAAGAAGACGATACTGATAACAGTAATTACTGCAAAAATCGTTCCATCAAATTCTTCCATCGGTAAGCGTGGAATCCAACTTTGAATCGCCGTTTTTGAGAACCAATCCGGCAAATCTAAGATTCCGCCGAAATAATTCAAAGCAAAGGAATAGCCTAGATAAGCATAGATTACTTTTCCAAATTTTGGCAACCAGCCTAACGCTAAAGCAGCCAAACCAATATAAAATAAGATGGAAGGGAGAAAATTGTATCCAGCAGCTAAGAAATCGGTCAGATCCATAGTCGATTCATTTTTCATCGCAGAAATCGCCGTTCCACCTAATCCCGCTGATGCTAAGCCAATGCCTACGACTCCAGCAAAAATAGCTAAAAATATCGTTGTCCAATATAATTGGCCTCGCGTAATCTTCGTTACATACAGTTGACTCAGATGCAGTCTTGTTTCTTCTGCAAATAATTTATTGACCACCGCGATTGGCAAGATTGTGACTAATCCAATCATTACCATCATGATCGTTGCCGTAAAGGATTCTTCAATGGAAACGCCAGATTGAGTGAACATTTGTTTCATCAGTTCATTTCCGCCAAGAAAGACTTGCATGTCTCCATAAATGGAGCCATACGCAGCTCCCATAACCACAAATGCGATCAGCCAACCAATCATTACTCCTTTATTAATCTTGAAAAACAAACCAGGTACAGAAAGTAGTGATTTCTTCGCCGTCGCACGTCCTTCTCGTTCAGGAAGATAACCTGCGCCCATGTCGCGATGTTCTTCCAACACAAACGCAAGTACGGTAAAAACAAGACTAAAAATCAAAGCAAATAATAATGGTAGCCAGTTATTTTTTGTGAAAGGATAGGTCAAGTAAATCCATCCCATTGGATTGAACATTGATAGATCAAGATTAGACACATCTGTTCCAGCGCGCACGATATACAAAAGTCCTATAAGACTTAATGTCGAGCCGGTTGCTCCAGTAGAAGTCGCCATAATCTGCGACATCACAAGTGCCAATACACCACCGATAATTCCCGCCAATGCAATTGATCCTCCGAACAAGAAAGCTCCTTCGGCATCAATCGTTTTTACACCAAAACTCATCATGAGTCCGCCGATTAAAAGACCTAATAAAAGATTGATCAACAGCATCTCACTGATAACAGCTAATGAATTGGCTTGTCGTCCTACTCGAAATGAGCGAACCAATTCAGTCAAACCTAATTCTTCTTCTTTTCGCGTGTGGCTCACCACATGAAGTGCTGAGATAATCATTGCGAACAATCCGCAAAACAGCAACATCTCTTGAGCATACATCGCTCCTAAAGTATAATCCGTACCTATTTTGATTGGTGTAGGTCCAACCATCGAGATCATCGCTGGATTTTGCATCGTTTCAAACATCCCTAAAAGACCTTGTCCTTTAGCAATCTCTTCAAATGCTGGTACATATGCTCCTGAGAACAAACCCAAACCTAAAACCCAAACAATTATTTTTTTCCAATCGCGTTTCACGTATTGAATGAACAATACGTTCCAACGCGCAAATTTTTCATTCATTTTCTTTTCCTCCGTTCCGACAATCAGCCTTCGTAGTGACGCATGAATAAATCTTCGAGCGTTGGCGGTACAGATTCGATTTTTATCACACCTAATTTGGTTGCCTCGGTCAGAATCGTATTCATCGCTTCATTGTCAGCAGAAAAAGTTGCTTTGCCGTCTTTTTGAACAAAATCATGCACGCCAGAGAGCGTCGCAAGTTTCTCAATATCGCCTTTTGTCACCAATGTAACTGTTGAGCGAGTCAAATGACGCAATTCATCTAATGTACCTGTTTCAACTACTTCTCCACGTCGAATGATTGCTACTTTATCTGCTAATCGTTCAACTTCACTTAAAATATGTGAAGATAATAGAATCGCTTTGCCATCATTTTTGATTTTTTCTACTTCTTCTTGGAATACTGCTTCCATCAATGGATCTAGTCCTGAAGTCGGTTCATCTAAAATATACAGATCAGATTCAACTGAAAGTGCAGCAATCAAACCGACTTTTTGACGATTTCCTTTAGAGTAACCTTTGGCTTTTTTCTTTGGATCAAGTTCAAATCGTTTGATTAAATAATCACGCTTTGCTTTGCTCCCGCCGCCATGAAGTTTGATAAATAGATCAATGATCTCTCCACCAGTCAGGCTGCCCCAAAGAGCAACATCCCCAGGAACATACGAAATTCGTTTATGGATTTCTAGACTATCTTTCCAAACATCTTTTCCGAATATTTGGACATCTCCTTCGTCTCGGTTGATGATTCCTAGCAGTGTACGAATCGTCGTTGACTTTCCTGCTCCATTTGGTCCGATAAAACCAACAACTTCACCGGCGTTTACTGTGAATGAGACATCTTTCAACGCCTGGAATTTACCAAATTTTTTTTGCAAGCCTTGTACTTTTACAATTTCTGTCATGGTACATAACTCCTTTTTCTTTTGACATCATTTTATAACGAGCTTTCCAGTCTGAACAAAACGCACCTTTTTTATG
>CAMMST010000092.1:0-2749 GCA_946499615.1 Enterococcus cecorum | reverse complement strand
GTCTTGCTGTCATCGTATGTCCGCGCGGCTTTTTCTTTTGTTCATAGTGCAATCGGCGAGGACGTTAATGGTTTCTATGAAGATACCAATGTTGACTCGCTAGTCATGATGTCCGTGGTATCATTAGCGGCCACTTATTTTCAAAACCGATTGTCATTGTCTGATACACAAACATTTCCAATTGACTTAACAGTGAATAGCATTATTGGTCAACTGCGTGGAATTAGAAATACTTTTGAAGAAAAGGGTGATAGTAATGAGGCTACCGATAAGCCGGCTCAATCATCTAATTGAATTAGGAGTGACAGACACCGTCCTCACTGATACCCTAGAAGGCTCTAAAGAAGTATTTGTCCCCAAGCAAAAGTTACACTGTGCTTTTTACCAACGATCATTAACCCAGCAATACCAATTATTGGGTACTAAGTTGAGTGGCACAATCGTAGTCGCCGTTCGCTCCCAATACCATGTCAAAGATGATCAATTAGCCAAGATTGATGGTGAACCAACCATTTATAAAATTGTCACGATTTCACGTGACGACAGTCATACGCCTATTCGCTATGATTTGATTACTCTTCAGGACGTTGAGAAAGTAGGTAATGCGAATGACTGATTTTGCTGCTTTACTAGAAGATTTTGGCCGTAATACTGAAAAGATGATTGTCCCTAGCCAAGCTAAGCGTAAGGCGATGACTGCAGCAGGGGCGACCGTTTATACTGAAGCACTAAAAAAAGAAACTCGTAAGCGTCACTATCAAGCTGGTCGGAAAATTGGCAAAGTTAAACACTTGGCTGATTCAATTACGTTTGATAACAAAGACGTTGATGGTGTAGATAATGGAAACTCTGTCGCTGGTTTTACTGGCAAAGATGAAAGTGGAATTAACCATGCCCGGATTGCACGGTTCTTAAACGATGGCACCAAATATATTACTGGTGATAGCTTCGTTGATAATACTCGGCGGGCATCAGTAGCAGCTGTTTTTGAAGCTGAAAAGAAAATCTATGAAGGGAGTGGAGACAATGGAACTTCCAACCACACAAGCAAATAAGTTGATTGTTTCTGCTCATTATTCATGGATTAATCGAATCGTAGTTGGTGCTATTCCTCGTGAATTGGCTGGTAATACTGATGAAACGATTGTGAGAATTTCTGAATGGCTAAACGAGCCAACTGGTTATGCCAATGCCACTTTTAAAGGCTGGACGATTGGTGTGGAAGTACAAATTTTCTACAAGCTTAATTCGGGAATTAGTAAATTAGATGATGAAATTGCATTAGCCCGGCTGTTTGTTAAAGACGGTTGGACGGTTGAACAATCAAAAGATCATATTCAAGACCCTGATACTCATCAAGTATCCAAGGTCTTTTATTTTGCTAAAAATTTGATGATTAAAGGAGAGTGAAAATAATGGCAGGTATGTCATTCAAAGGGATTGACTTTGTTATGGCCGGCATTACCGACAACAAAGGTGTCCTGATTGCAGACCCAGGCAAGGGTGGCCTTGGTGAAAAAGGTATTGCCCTCTGGGATGGTGATGGTGACGGTGCTACTACCGCTAACATCACTGCACTAGAAGAAGCTGGTCAACAGCAATATGCTAACAACAAAGTTAAGCGAATTAATCATGGGGTTCCTACTCCACAAGTTGCATTAACTATGTTGGATATTCCATATGAAGACGCAAGTAAGATGGTTGGTTATCAAAGCGTTAATGGTGGTCGTGTTTTAGCTAATCAAAAGCCTCATGTTGCTTTGCTGATTGCTTCCCACGACTTTGATGGTAACTGGCACTTTGATTGTTTTGCTAATGGAGAAGTTATCATTCCTACTCGGAATCACGGTACTTCTAACAAGAATGAAACTGATAGTAATGCAACATTTACTTATCAATCAATGGCTCCTATTCCAAACAATGTATTTCTAAACGCCGATGGTTCTCAGCAAGCCTTCAAGGATTACAACACTGGTGATTCCAGCTGGGTGGATTACGACACTATGCTTGCGGAAGTATTTGGCGGTTACAAAGGTGACAACCCAATGGCTTCGTATGTTGAGGCTACCGGTACCAGTTCATTTACTAAAGCTAATCAATCAGATGTAAGAAAGCCAACTGTTTAATAAAAATCGTCGCCTAAGAAATAAACAATACGCAAGGGCGGCTTTTAGGAGGAACTAATTTATGAAAATTGACACTAAGCCATTAGCAATTGGAAAAAATTCAATGGAAATTGAAGGCTCCTGGTCACAAGTAGATCAAGCTGATGAAATTATGATTGCAATGTATTCCATTGATGCTCATGACGATATGGTTAAAAGCTTGCAAGCGGAACGCGATGCTATGAAGAAGTCTATGAATTTCTTGAAAGATTTGTTTGGTTTAAGCACTAAGCAAGTCGATAAAATTTATAATCACGTAGATTCTCAGACATTAAATCTTTACATGTCATATGTGTGTGGCCTGGTTAAAGGTGGTAAGGCAGAATCGTTTGCTGATTTTGAAAGGGAAGTTGAGGAAACGAAACACCCAAAAGAACAACCGGTGAAATCAGACGAATAATCGATCAATATCAACAAGAAATTGAGGATCGTAATTATTTGAAAAAGAGATTAATGCTCGAAAGTGGAGTAACACCTTCGACATTAGACAAAGAAAATTACTTAGAAATTCTTCAAGTTATGAAGGCTCAATCTCGAGAAGATAGGCCAATGAACTCTGAGGATGCTCATAAAAAACTAGCACG
>CAMMST010000091.1:0-2843 GCA_946499615.1 Enterococcus cecorum | reverse complement strand
CTTTCCCAGACGAGCTGGCTTATACGCCGAAGTGGCTAGTCGCTGAACACAGATTAAAAAAGGTCGCAAAGCAGCTAGATCAGCTACGAGCAGTTCTTTGCTGAACGCCGTGTATATAAGCAAGAGTACCCTTCTTAGCAAGCTAAAAAGCAGAGATACATAATGATATTTACCTACAAGAAAAGTAAGACAAGCAAAAGTCTTATTTTTTTTTACATAAATAGGATGAAGATTGTCTATAAAATATGTTAGAATAGTCAAGTGAGTAAGAAAAAAAGGAATTGATTAGACGAATTATGAGAAAATCGTATCGAGTGAAGAAAGAATCCGAATTTCAAAGGGTTTTTAATCAAGGTGCTTCATTTGCGAATCGTCGCTTTGTGGTTTATTTTATCGAAAAACCAGAGCAGCCTCATTTTCGTGTCGGCCTATCCGTTGGTAAAAAAGTCGGCAATGCGGTCACAAGAAATGCGGTGAAGCGAAAAATTCGTGCGAGTATTTATCAAATGAAAGATCAGTTGAGAAGCGATATCGATTTTATCGTGATTGCTAGGGCGAGTTGTGCGGACTTGCCATCTGCTGAGATTTACTCCAACTTGAAGCATGTGTTAAAACTTGCCAAAATTTATCAAGAAGAAAATAACGCATAAAAAGATGTGTTAAATTGTATGAAGGGTGGAAAAAATTGAGTGAAAAAAAGTAAGCGCATGATATTGCTGTCGAGTCTAGCAGCAATGGTATTATTCCTAAGTGCTTGTGGGACAAGTGAAGTCAGTGTCAATAGTACCGGCATTTGGGACCGTTATATTGTATATTATTTTGCTAAGGCGATTGAGTTTCTTTCGTTTGGCAATACGGGAATGGGGATTATCATCTTTACCTTGATTATCCGTTTGTTATTATTCCCATTGATGAGTATGCAAATGAAGAGCATGCAAAAAGTTCAAGAATTGCAGCCGCAGTTAAAAGCACTGCAAGAAAAATATGCGTCTAAAGATATCGAAACGCAAAATAAATTACGTGAAGAAACCTCAAGACTATATTCCGAAAATGGTGCGAATCCTTATCTTGGATGTTTGCCATTACTCATTCAGTTGCCAATCTTAACGGCATTGTGGCAAGCATTATCACGTGTGCCGGCTTTACAACAAGGAGAATTTTTATGGTTGCATCTTGGACAAAAAGACCCGTACTACATTTTACCGATCTTAGCGGCAGTCTTTACATTTGGTAGTATGTATCTTTCAAGCATGAGCCAAGTGCAGTCCAATCCAAGTATGAAGATTATGACGTACTTCATGCCGTTGATGATTTTAGCGATGGGTGTGAACTTGGCCAGTGGGGTTGCCTTATACTGGGCGGTTTCCAATGCTTTCCAAGTGGTGCAAACGTTATTGATTAATAATCCATTCAAAATCAAAAAAGAGCGCGAGGAAAAAATTCGTGCTGAACGGGCGAAAAAACGTGCCTTACAAAAAGCGATGAAGAAGAAATTGAAAAAATAAGGAGGCTTTCATATGTCAGTTTATGTAGGAACGACGGTAGATGAAGCAATTGCAATTGGTTTAAAAGATTTAGGGTTAAGCAAAGAGCAAGTAGCCATTGAAGTCATCGATGAAGGGAAAAAAGGCTTTTTAGGAATGGGCCGCAAAAATGCCCAAGTCAAAATCGAGCCAGTGGTGTCTGAAACTACAGAAGAAGTAGTGGTACCAGAAAAAATCGTTGAAGAAATCAAGGAAGTCATGACGGAGACTCCTGAAGAAAATGTACAAGAAGAAACTGCAGAAGTAGCCGTTGAAGAAGTTGAGGAAAATGCAGCGCCTAGCCAAGAAACATTGGAAAACGATGGTCTAAGCGATGAAGAAGCCTTGAAAAAAGTGGCAATCTATGTGACAGAAGTAAGTCAAAAATTAGGAGCACCTGCTTTAGTACGTATGAAACGCGAAGATGGTGTAGTGATTTTCCAATTAGATACGAAAAAACAAGGGATTTTAATTGGCAAACACGGCAAGACTTTAAATGCGTTACAATATTTGGTGCAAGTTTACGTTCACCGCATCGCTAAAAATAAATTATCTGTTGTTTTAAATGTGGGGGATTATCGTGAAAAACGTCAAGCAATTTTGAAACGTTTGGCTGATCGCACCGCACAACAAGTCAAACGCAGTCAACGTCCAGTTTTCTTAGAGCCAATGCCAGCTTTTGAAAGAAAACAAATTCATGCGGCTTTAAGCAATGTGCCATATGTCCAAACCCATTCAGAAGGCGATGAACCTTATCGTTATTTAGTGGTTGAACCAGTGAAAACTTTATAAAAAACAATGACGAGTATGTGGCAAGAATGTAGGCACATACTCGTTTTTTTATAAGGTTGTAAATCGACTTGATCAGCTACGAGCGGATAAGATTGTCCAACATGTCGGGAAAGTCCCAAAAGTTAAGACTTTCCTAGACGGGGTGGCTTATACGACGAAGTAGCTAGTCGATTTACACCGTTCATAAGGTTGCAAGGCAGCTCGCTTAGACATGAAGAAATTCGTGTGCTTACCTACCACTGCGAAAATCGGATGAAAGGAGATTTTTGCAAGTGGTAGGGCGAATTTCACAATGTCTAGCTGCCAAACACCGTTCATTAGGATGTGAGCTGGGTCGGTCAGCTCCAAGCAGCTAAGGTTTTCGGAATGTCAGGAAAATCCCGATGTTTTAAGATTTTCCAAGACAGACCGGCTTAGATGCACCGGAGCTACCCAGCGAACACAGATTACACCAAAGATGTGAGGCAGCTTGAGAAGCCTTGAAGAAATTATAGATGATAAAGGAACATAGCGATGGTAAAAAAAGTT
>CAMMST010000090.1:0-2991 GCA_946499615.1 Enterococcus cecorum | reverse complement strand
CCCCTGACCTCCAGCGTGACAGGCTGGCATTCTAACCAGCTGAACTACCGGGCCGCGACAGGCTTTCAATGTTCGTTGTTCAAACGATTGGTTGGTGGGCCTTCAGGGACTCGAACCCCGGACCAATCGGTTATGAGCCGACCGCTCTGACCAACTGAGCTAAAGGCCCACAAACAGCACTTCAAACAACGAACTGGGAATGGTGACCCCTAGGAGACTCGAACTCCTGTTACCGCCGTGAAAGGGCGGTGTCTTAACCGCTTGACCAAGGGGCCATAATATGGTCGGGGTGAAGGGATTTGAACCCCCGGCCCCATGCTCCCAAAGCACGTGCGCTACCGAACTGCGCTACACCCCGTTCGCGTTTCGCTTTTGGCGACGCTTAGTAATATACCGTATTTCCTTTCACTTGTCAACAGCTTTTATCATAAAATTCAAACAATTTGTATTGATATTGGTGGAACGGCCGCAGATATGGTATAATTTTAAAAACGGAGGAAATATGGATAAAAAAATAACAATATATACGGATGGAGCATGCTCTGGTAACCCCGGCCCAGGAGGCTGGGGCGCTGTTTTGATTTATAAGCAAAAACAGAAGGAACTTTCTGGATATGAACCAGAAACAACCAACAACCGCATGGAGCTAACAGCTGCAATCCGTGCGCTGGATGCGCTAAAAGAACCCTGTGAAGTTGCACTTTATACGGACAGCGCTTATCTTTGCCGCGCGTTTAACGAAAAGTGGGTTTACAATTGGATGCGCAACGGTTGGAAAACTTCTGCTAAAGCGCCTGTTGAAAACCGTGCGCTATGGGAAGCATTGCTCAAACACGCAAGTTACCATAACATCCGCTGGATCAAAGTCAAGGGCCATAGCGATAATCCCTACAATAACCGCTGCGACCAGCTGGCAACAGGTGCAATCAAGGCACATGCGAAAAAAGGATCCTAGCTGCGGTATTAGCTTATTTTTCCCTATGCCTGTCCCATACTATTCGTTAAACTTGTGTTTAACGAATAGTATTGGGCCTTGACCCTCATGCTCCAAAAGTTGCGGCTGATTCATTATTATTGAACATAGGCTATCATCCGTTAATTCAAAATTTAAATAATGCCTTTATACCAAGTCGGAACTAGCTTTTTCATGTTATTATACCAACATAATACGTCTTTTGCTTGATTGACCATTACTTGAATTTGTTCCTTGCCAAAAGGAATTGCCCACGGCACAGACGACAAAGTATTACTGCTGATATAAAATGCAAGCATCTCCAAAACTCGGCAGGAACAACACAATCGAAATAACCGTTTACCATCCGGTCGCAAACAAGGGCGTATTTGGAGCGCACCAAACAATACGATTAAATTCTTCCCATGGATCGCCAAAGTCATTTCTATTGAAGTCGATAATATAGAGTTGCTTGTTCCTGCCTATCATCATATTTCCAATATGATAATCTCCGTGCTGATATGTTCTTGGACGGCCTTTAAACAAATGTCTGTGAGTGTTATTAATATAATCAATAAATGCATCTCCACTTTCGTATTTAATCGTGCATTTCTCATACATTTTGATTTTATAACTGGCTTTTCGGTTAAAATAGCTCTCCCAATCCTCCATGCCTTTAGGAGCAGGAATTTTATGAATTTGTTTCAGAATCTGTCCCGCTTCGAATCCATAGGCATATTGCACATCACCTTCAAAGCTCTGCAAAATTTCCTCAGCATCGACACCATCAATCCAAGTTTGGATCGAATAGACGCCTTCTTCTGATGTGCCAAACTCTAAAGGTTTGCACATTGGTACACCCAATGCAGCCACTTGGCACATATGATCGTATTCACTTCTTTTACGATCATATTGTTCAATAGGAGAAATACGAAGCAAGAATTTGTTACCTTGTTCATCAATCGCACAGTATTTTTTATCTTCCGACCAACCTTTATCAATAAGCTTTTTTGAAACGAACTTATAGTGTGACATGTTTTTTGACCTCTGGATCTCATAAAGGTATTAAAATGCTTTGTGTCAACAAGAAATAACAATTGATAAAGCACTTAAACTTACTTGTTATCTTACTTAAAAGGTTGTGACAACATTTTTATGAAACAACTTATTAAAAACGTTGTTTGATAATTCTGTAAATTCTTTAGGAGTCGATAAAGAATTTACGAATCCTACCGTTTTCCAAGTCGCTGCCCAAATTAAATATGGAAAGAGCGGCAATTTATCCTTCACCTTTAAATGACAACCATCTCGAACAAGAAGCCCATCTTTAGCAATTTTCTTCGCATCAAAGTATAATCTTGCACCTGGTTGATATTTCATATCCGAATTCATCGTTATTTTTCCCAGCTGTTTTGATAATACTACAATTTCACCGGAAATATCACCATCTGAAAACATAATATAATCACTAAAATCAGTAGGATCGCCTAATAATTTTCCAATTGGCTGAGTTTCCGAAGTAGCATTGCTTTTTTTCAATATATTCCAAGATTTCAAGTAACCGTCGCTTTCAATTTTCCTCCAATTTTCAAGCGTAGTGCTATGTATCAATATATCAGACTCATAGCTTCTTAAAAAATTATCATGATAACTGTGATTCCCATAATGCAATCTTGCCGCTTCAAAATCTTCGTCTGATATTGAAAGAATTATGTTTTTATTGTAAGTTTCTTGAAATTGCAAAAAGTCAAAAAGCGACATTTTCCATTGGGGATATTTTTTGCTAACCTTCAAAGCATATACTCCGCTGTTTTCGCTGCCGGCCATAATTTGATAATCATCAGAATCGGTCAATTGATAGATTATCCACGAAGGACCGTATGGCATATTGGTAAATGGATTTATGGGGCTTTTAATGAAGTTTTCTTTTGCTCTGTAAATCAAAATAATCTCACTCCAAACCGTATATAGAAATAATCTGTAGTTATATTATATATTATATATTATATTCAGAACAACTCAACAAATTAAGTAATGAA
>CAMMST010000089.1:0-3014 GCA_946499615.1 Enterococcus cecorum | reverse complement strand
TTTCGACGAAAAAATTTTTGAATTATTTTTGCTTTTCTATTGACATTCTGGGTAGTCTATAGGTGGCAAACGATTGCAAGTATTAAAAAAAAGCATGACCAACAATTCAATAAATAATAGAGAAATTTGAGGTGAAGAGATGCAAAGCCAATATATTTTATCCATCGACCAAGGAACGACGAGTAGTCGGGCATTATTAATCAATCATCAAGGAGAAGTGGTTGCTAGCTCGCAAAAGGAATTTCCGCAGTATTTTCCAAAAGAAGGTTGGGTCGAGCATAATCCTTTAGAAATTTGGCATAGTGTGCAAACCGTGATGGCTGGGGCGTTTATCGAGTCTGGTGTCAAGGCTAGTCAAATTGCGGCCATAGGGATTACCAACCAACGTGAGACGACCATTATTTGGGATAAAAAAACAGGCAAGCCCATCTATCCAGCTGTGGTGTGGCAATCACGGCAATCCAGTCCACTCGCTGATCAATTAAAGCAACAAGGTTTAGAAGAATGGTTTTACCAAAAGACCGGCCTTCGAATTGATGCGTACTTTTCGGCAACCAAAATTCGCTTTATTTTAGATGCAGTGCCTGGCGCGCAAGAACGAGCAGAAAAGGGCGAATTGCTTTTTGGTACAGTGGATACTTGGCTGGCTTGGAATCTTACTGGTGGAGCAATCCATGTTACTGATTATACCAATGCTAGCCGAACAATGTTATTTAATATTCATCGATTAACATGGGATGAAGAGATATTAAAATTACTAAATATACCAGAATGTATGCTGCCGGAAGTCAAAGAAAATTCGACTGTCTATGGCTATACGCAACCTGATGTCTTTTTTGGTTGTAAAGTGCCCATCGCAGCCATGGCCGGGGATCAACAAGCCGCACTTTTTGGCCAACTTGCTTTTGAAGAAGGCATGATAAAAAATACGTATGGGACGGGTTCGTTTATTGTGATGAATACCGGTCATACACCGAAACATTCGGATCATCAGCTGTTAACGACGATTGCCTATGGTTTAAATGGTCAAGTCAATTATGCGCTGGAAGGAAGTATTTTTGTGGCTGGTTCGGCGATTCAGTGGTTGCGTGATGGTTTGAGAATCATCAAGAGTGCCAAAGAAAGCGAACAAGCCGTTTTGAAAGCTAGTCTAGATGATGAAGTTTATGTCGTGCCGGCTTTTGTTGGATTAGGGGCACCATATTGGGATGCTGATGCAAGAGGCGCAATTTTTGGCCTAACTCGAGGGACGACGCGCGAAGATTTAATCAAAGCTACCTTGCAATCTGTGGCCTATCAAGTGGTGGATATAATTGATACTATGCAAAAAGACACGCAATTAACCATTCCGCAGCTAAAAGTGGACGGTGGGGCTGCTCGGAATCATTATTTGATGCAATTTCAAGCGGATTTATTAGATATTGAAGTCCAACAAGCCGGCAATTTGGAGACCACTGCTTTAGGTGTGGCTTATCTAGCAGGTTTAGCGGTAGGTTTTTGGCAAAATGTGGAAGAACTCAAAGCCATTCATACCATCGGCGCAACTTTTACACCACACATGAGCGAACAAGAACGCCACAAACGCCTAACCAACTGGCAAAAAGCCATCCAAGCCACCCAAAAATACAAACCAGTAAAATAAGGTTGTGAGGCAGCTTGGTAAGACATGAAGAAATTCGTGTGTTTACCTACCGCTGAGAAAATCGGATGAAAGGAGATTTTCTCAAGTGGGAGGGCGAATTTCACAATGTCTAGCTGCCGAACACCGTCAAATAAGGTTGTAAATTGACTCGGTCAGCTACGAGCGGATTGCCCAATGTTGGCTATCATAACTAAAAAATAAAGTAAAGGACACAAAATGGATCCAAAACAAGAAAAAATCATTCAGCAAATCGAACAAAAAATGAAGCATCAGTTTGGTGATGAAAGTAGCGGCCATGATTATTGGCATCTAGTGCGAGTAAAAAATCTAGCTCAAAGCATTGCCAAAAAAGAATCCGCCAATCTATTTATTGTGACGTGTGCTGCGTTACTCCATGATGCGATTGATGAAAAATTAGTTTCAGATGTTGCCAAAGCGAAACGCCAATTACAAGAAGAGTTGCTAGAAGTGGGATTGACCGCAGAAGAAATAACATGGATTTTGCAAATTATGCAAGAAATTTCTTTTAAAGGTGGCCATAATCCGAGGACTCCTTCCACTTTGGAGGCAGAAATTGTCCAGGATGCCGACCGTCTTGATGCCATTGGCGCGATTGGGATTGCACGGACGATGAGTTACTCAGGTTTTCATCATAGATTGATTCACGATCCTCAGAAAGTTCCACGTGAAACACTAACATTAGAAACTTATCGTAACGGTCAAGATACCGCGATAATGCATTTTTATGAAAAGTTATTGAAGTTAAAAGATTTGATGAACACTACGACGGCTAAACAAATGGCCCAACATCGTCATCAATATATGGAAGAATTTTTGACAGAATTCTATGCAGAATGGGAGGGCGAATGCTAAAAAACAAAAATAAATAAAGTTTTTACTCCTTACTTTCTTATTTAGTTAGTGAGGAGTTTTTTTGTAGCACAATTTCGAAAGGCTAGCTAAAATAAGGACTCAATAAAAGTAACTAAACGAAAAGAGCAAAAAGAAGGATATTCTCTTTGCTCTTTTTGTATGCTAATTGTTGAATACAGACGATACTACTTACTCATTTTCTTCCACGTCATCTATCATTTGTTGTATCTCTTCATCGGTAAGGTCATCTTTAAATGCACTTTTAACAAATTGAAAAATAAAACTAGGGGCAGCTTGATTCGCTTTAAATGCAATAATTATATTTCTTGCATTTCGATTTGTTGCTTCTATTCTTCCTTCTTGTCTTCCTTTTTCCTCACCAATTAAGCGTTCATCTAGAAGTCTTGTTTCATAGTCCATCAGTTCTCGCCTCTTTTCTGAATCTTGGTTATAATAATCAATTTCCTTCATTAATTTGCTTGCTAGGGGATTGGTTTGA
>CAMMST010000088.1:0-3513 GCA_946499615.1 Enterococcus cecorum | reverse complement strand
TAGACATTGTGAAATTCGCCCTCCCACTTGCAAAAATCTCCTTTCATCCGATTTTCGCAGTGGTAGGTAAGCACACGAATTTCTTCATGTCTAAGCAACCCGGCTCACAACCTTTTATTAATCTGTGTTCACCGGGTAACTCCTGTGCATCTAAGCCGCCTTGGCTAGAAAAGTCTTTAACCTTGCGGACTTTTCTGCCAATTCGGATCTTAGCTGCTTGGAGTTGACCGACCCGGCTCACAACCTTTTATTAAAATTCGGCGGAGTAGTTTGGTGCTTCTTTGGTGATTTGGACGTCGTGTGGGTGAGATTCGCGTAAGCCATTGCCACTCATACGTACAAATTGGGCATTTTCACGTAAAGCTTCTAAATTAGCGGCTCCAACATAACCCATACCAGCTTTAAGTCCACCAATCATTTGGAAGATAATGTCAGCTACACTACCTTTGTAAGCGACACGACCTTCAATTCCTTCTGGGACAAGTTTATTGGCTTCGTTCACGCCACCTTGGAAGTAACGGTCACTTGAACCTTTTTCCATCGCCCCTAATGATCCCATACCACGATAAGTCTTGAAGCGACGACCTTGGTAGATTTCGAATTCACCTGGAGATTCATCGGTACCAGCTAACATACTTCCTAGCATCACCGCAAAACCACCAGCGGCTAAAGCTTTCACGATATCACCTGAGTACTTGATTCCTCCATCGGCAATGATTGCTTTTCCATATTGGCGAGCTACACTAGCCGCATCATAAATCGCTGTTAATTGTGGCACACCGACACCCGCAACGATACGAGTCGTACAAATAGAACCAGGTCCGATTCCGACTTTGACAACATCGACACCGGCATCATATAAAGCCTTCGTACCTTCTGCAGTCGCTACATTTCCGGCAATTAAAGTCGCTTCAGGGAAAGTTTCGCGGATTTCTTTAATCTTGCGTAAAACCCCTGCACTATGACCATGCGCAGTATCAATGACAATCGCATCGGCACCTGCTTGTAATAACGCTTGAGCACGTTCAAAAGTATCACTTGTAACCCCAACAGCTGCGGCCACTAATAAACGACCATGTTCATCTTTAGCTGCATTTGGAAATTCAATCACTTTTTCAATATCTTTAATCGTAATTAAACCACTTAGACGACCTGCTTCATCCACGATTGGTAATTTTTCAATTTTATGTTGTTGTAAAATCTTTTCGGCATCTTTTAGTGAAGTTCCGACTGGCGCTGTCACTAGATTTTCTTTCGTCATGACTTGTTCAATGGCAATCGAATAATCTGTCACAAAACGCATGTCACGGTTGGTAATGATACCGACTAATTTGCGGTTTTCCAATGTTTCAACAATTGGCACCCCACTAATGCGATATTTACTCATCAAGTGTTCTGCATCACTGACTAAATCTTGTGGTGTTAAGAAGAATGGATCAATGATAACGCCACTTTCTGAACGTTTTACCTTACGAACTTCATCTGCTTGAGCTTCGATGGACATATTTTTGTGAATAACCCCTAATCCACCTTGACGCGCCATTGCAATCGCCATTTTGCTATCAGTGACGGTATCCATACTTGCACTAATAATAGGAATGTTCAACTTAATATTTTTCGCAAGTTGCACGCTCATATCGACATCATTTGGCAAGACGTGACTTTCTGCTGGGATAAGCAAAACATCATCGAACGTTAATCCTTTTTTCGCGAATTTAGTCTCCCAATTTGACATTTCTTCACACACCTCGTTTAATAAATTTTTGATTGGTTTTATGTCAAACAATCGTGATTTTCAGCGATTGGTCCGGCATAAAAATTTGGATATTTTTAATGATGAACATAGCAAAAAAAACAAGAGAAGTCAAGGATTCTGACTAGATTCTCATCAAATTGCTAAGGTTGGGGAAAAATTTATCGCTCATTTCCTCAATCATTTGTCGCTCATTTTCTGACCATTCTTCTATAAACGCAGCGCAAAAACACCTGCAAGCACGAAACTTACAGGTGTTTGTGTCTATTCGTTTATAAGATTTTGATTACGATAATAAATCCACGCTTCAACGACCAAGGCCAAAATAGCAATCATAAATACGACACGAACGCCAAAATACTGGGCTAGACTACTCATGGCTAGAGTAAATAAAGAAAAACTAAGCGTACTAATCACTTCTAAGGCAGCATATAGATGGACCAACTGATTTTCTGCCACCGCTGATTGAAGTAAGACGGTTTCCGGAATTTCTTTCAATTGTGAGAAAAAGCCAATCCCTACTGAACAAATAAGAAAAATCCAAACATTCGCACTCACTAAGCCAATCAACATCATACTCGCAGCAAAAAGTAACGCCAGAATAATACTCTTACACTTTTTGTCACTCACCTTTTCAGCATAGCGATAAATCAAAGCACCACCTAAAATGATGCCCAGTGAATAAGTCGTGTTGATATATCCCCAATAATGCTCATCTTGATGCAAAATCTGCGTAACGAAAACCAAAATAATTGAGGAAACCCAAATGCTATTGGCTAAAATTTCGAACAAATTACAACCGACCACCACACTCAAGGTCTTGTTTGTAAAAATGAAGCGCCATCCTTTTGTCACACTTTGCCAACTGGTCTCATTTTCGATAACCTCACACTGGGCAGTAGGCAAAACAAAGGATAGGATGCTCGCTATCAAATACAACGCAAAAATAATCCACAAGCTTCCTATTAGATGCAAATAGCCATACAAGATACCACCTAAGGACCAGCCGACAACCGAAATTATCTCACTAATGGTCGCAAACAAGGCATTTCCTCTAGCTAAATCCGTCAAATAGGTCGGAATTAAAGCAGAACTCACCGGCTGCGCAAAACCATCAAAAATCGAAATCCCTACAATACAAATGTAAACAATAGCAATAGGATAAGCACAAAGGTTTAAACTAACGACCAATAAGAGTAAAAGTAGCGTCTTAGCCAGTTGCGTAAAACTCAATACTTGATTCATCGGCAATTTTTTGGTCACTAATGGCACCAAAAAGCTGGCGATAAAAGCACTTAAACCAATTAATACAGGAATGACGGTGGTAGCCATCACAGAATGCGTGACTAAATAAATATCCGCTATCAAACTTAAGCGTAAAAAAACATCAGCCAAGTTAGCTAGCGATTGCGAAGTTACTAAAAGATAAAATGAACGAAACACGAAAAATCTCTCCTTTAATCATAGATGATCAGGCGAAATTTAGCATCTCTAGCTTTTTTGGCTATTCAATTCAATGAGACAAGCGAGCTAGCAATACCGTTCGCCTGTTATAGTTCGATGTTTCGTATCTTACATTTAGCTTCTTCCTCTCTATTTTACTATCACGTTTTTGTTGTTTTAAGCGTATCGTAATTTTTTCACAATGTCAATATAAAAATGAAAATTCGATGAGATTCAGTTAGACTATCTTGATTCGTTTTTATAAATATAAAAGCACATAAATAAACACCTGCAAGCACGAAACTTACAGGTGTTTT
>CAMMST010000087.1:0-3642 GCA_946499615.1 Enterococcus cecorum | reverse complement strand
GGGAAAGATTAAAATTTTTTCATTTTTTTATTGACGAGTCTTAAAAATTTTTGTATATTAGAACCATCAAATATAGGAGGTCGTCATTATGAAATTATCAAAGCAAAACACAGCATACAAAGCATGGCGTTTTTGGCGTAGATAAGATTGTATTGAGGACGATTCCATAGATACAATCTTTTTAATGAACGAAAAAGTTTGTATCTATGCCGGTTATAATAGAATTTACCCGCATAGATGTCGATCCTATGCGGTTTTTGTTTAGGCAATTTCCAATTAGGAGGTTGCTTTTTTATTTTTTACAAAGATGAATATGTTAAGAGTTAGGAGAAATGAATGATGAAAAATAAGGGATTAATCGCTAGTGTCGTTGTAATTATTGCCGTTGTAATTGGCTTTTTTGTCTATCAAACGATGAACGCACCAGCAAAAACGACAAAAAAAGCGGAGGATAAGGTGCAAACAGTCGGTATTTTACAGTTTGTCTCACACCCAGCTTTAGATACGATTACTAAGGGAGTGAAAGACGCCTTAAAAGAAGCAGGCTATCAAGAAGGTAAGAATTTAAAGATTGTTTTTCAAAATGGTCAAGCCGATCAAAGTAAATTAGCGACGATGAGTCAACAACTTGTCGATAAAAAAGCCGATGTGTTGGTTGGGGTTGCGACACCAGCTGCCCAAAGTTTAGCGAATACAACCAAAGATATTCCAATTGTTTTAGGGGCGGTTACTGATCCGGTGGGCGCAAAATTGGTGGCTAGCTTAGACAATCCTGGAGGCAATGTAACCGGTGTGTCTGACCAACCACCAGTCGCTTCTCAAATTAAATTAGGAAAAGAATTATTACCAAATGCGAAAACTGTTGGCATGCTTTACTCATCAACAGAAGTCAATTCAAAATATCAAGTGAATGAAGCAAGTAAAACAGCGGAATCACTAGGTATGTCAGTAAAAGAATATCCTGTTGCTTCAACTAATGAAATTGCACAAACCGTTCAAGTGATGAGCCAAAATGTTGATTTTATTTATATTCCGCTTGATAATACGATTGCCAATGCGATGCAAGCAGTCGTTGGAGAAGCCAATAAATCTAAAACACCAATTATTACTTCAGTAGATACGATGGTTGAACAAGGTGGTTTAGCAACTGTTGGGATTGATCAATATACTTTAGGGAAGAAAACAGGACAAATGGTCGTGCAAATTCTAAAAGGTGCGGATCCTTCTGTAACGCCAGTCTATACCTTTAAAGATGGTGTGACCGTCTTGAATGAAAAACAAGCCGAATTTTTAGGTATTCAAATTCCAGATAATCTGAAAAAAGAGGCGCAAATTGTAGGCAATAAATAATAAACATGATATAGTGAAATAGGTCTGATTTGGACTTATTTCACTTATTTTAAATTTTTTGATGAAAACGCTTGGAGGTTAAAATGATTATTTCAGCAATTGGTCAAGGACTTTTATGGAGTGTCCTTGGTCTAGGTATTTTTATGACCTATCGTATTTTAAATTTTCCGGATATGACGACAGAAGGTTCATTTCCTTTGGGTGGGGCGGTCTGTGTTACAGCAATTACGCATGGCATTTCACCATTATTAGCGACTCTTTTAGGAATATTAGCTGGTATGGGCGCAGGACTAGTCACAGGCTTGCTTTATACGAAAGGCAAAATTCCGGTTATTTTAGCAGGGATTTTAGTCATGTCTGGGCTAAACTCTGTAATGCTATTTGTGATGCAGTCCCCAAACCTTTCATTATTACACCAACAGCGACTTTTTGACTTTTTTAATAAGATGTCTCTTCCAGATTATTTTGATATTGTTTTTATGGGCTTCATCATTGTTGCGATTATCGTTGCATTATTATATTTCTTCTTTGATACCCATTTAGGACAAGCCTATATTGCGACGGGTGATAATGAAACGATGGCCAAATCATTAGGAATCCATACAGATGCGATGAAAATTTTAGGTTTAGTTTTGTCTAATGGCGTGATTGCTTTATCTGGAGCCTTGATTGCGCAACATGATGGTTATGCAGATGTCTCTAAAGGGGTAGGGGTAATCGTTATTGGTTTGGCTTCGATTATCATTGGTGAAGTATTATATGGAAATTTAACTTTATTTGAACGTTTAATAGCCATTGTGATTGGTAGTATTATTTATCAATTATTGATTCTATTCGTTATCAAGGTTGGTTTCCCTACAACCTACATCAAGATTTTCTCATCCATGATATTAGCGATTTGTCTATTAATTCCACAATTGAGAAAAGCGCTGAACTTAAAGACAGGTTTAGAGGGGATGAGTAAATGAGCATGTTACAATTAGAAAATATTACTAAAATCATTCACAATGGTAGTAATGAAGAAAAAGTATTATTAGACCATATTGACTTTCAAGTTAATGCCGGTGATTTTGTAACGGTTTTAGGGGGAAATGGTGCCGGCAAGAGTACACTTTTTAATACGATTTCGGGGAGTTTGCCAGCTACTTCCGGTAAGATTTTTATCGATAATCAAGAAGTTACGCAACTTAGCGAAGAATTAAGAGCGCCTTTCATTGCTCGTGTTTTCCAAGACCCTAAAATGGGGACAGCGCCTAGAATGACTGTAGCTGAAAATTTATTATTAGCAAAATTCCGTGGGCAAAAACGGAGCTTAAAGTTAAGAAAACTTAGTCAATATCAAGAGGAATTCTATCAATTATGTGCGCAAATCGGCAATGGATTAGAAGCGCATCTGCAAAGTGCGACCGGTGATTTATCAGGCGGACAAAGACAAGCCTTGAGTTTATTAATGGCTACTATCCAATCACCAAAATTATTATTGCTTGATGAACATACAGCGGCACTGGATCCAAAAACAGCCAAACAATTAATGCATTTAACAGCTGAAATTGTTGAACAAAAGCAGTTAACTTGTATGATGATTACCCATCGCATGGAAGACGCACTGAAATATGGTAATCGTTTAATTGTATTGAAAAAAGGGAAGATTATTAAGGATTTATCAAATGAAGAAAAAGCAAAATTGACGATGAATGAAGTTTTACACTTTTTTGAAGATGACTTTATTTAGTTTATTCATTTATTTTTCACTTTTTTTAACAATTTCTCATTTTCCGTATTGACAATTGCGTGTACACGGCTTATACTGTTATCAATCTTACATCAGTTTGGAGCGAATCGATATGAAAAAGAATAATCCGCAAAAACTGAATAATTTTTACTTTAGCTATTTTAGATAGGTTTGTATTCATATTCATTATGGGTACAAACGAAAAGTATGTTTGTATCTATGATGGCTAAAGCATTTAATCTTGCATACACTAGCCACGTAGAGATCACAACAATCTACAGTGGCTTTTTTCTTTTAACGTACACTTTGATTGTTGTAGACATTTAAAGTGTACGTTTTTTATTTTTTAAGGAGGAAAAACATGAAAAGCATTGAAGAAATCAGTGGACAAACTAGATTGGTTGGTTTTTATGCTAATCCTGCTCGTCACAGTTTATCTCCTAAAATGCATAATTTGAGTTTTTCAAAATTAGGCATTGATGCGGTCTATCTAGCGTTTGAAGTAACAAAGGAAGCTTTACCCACACAAATTCAAGCTATTCGTAATATGCAAATGTTAG
>CAMMST010000086.1:0-3887 GCA_946499615.1 Enterococcus cecorum | reverse complement strand
CTAATATCATTAACAGTCATGCTGATATTTGCAGCGTTGCTGATAGTCATATCAAGCGCAGCGGAAATTACTTGTGTAGACAAACCGTCTGGACTACCTGCAGCTAGTACTTCGCTTTCGTTAGTAGTTGGTGAAACTGCAATTAATTGCTCTGGTCCTTTTACTATTTGACCAGCGCTATTTTTTGTATCAATTCGTGCATACCAGCCGATAGCTCTAAACACAATATCTTGAGCTTGGTTTTTATTGTCGAAGTTAGCAATTACTTCAAAATGATTACCTGTAATTGGCGTAATTTGTAATTTTCCGTCTTTCAGATCATCTGATAAATTGCTAAATCCTGCGATAATTTCATTATCAAGCGGATTTCCGCTGCTATCGTCCATAGTTTGGCTTGTAAGAATAGCACGCGTGTAGACTAAAGTACCAACGCCGTTCCCAACTTGTAGGAAAGTTTGACGACCTGCATTAGTTAAAACACTTGATCGCAATTTGTTCTTATATCCGTCTGCCATTTTTACTCCTTTCTTTTGTAAAATAAAAAAGCACTATTTTGTAGCACTTAAATAGCTTGTTTGCGTTGACCAAACAGAACTCGTGATACATCTTTCGGCAATTCCAACATAGTAAGCGGGTGTAGTCTTTGCTTTCCAACCGCTCCACCAAATTGTCGTTTTAGCTTTCCAAATTGATGTATCGCTCATTCTGCCTATAATGCCTGCCAAAGGCTTTACTTGTGTTTCAGCTTTCCAGCCTGTCCACCAAACAGTATTGGCAGACCAAATTGAAGTGCTACTGATCTGACCACCAACTCCAATGTACAGTGGCAGTGGTGTAGAGGTGTGAAAAATAATTTCATCAATCCAGTAGCCCATAGCCAGAAGTCGTTGAATATTTTCAACGATAAATTTCTGCATCTGCACTGTTTTGACATAGTCAAATGGTATTTCCATACCAATATGTCTTAACCCTGTTTTATAAACTTTTAATTTATCCATAGGAGCATCAAGTGCAGTACTCATAATCTTAATTATTGATGGAATCGTACCTTGTGCATGTGACATCAAGATGTGGATAAAGATGATAAATCTAAAAGTTTCATCATCGTCACTGATTCGGTAGGCTTTGTAATCTTGTCCGATTAAATCTAGTGTTGTGCCTTCCGCATTTTTTAGTTCAGTCCAATCTTCAATCTTTTTGCCATTGTCATCAATTTTGCCAAGATATTGGTTAAAGATGTCAATCAGATTATAAAATACCGTATCATGGCGCTTGTTCCAGTGATCCGCCGCTTCTGCGATCAGTTGGTCAGTCGTTTCATAAGCCAATTAAATCAACCTCCACATCGTCAAGATCACAATGAGCAAACTCTGAACGATCTACAGCAATATCCGCACTGCCTAACTTAGCCCTATCACTGCCAATCGTGATAACAGCATCGTTAACACCATTAACATCATAAGTAACAGGATAAAGTCGTGTTAGATATAGCTTTTGCCCCAGTTCCAATGAATTGATTTCATCGCAGATTGCTTCTTTGATGTCGTCAACCCCGTCGTCACTGTTCCAAGTGTCATTAATATTGACTTGTACTTTCACGTAAATTCGATGTTGCTTAGCATGATCAAATTTAACTTCTTTGATGTCTCCAGCCGCATCTTTAGCAGAATATGTAAGTGATCCAACTAGATTAATACCAGCCGCGCCATGATCAATTAAGCATTGAGCAATGTCTTGATCATTGCCGCCTAGTACATACACATGCACCGAGCATGGTGGATTGCCGTATTCATCAGTAACGTACTTGCTATTGTCGATAAATCCAACTTGCTTAACGCCTGAAAGATTCATCAAAGCAGATTTAATTCCTGGCTCGGTAGGACTTGGTCTTGCTGCGTTTTCCATGATTAGACGCTTCCTGAATGTTTCATCGTCTTCATAATCTTGACCACCACCAGCAGGCTGTGGATTAGTTACAGAAATGATGTCTTCATCAGGATTAGAAACAATCGTGATTGTATTAGCATCAACGTTTCCAATTTCGCCTTTTTCTTCGCACTGAACATTACCAGTACCTTGAAAAGTGCCGTCATTTTGCTTAGTTGTAAGCACATCATCAACAAGGTCAAAGATAAAACCGTCCTCGGTTTCAAACTTTTCACCTTTTTGGATTAGGTATTCATCACTCGTAGTAATTACAATCTGTGCACGTGCAGGAGTGTCAACTTTGCGCCATAAATCAACGTTAGCGGCTAGGCGGTCAAGAGATGAATCGAAAGCAGTTGAGTAGAATCTTGAATAATAAATCATTTCTTGCTGTTGCGTTTGATCATAAACAGCGTCAGCCATTAATCTAGCGATAACACCAAGATTGGAATTACTTGTAAGAGCTGTTTTATCACCAAATCTTGTGCGAAAATCATCCTCAACACTATCAAGAAACTCTTCATAAGTTGGTGCTATGTATCCTGTTTTCTTTAATCCCCAATCAATTGTCAACTTCTATCCCTCCTTCCACTTCACCAGCATTAGCAGTTGCCCTGAAAGTAATTTTTAATTTTCTGTTAGGCAACTTTTCAAAATTAATTTCATCAACAGTCTCAACCTCTGGGACTTTAGCTTCAATAACAGCTCGCATGTCACCTGCGGCGGCTTGTTTATCAAGGTGCTTGCCCAAAAAATTGGTATAATCAGCCCCCATTTCAGGGTCAAGCCGTTCCATTTCACCATATCTGATCTCTAGTGTGGCTTGAATACGTTGTGCAATTTCATCAAGCCCGTTTGTTATTTCAAGATCATGCGTAATTGGATCAATTACGAAGTCGTGATTTTCACCAAGCTTAATGTCATTAGCCATCTACAGCATCACCGCCCAACACTCCGATGATTACAGTGTCATTAATGTCATGCGTGCGATTAGAGGCTGGCGTAAATTCATCAGCATTCCTGCCGCCTTTCCAATTGTCCATGTCACGATCCAACACAAGCACCGTGACAAGCACTCCTTTTCGCATTAGCTTCTTTTTAGGCAAGTGCTTAATAAGATTCGTTTTAGAGTGTTCAGGCAAACTGGAATTTGAATCAATTGCTGAAAAATCTGGCTTAAGTCTTTCAAGAATTTCATCAACGATATAACAGTTTTCTGCAACAGGCACATCCAGCAATTGTGCTTTTTTTGTGCCGTCTGAAAAGTTAAATAGCGGCTGAATGTCAGCTACATGTCTTTTCTTGTCATAATTGATGACCCTAGCAGGAAAACCAACGTCAATATTTGTATAAATATTGTTTAGCAATTTCAACAATGCTTCATACCAGTTCTTGTTCTTTTGATTTGCTGACCGCATATAATCACCTCTTTATCTTTACTAAAGAAACTTGAGTTTTAGGACTTTCACCGTCAAACGTGTGTGAGCCACCTTTGCAATAGAACTTACCTTTTAAGTATTTTGAGTTCATGATGATCCCTGTATTTGTTGTTACATCAGGAATGAGCGGTGTGACGATTTCCCACGTTACAGCGCCTTTTTTATCATCACTTGCCTCATTTTCTGCAGGAACTTGCATCAAGTCTTTATCATCAATCTTGTACCATGTATGTTTTGGTGCATTAGGATTAACAATCACTAACTTTCCACGCTCATAAGTCATCTCAGACTTAGCCTTTTTAGCCCAATATTTTAAAAGCGTTAGTGGCTTGCCTTTGGCTGTATATGACTTTTTAATTGTGGAATCTTTAGTCAAGTCAAGCCTGTCAATCTTAATGCCAGCTTGTGCGGCAACGCTTTGAATGATCTTCTTATAGCTAGTGCCTTTGCGAAAAGTCATATTAGCAAAGTAAGCCTTTTGGGCGCGTGTTTTGACGCGTTTCTTTTTAGTTTTAGGCTTGA
>CAMMST010000085.1:0-4329 GCA_946499615.1 Enterococcus cecorum | reverse complement strand
AATGCTTCAAAATGCCATTCATCATTGACAATCCCCCAACCAGCAACACCAATTGATGCTAGTTTCTTACTTGCCTCAGCTAATTCTTCCCAGTTAGTAGGTGCACTGGTAATTCCTGCCTGATCAAATAAAGTCTTGTTGTAGTAGAAGATTGGTGTACTGCGTAAGTATGGAACACCGTATAATTGATCATTAACGTATGAGTTATCCATTAAGCCAGGAAGGAAATTCGCTTCTTTTTCATCACTGATATACGTATCCAATGGTTGAAGCATTCCTGCTTCAGCAAAGGTACGAATGCTCGCAATTTCCATAACAGAAATCGCTGGCTCTTCTCCTGCTACAAAGGCACTCTGTAATTTTGAATGTAATTCCTCATAAGTTCCTTGATATTCGGCAGTGATATGAATACCTTTTTCTTTTCCCACTGTTTCGTTGAATTTTTCAGTCAACTCCAGGTTATTTTCAGCAACTTTATCTTGCCATGAATACCAGTAAGTCAATTCAATCACACCATCTTCATTTTTTGTGGTTTCACTTGCTTGACTTGAACAACCAAATAGTCCTACAGTACAGCATAATGCTGTTGCGGCTAACACAGACTTCATCCATTTTTTATTCATTTTTATTTATCCCCCATATAAGTAAATGCTTTAATAATCTGTTTTTGTGCTAAGACAAAGGCAATAATAATTGGTATCACTAACATTACGTTACCTGCCATGAGGACGTGATAGTTAATGCCACTTTCAATTTGTCTTAAGGATGCAATTCCAACTGGTAAAGTACGCACCGTATCTTTGGTAGTTAATACGAGTGGCCAGAAATAGTCATTCCATGTATTGATAAAGGTTAATAAAGCTAACGTCGTTAAAGTTGGTCTAGCTAAAGGAAGCATGATTTTGCAAATGATTTTCCATTCGCTCGCACGATCCAGTTTAGCTGCTTCAATTAATTCATTTGGCACTTGCTTAAATGTTTGGCGCAACATAAAGATACCAAATGCACTTGAAGCGAAAGGTAAAATTAACGACTGATACGTATTGATCCATCCAATGCGTGAAAACATAACAAAGATTGGCATAAAGATCAATTGCGCAGGAATCATCATGGTAATCATAATTAAGCCAAAGAGAAATTTCTGTCCCTTAAAGCGATAGCGTGCAAAGGCATAAGCACAAGGTACGATAGTTAACATCTGTAAAATCAATACAGCGGCTGTTACAATGACGCTATTCTTTAAATAAGAGAGAAATGGAATCGCCTCAAAAGCTTGTTTAAAGTTTTCCCACTGAAAGACTTCTGGGAAAAATGTTGGCGGCACTTGCACTGTTTCCCCTAAGGTTTTCACCGAAGTCACTAACATCCAGTAAAACGGAAAGAAGAAAATCAGAAAGAGGATGACCGTGATGATCATTCTGGGAATCCATTTAATTTTTTTCATACGGGCCTCCTATTGATAATGAACTTTCTTACTCAATAATTTAAAATAAACGACTGTAAAGATTGAAATAATCACTAGCAGTACCACTCCGATCGCAGAAGCATCGCCAATCTTGTAAAATTTAAATCCATATTCGTAAATAGAGTAAACTAGCGTGTTGGTGCTATTCTGTGGACCACCCTGGGTTATGATCTGAATCGTTTCAAATACTTTAAAAGATGCAATGATATTCACAATCGTTAAGAAAAACAAGGTTGGTGAAATCATTGGAAAAACAATTTTTGTGAAGACTTGTCGTTTATTGGCACGATCCAAACTAGCCGCTTCATAAAGATGCTTAGGGATACTTTGAAGAGCCGATAGAATAATGATCGTATTATACCCAACCGTCTTCCAAACAGAGATTAATACCAAAGAGAAAAGAGCAACCTTTGGATCGCCTAGCCAATCAATGGAAGATATACCAAAGAATGACAAAACATAGTTAATTAATCCATAATCTTTGTTCATCAGCCACATCCACAAAAATGAAACTGAAGCCAATGAAATGATATATGGAGAGAAAATGATGCTTTGCATAAAAGCATTTATTTTAGTGTTCTTTTGTAAGAAAAGAGCCAGTAAAATTCCAAACCCTACTCCTAAAAGAACTGTTAAGATCATATAAACAAAAGTATTACTGATGGTTTGCCAAAACATCTTGTCTTTAAACAAATCAAGATAGTTTTGAATTCCCACAAATGTCTTATTGACAGAGACCAGATCCCAATCAAAGAAACTTAATTGAATCATGGATAAAATTGGATAAATGGAAAAAACTAAAAATACAATTAATGCGGGTGCAATAAAGAGATATGGTTTAATTTTTTGCATCATTATCCCTCCATTGCTTCTTTGTTCTCATCAAAATAATGTAAATTCTTACGTTCCACCATGACATCTAATTCATCATCTAAAGCTAAATCAATATCACTAAAAGCTTTCATAGACACGACTCCCATTGGCGTTGCTAAACGATAAATAATTTCTGAACCTAGCATTTCCTTGGTCAAAACTTGTCCTTTAAAAGTAATATGAGACTTAGTTGTATTTGGATCATACATTTTCACTTTAGATGGTCTAAATCCGATAAACGCAACTCCCTCTGTTACTTCAATTTGTCCCTTGAAATCCTCTTGTGGAATAATATTCATTTCTGGTGTTCCAATAAATTGTGCCGTAAAAATATTCTTTGGTTGATTATAAATGATACTTGGTTTATCGTGCTGCATGATTACCCCCTTATTCATCAACACAATATCCGTTGCCATTGACAGAGCTTCAACTTGATCATGAGTAACATAAACAAAAGTTGCCTTGAGTTTATGATGCAACTCAATCAAATCAGAACGCATTTTATTTCGTAACTTTGCATCTAAGTTACTTAACGGTTCATCCATTAAAAATACTTTTGGTTTTTTGACCATTGCACGTGCTAATGCCACACGTTGTCTTTGACCGCCAGATAATTGAGATGGCTTTTTATTTAAATGCTCACTTAAACCAACCATCTGGGCAATTTCTTCAATTAAACGATCTCTTTCTGCCTTTGGTACTTTGGCATTGATTAAACCAAATTCAATGTTTCCACGTACACTCATGGTTGGATACAAAGCATAATTCTGAAAAACCATTGCAATATCACGATGCCCTGGATCCACTTCATTCATGCGTTGACCATCAATCAAAAGTTCACCAGATGAGATATCCTCCAATCCAGCAATCATGCGCAGTGTCGTTGATTTTCCACATCCGGATGGTCCAACGAGAACCGTAAAACTTCCATCTTGAATAGTTAGATTCAAATTTTCAATGACTGTATTCTTGTTTTCGTATGTTTTACATACATTCTTCAAGATGATTTCTGACATACTGTCCCTCCCCTATTATCATGCCCTTTCTTTAGGACGCGGATATTATAGCAACTGATTATTAAATCAATGCACATTTCGCCGTTAAATATGGGTGAATGATTTTGAAGGTTCGCTATATTTCTGTAAACTTCATTAAATTTACGCAAATTATCTAGTTTTTTGTAAAACTAAATTTTTAAAAGAAAATACAAGTCTATTTATGACAATACTATCAATTTTTATAAAAAAAATTATATTGAAGAATATATCGATTTTATCAATGCTTTTTAAAATAAAAAGAATAGACTTTTACATCTATTTTCTTTAAAATAATGTACTTATTATCTATAAAAAGAACATTTTGGTTTTCAACTCATAAAAAAAGCTCAGCCATAAACGGCTGAACTTCTTCTACATTTTAATATTCTTCACCATTAGTTTCGATGACATGTTTATAATAGTCAAATGAATCCTTTTTAGAACGAGAGAAATCACCTGTACCATCATCATGACGATCTACGTAAATAAAGCCATAACGTTTAGCATATTGACCAGTACCAGCAGATACTAAATCGATGCATCCCCAAGTCGTATAACCAATTAATGGTACACCATCAGCGATAGCTTCTTTCATTGCTTCAATATGTGGTCTATAGTAATCGATACGGTAATCATCATGGATTTTTCCATCTTCAGTAACTGTATCAAATGCTCCTAAGCCATTTTCAACAATCATTAATGGTGTATGTGGATAACGTCCATGTAATTTATTTAAAGTATAACGTAATCCATCTGGGTCGATTTGCCATCCCCAATCAGAAGCTTTTAAGTAAGGGTTTTTAACACCTTTCATCATATTTCCAGCTGTTGTTTCTGCATTTTCATCTACAGTAATACAGTTGCTTGCGTAGTATGAGAAAGTATAGAAATCAACTGTTCCTTCTTTGATGATTTTCTTATCTTCTTCTGTGATAAATGAGCAATCAATGCCAT
>CAMMST010000084.1:0-4441 GCA_946499615.1 Enterococcus cecorum | reverse complement strand
AAAATGTGCTATTTTATTATAGTAGAACGTTGAAAGGGGATAAACAAATGAACGTTGGTATTGATCAAATCAGTTTTTACGTACCTCAAATGTATTTAGACATGACTGATTTAGCCCAAGCACGTAATGTCGATCCAAATAAATATTTAATCGGAATTGGTCAAGAAAAGATGGCCATCAATCCACAAAGCCAAGATATCATTACTCTAGGTGCCAATGCGGCTGAGAAAATCTTAACAGACCAAGACAAAGAGCAAATTGATTTAGTGATTGTTGGTACGGAATCTAGCATTGATGAATCAAAAGCAAGTGCTGTCATCTTACATCGTCTTTTAGGGATTCAACCTTATGCTAGAGCCATCGAAGTGAAAGAAGCTTGCTATGCCGGTACCGCTGCATTACAAATGGCAGTTAACCATGTCCGCTTACATCCAGAAAGTAAAGCTTTAGTCATTGCCACTGATATTGCGCGCTATGGTTTAAATTCTGGCGGCGAACCTACACAAGGGGCTGGTGCTGTAGCGATGTTAATTACCAAAGAGCCTCGTATTCTTGTAATTGAAGAAAAAACACTTGCATTGACCAAAGATGTCTATGATTTCTGGCGACCAACCAATCAAAAATATCCACTGGTAGATGGCCCATTATCCAATAGTACCTATATCAACGCCTTTAGTGATGTATTTACAGCGTATAATCAAAAGTATCAACAAAGCCTGACAGATTACAAAGCCTTGTTATTCCATATTCCTTATACAAAAATGGGTAGAAAAGCTTTGAATCACCTATTGGAAAATGTCGATGAAGCTATAGCAAAAGAATTTATTGAAAACTATGAGCTAAGTATTCGTTATAGTCGTCAAATCGGTAATCTCTATACTGGTTCCCTTTATCTAGGACTGATTTCTTATCTAGACCATGTCGCAACACTCAAGCCTGAAGATACAATTGGTTTATTTAGCTATGGTTCAGGAATGGTTGGAGAATTTTTCCAAGCACATGTGGTGGAAGGCTATCAAGAACACCTACATACCACGGAAAATCAAGAAAGTTTAAGCAAGCGCCATCGCCTTACATTTGCTGAATATGAAACTTGCCTGAATGAACATCTAGATCCAAGTATTGACCAAGTATTTGAGGATGAAACACGCTTTAGTATTGCAAAAGTTGAAAATCATATTCGTTATTATAAAAACTGACAAATATAGAGTTCTCTTATTTAGTTAAGCTACTTAAGAGAATTCTTTTTTATTTTCAAATTTTCTTAATATTTTTCATTGACTTTTAATAAAAATTTAACTATAATTCAATTAATTCCAAAAGGAGAGGAATATTTCTATGAAGACGCAATTGAAAAACATTAGTCAGTTGAATCACTTCTACTTTAGCTATTTTAGATAGACTTGTATTCATAACACATTATGGATACAAGAAAAAGTATCTATAATGGCTAAGGATTTTTTGATTGCATTTAGCCATTTAACCTGAATGGCTGAATGAATATTGAACTTTCAACCATTTAGGCTATTCCTAGATGGTTTTTTTATTTAGAAAATTGCTCTTTAAAAAATGAAAGGATTGAAAAAAATGAAAAAGAAAAAAATAATGACTGCCCTAGTTGCGATGAGTGCGGCTTTACTATTGGCTGGTTGTGGAAACAAAGAAAGTAAAAAAGATGCCCAAAAAACAGTTGGTGTCTTACAAATCGTGCAACACCCGTCTTTAGATGCAGCTTATGAAGGATTTAAAGAAGGATTAAAAGAAGGTGGCTATACGGAAGGCAAAAACGTCAAATTTGATTATCAAAACGCCCAAAATAACCAAGACAATCTCAAAAGTATGAGTGAAAAATTAGTCAAAGAAAAAGCGGATTTATTGCTAGGTATCGCTACTCCATCTGCACAATCTTTAGCTAACGAAACACAAGATATCCCAATTATGATTACTGCAGTGACCGATCCTGTGGCTGCCAAATTGGCCAAATCATTGAAAAAACCTGGTACAAATGTAACTGGTACAACGGATATGGTTCCAATTGATAAACAAATCGAATTATTATTAAGTATTGTCAAAGAGGCAAAAACAATTGGTATTATGTATAACTCAGGAGAAGCAAACTCAAAAATTCAAGCAGACTTAGCTGAAAAAGCCTTGAAAAAAGCTAATGTGAAAGTTAAAGTCCTAACTGCCAATACTACCAACGACGTACAACAAGTAACCACTAGTCTTGCCAAAGATGTGGATGGTATTTACATTCCAACAGATAATACTTTCGCCTCAGCAGCTGCCGTAATTGGTGAAGTTGCCAAACAAACCAAAACCCCTATCGTTGCTGGATCAGTAGAACAAGTAGAAACAGGTGGTTTAGCAACTTACGGTATTGATTATAAAGAATTAGGAAAACAAACTGGCTTAATGGCCGCAAAAATTTTGGATGGGAAAGAAAAACCAGCAACAACTGCAATCGAATCAGCCAAAAACCTAAAACTGGTTGTCAATGAAGATATGGCTAAAGCATTAGGTATTGATCCAGCAAGTATTGTTGCCCCTAAATAGATTGGAGATTATTTCATGAGTATTATTTCAAACTTACCCCTTCTCTTACAATCAGCAGCTTCTCAAGGTGTCTTATGGTCGCTTTTAGCAATTGGGGTATTTATTACTTTTAGAATTCTAGATATTGCTGACTTAACGGCAGAAGGAAGTTTTCCTTTAGGCAGCGGGATTGCAGCAATTAGCATCGTTCACGGCCTTTCACCGGTTATTGCTACCCTCTTAGGATTTTTAGGAGGCGTACTTGCTGGCTTAGTATCAGGTATCTTACACACAAAATTAAAAATACCTGCCTTGCTTGCCGGAATTATTACGATGACTGGCCTTTACTCGGTGACTTCACGTGTGATGGGTGCACCAAACATTGCGCTTTTAGGAGAAGATACCTTATTTTCTTGGCTACAAAACATGGGACTAACCAAAGTCAATGCCGCAATCATCATGGGCTTAATCATTAGTTTATTAGTGATTTTACTATTGCACCTTTTCTTTCGTACTGAAATTGGCTTAGCGATTCGTGCTACCGGGGATAATATTGATATGAGTCAGGCCAATGGGATTCACACGGATTCGATGAAATTAATTGGTTACATGATTTCTAATGGCTGTATCTCCCTTTCAGGTGCATTAATTGCCCAAAATAATGGCTTTGCAGACTTAAACTCAGGTGTTGGAACCATCGTTATCGGATTAGCTTCAATCATTATTGCTGAGGTATTATTTGCCAACAAGCCACTTTGGATTCGCTTTTTAACAATCATTGCTGGGACAATTATTTACCGTTTCATCTTGGCACTCGTCTTTGAATTTAATGTCGAACCGAGTGACTCAAAACTAGCCTCAGCGATTGTTTTAGTGGTTTGTCTATCACTGCCACAACTTAGACAAAAATTAGGCTTAAATACCATTTTCAAAAAAGGAGGTCAAAAATAATGAGTACTGTACTTAAAATTACGAATCTCCACCAAATTTTTGAAAAAGGAACCATTAATGAAAATCATGTGTTAAAAGGTATTGACTTAGAAATTGAATCTGGAGACTTTATCACCATTATCGGTGGGAATGGTGCAGGGAAATCTACTTTACTAAATAGTATTGCCGGTGCGATTCCTACTGAAACAGGTAAGATTGAATTAAATGGTCAAGACATCACGAAACAATCAGTTGTTAAGCGTTCTAGACAAATCAGTCGCGTCTTTCAAGATCCAAAACTTGGCACGGCAGTACGATTGACGGTTGAAGAAAATATGGCTATTGCGTTAAAACGAGGACAAAAACGCGGCTTTAGTTCCGGTGTTAAAGCCAAAAATCGCGAATTTTTCCGTGAACAACTTCAAAGCTTAAATTTAGGCTTAGAGAATCGCCTAACTGCAGAAATTGGTTTACTTTCGGGTGGGCAGCGACAAGCCATTACGCTATTGATGGCGACTTTAGTAAGACCTGAGTTAATTTTGCTTGATGAACACACTGCTGCACTTGATCCAAAAACATCAGCTACAGTTATGGAACTAACCAATAAATTAATTCAAGAGCATCAATTAACTGCCTTCATGGTGACACATGATATGAATGATGCAATTAAATATGGGAATCGACTAATCATGCTCCATCAAGGACAAATTGTTGTAGATGTTAAAGGAAAAGCCAAAGAAAAGCTAACTGTTCCTGAATTAATGGAAATGTTCCAAAAAAATAGCGGTTCGCAATTAGATGACGATAAGCTACTATTAACGAAGTAAAAAAACGAGCTCACTTATCCTAACATATAAGTGGGCTCGTTATATTTATAAATAAAATATCAACAAAAAAAAGACAGCCTTCATGAAAGCTGTCAAACTGGGGTAGCTGGATTCGAACCAACGCATGAGGGAGTCAAAGTCCCTTGCCT
>CAMMST010000083.1:0-4695 GCA_946499615.1 Enterococcus cecorum | reverse complement strand
TGTATTGCCTGAAAAAGATTTAAATTATGTCGCACATTCGACCAAGGTGAATACCAAGGCGATTACGGATAAACTATGGAAAAACGCTGAAGATTTAACAGTCTCGGATGAAAAAGTTTGGAATGACAACAGTTTGCGTTATTTGGTGACTTTAGAACCGGGACAAGAATTGAAACTATCCTTTAAGACGAAGATTGTAAAAGACGAAGATGGTAAAATTGTCAATAGATTTTCTGGTGTGAATGCTGAAAACCCTGATTTCAATAAAGACAGTAACACAGTTGAAACACAGGTTCATGTCCGCAAGCTTATGGTGAATAAAGCCGTCGATAAAGCAGAGGCAAAAACAGGGGATATCCTAACTTATAAACTTACTGTAGAAAATACGGGTACGGCAAAATGGGTAGGAACACTAACGGACAAGCTAACGGATGATTTACAAGCTTTGAAGACGGATGCGGGAAATTTTGATGGTAATACCTTAAGTGTGCCGATTGATTTGGATCAAGGACAAACCCAAGTAATTACGTTCACCGCTAAAGTTTTAAGAAAGAAAGCTGGCGAAATTCTCAACCATGCTTCAGTCACTCATGAAAATACGCCAGAGTTAAATGTGGAAAGTAATGAAGTGAAAACTGTTGTGAAAGAAGAACCAGAACCAACACCAACGGAACCAGAGGACAAACCGGATGAACCCGATCCAACACCAACGGAGCCAGAGGAAAAACCGGACGAACCCGATCCAACACCAACGGAGCCAGAGGAAAAACCGGACGAACCCGATCCAACACCAACGGAGCCAGAAGACAAACCGGATGAACCTGAACCAACACCAACGGAGCCAGAGGAAAAACCGGATGAACCCGATCCAACACCAACGGAACCAGAGGAAAAACCAGACGAACCTGAACCAACGCCGACGGACCCAGAGGACAAACCGGATGAACCTGAACCAACGCCAACGGAACCAGAGGAAAAACCAGAAGAACCTGAACCAACACCAACGGAACCAGAGGAAAAACCAGAAGAACCTGAACCAACACCAACGGAACCAGAGGAAAAACCAGAAGAACCTGAACCAACGCCGACGGAACCAGAGGAAAAACCGGATGAACCTGAACCAACGCCAACGGAGCCAGAAGACAAACCGGACAAACCTGATCCAACGCCAACGGAACCAGAAAAAGAATCAGATAATGACAAGCAACTTCCAAAAAATGAGGACAAAGGTAAACCTAATAAACAAAAAGGTCCTAAAGCAAGCAAACCGAAACAAGCCCCTGCTACTAAATCAAAGGCTAAAAATGATTTACCTGCTGCTGGAACGAAGCAAAATGGTTATCTATGGTTAGGCGTAGTATCTTTAGGTCTAGCGAGTATTATGATTTACTTTGATAGAAAAAGTCGTTGGCATCACTAACAATCAATAAATCACTCCTCTTATAAGCGAATAGTCTATACTTTTCCCTCAAGAAGTGTAGCTATTCGCTTTTATTGTCTTAAATATTTATGTCAAGACAATAAAACGAGATAGAAAGATTGAAATTCTGCTGTTTTTTTGGTATGGTAAGGCTTGTAACGAAATGAAAAAACGAGGGTAAATGATGCAACCAATAATTGAAATGAAGGATTTGACTTTTCGCTATCAAGAAGAAGATCAAACACCTGCTTTAAATAAAGTATCATTGAACATTAATCAAGGCGAATGGATTGCGATAATTGGACATAATGGTTCGGGTAAATCCACCCTGGCAAAGACGATTAATGGTTTGTTACTACCTGAGTCTGGAAGTATCAAGGTCAATGGTCAAGAAATAAATGAAAAAACCATCTGGGAAGTACGTCGCAATGTTGGTATGGTTTTTCAAAATCCAGATAATCAATTTGTCGGCTCAACTGTAGAAGATGATGTCGCTTTTGGTTTGGAAAATCAAGGCGTGCCGCGAGAAGAAATGTTGGTACGTGTAAGAGAATCACTAGAGCAAGTGCGAATGGCCGAATTTATGCGCAAAGAACCATCAAGACTATCAGGTGGTCAAAAACAACGTGTCGCTATTGCTGGGATTGTGGCTTTAAGACCGAATGTAATTATTCTTGATGAAGCAACGAGTATGCTAGATCCTGAAGGCCGCTTAGAAGTGATTGCTACCGTGAAAAAAATTAAAGAAGAAAATAATTTAACCGTTTTATCAATCACCCATGATATCGATGAAGCAGCAAATGCCAATCGAATCTTTGTGATGAAAAAAGGGGAACTTATCCAAGAAGGGACGCCGGAAGAAATCTTTTCTCAAGGGGAAAAATTAATTGAGCTAGGATTAGACTTGCCGTTTCCAGAACGCTTAAAGTCAGCACTAAAAGCTCGTGGGGTTAACGTTCCTGAAGAATATATGACTGAAGAAGGGATGGTGGATTGGCTATGGACATCCGTTTTGAACAAGTAGATTTTACTTACCAACCCAATACCCCTTTTGAGCATCGAGCACTCTTTGATATTAATTTAGCGATTAAAGAGGGAAGTTTTACAGCATTAATTGGGCATACAGGTAGTGGTAAATCAACTTTACTGCAACATTTAAATGCCTTGCTCAAACCCACGAAAGGTACCGTAAACATCGGTGAACGTGTGATTACTCCGCAAACCGATAATAAAAACTTAAAACCAATTCGTAAAAAGGTTGGAATTGTCTTTCAGTTTCCGGAATCTCAGTTATTTGAAGAAACAGTAGAAAAAGATATTGCTTTTGGCCCACAAAATTTTGGTGTAAGTCTAGAAGAAGCAAATCAAATTGCGAAAGATACATTGAAATTAGTAGGATTAGATGAAGGCTATCTTGAGCGTTCTCCTTTTGATTTATCAGGTGGACAAATGCGTCGTGTTGCTATTGCTGGTGTTTTGGCGATGCAACCAGAAGTCCTTGTACTTGATGAACCAACAGCTGGCCTAGATCCTCAAGGGCGTAAAGAAATGATGGATATGTTTTGGCGTTTGCATAAAGAACGTGGCTTAACCCTAGTTTTAGTCACGCACTTGATGGATGACGTGGCTGATTATGCAGATTATGTGTATGCTTTAGAAAAAGGACGTGTGGTGAAAGAAGGAACACCATCAGAATTATTCCAAGATGTCGATTGGTTGTATGAAAAGCAATTGGGCGTACCTACAGCGACTCAATTTGCGCTAAAACTTCAGGAAAAAGGAATGAAGTTTGCCCAATTACCATTGACCCCGCAAGCTTTAGCCGATGAAATTATTAGACAGCGAGGTGAGGGTGATGAATAAATTGATTTTTGGTCGCTATATTCCAGGTAATTCATTGATTCATCAGATGGATCCTCGAGCAAAATTGGTCGCAAGTTTTTATTTCATTGGGATTATCTTTTTGGCAAATAACTGGCAAACGTATTTATTACTTGCGGCTTTTACCTTTTTTGCCATCTACTTGTCAAAAATTAACCTAGTATTTTTTGTTCGTGGCTTAAAAGCACTGATAGGTCTGATCTTATTTACTGTCTTTTTGCAGGTCTTTTTCACAAATGGCGGTACAATCTATTGGCAGTGGTGGATTTTTAGACTAACAGAGTACGGCGTGACAAATGGGATTTTCATCTTCTGTCGGTTTGTCTTAATCATCTTTATGTCTACACTATTAACACTAACGACTTTGCCTTTGGAATTATCAGATGCGATTGAATCCTTATTGAAGCCATTAAAAGCTTTGAAATTGCCTGTTCATGAATTTTCATTAATGTTGTCGATTGCTTTACGTTATGTGCCAACCTTAATGGATGAAACAGAGAAAATTATGAATGCTCAGCGTGCACGTGGAGTTGATTTTTCGGAAGGTAATCTAATTCAAAAAATGAAAGCTATCATTCCACTATTAATTCCACTATTTGTTTCTAGCTTTACACGAGCGATTGACTTAGCTTATGCGATGGAAGCACGAGGCTATCAAGGTGGCGATGGTAGAACAAAATATCGTAAATTGGAATGGCGATTATTAGATACCATCACGATACTAGTGTTTGTCTTATTAACCGCACTTTTGATTTTATTACGTAGCTAAACAAAAGGTCTTCGTTTTTGGAGACCTTTTTTGTGCGTATTTTACTAAGTTTTGATACAATAATAAAAAATAATCAGAGGTGATTCTAATGGACGCATATGAAAAAGAAAAAGCGCAATTATCCGATTTAGCTTATCGTGTAACCCAAGAAAATGCTACTGAGTATCCATTTAGTGGCAAATATGATCAATTTTTTGAAGAGGGAATTTATGTCGATGTTGTCAGCAAAGAAGTTTTGTTTAGCTCACTAGATAAATATGATTCAGGATGTGGCTGGCCAGCTTTTACAAAACCTGTAAGTCGACAAGTTATTAAAGAGAAAGCTGATTTTTCACATAACATGCATCGAATTGAAGTACGCAGTCAAGCAGCCGATAGTCATCTGGGACATGTATTTACCGATGGACCTGTTGAAAAAGGTGGTTTACGATACTGTATTAATTCTGCTGCTTTAGAATTTATCCCAAAAGCAGAAATGGCTGACAAAGGCTACAGTGACTACTTGAAATTATTTCCTAATGAATAGTTTTGAATGCTCGGAAACGTTTTTATAACTTTTTTTGTAAAAATCCCTTGACGCATCATTTGAATCGTGATATTCTAACAAAGTCGCTGAAATCAAACG
>CAMMST010000082.1:0-4831 GCA_946499615.1 Enterococcus cecorum | reverse complement strand
ATGAAAAAAGTCTTTGGCTAAGAATAAGGATGTGAGGTAGCTTGGTCAGACATGAAAAAATTCGTGTATACACACCGATGAGAAAATCAGGCAGTATTAAAGATTTTCCCAATCGGCGGGGCGAATTTTCAAAATGTCTAGCTACCGAGCATAGATTAGACCAAGCACAGATTAGACTAAGGATGCTTGGCTTATGCTGAGTGTCCGCAAAATAGTTGAACAAAGGAGATTAAAGTATGCAGCGACGAATTATTAATATTTTATTCGTGCTTGCTGGAACGACACTAGGGATTTCCTTACTGCCTTATGCCTGGCAAGCATTACAACAAGATAAGAATATGATGTTGAATAACAATGTGACTAACGGCTTAATCGGAGCAATTATTTTCTTTATTTTATCATTATTATTAGCCGACAGCATTGCAACAGGAATTCTAAAAATTGAAAAAAAACTGAGCGAATTCAGCCTGATGTACCTATTATTTGGCACACTTGGTACGATTATCGGTCTGGTTTTAGGGGCGATTTTGTCCATTCCTCTTTATAACTGGAATATTCCGTTCGTAACAGGTTTTATGCCAGTTATTTTGATGGTGATTTTTGGTTATTTTGGTTTTCGTATCGGCACGACGCGAATTGAGGAGTGGAAAAAGTTACTCAATATTAAGACCAAAAAGTCTGAAAACAAAGTGGAACAACAGATGCTTGATCGTAAAATTGAAGACCATTTCCACAAGTATAAGATTTTAGATACGAGTGTGATTATTGATGGTCGGATTTACGATATTGCCAAATCTGGATTTTTAGAAGGTGTTTTGCTGATTCCTAATTTCGTGTTATATGAGTTACAATATATTGCGGATTCAGGAGACAGTTTGAAGCGAGTGCGTGGCCGCCGGGGCTTAGATATTTTAAATGCTCTACAAAAAGAAGAAGACATTGCCGTTGAGATGTACGAGGGCGATTTTGAAGAGATTTCTGAAGTTGACAGCAAGTTAATCAAGCTAGCAAAATTATTGGATGGTATCGTGGTCACCAATGATTTTAATTTAAATAAAGTTTCAGAATTTCAAAATGTCCCTGTGTTGAATATCAATGAATTAGCCAATGCGGTCAAACCTGTCGTGATTCCAGGAGAAACGATGGAGGTCCAAGTGGTCAAAGCTGGGACCGAGCGTCAACAAGGGGTCGCTTATCTTGATGATGGTACGATGGTCGTGGTAGAAGACGGTCAACATTATATGAATGAACGCTTAGAAGTGGTGGTAACTTCTGCTTTACAAACGGCAGCTGGACGCATGATTTTTGCCAAACCTTCCCATTCAAGACGCGGCATTAACTAAATGAAAATATAGAAGCTATTTTGAAAAAAATTGGAGTGATTAGATGTTTGAATTGAAAGATTGTACAGTGGAAGAATCTAAAATTGCTGGTTTGAAGATTATTCGTTCTAAAACGGTGACTGATGATCGAGGAACGGTGCGTGAATTATACCGTGGTAGTTTATATACAACTTTTTTACCTAACACACTTTCTTCTTGGCAACAGATTAATTTAACTAGAACGAAGAAAGGGGCTGTTCGTGGGCTACATGGTGAGGCGATGGCAAAACTAGTTACTGTCGCTTTTGGTTCGGCTTTTGGTGTATATGTAGATACGCGCCTAGATAGTCCAACCAAGGGTGAAGTCGTGACAGTGGATTTAAAACCAGGTGTGCAAGTTTTTGTCCCTCAAGGTGTTTGCAATGGATTCCAAGCTTTGGAAGATATGGAATATTTGTATTTCTTTGATAACGAATGGCAGCCAGGAATGTCGGGTGTCGCTCTTACACCACTAGATGCAGCTTTAAATATTCGTTGGCCAATTCCAATTGATGCACAAAATCGCGAACAAATTTCTGAAAAAGATAGTAAGGCGCCTACGTTAAAAGAAGTGCTGGGATAAGTATTTGTTAGAAGCTATTTTTCTCTCAATCAAACAGAGAAAAATAGCTTTTTTTACGCTTAGGAATGTGAGGAAGCTTTTTAAGGTATGAGTGGATAAGATTTTTTCCAGATAAACTAGCCAAGATACTCGGATTATTCGTGAGGCTATTCGCGCGCAAATAGCAGCGGAGTTCAGCAAAAAACAGCGGATGAAATGAAAGTGAGTTGAGAAAGTGTATTGAAAAGTGATAGAATATATGTATAAAAATTTTTTACGAAAGAAGTCTTAGTCATGATAGAAAAACTTTGCTATGTATGCATGATAGTACTGCTAATAATCCTACAATTGACGCAAGTTCTCCCAATCGCCGGTTTTTTCCTGGCTTTAGGTGTTCTAGCGCTTATCTTAGCCATGCGCATCGGTATTTTCCATCAAACGCAATTGGCATTACTCGTGAATGAAAACATACCGGCCCAACTTCAGCAACAGCGCAGGAAGCAAACAGCTATTTTGGCACTGTTACTGGCTGTTCTCTTTTTTGTGCTGGCTTATATTAGCTAAAATGTTTCACGTGGAACAATTAAAACGATCTATACGAACGAAGACATCACAAAAAATAAAAAGGAATCATGAGCATACAAATACTTGAACTAGACCAACGTGATACGTACTTTCAATTCATTGTTCAATTATGGCAGGCAAATGTGAAGGTCACGCATACTTTTTTAACGGAAGAAGAAATTCAAAACATTAAACAATATGTCCCTCAATCTGTAGCACATGTGCCCCATCTTTGTATTGCATTATCTGAAAAGGAGAACTACTCGGTTTTATCGGTGTTGCAGACCAGCGTTTGGAAATGTTGTTTATTCAAGTCAATGCGCGTGGTCAAGGCATCGGCAAACAGTTACTAAGGTATGCGATAAAAAACTTTGCCGTCAATGAATTAACCGTTAACGAACAAAACCCACAGGCAATTGGTTTTTATGAACATCTTGGCTTTGTAACCTATAAGCGCACCGACCTAGATGAAGAGGGACAGCCTTATCCATTGTTATACATGAAACTTGTGCCAAACCATGAAAACGAGCGCCATTTCTCGTAATTTTCACTTTACTATTTTCACGTTTGGGGGTACAATTTTAGCTGTATACTAAATTGAAACTTGTATAAAAATTTTTGTAAAGGATGAACAGAATATGTCAAAAATACGCGTAAGATATGCTCCAAGTCCAACTGGGCATCTACACATCGGGAATGCTCGTACTGCGTTATTTAACTATCTGTATGCACGTCACAATGGCGGCGACTTCATTATCCGTATTGAAGACACAGATTTAAAACGCAATATCGCGGATGGAGAAAAGAGCCAATTAGAAAACTTAGACTGGTTAGGAATGAACTGGGATGAGTCTGCTCAAAAACCAGGGAAAGTAGGTCCTTACCGTCAATCTGAGCGTAAAGAAATCTATCAACCTTTAATTGACCAACTACTTGCTAGCAACTTGGCTTACAAATGCTATTGTACGGAAGAAGAGCTAGAAGCTGAACGTGAAGCCCAACGTGCACGCGGCGAAATCCCTCGCTATGCTGGCACTTGTGCACACTTAACACCAGAAGAACAAGCGCAAAAAGAAGCACAAGGCATCAAACCAGTGATTCGTTTCCGTGTACCAAAAAATCGTGAATACCGTTTTGATGATATCGTAAAAGGTGAAATCGTCTTTGAATCAGACAATGTTGGTGGTGATTTTGTGATTCAAAAACGTGATGGCATGCCAACTTATAACTTTGCCGTGGCAGTCGATGATCACATGATGGGCATCACACATGTATTACGTGGCGATGACCATATTGCCAACACACCAAAACAATTGATGATTTACGAAGCATTTGGTTGGAAACCACCAAAATTCGGTCATATGACACTCATCATCAATAGCGAAACGGGTAAGAAATTAAGTAAACGTGACGAAACAATTCTACAATTTATCGAACAATATCGTGATTTAGGTTACCTACCAGAAGCGATGTTTAACTTTATCGCGCTTTTAGGTTGGTCTCCAGTGGGCGAAGACGAAATCTTTAGCCAAGAACAATTAATCGAAATGTTTGATCCAAATCGTTTAAGTAAGTCACCAGCGGCTTTTGATGCGAAGAAATTAGAATGGATTAACAACCAATACATGAAGAAAATGGATCTTGACCGTTTAACTGAAATGTGTGTTCCATTCTTGCAAAAAGCTGGCCGCATTAAAGAAGATTTATCAGCTGAAGATTTAGCTTGGGTGAAACAATTAGTCGCTTTATATCAACCACAAATGAGCTATGCAGCACAAATCGTGGAAGTTTCTGAATTATTCTTCATCGAACACCCTGTTTTAGACGATGCAGCAAAAGAAGTGCTAGCAGGTGAAACAGTCCCAACTGTCTTAGCCGCCTTCAAAGCACAATTAGAAGCGATGGAAGAAGTAACAAGTGACAATGTTCGCGCCGCTATCAAAGCCGTCCAAAAAGAAACTGGCGTCAAAGGTAAGAACTTATTCATGCCAATTCGTGTCGCTGTTTCTGGACAAATGCACGGACCAGAATTACCAGACACTGTGGCTTTATTAGGTAAAGAAAAAGCCTTAAGTCATTTAAATCAAGTCTTATAATTTCAAACACGAAGAACAGGCGAAGTAATCTGTAGCGTTTTAAAGAGAGGTTGCGGTTGGTGGAAGCAATCAAACAAGCAGATGAAATGCACCTGGGAGTGGTTTTAGCCCAAACTAAAAACGGCAAAATAGACCGTTATCTATTTAAGGCAGAAAATTTCTGTGAATAAAAGTGGAACCACGCCAAACAAGCGTCTTTTAACCAAACAAAACGGTTAAAAGACGCTTATTTAATTACAAGGATGTGA
>CAMMST010000081.1:0-4937 GCA_946499615.1 Enterococcus cecorum | reverse complement strand
AAGTAAGCCTTTTGGGCGCGTGTTTTGACGCGTTTCTTTTTAGTTTTAGGCTTGACCCAGACCTTTTTCTTTTGCCAGTGGTGTACTACATGCTTCTGCCCTTTCTTTGGACCACGCTTGTAAGTTTCAATAAACGGGACGCTCACTCTTTTTTCTTCAAAGTGACCTTTTTCAGTCACCGTGATTGTTTTGTAGTGGTTGACCTTTTTGGTTTTCTTAATCCGCATAGCTCTAGCTTTGACATTGCTGTAGTTAGTACCTTCGGTAAAAGTAATAGTCATTTGATCAGTAACACCGTCACTGCTGAATTTAATGTGACCATTGATAAAACCTTCTGCGATTTTTTTCGGCTCTTTGCCCCAATTGAAATCAACCCAGCAGTGCATCCCCTTCTTATAAAAGGCTCTATGCTGTTTTGTCAGGTTTATCAAAACTACTGTATTAGTTTGAGGGACAGCTTGATCACTAAAAGGGCACTCAAAAGTAAAAGGATAGTTATGTCCATAAGTTTCATCGTTATAAACAACTTGCTTGTGTCCCTTGTCATCTTCTGCGACAAAACGCATGTGAGGGTCTTTAGTGATAATCATTAGTAGGACACCTCTTCATCTGTTAAGTCGTCATCAGTTTCATTAGGGTCATAGCCAAGTGGCTTGCGTGACGGGTCTTCTGTTTCTGATCCATTTGGATCAACAACGTCAAGATACATCTGAACTTCATAACCCAAACTGCCCTTGCCAGCATCTTTTGCATGACCTGTTTCATCCATGGTTCTAATGTCGATTCTTGGCAATTCTGGATCAGGAATATCAATACCAACTAATTGACCTAATAAAAGAGGCTCCTGCGATAGGAGTCTCTTTTGATCATGCCAAATTGTTACGGTGTAAAAGTCCGCTACTTCGTTATAGTCAATTCTAAAAGTGTAAACCTCGCCAGCTAGCGGTATTTCAAAGATGTCAGGCATATTGTCGACATCTACAGGAATATAATTTCTCATTCAACCACCTACCTAACTCTTATCTTTGTTTTTGGATAAATCAGATTAGGATTTTTGATGTGATTGACTTTAGCAATCCATTTTACTGACTTGCCATATTTTTGAGATAGTGCCCACAAGGTATCACCACTCTTAACCGTGATAGCCGTGTACTTCTTATTTCTGTTTCCTGCTACAGACTTCGATGACTTGGACGATTTTCTGTGATGATGACTGTCATTAGAAGTCGTAATCTCAGCTTCATAAACAAACTGGAATGTTATTGATACCTCAATATTATCCCTCAAGTTTTTGTAGCTGTTTGACATGTTAGCGATTAGATAGTGCTTGTAATAGAAGTCGCCTTTATAACTCAACCTATAGTGGTTGTTGTTCCAACTGCTAAGCATCTGCCACTTGCGGTAAGCGTCAGCTTTATCTTTACCAACGATAATACCAGCAACGGTAGCGCCCTTACTGCTTACTCTTGAATAGTCACTATAAGGAGCGCCTTTGTCGACTGGATAAGACGTAATATTTGATGAAACATTTTCATCTTCACTGTCAGCAGGCGAGATGTAAATTATATCGCCTTTGCCGTCTGATCTAAAAATAGCCGCCTTACCTTCGTTTTTCCAGCCAACAGCATGATCAGCAATCTGGTTAAGTTTATTGCTTACATCAGCCTTCTGCTTAACTATCCTGTCATATCTGCTTTTAGCGCTTTTGTAATTTTTCTTAGCTCGGTTTTTGCGCTTTTTAGCCGCATCAACCAGCTTCAAGCAATTATTGCGCTTACGGATCAAAGATTCTTTCTTTTTTCCTTTAGCTTTATGAGAGTTAAATTCATAAGATTGTGCCTTAGAAAAGGCTTTGATATATGTAGCACTTTCATGCTTGCGCTGTTTGTCCCAATACTTCATATCGTCATAGGCTTTTTGTTCAGCCGTTCTCTTTTTAGTTTTAGTCGTCAAAGTCTCACCTCCTAATAGTAACTTTCGTCTACACCGCCATCGTTAGCGATGTGTTCAAATAATACATCAAGTTTTTGGTCAACTTGATCACCAATCATTTGAGCTAATCTTCTAAGACTTGCTTCTTTGCCTTCAACATTGCCATTTACGTTAATGTTAATCGTAATAGGGTGTGAACCAACTTCATGCTTAACTGGACTGACTGCGGGCTTTTGAATTGTTGCGGCTCTTAGCTTGCTCTTAGTCTCCTCGTGAGTATCAACCTTAACTGGACCATCAGCGGTTATTAATTCGGGACCATGTTCGCCAGCTATAAATGGTGTATGTGCTTTAGGACGACCACCCTTTGCAAAACCAAGAACCTTGCGAACTTCCATAGCACCTTTGACGTGTTGGGCATTGTAACCGCCACGTTCCCATTGTGCTGAGAACATGTTGGCTAGACTTGCAACACTACCATGACCTTCTAGGACATGGCGCAAGATAGCACTGTCTGAGCCTTCACCTCTTACGGCAAATTCCAACTGTACAGCTGGATTTTCCCAGCTCTTGCCTTTACGTCTCGCAAATGCCATTAAGTTAGTCTTACGACCACCTAGCCATTGACCTAAACCAGAAGCACCACCGCTAGAGTTAACAGCACTAGGATTTAAACCACCAGATTCAAAATTCCAGTTACCTAAGATAGCGGCAATACCATTCTTGGTTGCTCGTGGATCGAGTTTCTTCAATCCGCCAGCCAATGCCTTTGCACGTTCTTTTAAGTCGCCGACAATGCTGAATGAACCAAGTGAGCCGAAATCATCGCCCAGCTTGTCCTTGATCCATTTGATAGCAGAACTGCCCAACTCACGTTTAGCAAGTGCTATAAGTCTTTTATCTGCCTTAGCAGTTTTCTTGGACTGAGTGGCATTGTGCAAACCTCTTACACGGTAATAACCGTAGCCCATGCCTTTATCATCAGCGATTCTTGAAACGTGCGCTCTCGGTTCAGTTTCGTTGAACATCGTACCTGTCTTTGGATTCTTAATGATACCCACATGCCCTGCGGCACCTGTACCATGACCAAAGATGACTAAGTCGCCAGGCAGTGTCTTAGATAATGACTTACCCAGATATTGCACACCACTAGATTCCTGCATTGCTACAGTCGTACGACCAATGTTGATACCAAAGTGATGTAAGGCTTGCATGACCATGCCTGAACAGTCAGACAACTTCTTTGAAGCCGCAGCCATTTGATATGGAACGCCGCTAAACGTTGACTCCGCATATTTCAGGAATGCTTCACGCGTTCCGCCCTTACCGTTAGCACCACCAATAGCATCATTAATGACATTCCACATTGCAGTTGCCCATGGATTTCCATAGTGCGTTGATGAGTTCTTAGCAAGTGCAATTGCGCCCTTTCTAAAGTCAGCTCCTGCAGATTTAATGTTACTTGTGTACATATCTGCGAAGCTTTTAGCAGGGTTAGCACCAGCTTTTTCAGCAATTTTTCTCAATGCACTATGACTTACCCCTGATCCTTTTGCAAAGTGAGTTAAGCCCATTGATTGTGCCAGCTCTTGTGTTTGAGAGCCGTTAAGAACAGCGTCACCTTTTTCAAGTCCAACAATCTGATTTCTTTGACGTGGGAATATAATTTCACCACTGTTTTTGACAATGGCTTCCTGAACTGGTCCAGTAGTTGCATCGTTAACCATGGCTACAGTGTTTTGAGTTAAGCGACCATTTGAACCACGTGCGAACTTAACAGGCTTAATAACTTGAGTGTTACCGCCAAATTGACCAAGAACTCGATCAATACCCTTGATACCAGAGTTAACTTCATCAATCGTGCCATTCATCGCTGAATGAGCGTACTTGGTCATGTGATTTAGCTCTTTACCAAAACCTTTTGAAGTCGTAGAGGCAAGATCAACAACATGGCTGTGCAATGATGTCATTTGTTTAGTGACACCTTTGCTCATATCACTGTATTTGTTTATTGCCCCTTTTCGGCTCTTCTCAGCTTGTTTTGTCGTAGTGCTTGTGATCTTACGCCAGCTAGAATTATTCTTTCTGGTCAGCTCATTAAGCGACTTCGTGGACTTATCTTTAATCTGCTTGTAGTCGTCAGTAACTTTTTTAGTTGTTTTGCCTAAAGAAGTGTTACCTGTAGCATATCCTTTAAGAATTAATCCAGTGCCTAGACCACCGCTCATTACTTTACGAGTATCACGAGCATTAAGAATCTTTTCGCCTGCTTGGATGTGAGTGATTTGTGGACCTCTTGCGCCAAGTAATCTCGCTCTATTTGAGTAAGGCTTGTAAGCAAGTTCTGGACCAGCTTCGCCAACTAAGGAAGCAGTACCGTTAGCATGTGCGCCTAAATGAGTTGATCTATTAATATCGGCAATGGTCGTTGCATGTGATTTACCTGCATGATGCTTGCCACCTTGACCGTTTTGCATATTGGCAACTGACTTATTAGCACTACCAACACTAGTTGAGTTTTCGTGGTGACTAGATACTTTACTGTCATGACCAGTAACAAAGTCCCAAACATTTTTAGCAGTACTAATAATTCCACCAAAGATGTCTTGTGTAACTTTATTAAGCGTATCAATCCAGCCAGTCATCATCTTAATTGCGCCTTTGACGATGCCCTTAGCATCGCCCCAGACCTTGCTCCAACGACCATGGAAGACATCAGACACAAGCTTGACAGTATTCTTAACAACGCCAACAATTCCCTTGAATATCTTGGTTAAGCCTTTAATAACGTCAATTGCTACCTTAATTCCAGTCTTAAAGATAGTAGTAACTTGCTTAATTCCAAATCTTGCAGTTGCAACTATTGACGATTTAAAGAAATTAGATAAATTGCGCTTGAACGCTCTAAAATCTTTGTTTCTGTTCAAATCACGCCAAGCCTTACCGACCGTACGGTTAAGCGATCCAAATTCTTTACCAACTGAACCAAGTGAGCTATGAACAGC
>CAMMST010000080.1:0-5309 GCA_946499615.1 Enterococcus cecorum | reverse complement strand
TGATTGCTTGTTGAATCATTCCTGGAGTGATATTTTTTAGCATAATCTTTAGTTGATCTGGTCTTGCATGTTTTACTTATTTTCCAGGGACACCGTGCATTACTAAGCGCAATGGAATCTCTGAATAATCAGCTTGTTTTTCTAGTTGTTGATCATCTAAATTAACATTAGAGTTTTTCAGTAAGAAAATTTAAAACTGCGTTGGCGGCTTCATAAAGACCCTCATGATAATTCCACCATTTAAGAGATTCAATATGTGGAGCGATCACAACGTCTTTCAATGATTCCTTAAGCAATTCTGGAAGGTTTGGTTGTCCAAACGGATTTCTTGAATCTTCAATCAAAGTTGAAGCTCTTTCAACACCTGGAAATTGCAATTCAAGCGTGTATTCCTGATCAGTGCCTTTTCTAATTGTCACGGTCTTGGTCTTACCTTCTAATGACTCAATCTTGCTAGATTCAGCTTGCTTCTTAATTCTCACTTGTTCGTCATGTTGTTCTTGTGCCAATTTGGCATTATTAATTTTTTCTGTCATCTTAAATCTCCTTTGATAAGAATTTCATGATAGGTCTTTTTGCAACCGTCAACTATTCGTCATAGTCGATAACTGCAGTTTCTTCGTAGTTAATCAATTTGATATTCCAGCTACGATCACTAGCTACTTTTTGTCCTTCCAAGTTTGCACGCTTAGTAATAAACGCATAAGTTGTTGAGACATGAGCAGTTGAAGTAATTAAATCCACTGGGAACACTGTGTCTTCATTGAAGTATTTCAATAAAAGCGCGTTGGATGGTGAAGTTTCATCCAATGGAACAGTCATAGTACCACTTGTGCTATTGTTACGTGACTTAGTTGGCGTACCTTGTGGATCAATCTTCAAACTCGCAGAATCTTGGTCATCTTGGATAGTGAACATACTGTTTTCTGAAAATCCTTGGATCAAATGACCATTAATCATCAATGTTGACTCACGAGCGTCATATTCATGAAGTTTTCCAATTCTAATTCTTGAAGGCATTTAATTCTCCTTTCTAAGCCGCCAAAACGGTGTCTGAATCAACAGTGCCGTTAACAGTAATGGTGTGGATAGCACTTGAAGCGTGATATTCAAAGCTTGCACCATCATAAAATCTTTCTGACAAGTGTTTTTGTGACTGTTGTTCACGAGGCGTAGTAGTAACAGTAAACATCGCACGACCTGTCGCATCATCAGTCATGATGATTCCCATTTCGTAAGCTTTATTCATGACTTCCGTTAATACAGCACCGATCATTGCAATACCCTTACTTTCGTAAGGAATCTTGCCGTTTTCTTGAAGCATCTTTTCAAGTTTTGCTTGTGCGGTTGTTTGAACCCAAAGCACACCATGAAGCAAGTCAATATATTCACCAGATAAGGTTGTACCTTCTGATGTTTGACCCCTGCCCATCATTTCTTCATAAGCGATGGCATGAACGTTATTAATACCTGCAAGTTCTTGTGTAGTTAAGTTTTGAGCAGTAATGCCAACTAAGTTCTTAAACTTCCAAGTAACTGCTCCGACTGGACGCGTAGCAATTGCACCAACAAAAGCGGCATCCATTGGTTCGTCTAAGTCGTGACTAAGACCAATAGTGTAGTTTTGACCGTTGAATTGTGTGTATTGGGAAATGTTATCTGTTTGAAGTACTAAGAAGTGATCCTTGTTGACTTCAAAGATGCTTGATAAGTTGACGGTTGAATCGTCAATAGTGTTGTCTACACAAATAGCGAAAGTCCAGTTAAAGTACCAGAATGCCTTGAGAGCCTCATATGCCTTACTCTTGTTATAATCCAAGACAGCAATGCGGTCAGAGTGATTACTTTGTGCAAAGTATGCTGATGCTTTCTTGTAGACTGGCGTGCCTTCTTTGTAATCGACAGCTACAGCGTCAAGATTCTTATATTCACGATAAATAGAACCAGTAGTCTTGTCAGTTTTTCTCAACAATAAACCGTTCAAAATGTCAGTGCTGTTCAAAGTGTCTGACAAAGTGCCTCCTGCGTTTGGATCTGCAGAAGTGGCATTCAAAAGTAGAATATTGCCCAAGTCCTTGACAGGCTGTGGGCGTAAAACAGTCATCACGACATTAACGTCCATAGGATGGTCATATGGTGTGACTGAATTGATGGTTGTTACCATTATTTGTCCTCCTTGCTAGTTTTAATGGATGTCCCATTCATTGAGTTCATAGCCTTAATTGATTCAATGATTGATTCATTAAATACAAAGTTAAGGTCTTCTGGTTTATAAATAGTTCCAAGATCATATAGAGAAAACGAACACTCAAACCAGTAATCACTGATTACGGCTCCGTAACCATAACTAGGCTTGGCGTTCGTTCCTGATACGCTATGTGGAATTATGTGTGCCTGCTTAAAATATCTGCGATAACCATAGCTCCATTTAAGAGCTTTGTGCAGGCTGGTTATCATTTCTAAAGCTTGATATTGATCAGTAGCTTGCACATCAATTTGAAGAGTGACTTCCATTTCGCCCATGTCGTCCATTGTTGTGTTGCTACCTGCATCAATCCAGCTATATGTGACGAAAGGATACTTGTCGCGCAATCCTGCATTAAATTGAGGATATACGTTGCAGTGAAGCAGTTGATTAACCACCTGGATAAGGATGTAAATCACTAGGTAGTGATCCTTCATTGGTGGCATCTGCGATTGGATTTGTTTGATCTTGATCTACCCCCTTTAGTTGATACTCAAAGAAATGCGGCTCAGTATAGCCGTCATATGATGATCTGCTAGTCACTTTGTAAAATCCGCCTTGCGTTGGTGAGTAAACTACAGTGCCAATTGGATATTTACCAAGTGACAGCCAAAGTAAATCACCTTGCACTTCCCCACCGCCATTAAGCTGACCGAAGAGTTGTGCAAGGTGACTAGACATTGGCAGTATTGGCTCATGCAATTTGTCAGCATCAGCTTTGTCAAGCAAATCATAATCGTCAAAAACGGTTTCTCCGCCTAGATATTCTTGCTTTGCAAAATTGCTTGCTGTCCAAACCCAGAGATCAACACCAAATTTGTTAATTAATCTTTGAGGGTGCATTTTAAAGCTCATGGTTACCTACTTTCTATAGCCTACTATTACACGTGCAGTATTTTATAAGTGACTTTTCTTTGCAGTTCGCCAGTGTCAACCAATGGATTATCAGACCCTTTACGTTCAATCGTGACTGGTCTGTTTGCTGGGTGCTTCAAGCGAATTGAAGCCTTAGCGATGTCAGCCGTACAAACTAAGCCAAGTCGATTGAGTAGCTGTTCACCTGTCAATCTACCAAGAAATATCTGCGTTAATCCGTGTCTTACTAGCTTGGTGTACTTAGCTTTGTTGTTCATGTAAGCCTGTCTGATAAATGGACGGGCTGGTATATGAACCAACTTTGACAAGTAAAAATAAGCTACTAACTTACCGTTGTTATTAACACACGCTACTCTATGACCTTTAGGAATAAACAAGCCTTGAATATCCTTAGGACCTTTGCCACGTGGACATTCCTTAGTTGGAATCCAAAGCCATTTTCCATTCTTTGGCTTAATCGTTGCACCAAATTCATTAGCACCAACAATGGTTAGCAATCTGCTTTCATGCTCCCCAAAATAGCCAATAGCGACTTGATGCTTGTTTAAGTAGTCAAGTTCTTTTGTTATTTCAGGGATATGATTGTATCCTTCGATTTTCATTAGTGTTGAATCACCACAAAGCTTGTGTCAAGTCTGGCAAATTCTTTCAAGAGCTTTAAATAGAGCTGTCCCCACGGTGAACGGCTGTACCAGTCAAGACGACCAGTGTTAGCATAGTGAGTTTCCAAAACGTCTACTTTTTCAGATACCACACCAGCGCCAGCAGTACCACTGCGAGTTGAGATTAAGTGAAGTGCCATATATCTAGTTGCTAGAGTTAAAACAGGCACATCGTCAAATTCAACATCCTTAGGGAATTTATCAGTTAAAGCAATCAAATGAGCATTTGTGATAAATGTTTGGAGCTGCTTGTCAGTCAAGTCTTCTGTTGCATCGCTATCTAGCTGTTTGATTTCTTCAATCTCTGAATCTGCCATGTGATTTCACCTCACTAATTGATCTTCTTGGCTCTTTCAGCCTTAGCGTCTGCCTTGCTCTTAGCCCATTTTTCAGAGCCGTCATTCAAGCCAGTAAGTTGCACAATACCAGCTGGGAACTTAACAGATAAGCCACCAGTACGTTCAATGTACATCTGCTTGTAGCTCAAACCGTTGTCAGCAGAAGGGACAGCTTGACCATAACGGCGTGGTTCCATTGCAACTTGAATTTGTGCAACGTCAGGTGTGTCAAGATAAACAATAGCCATGTCCTTCTTGCCATCCTTGCCAGTCTTGTCGTTCCAGTATTGAGCTTCAAGTTCAGTGATTGGACGAATACCAGCAAAGACATTTTCACCGTTGTTGCCACCACGTTGGATCATGTTCCATAAAGTTTTATCTGGATTGTATTGGTTGACCAATGGACGAGTTAACAAGTCGTATTCCTTTGGTGCTAATGCAAGATAAGGCTTAACGTTGTGATAGCCTGGAAGCATTGTGATTTTAGCAGCCGCATCCATGAAGTAGTTAACGATCTTGTATGCGTCAGAAAAAGCATTTTCGTTTGTTGGATCAACTACCTTTTGCAAAGTAACGCTAGGGTCATCAACAGTTTGGTAACCTGCCTTATTAGCATCAGTAGTCAAGCCGTAAATTGGATGACGGTCGTCACCGTTACCGTTGAAGATTAAAGCATCTTCCCAGTTTGCTAATGCGTCATGAGTAGCAACTGCACGATCAGTTACGATGTCGATGTTTCTGCCGCCAGTGTTTGCACGTTCAAGATCAGCTTGCGAGTATTCAAATGCGGCTGTTCTTTCAGTGATGTAACCAATTTCATTGTGATAGCTAACATCAGTTACAGTGATGTCAGTTGCACGATCAGCATAACCAGATGATTGACCCATGATTTCTTTCCATGACCATTCGTAAGTCAAAGCCCATGGATCAGCTAAGGTATTAACCTTGAACATCTTTCTGCCTTGTAAGTCTTCCTTTTTAGGTTCTAAAACCTTTGGGTCAACCACATTAAATAACTTGCTGTATGCGACCCCTGTATTAAATCCTGCCATTATTTACCTCACTTTCCTACGCCTGATACGTCAGGCGCAACTGTTGCAGTAGTGTTAACACTGGTTAAGTTTACATAGACAATCGCTGTACTGTCCTTGTCACCTGCAGTTAAGAAATGACCTACAGTAGTATCGC
>CAMMST010000079.1:0-5454 GCA_946499615.1 Enterococcus cecorum | reverse complement strand
CTCCCCTATAAAAATGGCTATTTATCAACTGTTTGTTGTGACATAGCCTAAAAATAAAATGTATCACTATAAATTAAATAATCTTATTATCTTGACAATAAATGTGGTATAGCTTGCTTTAAAGGCATAAAAAAACATCACCTACAAAAAAATGTAGATGATGCATTAAAATTGCAATTTGCGTAAATCAATTAAGCTTTGTTAGCTGAACCGAACCAGTCGATGTGTTCTTCAGCGTCTTTAACGATAGCTGCTTTACCAGGAGCTAGTAATTTACGTGGGTCGAATCCTTTACCTTCTAAATCTTTGCCAGCTTCGATGTATTCACGAGTAGCTTTAGCAAATGATAATTGGAATTCAGTGTTAACGTTAACTTTAGAAACACCCATTTTAATTGCTTTTTCGATTTGTTCTTGAGGAATACCTGATCCACCATGTAATACTAATGGTACATCATGACCTACAGCATCAGCAATTGCTTGTAAGTGATCAAAAGCAAGACCTTGCCAGTTTTCTGGGTATACACCATGAATGTTACCAATACCACAAGCCAAGAAGTCAATACCTGTAGCAACGATTTGTTTGCATTCTTCGATATCAGCTAATTCACCAGTACCGATAACGCCATCTTCTTCACCACCGATTGAACCAACTTCACATTCAACAGAAACGCCTTTAGCATGTGCTTTAGCTACAACGTCTTTTGCTTTTTCTAAGTTTTCTTCAAATGGTAAGTGAGAACCATCAAACATAACTGAAGTGTATCCAGCTTCGATACATTCTAAAGCTGCTTCGTATGTACCATGGTCTAAGTGTAAAACTACTGGCACAGTGATGTTCATTGATTCGATTAAGTTTTCTACTAAGTTTTTAACAACTTTATAGCCACCCATGTATTTAGCAGCACCCATAGAAGTTTGGATTAAAACTGGAGCATTCTTAGCTTGAGCAGCTTCTAAGAGTGCTTGAGTCCATTCTAAGTTATTTGTGTTGAACGCACCTACAGCGTATCCACCTTTACGTGCTGCCTTGAAAATTTCAGTACCTGATACTAATGGCATAATTAATTCCTCCTAAGTATTAGAAAAACTTTTATTTGTTAAGCTGTACTTAACCAACACGTATATTTTAGCAAAATTTTTCACGAATTACTAGCATTATCGCTATAAAAATTTAACTTTTTTCAAAAATAACCGAAAAGAACAGCTTTTCATTTCGAAACATTTTCTGAAAATAAAATTAAGCACCCGACAATTGGCCGAGTGCTAAAAATAAATTATTGATGATTATCTAAAGAAGCTTTTACAAAGGCTTTGATTAAACGTTGTGGACGGTTTGGACGAGAAATTAATTCTGGATGGAATTGGCAACCAACAAAGAATTTTTTCTCTGGTAATTCCACGATTTCCACTAAGCGATTATCTGGAGAAACCCCTGAAAAGACTAAGCCGTGTGCTTCAAACATTTCACGGTATTTATTATTGAATTCATAGCGATGACGATGACGTTCTTGTACGACTTCTTGATTATCATAAGCCGCTGCTGTTTTGGTGCCTTTTTTCAATTTGCAAGGATATAAACCTAAACGTAATGTACCACCTAAGTTTTCAACATTTTCTTGGTCAGCCATTAAGTCAATAATATTGTTTTTAATTCCTGGATGATTTTCAGCGGTATGCGCATCTTCTAAACCGACGACATTGCGGGCAAATTCCACACACGCCATTTGCATACCAAGACAAATACCTAAGAATGGAATATCATTTTCACGGGCATAACGGATAGCTTCAATCTTACCTTCTACCCCACGATCACCAAAACCACCTGGAACTAAAATACCATCTACATCGCTTAAGTAATCAGCCACATTTTCGCGGGTTAACTCATGTGATTTCACCCATTTCAAGTCAATATCTGCATCAAAAGCAAAACCTGAATGTTTCAAACTTTCAACAACTGAGATATAAGCATCTGGTAATTCGACATATTTACCGACTAAAGCGATTTTGACTGTTTTCTTCAAGTTCAAGACACGATTTTCTAATTCTTTCCATTCAGTCATATCCGCAGCTGGGACATCTAATTTAAGATGTTCACAAACAATTTGGTCCATGCCTTGTTTTTGTAAGTTCAACGGAATAGAGTATAAAGTTTCAACATCGCGTGACTCAACGACTGCTTCTGGCGCCACATCACAAAATTGTGCTAATTTATTCTTCGTTCCTTGTGAAATTGGTTGTTCGGTACGTACGACAAGGATGTTTGGTTGAATCCCTAAACCACGTAATTCTTTGACACTGTGTTGGGTTGGTTTAGTTTTCATTTCACCAGCCGCTTTTAAATACGGAATCAAAGTCGTATGGATATACATTACATTATCAGAACCTACATCTGCCTTCATTTGACGTAACGCTTCTAAAAATGGTAATGATTCGATATCTCCAACCGTACCACCAACTTCTGTAATAATCACATCAGAATCGGTTAGGCTCGCAGCACGCATAATTTTTTCTTTAATTTCATTGGTGATATGAGGAATCACTTGAACAGTCGCCCCTAAGTATTCCCCTTTACGTTCTTTACGCAATACTTCTGAATAAATCTTACCTGTCGTAACGTTTGAGTATTTGTTTAAATTAATATCAATGAAACGTTCATAGTGTCCAAGGTCAAGGTCAGTTTCGGCACCATCATCGGTAACGAATACTTCCCCATGTTGATATGGGCTCATCGTACCAGGGTCCACATTAATATATGGGTCAAATTTTTGAATCGTTACTTTCAAGCCACGATTTTTTAGTAGTCGTCCTAATGATGCAGCGACAATTCCTTTACCAATTGAAGAAACAACGCCACCAGTTACAAAGATATATTTTGTCATTTCTGTTCTCCTTTACGTGTTTTCAGGAAGATTCATAAAAATAAAAGACGCCCCCTATCCAATCAAAATCAGAATGAATAGGGAGCAATTATTTACACGAATCTGACTCTTAATTTTTTAAGAGTGCCCAAGCAATATACTACAGGGTCACACAAGAGATGTCAACTACTTACTGAAAATTTTCTTGCCCCCTAAACAGCTAAAACTAACAAATAAACCGCTGGAAGCTTTGTGCCCCAACGGTTTATTTTCATCTTAATATAATTCTAAATATTGTTCTCTTTCCCATTCTGAAACAGTTTGTCTAAATGATGCCCATTCCATACGTTTTGCTTCAACAAAGTTAGAGAAGATGTGTTGACCTAAAGCATTTACCATTACAGGGTCTACACGCAATTCTTTAATCGCATTGTGTAATGTAGAAGGAAGATCTTTAATTAATGCTTCTGCGCGTTCTTCTTCATTCATGATGTAGATATTGCGGTCTACTGCTGGTGGTGGTGTTAATTCACGAGTGATACCATCTAAACCAGCTTCTAATAATACAGCCATTGCTAAATATGGGTTAGCAGCTGGGTCTACTGAACGTAATTCTAAACGAGTAGATAAACCACGTGATTCTGGCACACGAATTAATGGTGAACGGTTACGACCTGACCAAGCTACATATACTGGTGCTTCATAACCAGGAACTAAACGTTTGTATGAATTAACTGTTGGGTTACATACTGCTGTGTAAGCACGAGCATGCTCGATTAATCCACCTAGGAAATGATAAGCTGTTTGACTTAATTGTAATGGACCTTCTGGATCAAAGAAGACGTTTTGATTATCTTTGAACAAGGACATATTGCAGTGCATACCTGAACCATTGATACCAAATAAAGGTTTTGGCATAAACGTTGCATGTAAGCCATGTTTACGAGCAATTGTTTTCACCACTAATTTAAAGGTTTGGATATTATCACAAGCTTCGATAACGTCAGCATATTTGAAGTCAATTTCATGTTGACCAGGAGCTACTTCGTGGTGAGATGCTTCTACTTCAAATCCTAAACTTTCTAACTCTAACACAATATCACGACGGCAATTTTCACCTAAATCAGTTGGTGCAAAGTCAAAGTAACCACCTTTATCGTTCAAGGTCTTCGTTACTTTACCATCTTCATCAAGTTTGAATAAAAAGAATTCTGGTTCAGGACCTAAGTTAAATGCTGTAAAGCCCATTTCTTGCATGTGTTTTAAGGCACGTTTTAAATTACCACGAGGGTCCCCAGCAAACGGCGTACCATCTGGATTATAAATATCACAGATTAAACGAGCTACTTTTCCGTGTTCACTTTCCCAAGGGAAGATCATCCATGTTGATAAATCTGGATATAAATACATATCACTTTCTTCAATACGTACGAAACCTTCAATAGATGAACCGTCGAACATCATTTTGTTTTCTAATACTTTGTTTAATTGACTTACTGGAACTTCAACGTTTTTGATTGTACCCATGATATCTGTAAACATCAAGCGTAAGAAACGTACATTTTCGTCTTTAGCGATGCGTTTGATATCTTCTACAGTATAATTTACTTTTGCCATAATATCCCGCCTTTATTTTTCTACTCATTTTATTTCCACAGCATCACAACATACGATTGTTCTGCTGATATGGATGTTGTTGATTTAAACGACTTTGTGTCATCATTTCATCATAAAAAATTCTTCTGACATCTTTATCAGTAAGTGGCTTTTTGGCTTTTTCTGCTTGCTTTTCTTTTTGTTTTAATTCATACATTCGCTTAATACCAGCCATATTTAAGCCATCTGCTAAGTAATCTTTAATTTCTAACAAAACATCGATGTCATTTAATGAAAACAAGCGACGATTTCCCTCACTACGTTGTGGCTTAATCAGTCCTTGTTCTTCATAGTAACGAATTTGTCTAGCTGACAGATCCGTTAATTTCATCACTGTCCCAATCGGAAAAACAGATAGGCTCTTGCGTAATTCTTTTTCTCCCATCCTATTCCTCCTCGCTTCCGTTTTGTTAGTATATTCTGAAAACTTATCCATACTATACCAAGTTCGGAAATAGTTGTCAACCTCATATGTTAGAAAACCTTACATGGAATAAAAATTTTTTCAAAAAAACTCAATAAGTATTGATTTATCACCATTTATCAACAAAGGAATTTTTAAAATAAAATAAATAAAAGCTTTAAATATTGAACATTATCTGTATAGACCATTTAGAATGTTCATTAAATACAATAAAAAACCAGAAATCGGCTTACAGGTTCCGTTTCTGGTTAAGCAATTATTTAGGAATAAAACCACATATAATATATTTCTGTTTTTCTTCATCATAATTTTGTGAAGTCACGATTGTTTCGCGTTTGTATTTATAAATTTCGCTTGCTTGATTATCTGCCAATTCAACCATATAAGGCTCGAATTGTTCCATTAACTGTTGCTTGATAGCTTGAATTAAGGCTTCTTTTCCCTTGCTGCTTTTTGCTGAGATACAAACATTTGGGAATAAGGTCGGTACAAAATCCTCTTCTTTCATCAAGTC
>CAMMST010000078.1:0-5559 GCA_946499615.1 Enterococcus cecorum | reverse complement strand
AATTGTGGGTATGTGGTAACCACAGATTACTTGGTCAGGAACGTATTATGGTAGCGAAGAGTGGACAAGAAAAGATTGGTCGTTAAATGCTATTCCACGAGCAAGTACGTTTGAATCAGCCACTACGTTTAACATGGACGGAGAAGGCGCAATCTATATTAATCCAGCAAATGCGTCATTTAGGCATAAATTGTATATGCATTTCGGCAACAAGCGTCCGTTGTTAAAGGATAATCCGCCAGTCAACCAATATTTTAATGTGCAATTTAGTGCTAGTGAGTTCGCAAGTCAAATTCCAAATGCGACAAGCGGTGTCGGAACATTGACTCTTGAAACCTATAACGGAAACACATTAGTTGGTAGCATTTCAAGGCAAACGTATTTAAATTTGCCATCTAACTACATTCCTAGTCAGCCGAGTGTTACTGTTTCGGATGAGTCGAGTGTACCAGCTAAATTGGGCGTATCTAAGACAGCAGGTTTCTATATAAAAGGGATGTCGTTGCTTAGATTTAATTGTTCTGCTAGCGGTGTTTTGGGTTCGACAATTAACAATTATCAGGTTCAAATAGGCAACCAAACATTTGCTACAGGCGGTGGTACGATTGATGTCGACTTATCAAAACTTGATATTGGTGTCGGAAAAGTAAAAGTGATTGTTACCGTCACAGATAGCCGTGGAAGAAGTAATAGTAAGACTGTGGAATTAAACATTCGTGAGTATCAGGCGCCAAAAATTTTAAATTTTAGTGTCAGCAGGCAAAACAATAGCGACACGGTCATTATCATGAAAAAAGCAAAGGCGCAAAAGATTGTTAGTAGTAATCGAACGGTGTTGACGACGAATTACGAATATTCCCAAGGCGCTATCGATACTTATTCCAAATCTGGCTATACAGGGACTTGGTCTACTTCCACACCACTATCTAATCTGACTGTAGGCGAAGTCGTTCTTTTACAGCTATACAATACAAGCAGATGTGATTATGACTTAATCGTTGCATCAGTGAATACAATTAATGGCAATTCTGTGAATACAACTTCTATTGGCTTAGATAATTCCACTAATTACAATTCTTACACAGTGAGAACAGAATACAAATTATCTTCTGCAGAAACGTGGACCGCATGGCGAACCGAAACAGATAGCAGTGCAACAATTAATTCTAGTGGTTGGGATGTTACCAAAAGTTATGATATTCGCGTAATTTTAGCTGATAAACTCAACCAAACTGTGGTAATGGCTAGTATCTCAACAGCAAAGACTTTGGTTAGCTATTACAAAGATATTGGTGTAGGTATTGGAAAAATGTGGGAACGCGGTATGTTAGATGTCGAAGGTGATACTTACTTTAATGGTACGATTAACGGGACGACTGTTAAACAAAATGGTAATAGTGTCATAGATGCATCTAATTTCAATATGTATTTTGACAACCGATATAACAGTAAATTTAATACTGATTTTGATACGCGTTATGAAGAAAAAATAGCCACAGAAGATAAAGGAAATATACCTTTAGGTTGGGGATTACAAGCCAGAGTTATAAAACGAGGGAATACGGTAACTATAGCAGTTTGGAGACAAATTGTTGCTTTCAATGGCAGTGGCGAATTTCAGCCTCTAAAAGAAACTTTACCAAGTGATATTATACCGCCGCATGAAGTTAATTTAATATTGGCTAAAAACGCTGGTAGTGTAAATCCACCGCCAATGACTATACATTTTCAGAGAGATGGCTCAATAAAATATACAAATTTTAATCCTGGAACATTCGTACATTGTGGCACAGTTACCTATCAATTAATTTAATTTATAAAGGAGCAAACAACATGGACAAATTACAAGAATTACAACAAGAATTACAAGAATATCAACAGAAAATTAATGAGTTAACTGCTCAAATTAGCCAAATCAAAGCAGAAAAAGAAAATGAAATTCAAGCGATTATTATTGGTAAAGACCAAACATTAGCCAAGTTAAACGAGTTAATCGGAGATGATATGAAGCGTCCAGACACGCTAAAAGGTCTTGTGCAATATGACATTGGCGAGAATGATGTAGATATTGAGTTGGCGTTTATCAAGCAAGCGGTGCTGGATTTAGCACTGGTCGTAAATGATTTAGTTAAATTAATTAAATAGCTATGTGCAGTAGAGTGCAGTGCGTGTGCAGCGGCTGCACTTTTTGTTTAAAAGAAAGATAAAGGTGGTAAATATGCAAATGATGTATTGGATTAAGCAGTTAATGGCAGATGATTATGGTCAGATTTTAGTATGGTTGATTTTTATTTTGATTTTAATGGGGGTGGATGTGATCACTGGATTAATTCAAGCGAAAATCAATCGAAATATTAATAGTAAAAAAATTGGCGACGGTATTTTGAAAAAGGTACAGATTTTACTGGTGTTAATCGTTATTGTGCCGCTAACCATTGTCTTGCCTAATGTAGTGAGTACGACGGTTATCATTGGTATTTATTTGTTAGAAACATATAACGAATTAGTCTCTATCAATGAAAATCTCAAACATGCCGGGATAAACACCAACTTATTAGGACCAATCACGAAATTATTGAACAAGGATGATAAACATGAATAGCTTAAATTTAAGGCAAGTATGTGGTGGAGATACAATCAAACAGGCTGACTTCGGTTCGGAGTTGGCCTTTGAACTTTTGGATGAGCAATACGTTAAATTTAGGGAGCCTTTAGGAGAAGCAGCAAAAGTGATTCTAAAGAAAGATAATACAGCGATTTATCAAAAAAGCGTACCAATTACTCAAAATACAGTATTGTTTAAGTTTGATAAAATATTGCCAGTTGGTAGCTATGTTTTGGAAATCATTGTGGGAGATTATGTATTTCCATCTAACAATCGAGTAATTATAACTGTCGAACAAACTTATGGAGATTTCGAACCAGAGTATCTAGTTAAAGTGTCCTATGAAGAATTAAAAGCAGATGTAGATGATGTTAAAACAAAAATTGAGCAATTTGAAAATACTTTGAACGCTAACGAAACTAACGTTAACCAAGAATTGCTTGCAATCAATCAGAATGCATCCGACATGAACAAGCGTATTGAATCGTTGGAGAATCGCGAAGATAAAGATACAGTGTATGATGATACATCTATTAAACAATCTATTTCTAGTGTTGATACAAAAGTCGATAATTTATCAGAAAAAGTAACAGAGTTAGAAGATCGTCCGATAGTCGATACAGCGTTGACCGAACGTGTAGAAGCGTTGGAACGTAAGGAAGATAAAGACACGGTATATGACGATACGGATATCAAAGAACGTATCGGTGCATTAGAGGAAAAGCCAGATAAAGATACTATCTATGATGACACCAATTTAAAAGCGCAGATTGCCGAGTTGCAAACAGCGTTAAATACATTGGTTAGAAAGCGTCCACCTATGTCGTTTTATATTGACCGTTCAGATATGAGTAATATGAAAGCAGTATTTGACAACGGTTGTATAATGGTTAACTTTCCAATTTCAGTATATAACTACTATTATGGCTATCCAGGTAGTCATGACCAAAGGCTGTTTCATTTTTATAATTTACCTGGCAACTTGATTAAATTGGGGATAGGTATTGTAGGCATAGATAGTCTTAAAGAAGATAGTATATCAAATGCCATATATTATTGTAATAGTACAAAAATTCTAAATCCAATTTACGACTCTTCACAATTCAATTTTGATGAGTTGGTAATTCGTGAACCTACTGATAATAAAGATTTCAGACTTGCATGTCAACGAAATTTTGTGAAAATCGCATACGAAATAGGCGCATTGACAGAAGCAGAAATCATCAAACTAGGCGCAGTCAAAAAATAGGAGGAAAATCATATGAACAAAGAACAATTATTAAAAGAAATCGAAGTACAAAATTTAAAACTAGCTGAGTTAAACACGAAGCTATATGAGTTAGAAAACAAAGAGCAAGCTGACGTGGATAAAATTCGTAAAGGCAAGGCTGAGCAAATCAAAAAATTAGAAAAAGTCTTAGGGAAACAAGGCTCAGCACCACAGCCAGATACAATCAGAGGTTTACTTGCGTATCAACCAGACGAACTAGAATCGTTTACTGGTGTTGCTTTAACGCTTATCTTATCGGCTGTTGAGCAATCTACACAAGCGACTATTAACGCACTAAAATTAGTAGATTAGGAGGTCATCAACATGGCGATTAATATGGAAACAGCAATTAATTATATGTACCAACTAAAAAATCGTGGCATTACTTACAGCATGTCAGGTAGTCGTATCGGTACAGACGGTACAGCTGATTGCAGTGGTGCAGTTTATATTTCGTTAGTTAATGCTGGAGCTACTAAATATAGCTACCCAGTAAACACAGAATCAGAACATGCATGGCTGATTGCAAATGGATTTGACCTAGTATCATTTAACAAATCGTGGAATATGCAGCGTGGAGATGTGCTTATCTTTGGCATTAAGGGACGCTCTGCTGGTGCTGGTGGGCATACGGCGATTGCAGTCGACCACAACAATGTGATCCATTGTAACTACGCACATAATGGAGTTACGGTTAATCCAGAGTCCACCATGCCTTATAACATGGGATTTTATGTGTATCGTTATAAAGGGGCTAAACCTGCTTCACAACTACAAGCAAAACCACAGCCACAACCTACTGGTATTCATTGGATTTCGGAAAAATGGCACTTTGTTACGAATACACCTATCTATTTGCGTACCGCGCCAAGTACAAGTGCTTCAAGTATTGCATTATTAGGTGCGGGTTCACGTATTAACTACGACGCATACTGCTACAAAGATGGCTATGTGTGGTTGCGCCAACCACGTGCGAATGGTACTTATGGCTATCTTGCGAGTGGCGAGTGCGTTGGAAACAAACGCACAAGCTATTGGGGTAGCTTTGACTAGCCTAATGTGATATAATCATATCGAACTAACGAAACATTAGATGTAGCCCCTATGTATAGGACAATTTTCAAGGTGGAAACACGCTTGACAGGTTGAGTTATCTCACGTATTTACGTTTTGTCTATACATAGGGATTCTTGTTGACTAAAAATATAAGCCATAGTTTTTAGCTAGGGTATACAAAAAGCCCTTCTCTAACATGATAGCTGGAGATAGGGCTTTTCGGAGTCTCTCAAAAACGTTATGCCTAGAATATAACAAGGAGAACTCATTTCACACAAATATTTTAACATCTTTTAAAAATTTATGCTATAATAAACACGAAACATAAAAAAGATTTGTAGTTGCCATGCTTTGATAGAGTATGGCTATTTTTAGGGACAAAAAGGGGGCTTTTTGTGGGTGACGATAGATAACCAATAGACAACTATTAGATATTTCCCTACTATTATATTGTATTAATTTATAGCATTGAAAAATCATTGATATATCAACTAACTATATAAAATGCATTCTATAACTTGAAAAAATAATTATTAGATGATTGAGGCTCTCCTGTCAGATGATGGGAGGGTCTTTTTTTGGTCTGCAAAAAAGTCACATTTATCTTATAAGTTTCGTGCGGGAAGTA
>CAMMST010000077.1:0-5664 GCA_946499615.1 Enterococcus cecorum | reverse complement strand
TTGAAAGTTACGGAGTATTTTCATGGAAACGATAAAGATTTTACATACCAATGATATCCACTCACATTTGGAAAATTGGCCGCGAATAGCGCATTACATAGAAAGTCAACAACAAGCAACCAAAGAAGATGAAACACTTTGGACCTTGGATTTAGGCGATTTTTGCGATCGATGGCACCCTTTAACCGAGGCCACGCATGGAAAAGGTAATATCGCATTACTGAATCAAGCCCACTATGACCTTATCACTTTGGGCAATAATGAAGGACTAGGTTTTAGCCAAGATGAATTTAAAGAGCTTTATCAACAAGCCAATTTTCAAGTGGTGATTGCCAATGTCCAACAATTGAATCAACAACTTCCACCTAACTGTCATGCCTATACGATTCTGACGACAAAAGACCAGACCAAAATCGCCTTTATCGGTTTGACTGCTCCTTTTGAATCTGGGTATCGTGCCAATGGTTGGGAGATTTTAGACCCTCAAGAAACCTTGCGTGCGTTGTTACCAGAATTAAAGCAACAAGCTGACCTCATTTGTGTGATGAGCCATTTAGGGATGACACAAGATCGTCTAATTGCTAAAAATTTTCCTGAAATTGACCTTATTATTGGTTCGCATACGCATCATGTGTTTGTTCATGGGGAATTTGTGAATCAGACTTTGTTGGCAGCGGCCGGGAAGTATGGGCAATATGTGGGTGAAATTACTTTAACTATAGAAAATCATCAGCTAAAAGAGAAACGCGCGCGGGCCATTTGTTATGAAGATTTACCACCGGTAGCCGATGAAGGACGTGTGAGTGAAGGGTATTTTCAAGAAGGCCAACATTTGTTAGCTGAGCAAGTCCTTTGCACAATCGATGAAGAAAAATCCATTGAAAAAATTACCGCAGAATTAGCCCAAGCGATGAAAGCTGCGACCAATCAAGATCTGGCTTTATTAAATACAGGCTTAGTTTTACATGCTTTAGCCAAAGGTGTCATTACGAAAAAAGACTTACATGAAATTTTGCCTCATTTGATGCATTTAGTGACCGTTCAGTTGCAAGGGCGTGATTTAATACGTCTAGCAGCTGAAATAGCTAAAAATCAAACCTTTTTGAGTTATTATCAACCAAAAGGCTTAGGATTTCGTGGTAAGATTTTCGGGCAAATTTATAATGACGGCTTAGTCTATCATCCGGAAAGTCAAACAGCAAGTCTTAGAGGAAAGGCAATTGCACCCAATCAAAGCTATTCGTTAGTGACTTTGGATTATTGGGTCTTTTTGCCATTTTTCCCAACGCTTGAAATTGCGGGTGAGGTCACGTTATATTATCCGAAATTATTGCGGGAGATTTATGGCGAATTTTTAGCAAGAAATGAGAATTAAACATACACAAACAACCGCTGAAAAGGTATAATAAAAAGGACAGTATATTATTGATAGGATGGTGAAAAGATGACCAATCAGGAAACGCAACAAGAAGTGCAAACAACCCAAGAACAAGCCACTGAAGAAAAAGTGGAATATAAAGGGGAAGTCGTTACCCGAATTGAAGAGAATAAATATCAAGTTGGATCTAGACAATATGAATTAGTAGCCAATCATCGTGACGGGTTTGATGCGCAAAAATTTGGTGAACGCTATAGTGATGTGCTAGCGAAGTATGATTATATTGTTGGCGACTGGGGTTATGAACAGTTGCGCTTAAAAGGCTTTTTTGATGAAAATAATAAAAAAGCTTTACCCGAGCAAAGAATTGATACTTTAGAAGATTATTTATATGAGTATTGTAATTTTGGTTGTGCCTATTTTGTGGTGAAACGAATTGGCGGCAAGCGTGAGAAGATGCAAAATCGTAAAAATAAAAAGCATAAAAATAATCAAGCTTTTGTAGAAGAAAAACGTGAAGTCATTGCTCACAAGAAAAAGCCAACGATAAAATCACGAAAAACTTCTGAAAATCATAAACAAGAAAAGCATACCATCAGTCATGTCGAAGGTAAGCGAAATTTTGTAGTAAGAAAGCGAGAGGACTAGGCTGTGAAATATAAAGGATATTTAATTGATTTAGATGGGACAATTTATCTTGGAAAAGAACCTATCCCAGCAGGTAAGCGATTTGTCGAACATTTACAAGAAAAGGCGATTCCGTTTTTATTTGTAACGAATAATACGACCAAATCTCCAGAAACAGTGGCACATCGTCTAGCCAATGAATTCGATATTCATGTGACCGCCGAGCATGTTTATACTGCAACTTTAGCGACGATTGATTTCATGAAGGAAAAAAATCTAGGTAACAAGGTTTATGTGATTGGAGAAGCTGGTCTAATAGATTTAATTGTTGCAGCAGGCTTTGAATTAGATGATGAAAATCCTGATTATGTGGTGGTCGGTTTGGATAATGATGTGACTTATGAAAAATTTGTCAAAGCGACTTTAGCGATTCAAAAAGGCGCCTACTTTATCGGAACGAATCCAGATAAAAATATTCCTACTGAGCGCGGATTATTGCCGGGTGCTGGTGCGTTAATCTCATTTTTAGAGACCTCTACGCAAACCAAAGCAACCTATATCGGTAAGCCTGAAGCCATCATCATGGAAAAAGCCCTTGAACATCTGCAAATGACTAAAGAAGAAGTCATCATGGTGGGCGATAATTATGAAACGGATATTCGCTCAGGGTTAAATAATGGGATTGATACTTTATTGGTGCTTTCTGGATTTACCTCTAAAGAACAAGTGCCACATTTACCTGAGGCGCCAAGTTATGTTGTGGATAATTTGGATCAATGGGACTTTAAATAATGAAGTTATCCTTTACGACTAGTTATTGGCTGAAGTATTTGTGCGTGTTGTTGACTGTGATTAGTTTGGCGATTACGATAACCATTCATTTTACGCCACTGTATTATTGGCAAGAGTTTCAGCACCATTTAGCGCAAAGTGTTGGCTTGACGCGCACGCAATTATTTCATAACTATCATCAATTATTAGCCTATTTGGATTTACCTTGGATAAAGGCGTTGCAATTACCCAATTTTCCAAGTAGTAGTTCTGGGGCGAAACATTTTTACGAGGTGAAACGGTTATTTTTATTCAATTATGGCGTTTTACTTGTAACTTTTGTGCCGAGTCTACGCATTTTAAAGCAGCTATATCGGCAAAAAATGACCTGGCTATTTATTCGTCCGATTCAGTGGACTGCATTGGTATTTGGACTGTTATTATTTTTGATGGCGATTGGTTTTGAGCGCTTTTTTATCTATTTTCATCAGATTTTATTTAGAAATACGGATTGGTTATTTGATCCAGCTACTGATCCGATTATCAATGTTTTGCCAGAATCCTTTTTCATGCAATGTTTTCTGCTCTTCTTTGGGTTACTCTTGCTAAGTTTAGTGACATTGTATACAATAGGCAAAAAACAATTAAAAGAAAAATAACGAGGTGTTTGATTTGGTTGATTTAACGAATAAATTCAATCCACAAGTTGGCAAAATTGCCGTATCTTTAATTCGTCAGTTTGATGAGCGGGTTTCATCCATTCCGAATATTTTAAAATTAACTTTAGGAGAACCTGACTTTACAACTCCGGAGCATGTCAAAGCATCAGGAAGAGAAGCCATTACGCAAAATCATACGCATTATTCAGGAATGGCAGGCTTAGCAGATGTACGTCAAGCAGCGAGTGCCTTTTTAAAACAAAAATATCAAGTGGATTATCATTGGCAAGATGAGATTTTAGTGACCGTGGGAGCGACCGAAGCGATTTCCGCGGCCTTGCTTGCAGTTTTATGCCCAGGCGATGCAGTTTTATTACCAGCGCCTATTTATCCTGGATATGAACCAGTGATTACCTTAGCTGGGGCAAAACCGGTGTATATGGATACGAGTGATAATGGCTTTGTCTTATCACCTGAAACATTGGAAAAGGCCTTAATTGCGCATCAAGACAAGGTCAAAGCAGTCATTTTGAACTATCCAAGCAATCCCACAGGGGTGACTTATACACGTGAAGAAGTACAAGCTTTAGCCGATGTATTAAGAAAGTATGAAGTCTTTGTCATTAGTGATGAAATCTATAGTGAATTAACTTATGATGGCCATCATGTTTCAATTGCTGAATATTTAAGAGAACAAACCATTTTAATTAATGGGTTATCTAAATCGCATGCAATGACTGGTTGGCGTATCGGCTTTATCTGTGCACCGCGAGAATTGACCAAAGAAATTATCAAAGTACATCAATATTTAGTAACAGCTGCATCCACGATTTCTCAAAAAGCCGCTGTGGAAGCTCTAGTGGCTGGTATTAATGATGCGGATGAAATGAAAGTCGAATATCAAAAACGCCGCGACTATCTTTTTGAAAAAATGTCAGCACTTGGCTTTGAAATTGCTCGTCCATCTGGTGCTTTTTACATCTTTGCCAAAATTCCAGCTGGTCTCATACAAGATTCTTTTGATTTTTGTGTGGATTTGGCGCAAAAACAACAATTAGCGATTATTCCAGGTATTGCGTTTGGTCCAGAGGCGGAAGGTTATGTCCGTTTAAGCTATGCCGCAAGTATGGAAAAATTAGTCGAAGCGATGAAACGTTTAGAAAAATACGTTCAAAACGAAAAAGCTTAAAATATCCCAGTTATTGAAAGATTGCTCACTTTGCTATTTAAGGTGGGCAATTTTTCATATCTGTCATTAAATTGGGAGGACATGTGGTATGATGAAAGAAAACCTGGCAGAGGTGAGCGGTATGAAGTCCTTTTGGAATCAAATAAACGATTATTTTGAACAGCATCCTTATCAAGAGGTTATCATTCTTGCTATGGTCGGTTCAATTCTTGGTATTACAATCGAATATCTTGTAAATGGCGATTTCTTACTTGAAAATATTTGGACCTTCCTCTTTCTTAATCTTGGCTTTTTGTACCAAGCCTATCGCAAGCAGAAACGAGCAAAGGAAAAGAAAAAATAATGTTGCTTTTATTTACCTAACCTTTACAATCTAAGAGAAATTTTTACATAGAATCAAACGGACTTTTACATCCACTTGTTAAGATAAATATGTAAGCAAGAAGTCAACTTACAAATCATTTTATTCAAGTAAGAGGAGTCATTACTATGAAAAAATTATCAGCCATGTTACTTTTAGCAGGAGTATTTTTAGCCGGATGTGGCAATGCAAGTTCAACAGAAAACAGTTCAGCTAATTCTAAACAAGTCCAAATCGTTGCGGTGGGTTCTACTGCTTTACAACCCTTAGTTGAATCAGCGCAAGAACAGTTTATTGCAAAAAATGCGAATTATCAAATTACCGTGCAAGGCGGGGGATCAGGTACAGGCTTGAGTCAAGTGGCCAGCGGTTCGGTACAAATTGGTAATTCCGATGTCTTTGCAGAAGAAAAAGATGGCGTAGATGCAAGCAAACTCGTTGATCATCAAGTGGCAGTTGTTGGGATGGCCCCAGTTGTCAATAAAGCGGTCGGTGTCAAAAATATCACCAAGGACCAGTTGATTGCAATTTTTACTGGTAAGGTGAAAAATTGGCAAGAGTTAGGCGGGAAGGACCAAGAAATTGTTGTTGTGAACCGAGCAAGTGGATCAGGTACACGCGCCACTTTTGAAAAATGGGGCTTAGATGGGGCAAAAACCATTCAAGCGCAAGAACAAGA
>CAMMST010000076.1:0-6488 GCA_946499615.1 Enterococcus cecorum | reverse complement strand
CTTTTTATAATCTACAATTCAGGATCACGTAAGCAGTAGCATTTTGCTACGGCTTTTTTGTTTTCAAAGGAGGAATTATATGACACCAGTTGAGTATTTTGAACGATGTCAGCGCCACAGTCGCATTAAAAAAGCCAGACAGATTGTTGAGCATTGCACGTCTAACAGTGTTGGTGACATCAAACAAAAAATATTATTTAGGCAAGAAACAGGGCTCATGCCGCAGGATTATTTAGATAGATTTGATAACAGGAGAAATTAAGATGAACAAGTTAATTGCATTTATTGGTGGCGTTGTTGTTGGTACTGTTTACTCTAAGCAGATTAAGCAAGTGGTTAACGAGTACAAAGAGCAAGTCAATCAAAAAGAAGCCAAGGATATTTTAGATATGATCGAGAAACGAGCAACTAATATGAAGTTAGTTGGTGAAGATGACAGCAAGTCTGATTCATCTAAAAAGATTGACGGTGCTTTTGATCCAAGTGAAGATTACTTGTTTTAGGAGCAAATCATGATTGACAGAGAAGAAATTAAAAAGAACAAAAGTACTGCTTTTTCTACACGTCATGATGAATATACTTTGCCAGATAAAGAAACGATGCAAGAGTATAATCCGAAAAACTACAAAAAGAGCAATTTTATAAGTGTTCCAATTGATAAAGACTCTATTGAATGTGTTCAGATAGTAGACGACCATCTTATTTTTGGATATGGTGAACCTAAGTCATATGTCAGTGACCAAATTCAGAAAGCCAATGACAAATTATTAAAGTATCTGCATAAAAAAGAAATGGCTGTTTTTGCTGAGGAAATTGCTAAGTTTGCTCATTTAGCTGGTGATGGCAAAGACAAATACATCAAAGCTTTAGAAATTGGATTTAACGATATTGATGTAATGGTTCATGAAGAAAGATTGAATGATTCAAAGAAATTTACAGATGATGAATTTAAGCAGCTATTAGATGATTGTCACGTTAAATATTAAAAGTGCCGTTTTTCGGATAAATTTAGCCTAAAAAGCGGTTATTTTTATGAATTAATTTAGGAGGATAGTTCATGACTAACATTGAAAGAATTATTGATAATTTAAAGCAAGAAAAGGCAGAACTTAGTAAACGAATTAAAAAGTTAATTGCTAAGCTTGATAGTCGTTCTCTTCAATTTGAAGACGCTTCTTTGTTAGAAGATCAATTAAACGCAATGCTTGACTACAACATGATTCTTGATGAACGTATTGAACGCTTAGAAAAGGAGAATGAAGTATGCAAGTAGTAGCAAAGTCAATTGATGACATTAAGCCTTACGAAAACAATCCTCGTAACAATGATGATGCTGTTGATGCTGTAGCTAATTCAATTAAGAGATTTGGCTGGCAACAGCCTATCGTTGTTTGGAAAGACATGGTTATTGTTGTAGGTCACACAAGATATAAAGCGGCTAAAAAGTTAGGCTTAAAGACTATTCCTGTTGTAGTAGCTGATAATCTAACTGAGGAGCAGGCTAAGGCATATAGATTAGCTGACAATAAAACCAATGAGCTTGCTGAATGGAACGATGACCTGTTAGAAAATGAATTAGGCAGTATTGATGATATTGATATGTCTGACTTTGGTTTTCCTCCTTTAGAAACAATTGAGGAAGAAAATAGTGAGGCACATGATGATGATTTTGATGAAGATCCACCAGAAGAGCCAAAAAGCAAAATAGGTCAAATTTATAAGTTGGGACGACATCGTTTAATGTGCGGAGACAGCACTAAGATAGATGATGTGAAAAATCTTATGGGGGGGGTACAAGGCTGACCTCCTATTGACTGATCCACCTTATAATGTGAACTATACAGGCAAACAAGAAAGTCAAATGAAAATTGACAATGATCATTTAGAGGAAGACGATTTTTACAAGTTCCTTTATTCAGCATTCAATTGTGCAAAAGAAAATATGAAAGCTGGTGCTGCATATTATGTTTGGTACGCTGCAGGTACATCAACAAGTTATATTTTTAGCAAAGCATTAAATGATGCTGGAATGAAAGTGCGTCAGCAACTGATTTGGAAAAAGAATCAGCTTGTAATGGGACGTCAGGATTATCAATGGCAGCATGAGCCATGTTTATACGGCTGGAACGAAGATGGTAGTCATGCATGGTATTCAGATAGAAAGCAATCGACTGTTCTTAATTTTGACAAACCACAAAGAAGTGATCTTCATCCAACTATGAAGCCTATTCCACTATTTGATTATCAAATAAAAAATAGTAGTAAAGCTGGAGACATTGTATTAGATTTATTTGGCGGATCAGGTACAAGTATTATGGCTTGTGAGCAAGATAACCGTACTTGTTACACAATGGAATTTGATCCTAAATATGTAGACGTGATTATTAATCGCTGGGAATCATTTACAGGTGAAAAAGCTGAATTAATTCAAGAATAATGTTAAATTTACTGGACTTCGCGTGTGTCAGAGCTATCATGACACTATAAGTAAAGAAAAAATGCGAGGTACTAAAAATGAAATACTATGCTTATGTTGAATCTGAAATTGCTGAGAAATTAGGATTATGTGATAGAAGCAAAGATCCATATGACATTGGTGGTAAATTATATGCGCCTAAAGAATTTGAAGTTGATAGAGACGTATATGAAAAAGCGGGTCTTGATCATGGCAAGTTACTAAAAATAAGCGGAAAGATGATTCAAGATAAGTATGTATTTGCATTTTAATTAAGGAAACTGCAGGAACTAGTTAAAAACTAGCTCTTTTATTTTGCTCAAAAAGGAGGTGATTTTTTATTTGCAAAAAGCTAAAAAAGATACAACGGGTAGACCTGAAAAAATGACACCCGAAAAGTTAGCTCAATTCAAGTTGTTCATTGTTGCTGGCTGTACGCTTAAAAAAGCTTGTGAACAAATAGAAATCACCCCGAATACTTGGAGAAATTATTGCAAAAGACATCCTGATTATTTAACGAAGTTTGCTAAGTGGAAAAATGAACTTGAGAGTAGAGCAAAGGTTAATATTGCCCTTAAGATCATTAATGAAAAAGATGCAAGTACAAGTGCCTATTACTTAGAGCAACAGGTTAAGTTAAAAGATCAAGCCGCTAGAACAGCATTGAATCGTGCTAAGGCTAAGCAAGCCAAGTTGCAGGTTAAACTCTTAGAAAAACAATTAGAGCGTATTGATACTACTGCAAGCAAGGCAAAGGACAGCATGGCAAAACTTGACACTAAGACACTTGAAAAACTTGCTACCTTAGATGAAGGAGTTGACTTTGATGCAATTAACTGATGAACAAAAGGCAGGCGTAGCTCTTGCGGCTAGAGAAGAACTAGCACGCAGAAGCTATGCCTATTATTTTCTCTTAGCTAATGCTCACAAGAAGGCTCAACTGTTCAATTACACCAAGTATGTGTGTGATCGTCTGCAAAAGATCGTAGACGGTGAACAGCACAACTTAATAATTTCCATGCCACCGCAACATGGAAAGTCAATGCTGGTAACCGAGACATTTCCTAGTTACTACTTAATGAGACACCCAGATCAATCAATTATGGTGACCTCATATGCTGAAACAATGTACAAGAGATTTAGTAAGCGTGGTAAGCAACACTTCAAAGAGTGGGCACCGCGCTTATTTGGTCTCAATCTTGGATTAGCTAACTCACAAGAATATGACGTTGCTGGACACTACGGTGAAGCTTACTACACGTCAATCCTTGGCGGTGGTACTGGTAGACCAGCTAACTTGCTTATTATTGATGACCCTATCAAGGACGAAAAAGAAGCCGCATCACAAACAATCAGAGATAACGTCTGGGGTGAGTGGGCTTCAACGTTCTCAACTCGTCTACAAAAGAATGCGTCAGTAATTGTAATCATGACACGTTGGCAGACTGACGATCTGGCAGGCAGACTGTTAGACATGGACAAGTCAGAAGACAGCGAACACAAATTCAACTGGGAAGAGATTAAGTTTCCTGCTATTGCCGAAAACATTCCAGCTGGTCAAACAGACGCTATCGGCAGACACAACGGTGAAGCACTTAACCCAGAACTGCACCCACTAAGTCAGTTGATGATTCAGAAGCGCAACATCGGTACACAGCGCTTTAATGCTTTGTATCAGCAAGCACCAACAACGCAAGAGGGTAACATCATTAAGCGTGAATGGATTAAGTACTATGTGCCAGATCGTGAGACGATGGTGAGATTACACTTAACTGAAAAAGAAGTCATGATCTTACCAAGACACTTAGATCAAACTGTTCAAGCATGGGATGCTACTTTTAAGTCTAAGGAAAATGATGACTTTGTAGCAGGTCAAACTTGGTCATCTGCTAGATCATGCTACTTCTTACGTCCAAACTGGTGTCACAAGCGTCTTACATTTACTGAAACACAACGCGCTATTAGAGCGCAGTCACGTATCTATCCAGAAGCTGTAGCAAAGCTAATCGAAGACAAGGCTAATGGACCAGCTCTAATTGATACGCTAAAGCGAGATATTGATGGTATTACGCCAGTTAGTCCAGGGACTGACAGCAAGGAAACACGTTTTGCGTCAGTCAGTCCATTATTTGAAGCTGGTCAAGTTTATGTACCACATCCAAAATGGATTCCCGCAGTTAACGACATGATCGAAGAATGGTGCGGCTTCCCATTTATGGCGCATGACGACAATGTGGACTCTGCAGGATACGCACTTATGTATCTAAGCAAGCACAAGAGAAAACAAACATTTGGATTTATTGGTTATTAGAAAGGAGGTTAAGTTTTGGGACTTTTTAGCAGAAAGAAGAATAAGCCACAAAAGCAGATGCGCGCTGACTTTATGGATTATGAATCTAAAGGATTAACTCCACAGAGATTTGGCGATACTGCTCCACAACTTGTGATGTCAAACATTGACAGATATGACAAGTATGATCGGCAGATGCACCTTTTTAAGACTAATGCAATAGCCCACCGCATAGCAGTTATGCAAGCAGAAGCGGCAACGCGTAACTACTGGCGGCTAGTCATGGATGATCAAGACAAGCAAAAGGTTTATCAAAAGGGGATGGATGATCTCAACTTACAAGCTAAGATCACGCAAGAATTGATTTACCGCAATGTTAATGGTGGATCATACCTTAACGTTAACGTGGATGAAAAGGATCAAACAGATCTTGCTACGCCACTTGATCCTCACAACATTTTAAAAGTTAAGTCAGTTAATGCTTTTGGCTTGAAGCACGTGCAAAAAACACAAATCTGCAATGATCCGACTGATGATAACTACTTAAAAGAGGATTACATCACGCTAGACGGTCTTACAGATGGCGATGATGAATTTGGCAAAGAAAAAGACAGCATCAAGATTGATCACACCCGTTACCAGCACATCTCATTAGATAAGTTTGAGGATGATGCAGTTGGCACATCACTGTTAGAGCGTTGCTACGATCAATTGAAAGTCTTAGACACTGCAGAGTACTCACTAGGCAAGATGCTTTATGAATACAACCTGAAAGTTATTAACAGCGATGCTTACTTTAACGGCAGTGAAGCCAAACAAGAACGCGACAAACGAATGCTGAAAGAAGGCATGAGTACTGAATCAGTTGTTGTTGTCGGCTTGGATGAGGATGTAAAGAAGGTCTCAACTAGCGCTGGTGGTATTCAGTCGCTTTATGATTTTGCTTGGCAACAACTAAGTACTGCAACTGGTATTCCTAAATCAGTTTTACTTGGTGAACAGGCTGGTACGTTAGCTGGTGCGTCACAAGATGTCATTAACTACTATGAAACTGTTAAGGCAATGCAAGAACAAGTCATTAGACCACAACTTGAATGGATTGTGCGATTGCTTATGTGGTCAGAAGATTGTGGCGGTAAGTCAGAAGACCCAGACACACTAGACTGGCACATTGAGTTCAATCCACTATTTAGCCAAGACGCTAATACCAAGACTAAGAATTTTGCAAATCTTGCCAATGGTCTAAAGACCTTAACAGATGCAGGAATTATGGGCACTGATGAAGCTCACGACATCTTAGTAAGTAAGAGTAATGATGCTTCGATTCCGCTTGAATTGCAGGCTGACAGTGCAGAAGACTATCCACAATTATCACAAACTGATGTGGATAACTACAAAAAAGAAAAGAAACAAATCGAAAAAGACATAAAGAAGGCAAGCAACCATGGCAAGAAAACATAGACGAATCCCTAAGACTAGATACCCCATGAACTTGGAAAAATCTTATCTTAGGGCTATGAATCGACTTATTTTGTCATGGGAAAAGGTAGCACAATACTACATGCAGTATTATTTGAAGCCTTATGTTTCAGGCGGCGCGTTATCTATTGATGCTGACGATGATGACAAAAACGACCCGCAAAAGATTGAAAGAATTGCAACCATTATCGCTTTGATGACACTTGCTATAAAGAATGCCAAGAGTGATAACCAACTCGCAAGCATAGCAAGCCAATTCGTACT
>CAMMST010000075.1:0-7540 GCA_946499615.1 Enterococcus cecorum | reverse complement strand
TTGAAGTTTATTTCACGCAAATTTGCTAGTGGGAAACGTGCGCATGAGTTGCTTGCCTTACAATTATTAATGCAAAATCAAGAACAAGATATTTATCCACTTTGGGAGTCTGAAATGGCTAGTCGTTACGGAATTACAATTGATTTGAAAGCAAAAGTGAATGTGGCTAATATCTTATCGGGCAGATTTATTACTGGTGGCGAAAAAGTAACATTCAAGGATTGTATCTTTATGGATGATTCTTCAGGAGAATGGTTGATTTCTGATTCATTTAAACAAGCATTAACGGATGAAGAATTCGTCCATCAACTTAAAGCTGTGATCGAATTTGGGCTACATCGCTACGAACAAAATTATCAGGATAGATATCAAGATACTAATTTTGTTTTATATCAAAAATACACTTACGAAGATGTGTGTCGCTTATTAAACTGGCAAGAAAATTCAGTCGCGCAAAATATTGGTGGTTATAAATTTGATAAAGATACGAACACTTTCCCGGTATTTATCAACTATCACAAATCCGAGGATATTGATGCGACGATAAACTATGAAGATCGTTTTATTAATGAAAACCAACTGATTGCAATCTCAAAATCAGGTCGAAATCTAAGTTCAAATGATGTGCGGAATTTTATCAATGCAGAAGAAAGAGGAATTAAAGTAGATTTATTTGTTCGTAAAAATAAAGATGATAAGACTTCAAAGGAATTTTATTATCTTGGCCGAATGAAGCCCACTGGTTTTGCAGAAGAGTTTCAAATGAAAGATACGAATAAAACTGCGGTTGAGATTGGTTGGCAACTTGAAACTCAAGTGAGAGAAGATATTTATGATTATATTGTTGAAAGGTAGAGTGAGATGAAAGAGATAGAAGTTGTAGCAGCTATTATTCAAGAAGATGGCAAGATTTTCGCGACTCAGCGTGGTTATGGTGATTTAAAAGGTGGTTGGGAATTTCCTGGCGGTAAACTAGAAAAAGGCGAATCACCTGAGCATGCCCTTGTTCGTGAAATTCAAGAAGAGCTCAATACAACAATTGAAGTTGGTGAATTGATTGAAACGGTTGAATATGATTATCCTACCTTCCACTTAAAAATGTATTGTTACTTATGTCAACGCGTTTCTGGGCAGCTGGATTTGTTAGAGCATAGCGCAGCGAAATGGTTGACTAAAGCGACACTTGATTCAGTAGACTGGCTACCTGCGGATATAGCAGTGGTCAATAAATTAAAAGAGATATTATAAAGTGATGCGAGGTATGCATGACATTAGGTAAGTCTTTTCATAACCAATTTACTCAAATGATAAAGAATATGGGTATCCAAAGTGTATATGGCCCTATCTTTTATCAAGCAAAGTATGGATTGCGTTTTGAAATGGGCTTTGGGGATCCGACTGATGAAAGGTATAGGATTATACCAACTTATTTTGAAGAAGCTATCCATCGTGCGCTATCCATTTATCAAGCAACCGAGCCATATGATATTTTACGTATAAATGTATGGTTGGATTCTGAAAATGAGGCTGAAATACCTAACTACTTCACTAGTCTTGGCTTGCCTGAATGCGATGAATCATACATTGAAACACACTATTCAGATGGTTATGAATATCAGATAAAGGCGTGTTATTGGGATTTACGAAAGCTTATCTTTAATTGGAAGAAGTTGTTTCGTGATATTGTATATACAGATTTCGAGGAGCCTCACTTTTTGGCGAGTAATGTTTTCTTCTTAAATACGAAAGCTGAAATACTTTATCACTTATATGATGATCGTGGCTTGGATGTAGTAGCTATAGATAAAATGACCTTACAGCCGATTTATCAAAACTATCATACATGGTTGTTAGATTATGATAGAGAAGCAATGAAAAAAGTATTTGAATAAAAGTTTACATCGAGTCTCAGTTTTGGGGCTCGATTTTTCTTGACACTGGTGTTACACTTGTGTTAATTTTGTGTGGGGTGATGAACTTATGGCAACGGATAAAAAAAGAGTCATGATTAGTTTTGATGATAAGAGTTTAGAAAAGTTAGAATATCTAGTTGAGGATGCGCGAGATAGACGTGGGATGCGTTTGACGAAATCACAAATTATTGAACTCTTATTACAAACAGTTGACCATTTTGACGATATCATGGGGGCGATTTATTCGAAAAAATAGATCGCAGCTTTTTTTAGCATATGGTGTAACACTAGTGAAAGAGGTGGGAGTATGATATACATCAGAGAAGCACAGTTTTTAGATGAAATTGCGATGAATAAATATAATTTAATGGTAGGTGCTCACTTGCGAGGAGAAGAAGTAAAGTTTTATCAGTCTTTTACAGAAATTGATAAGTTAACTGCAGATGATTATGTTTTTGATTATGTCCAACAGTCGTATCAATTATTTGAATGGATGGGATTAAAAGTACCGCTTTTAGATTATCCAGACGCCTTACATTCCTTATATGGCAGAAAAATCAAAACGTGTAAAATTGGTGAAATCGTTAATAATCCTAACACTTGGCCGGTGTTTATTAAACCAAAAGATGGTTCCAAAGTCTTTACTGGACGTGTGGTATCCTCGATTAGGGATTTGATTGGCATTGGTTTACCGATGGATTATCCGGTTTGGGTGAGTGAGCCTGTCGAATTTATTAGAGAGTGGCGCTGTTTTATTTTACATGGTGCAGTACTTGATGTTCGTCCTTATGTAGGGGATTATCATGCACAATATGATGCTTCGGTGATCGATCAAGCCATTAAACTTTGGCAAGATGCGCCGTGTGCTTATAGTTTGGATATTGGTGTTACGAAAGATGGTCGGACGCTTGTTGTTGAAGTCAATGATGGTTTTGCGCTTGGGCATTATGGGTTGACTCCGCTGAAAGCCTTGAAGTTTCAAAAGGCACGATGGCAGGAGATTACGGATGCTTATTTTAACGAACATGAGGTGTTTTCTTTTCCAGAAGAGGCTCTAAATTATTAGTCTTTTAGATTCGAGGTGAGTAACATGAAAATATCAGAGTTTTGGCAAGGATTTAAAAAGGAATATGCAATTGAGACAGACAGTTATGCGGCTTATGTATTTGGGGAAGATGCGGATGAATTAGCACAGTTAGTATTATCAGGAAAAAGGACTGCAACCTCCTCGCTTTATTTGGCTTATGAGTTTGAAAATGAACTGTTACCTCAAGTTGGTGCGTACAATATGATTTTGGATAGTCAGGAACAGCACGTTTGCATTACTCAGACCAAGCAGGTATACCTATATCCATTTAATGAAATTACTACTGAGTTTGCAAAAAAAGAAGGCGAAGGAGATTTGTCGCTTCACTATTGGCAAGTGGTGCATGAAGCATTTTTCCAATCTGTATGTCATGAAATGGGGACAAAATTTTCACCTGAGATGCTTGTTGTGTGCGAAGAATTTGTATGTCTATATCCGAAAAGCTTTCCACGCTAATTTCACATGGGCTAAATGTGTGTTATAATTTGTTTAGAAAATTGAAGGAAGTGGTTAGGATGAATGAGCAGACTACTTTGGAAAGCCGTCAGAAAACCAAAAATGGTGTGAAACGATTGATTTTCGTAGTGCTTTCCATTTTGCTCGAAGTGACGCTGATTGTTCTTTTATTTACTTCACTAAATGATTATGCAGAATGGTTGAACTTATTAACGCGTACACTTGCAGCAATTTTAGTGCTCTATATTTATAGCGAAGACAAGACTGCGACGATGAAGATGCCGTGGATTATACTAATTATGTTATTCCCAATTGTCGGTGTAACGATTTATCTTTTAGTAGGTTTGAATAAAGGGACTAGAAAGATGCGCGCCCGATATCAGGCAATTGACGAGGTGCTATTACCGCTATTACCTGATTCGTCTGATTTAATCGAAAATTTAAAGCAAACACAGCCCAAAGCCGCGAGTATTTCTCATTATTTGCAGACTTATGCGAAATATCCACTCTATCAAAATACGGATGTGACATATTATAACGAAGCGGTCAAAGGATTAGAAGCACAACTTGAAGCTTTAAAGCAAGCCAAACATTTTATTTTTATGGAATATCATGCGATTGAAGATAAAGAATCCTGGCATCGAATAGAGGAAATCTTAGTTGAAAAAGTCAATGAAGGGCTAGAAGTTCGGGTATTCTATGATGATATGGGTTCGATTGGCTTTATCAATACGGATTTTGTACAAAAGATGGAAGGACTAGGAATTGCTTGTCGGGTGTTTAATCCGTTTATGCCTGGGCTAAATGTGTTTTTGAATAACCGTGATCATCGCAAAATTACGGTCATTGATGGCGAGGTTGGCTTTACTGGTGGCTATAATTTGGCCAATGAATATTTCAATGTAACGCACCCTTATGGCATGTGGAAGGATACGGGGATTCGGCTGGAAGGTCCGGCTGTGCGTTCCTTAACGATTGCCTTTTTAGAAATGTGGAATGCCGTCAAAGAAACGGATAAACATGATGAAAACTTTATGCGCTTTTTACCTGTGGACAGCTATGAAGCAAGTGAGATTGGCTTTGTCCAACCGTATGCCTTTATCCCAATGTCTAGTGAACGTGTCGGAGAAGAAGTGTATATCAGTATGGCCAATAAGGCGGAAAAATATTGTTACTTTATGACTCCTTATTTGATATTAACGGATGAAATGGTGCATGCGATTGCTCTTGCTGCAAAACGGGGCGTAGATGTGCGAATTATTACCCCAGGAATTCCTGATAAAAAGATGGTTTATGGGGTGACGCGTTCCTTCTATCCTGATTTGGTTAAGCATGGGGTTCGTATTTATGAATGGACGCCAGGTTTCTGTCATGCGAAAATGAGTGTGGTCGATGATGTGATGGCAACTTGTGGGACGATTAATTTAGATTATCGTAGTTTGTATCATCATTTTGAAAATGGCTGCTTTATGGTTGACACGCAGTCAGTGCTTGATATTAAAGCAGATTTCGACGCTACTTTTGAAGAATGTCGTGAAGTGACGCAAGAATATCAAAAGGGAAGTAAAGCTCATTTGTCATTGAAAGAATTATTCTTACGTTTATTTGCCCAATTGTTATAAAATTTAGCGAGTATCTTGTGAATATTGCTTACAAGATGCTCTTTTTTTGTTATAATGTGTGAAACGAAAAAGAGGTGGTGCAGATGTTGAAAAAATGTAGTGAGCAAGACCGGAAACGATTGACCGATTATCTTTATCAAAATCCCGTGTTGAATTTATTTATTATCGGTGACTTGTATAATTATGGTTTTGATTCGGACATTCAAGACTTATATATCGATGAAGATAATCAGGGAATTCATGGTTTGGTTTTACGTTATCGCAACAGCATTTTGGTGCAAAGCTATGAAGGTAGGATTTATCCTGAATTTGTCGCAGAGTTAGTTGAACGTCACCAGATTACACATATTAATGGGGAAGCAAGTTTAGTGGCAAAATATGACTTTACTGCAATAGAGAATGTATTATGTTACTTCTCGCAATGCAAAGAACTAAAAAATGCACCTGAGATGACTGCTGTTGAATCGTTTGGTCCTGAAGATGCACAAGAAATTTCAGGGGTTTTTAAAAGTGTTTTTAAAAACTTTTCGGCGAAATCTGATGAAATTCAAGAAAGTCTGGCGAAAAAACTAGATCGTGTCTATGGCGTCAGAGTTGATGGAAAAATTGTATCGATTGCTAGAAGTACCGCTGAATGTCCTGGTTTAGCAATGTTAGTCGGCGTTGCTACGTTAGAATCTTTTAGAAGTCTTGGGTATGCACGCCAAACGGTAGCCAAACTAACCGCAGATTTACTCGCTGAAGGAAAGGAACCTTGTCTCTTTTACGAAAATCCAGTTGCAGCGAGAATATATGAGAGTCTAGGCTATGAACGTGTCGGACAATGGCGAGTAGTGAGATTGTAGGTGAGCGTATGTCTATTGTTTTTGCAAATGAAGAGGATATTCCTAAAATTTATCATTATTTAAATACGATATCTACACAGACGCAGTATCTAACCTTTGATTCAGACGGGTTAAAAGTTAATTTAGACGCCTTTTCTAAAGTCTTTCTTTCTCAGTTATCCAATCCGAATATTAAATATTTTTGTTATAAAGTTAATGGAAATATTGTTGGTATTGCCAATTATCGGGTTGACTCTAGAACTAAGATGTCGCATCGTGCAAAAATAGGAATAAGTGTATTAGCTGATTATCAAAACAAAGGGATTGGTAAACAACTACTTGCTGCAATGATTGAGTCTCTAGAGCAACAAAAACAAATCGAATTAGTAGAATTAGAAGTTGCCTGTGACAATAAGGCAGCTATTCATTTATATGAAAAATTTGGATTTAAGAAAATCGGAAATCTACCTAAATTTTTTAAACTAGGTTATGATTATATGGATTTTATCATGATGCAATTACAACTTAATCGTCAGTAAACTTTACGTGATATATCTTAAACACGAACGATAAACAGTAATCTATACTAAACTATGGCCATTTTGTTGATTTGTACGAAAGAAAAACCTATAATTTTTGTAGAATATACGAAAATGAGGGTTGGTAATGAGCGAATGTTTAGTGATTGGTTCTTCAGTTTGTGATTGTTTAATTTATACGGATGTGTTACCTAGTCGTGAAGGGGATGCACACATTAGTAACCAAAAAATGCAAATTGGTGGTTGTGCATTAAATGTGGCCGCAACTTTAAAGGGATTAGGTGCAGATTTTGATTTATTATCTCCCGTGGGCCAAGGGATATATGGCGATTTTGTTGCTAGTGAGTTGGCTAAATTACATTTACCTATATTTCGTGTTGAGGGTGAAAATGGGTGTTGTTATTGTTTTATCGAAGCAGATGGTGAACGAACTTTTCTTTCTTATCATGGCGTCGAATATAGCTTCCAAAGATCTTGGTTAGAAAACTTTGATTTAAATGATTATGCCTATCTCTATCTTTGCGGATTAGAAGTGGAGGAAGCGACTGGCGAAGAATTAGTTGATGCACTCACTGATTTTAAAGGTAAAATTGTTTTTTGTCCCGGACCAAGAGTCTGTGAAATCCCATTAGACCGAATTGCACAATTGTTATCTTATCAACCATTACTACACTTAAATGAACAAGAAGTCTATTTGATGAGCGGTCAACAGGAATTATTCGCGGCTATCGAATCTCTGTATGCCAAAACGCATGCACCAGTCGTGGTTACATTAGGTTCCAAAGGTGTGATTGCCTATGATGGTGAATGGGCAGAATTTGTTTCTGAAAAAGTTGAGGTCAAAGATACTGTCGGGGCTGGTGATAGTCATGTAGCTGGGATGCTAGCTGGATTATTATCAGATCATAATCTCAGGGATAGTCTACAATTAGCTAATCGAGTCGCTGGGTCAGTCGTACAAGTCTCAGGTGCATTATTGCCAAAAGAAAAATATATGGAATTGCGGATAAATGAAACTTAAATAGCTGAAATATGGAGAATTATATAATGAAGTCGGAGGCCAAGCGGTCTTAGGAAGACAATACAGCTTTGCAACTCC
>CAMMST010000074.1:0-7651 GCA_946499615.1 Enterococcus cecorum | reverse complement strand
CTCCCACTTCAAGCGTTAAGAACCGTTAGGTTTAGCTAAGTGGTGAGTAGTTCACCTTTATTCATATTGAGATTTGCCAGAATGCGAAAATTTTAGTAAAGTAGACGCATACATAAAAGTTGGGGGATAGTGTGAAGATGAATCGAAAATTAATTGCATTTGATATCGATGGGACAATATTAGATAAGAATTTACAGGTGTTGCCTAGTACACGGATGGCGATTGAAAGTTTGCGAGCTCAAGGGCATTATGTGACATTAGCGACTGGTCGTTCACGAGTATTGGCAAAACCAGTGATTGATGCACTTGATTTTGAAAATTATATTTTATGTAATGGTGCAGCGGCCTTTAAAGATAATAAGCAAATTCATAAACAACTCTTACCGATGGATTCGCTTAAGGCCTTAAAAGAAGAAGTGGTACCTTTAGGAATTGATGTGGCTTTAGTAGGTTTAGATGAAACGAAACGGATTACTTCTTTAGATTTACCTAAAATGACTGATGCGATGGAGTCATTTGGATCAACTTTACCAAATTTAGATCCACAATTTGCCGAAGAAGAAGATGTTTATGCGGGCTTGGCTTTTTATTCAGCGAAACATGAAGGACGTTTTGATGAAAAGTATCAGGATTTACGTTTTGTTCGTTGGCACCCAAATTGTGTGGATGTCTTAACGCAAGGAATTTCAAAAGCAGCGACGATTTTGCAAGTGGCCAATGATTTAGATATTCAGCAAGAAGACATCATTTGCTTTGGTGATGGCATGAATGACCGTGAAATGCTATCGATGGCTGGTGTTGGTGTGGCGATGGGTAATGCCAATGCTGAAGTGCAAAAACATGCGGATTTAGTTACCCAAGATCATAATTCAGATGGTATTTACCATGCATTAAATAAATTAGGGTTAATCACTGCATAAAAATATTCGAAAAAATGGAGGCGTCAGAAGGTGGATGCCTCTTTTTGTATGGGAAATTTTGCTTAATTTTCTTTCCTAGCTTATAATAAAGAAATGAGATTAATTAGAGAAGAGGAAAAATTTTGAGGTTATTATTTATTGGGGATGTTGTGGGATCTTTAGGACGAAATACGGTCAGCGAATACTTGCCAAAATTAAAGAAAAAATATCGTCCACAAGTAACAATTGTGAATGGTGAAAATGCAGCAAGTGGTCGCGGAATCACCGAAAAAATCTATAAGAAATTTTTGCAAGATGGGGCAGATGTGATTACACTAGGGAACCATGCTTGGGATAACCGCGGGATTTTTGAATTTATCGAGGATGCGAAGAGAATGGTGCGACCAGCGAATTTTCCAACAGGTGTGCCAGGGGTTGGTGTGGTCTTTGTGAAGGTTAACCAACAAGAATTAGCGGTAGTGAATCTGCAAGGGCGCTCATTTATGGTGGATTTAGATGATCCTTTCCGTAAAATGGAAGAATTGTTAGCCCAAATTCAAAAGCGGACTCCTTATATTTTTGTCGATTTCCATGCAGAGACAACGAGTGAAAAACAAGCGATGGGCTGGTTTTTAGATGGCCGAGTATCTGCAATAGTTGGGACGCATACGCATGTGCAAACCAATGATGCCAGAATTTTACCTAAAGGAACCGCTTATTTAACCGATGTCGGCATGACAGGACCTTATGATGGTATTTTAGGAATGAAAAAAGAAGCGGTAATCGAAAAATTCTTAACTAGCTTACCTCAACGTTTTGAAGTGGTGGAAAAAGGACGTTTTATTTTATCTGCTTGTGTCATTGATGTGGATGATAAGACAGGTAAAGCAACCCGCATTTTTCCAATTCAAATCAGTGAAGACCGCCCATTTAGCGAAAATGATTAGATAGGATGAAACGATGACATATCTAGAGCAAGAGCGACAAATTCAGCAAACCCTTGAGCAGATTAAACAATTGCTAAGAGAAAACGAGACCATTCGAGATTTTAAACAAATTCAAGCAAAAGTGAATCAACATCAAGGGCTTAAAAATTTAGAAGAAGAAATTAAAAACTTACAAAAACAAGTTGTTCAGTTTGAGCATTATGGCAAAGAAAAGGCTAAACAAGAGGCACTCAAACAGTTAGATGAGGCGAATGAACGTTATAAAAATCATCCGTTAGTCGTCAGTTATCGTGAAAAACTAATTGAGGCCGACGATTTATTACAATATTTGACAAATAAAATTCAATATCAAGTGAATCAACAACTTGAACAGGAAGGAAATCAGTAATGCCACAAAAGACAAAGCATACCCCGATGATGGAGCAATATTTTCAAATCAAGGCGCAATATCCAGATGCGTTTTTGTTCTATCGTTTAGGTGATTTTTATGAAATGTTTTATGAGGATGCTAAAAAAGCGGCTCAAATTTTAGAACTAACCTTAACGAGTCGTAATAAAAATGCCGAAGATCCAATCCCGATGTGTGGAGTCCCTTATCATGCGGCAAGCGGCTATATTGATACCTTGGTCGAGCAAGGGTATAAAGTGGCGATTTGTGAACAAGTAGAAGATCCTAAGCTAACTAAAGGCATGGTGAAAAGAGAAGTAGTGCAATTAGTCACTCCAGGTACCGTGATGGATGGCAAGTCTTTAGCTGCGAAAGAAAATAATTTTTTAACGGCTTTAAGTTATCAAGCGGGCCAATTTGGTTTTAGTTATGTCGATTTATCTACTGGAGAATTAAAAGCTACCGTGCTTGCGGATGAAGAAAGTGTGTTAAACGAGGCTTCAATTTTACAGACAAAAGAAATTGTTTATACGACGGAGATTCCTGAAAAGTTGACGCAAACATTAAAACAACGCCTTTCTTTAGTGATTTCTTTTCAATTAGAAGCAAATGAAAATGCAGAACTAAGCTTTTTGACGAACCAACTACAATCAGACATCGAAAAAGCGGTAACCAATCATTTGTTAGCTTATTTATCAGAAACGCAAAAACGCAGCTTAAACCATATTCAACAAGCGCAAAGTTATCAAGTTGACCATTATTTGAAAATGGATTACTATTCGAAGTTTAATTTGGAATTAAGTCAAGCAATTCGTACAGGTAAAAAGCAAGGCACTTTACTATGGTTGTTGGATGAAACGAAGACAGCCATGGGTGCGCGGCTTTTAAAACAGTGGCTAGATCGTCCCTTAATTCAAGAAAAGCAAATCCTAAGTCGTCAGGAAATGGTGGCTTCTTTGATTACTTCCTTTTTTGAACGGGAAGATATCATTCAAGGATTAACCAAAGTATATGATTTAGAACGTTTGGCAGGGAAGGTATCTTTTGGGAGTGTCAATGCGCGTGATTTACTACAATTAAAACAGTCATTGGCACAAATTCCTTATCTTAGACAGATTTTAACCGGTATTGATCAAGGTCAGTGGCAAGTGCTTTTACAAGATTTAAATCCGATGAATGATTTGGTGGATTTGATTGAACAAGCGATTGATGAAGAGGCGCCTTTGCAGTTAAATGAGGGCAATCTCATCAAGACGGGCTACAATGAACAGCTAGACGAATACCGTTTGGCGATGAAAAATGGGAAACAATGGTTAGCCGAATTAGAAGCCAAAGAACGTGAATTAACCGGTGTCAAAAATCTAAAAATCGGCTACAATCGTGTCTTTGGTTACTATATTGAAATCACGAAAGCTAATCTTGCTCATTTGGATACTTCACGGTTTGATCGTAAGCAAACTTTGGCGAATGCAGAACGATTTATTACGCCTGAATTGAAAAAGTTAGAAGAATTAATCTTAGGGGCGCAAGAAAAATCCACTGAGCTAGAATATCAGTTATTTATCGAGATTCGCGAGCAAGTAAAAGGCAAAATTAGTGAATTACAAACTTTAGCCAAAGCCGTGGCTACGTTAGACTGCTTGCTAGCCTTTGCAATTGTGAGTGAACGATATGGCTACGTGCGTCCAGTGCTTAGTCAAGACCATGAGTTGAAAATTATTGATGGTCGGCACCCAGTTGTTGAAAAAGTATTAGGTGCTCAAACCTATATTCCCAACTCGATTGAAATGCCAAAAGAGACGACCATGCTGCTAATTACAGGGCCAAATATGTCTGGTAAGAGTACGTATATGCGTCAACTTGCCTTAAGTGTGGTCATGACGCAGATGGGGTGTTTTGTACCGGCTAAGGAAGCGACATTGCCTATTTTTGATCGTATTTTCACGCGTATTGGGGCTAGTGATGATTTAATTGCCGGTCAAAGTACATTTATGGTGGAAATGATGGAAGCCAATCAAGCGTTGCGCCATGCAAGTGTGAATAGTCTAGTTTTATTTGATGAATTGGGCCGTGGAACTGCTACTTTTGACGGGATGGCTTTGGCACAGGCGATTATTGAATATTTGCAAAATCATGTCCAAGCAAAGACCCTCTTTTCAACCCATTATCATGAATTAACTGCCTTAGAAAGCCAATTGCCTGGTTTGGTGAATATTCATGTTGGCGCAACGGAAAAAGATGGAGAAGTCATATTCCTTCATAAGATGATGAAAGGTCCGGCTGATAAAAGTTATGGCATACACGTTGGTAAGTTAGCAGGCTTGCCAGAAAGCTTAATTGCACGTGCAGATCAGATTTTAACCAAATTAGAAAATCAAGAAGAAAAACAAGTTGCACAAGTCGTTAGCCAAAGTAAGGAAGAAGAAATCAATGTGACAGCAACCGTTAAGGAAAATCAAAGTACACCAGCTGTTGAGCAATTATCTTTATTTAGTGAAATGACGCCAGCTGAAGAAAAAGTATTGGCGGCAATTAAGTCGATGGATTTAACGGACTTAAAACCATTGATGGATGTCTTCTTTACGATTAATGAATTAAAACGTGAATTGGAAAAGGAATAATGAAGTAAGTTTTGTGAATTGAGGTGAGAACATGGGAAAAATCCAAGAACTTTCTGAACAGTTAGCCAACCAAATCGCGGCTGGAGAAGTTGTGGAACGTCCAGCTTCGGTCGTTAAAGAATTATTGGAAAATGCGATTGATGCGCATAGTCATAAGATTGAGATTTTTATTGAAGAAGCGGGACTTAAAACCATTCAGATTATTGATGATGGTGAGGGGATTGCGCCAGATGATATGGTCAATGCCTTTAAGCGTCATGCTACAAGTAAAATTCATAGTCGCGATGATTTGTTTCGTATCCGTACGTTAGGTTTTCGCGGCGAGGCGTTACCTAGTATTGCTTCGGTGTCTAAAGTAATCATCGAAAGTGCGCAAGAAAATGCTGCTGTGGGGAGTTATCTCGAATTAGATGGTGGCAAAGTGGTCGTTGAAAAGCCAGGTTCTTTGCGTAAAGGAACCAATATTAAGGTGTCGGATTTATTCTATAATACTCCCGCTCGCTTGAAGTATGTGAAATCTTTGCAGACAGAATTAGCCAATATTACGGATGTAGTGAATCGTCTAGCTTTAAGTCATCCGGATATTGCCTTTTCTTTGGTTCATGACGGTCATCAGCTCACGAAAACCAATGGCAGTGGCGACTTAAAGCAGACCATTGCCGGAATATATGGACTGCAAAATGCCAAGAAAATGTTAGCGATTCAAGCAGAAAACCTAGATTTTAAGATTAGTGGCTACGTATCTTTGCCTGAGTTAACCCGTGCAGGTAGAAGTTATATCACCACCTTAATTAATGGACGTTATATCAAAAATCATGGGTTAAATAAGGCGATTACGAATGGTTATGGATCGAAGTTGATGATTGGACGTTTTCCAATTGCGGTCATTGAGATTCACACTGATCCGTTATTGGTGGATGTGAATGTTCATCCAACCAAGCAAGAAGTCCGACTCTCTAAGGAAGAAGAGCTATTTTCATTGGTAAGTAAAGCAATCAATGATAAGTTGCGCGAACAAGTCTTGATTCCTAATGTCGGTGCGAATCTCGATTTTAAACAAAAAGTCAATCCAAAAGAACAAGTCAAACCAACACAATTAAACCTAGATTTGTCACCTACTGTGGAGAAAAAAGGTGGAAAGTTGCAGTTTGATAGTCAGAAGAATCAGTTTTACTTAGAGCCAACTCTCGATTCTGGGGAAAACAAGGTAACTACGAGTGGAAATGTGGATAATTCTGTGGATAAGCTTGTGGATGAATGTGGAAAAAGAACGGATGATTTTGACAACCTTGTTAAAAATCTTGAAAATTCAACATTAGCTAGTCAAGAAGAAACACTTGACGAACAAATATTCGAAACTGAAAATGTGGATAACTTGGTGCGCGAACTGCCAGAAAGTGATCCATTTGAGCCAACAGAGAGTCTTCATGAGGATTTAGATGCCAAACAAGTATATGCCTTGTTAAAACAAAATGAAACGCCAAGTGAGCACGAAGCCTTTCCGTATTTAGAATATTTTGGCCAAATGCATGGGACGTACCTTTTTGCCCAGTCAGACCGCGGTTTATACATTATCGACCAACATGCGGCTCAAGAGCGGATTAAATATGAATACTATCGGGAAAAAATTGGCGAAGTGGATGAACATTTGCAAGAATTACTCATTCCGATTGTTTTGGATTATCCAAATAGTGATTATCTAAAATTAAAAGAGAAAAAGGATGTGCTAGTCAGTGTTGGTATTCAATTGGAAGACTTTGGACAAAATAGTTTTATCGTGCGGGCACATCCAACTTGGTATCCTAAAGGGCAAGAAGAAACAATTATTCGTGAAATGATTGATATGGTATTGCTTAACGGTTCGGTGACGGTGAAAGATTTTAGAGCAGCAACCGCGATTATGATGAGTTGTAAACGTTCGATTAAAGCTAACCATCATTTAAGCGATATTCAAGCTAGAACTTTACTTACGGATTTAGCTAAATGCGAAAACCCATATAATTGTCCACATGGGCGCCCAGTACTCATTCATTTTACCAATAAAGATTTAGAAAAGATGTTTAAACGTATTCAAGATCCACATTAGAAAGGAAATCAAATGCAATATATACTGGCTTCACAATCACCTAGAAGAAAAGAATTACTAGCAAGAGTTATCGCAGACTTTCAAGCGGTACCTGCAGATATTGATGAAACACCTTATCCAAGTGAACAACCAGTTGATTACGTACAACGGATGGCGACTCAAAAAGCGGCAACTATTTTAAAAGCCTATCCCGAAGCAGTGGTTATTGGTAGTGATACTTCAGTTATCTGTCAGAATCAAATTTTAGGGAAACCTCAAGATGAAAATGATGCTAGATTCATGTTGAAAATGCTTAGTGGACAAACACATGAAGTCTACACAGCTGTCAGCATTCAATCAAAAGACAAGGTAGCAAACTTTATCAGTAAAGCTGCAGTCACTTTTTATCCAATGACCGAGGAAGAAATCACACAATATCTATTAGAAGATGAATATAAAGACAAAGCCGGTGCCTATGCCATTCAAGGGCTAGCAAGTAAATATATTCAATCTATTGAAGGCGATTATTATGCGATTGTCGGTTTGCCAGTGGCCGCTTTGTATCAAAACTTGAAACAATTTTAGCAAAAAAAAAGCCTGAATACCTTTTGTTTTATCAAGGTATTTGGGCTTATCTTTTGTTCGAAAACGTTTTTATAACTTTTTTTGTAAAAACCCCTTGACGCATCATTTGAATCGTGATATTCTAACAAAGTCGCTGAAATCAAACG
>CAMMST010000073.1:0-7731 GCA_946499615.1 Enterococcus cecorum | reverse complement strand
GGTCAAAAAGATCAACGGTGGTTACTAAGAGAGGGGACTTCCGGTGTTTATCATTATACGAAGCGTTTTATGGAGGAAAATAATATCGATAGTAAAATCATCGAAATCCAAAATAATGAACTAATTGTAGAAATGCTCAAATTAGGCTTTGGTCAGACTATTTTATCGAAACGTGCGGCAAAAGATTTACCTTACCAAACTTTATCAGAAGAATATTTGCGTCATTTTTATTTAGTTGAAAGAGAACATCTTGCACAACCAATTATTTTAGAAATGATTTCCTTTATCAAGCAGTGGTCGAAGTCTCATCCTTAAGACTGATTTTTTATTGAAATTTTCAAAAAACACTTAAAATGGCTTGCAGTTTATCTCTTTTCGCGTTATTTTGGATGAGAAGAATGAATTGTACTTTGATTTTAAGAAAGGAATTACGTTATTTATATAACGTTGGTATACAATAATGTCAAAAAAGATACTAAGTCATTTTGCACCTTTATTGGTCGCACTTATTATTTTAGGTCTGATTTTTTGTTGGCCTTCAAAGAAAACTATTGAAAAACCGAAAGTCTGGCAACAAGCATCTACGAGTATGGCTAGCAACGTATTTGGAGGTATGGCGATTAAAAATCCGGCTATTGCTTCAGGAGAGTATGTTCCGTTTTTTGGTTCTTCTGAGTTAAGTCGTCTAAGTCCATTTCATCCAAGTGTGTTGGCTGAAAAATATCAACGTTCTTACCGACCATTTTTATTAGGCGCACCAGGTACCCAGTCTTTAAGTCAATTTGCGATTAGTAATTCTTTGAGTAAGGAATTGACGAATAAAAAGGCGGTATTCATCATTTCACCGCAATGGTTTACGAAAAAGGGAATGGAAGATTTAGAGTTTAATGCTTATTTTTCTGAACTTGAACTATATCATTGGTTGCTTTCGATTGATCAAGTGCGTGATTCTGACCGTTATTATGCACGAAGATTACTTGGTTTCAGTCGCATCAAGGACAATGCAAAAATGAGTGCTATCTTAAGTGAGATAGCTAAGGGATCTAATCAATTGTCGCGTAAACAACGTCATTACTTAGAATATAATTATCAATTATTACAAAAAGAGGATCATCTTTTTACGCAAATCGGTATGTTATCAAAGGAAAAGAAAATCAATTACTTTGCTAAAAAATTACCGAGTGAATATAATTACCAAACTTTAGATTCTTTAGCGGAAAAAATTGGTCAAAAACGCACCAATAATAATCGTTTTGAAATTGACAATGGATTTTATAAAGCAAGATTAGAAATTGGTATCAAAGGGTTGAAGAATTCACAACGTAAATGGAACTACTGTCAATCACCAGAGTATGCAGATTTTCAATTGGTATTGAATCAATTTGCCCAATCTCATACGCAAGTTTTATTTATCATTCCACCGGTAAATCAAAAGTGGAGTGAGTATACTGGTCTTTCCCAAGAGATGTTGCAGCGTTTTGCAAAAAAAATCAAGTATCAACTGCAAAGTCAAGGATTTACGGATATTGCGGATTTTTCTAAGGATGCCAATGTGCGTTTCTTTATGGCTGATACGATTCATCTAGGCTGGCGCGGGTGGTTAAGAGCAGATGAGGCAATTGCACCATTTTTAGCGCAACCTTATCAACCAACCAATTACCATTTAAATAATGCCCAGTTCTTTTCTAAAAAGTGGCAGAATCAAGAAAATATTGAATAGACAAAAAAAGCTTCATCTCCTAAGTGAGGAGATGAAGCTTTTTGTTAGGCATTGGTTTGAAATTGTACGCCACGAGGGCCTACATTGGTTGAAAAGACAATATGCGTCTTAGTGTCTCCAAAGCGTTGTAAGGCGTTAATAAAGTTATCAAGGTCGACAGTATTTGGGAAATAAACCTTTAGTAGCATAGAATAATCTCCAGTAATACAATCACATTCTACGACATTGGGAATTGCTTCAATATATTGGTAAAAAGCATCCTTGTCTTTCGCGTTAACGGCACAGTTCACATACGCTTTGATAGAATAACCTAATTTTTGATAATTAACCATTGCCTGGTAATTTTTAATAAAGCCATTATTTTCTAAATTTTGTAGTCGTACAGAAACCGACGGAGAGGAAATAAAACACTCTTCAGCGATTTGCTTGACGGTAATACGACCATTTCTTTGTAGGATATTCAAAATCTTGTAATCTAAATCATCCAAAAATATCCCCTCCTTTATTCTTCATTTTAGCGATTACGTTATCAACTTGCAAGCAATATTATGAATCTAACCTCAATCAAAAATAAAATTAAACTTTTCACGAATGGCGATTTTAGATTGATATTAGGTCAACTAATTCTTTAAAGCGAATTTTAAAAAATAGTGTGATTTTAATTAGAAGTATTTAGATATAACTATTCAAGTTGTATAATATAACAAAGCCTCGTATTATTTTCTCGAGCTTGCTTGTTATATTAATAATTTGGGTGAACAGCGCGGTTTTCACGATTGAAAAGAGAATGATTGTGTTTTCAGAAATGTTTAAGAAAAATTAATAAATTCAGCGAACGATAAATAATCCTATAGACAAATAAATATAATAGAAGAAATATTTTTAGGTAATTAAAATGAAGAGTTTTTATAAGTTTTCAAGTACTTCGTTTGGTATGGTGTTTTCATTTTTTCCTTTTCTTTTTCAGTAAGTTTTGCTATACTATCCAATGTAAATCGAATATTACGAAATGGTTGAGCATATGCTTCAAGGATCGCGTTCTTCAAGGGGTGAGAAGGACTGACTTCTTGTAGAAATGGTCAATTTTTTTGTTTAATAGAGATTTAATGGTGCTTAAAATTGGCGGATACAAGTATAGCGTATATAGCCAAATTTGAAAGGATGTGAATCAATTGCAAGAAGTGCTTGATAAAATTAAAGCAACGGAGTCGAAAAATGAAGCGCAAATGCAGGCTTTACGACAAAAGATGAAAGACTATGAACTAGAACTTCAACATAAATATGAAGCTCAATTGTCGCAAAATAAAGCTGAAGTGAAGACTTTTATTGAAAAAACAGAAGCCCAAAAGCAAGAAAGTTTGACACAAGAGGCGCAAAAATTAGCCAAAGAAGTAGCTACGACTAAGCAGCATTTAGAGGCAAGTTATCAAGAAAATGCACAAAAGGCAGTTGCGCAAGTGATTGAAAAGGTGATGGTAACCTATGGCAGTCACTAGAATGAAAAAAGTAACCCTGATTGCTCAAAGTAAATGGCAAGAAGAATTGCTGAAAGTCTTGCAAGATTTACAGCAAGTACAAGTGCGCGATGTATTTGTTCAAAATGTATCAAATAAATGGGTTCATAAGTATTTTGACGGCGTGTCTCCTAAAGATATTAGCCAAGATTTGCTTGATTACCAACAAAAAATTCAAAAAATTAATGAAGCCATCGATTTTGTGAACCATTATGGTAGCATCAAGGTTAAAAATCAATTATTAAAACGTCAAAATCTATCTTTGTATGATTTGGACCAACTGCATAAAGAAGAAGTCATTACGCAACAATTACGTGAAATTTTTGATTTAAAGCAAAGATGGGAAACCGTCGAACAACAGCTACGTCATTTGTCAGATAAAGAAGACGAGCTCTTTTGTTGGCAGAATTTAGATTTGAATTTTGAAAACCTCGACTCTGCTACTACCCAAGTTTATTTTGGTCAGATTGGTAGTGAAAACTATGAGGCATTTAAACAAGAAGTATCCACTTTAAATAATGTTTATCTGGAATTAGTTTATGATGATACCAAGGTAGCGTCCTTTGCTTGTATCTATTTAAAAGTGGAAGAGACTGTGGTCAAAGCCTTATTTAGTCGCTTTAGTGTGGTTCGAACACGGATTGACATTCAAGGGACAGTGAAAAATAGTCTAAAAGCCATCGATCAAGAGAAAAAGCAATTATTCAAAGAGCAAAGAGAACTAACAGAAGCCCTTGGACAAAAGCGCAAATGGATTGATAAGTTACAAATTGCTGAAGAATATTTATTGGCACAAAAAAGTCGTTTAGAAGCGCAAAGTAAGTTAGTGACAACCAAGCATTTATTGGTTTTACAAGGTTGGGTTGGCGAAGATGAAGTCAATCTCTTAACACAACAATTAGCAGCAAAATTGGGCGCAGATACAGTCTATATTGATTTTGAAGATCCAACAACGGAAGAAATAGATCAAGAAGTACCAACAAAATTGAAAAACCATCCGTTGATTCGTCCGTTTGAGATGCTCATCGAATTATATAGTTTACCTAAATATAATGAAATTGACCCAACACCATGGATGTTCCCGTTCTTTTTAGTCTTTTTCGGGATGATGGTTGCGGATATTGGTTATGGTGTATTGATGCTTATCGGAACGACGATTGCATTAAAAGTGATGGTGTTTCCAAGTGGGACCGAACGCTTTGTCCGCTTTTTCCAAATTTTAAGTATTCCGACAATTATTTGGGGGATTATTTATAATTCTTGTTTTGGCGAAAGTTTACCTTATCAGCCGATTCTTTCTACGACCAATGATGTCATTCAAATCTTATTATTAACAGTTATTTTTGGCTTTATTCAAATTTTAGTTGGTTTGAGTTTAGCTGGTTATCAAAATATAAAGAAAAAAGATTATGCAGCGGCAATTACCAATGGATTTGCCTGGCAAGCAATCTTAGTTGGCGTACTTTTAGCCGTAGCAGGTAAAATGTTAGGTTTAGGCCAAACCGTTTATTATATCGGTCTGTTCTTAGCTATTTTAGGTGCGGCTTCAATCGTCTTGATACCAACTTTTAATAGTCAATCTAAAGTATTAGGCTTTGTGGGTGGGCTATATGATTTATATGGTATCAGTAGCTATGTCGGCGATTTAGTCAGCTATACGCGTTTAATGGCTTTAGGTATCTCTGGTGGCTCAATTGCAGCAGCGTTTAACTTAATCGTTAGCTTCTTACCGCCAGTTGTCCGCTTTACAGTAGGGATTGCCTTATTGTTAGCTTTACATGCTTTAAACATTTTCTTATCTTTACTAGGTGCTTATGTGCATGGGGTACGTTTACAATATGTAGAGTACTTTGGTAAATTCTATGAAGGTGGCGGACGTAAATTTATGCCACTCAAATCAAGTGAAAAACATGTCAATATTAAATGGAATAATGAAAACAATGGAGGAAATCAAAAATGATGGAATTTTTTAATGCAAATGGTGGATTTATTGCAGCAGTCTTTGGTATGGCTATTGCAACAATCTTTTCAGGAATTGGGTCAGCTAAAGGGGTAGGTTTTACCGGGGAAGCTGCTGCGGCGTTAACGACTTCACAACCAGAAAAGTTTGGTCAATCTTTAGTCCTACAATTACTTCCTGGTACACAAGGTTTATATGGTTTCGTTATCGCGGTAATGATTTTCTTACAAGCTTCTCCTAACATGGATTTAGTAAAAGGTTTGACACTTCTTGCCGCTTCATTACCAGTTGCTTTTGCAGGTTTAAGTTCAGGGATCGCCCAAGGTAAAGTTTCTGCAGCAAGTATCCAAATCTTAGCGAAAAAACCAGAACATATGAGTAAAGGGATTATCTATGCAGCGATGGTTGAAACTTATGCCATTTTAGGTTTCGTTATCTCTATTATGATTCTAACTAAGTAATCGCGAGGTGAGAAAATGAGTGCCATCGACAATATTATCGAACAAATCGAAAGTCAAGCACGCAGCGAACGTGAGGCTTTCGAGAAAAAAGAGTTGGCACGTCTTGATGAAGTCTATCAACAAAAATTTAACCTGTTAGCACAAGACAAAGAACGTCAACTGAAAAAACAAGCACAAATGCTGGATAAAAAATATAAACAACTTCATAACCGTCAAGAAGTGGAAGCAAGACAAACCATTTTAAATGAAAAACAACGCTATTTAGAGCAATTATTTGTGCAAGCAGCTGAGGAAATGGCAGATTGGTCACCTGAGCAAATGCAAGATTTTGCAAAACAAGCCTTAGCGAGTTTAGACTTAAATCATGAAGTGCAATTTATCAGCGGTGAGTATTCTAAAAAGGCTTATTCTGCTGATTTTATTGCGAAATTGAATGCACAATTACCTTTTTCTATGCAGTTAGCGGATGAAACGATAAACAAGCAAGCAGGCTTTATCATTGATGACGGTGGGGTTCAATATAATTTTATTTTCGAAAACTTAATTAAAGATATCCAAACAACGATGAGTTTTGATTTAGCTAAGCAGTTGTTTGATTAAAAGGAAGGTGATTCAATGAGTAAGCCTACCTATCATGAGGTCAATCCATTGGTGCGAATTCGTGAGTCGAGTTTGCTTTCCAAAGACACTTTTGAGCGCTTGGTTGCAGCCAATGATTTAGAGCAAGTGTCTCAAATTTTATCCAATACGGTTTATCAAGACTATCTTGGGGAAAATTTTGCTTATCATTTTGAGCAAAATTTGAATCATGATATCGAAAATACAATTTCAGAACTGATAGATTTAGCACCTGAAAAAGAGGTTATTTGGATTTATACCATGCGTTACACTTTCCACAATTTGAAAGTTTTGACCAAGGCACAAGTTTTAGATCAAGATTATGATTATCTATGTATTTATGATGGCTTTTACGATTTCGATACTTTAAAGAGTGCCATTAAAACGGGGGTCTCACAATTACCCGAAGATTTGATGGCGAGCATTTTAGAAGTACGTGAATATTTGGAAGAATCAAAAGTCATTCAAGGAATCGATGTCATTTATGATCGCGCCTTTTTAAGAATGCAACGTAAAATCGGTGAACAACTAGGTTATCCCGAACTGTTAGATGAAATTATCGGTTTTATTGATTTGACCAATATTATCACAGCCGGTCGCGGGATTGTCCAAAATCGTAGTCAAGCATTTATGACTGGGGTTCTTTCAAGCTGTGGCAGTATTGATAAAGAAGAATTACTGCGTTTTTGCAAAGAAGATGAAGCGACTTTTGTAGACTATTTACTAAATAGTAATTATGGTGAGTTATTACAAGAGGCTTTACGTGATAATAAGTTGAACTTCCATCTTTTAGAAAAAATCAAGGATAATTTCTTAACAGATCATTATGTCCGTGCCACATCCGTTGCTTTTGGTCCTTTACCACTTTTAGCTTACTTAAATGCAAAAGAAGTTGAAACGAAGAATTTACGGACCATTATTGTTGGAAAACGCAGTGGCTTTACCAATCAAGAAATCAAAGAAAGGATGAGACTGACTTATGACTTATAAAATTGGTGTTATTGGTGATAAAGATTCAGTATTACCTTTCAAATTATTTGGTTTTGATGTACGTTTTGTCGATACAGCTCCTGAAATTCGTCAAGCGATTGAAGAAATGGCTGATAAAGATTATGGTGTCATTTACATTACAGAGGAATATGCGCAAAAGGTTAGTGAAACCATTGCGCGTTACGATGAAGTAATGACCCCAGCGATTGTCCTCATCCCTAACCATTCAGGAAGCTTAGGAATCGGCCAACAAAATATCCGAGACCGCGTCGAAAAAGCCGTCGGACAAAATATTCTATAAGAACACAGAATAAGGTCGTGAAGCAGCTAGGGAAGCCTCGAAGAAATTCGTGTGCTTACCTACCGCTTGGAAAATCGGATGAAAGGAGATTTTCTCAAGCGGGAGGGCGAATTTCACAATGTCTAGCTGCTAAACGCCGTGGAGTAGATAAGAACACCATCAATAAA
>CAMMST010000072.1:0-8474 GCA_946499615.1 Enterococcus cecorum | reverse complement strand
GGAATTGCGGATAAATGAAACTTAAATAGCTGAAATATGGAGAATTATATAATGGGAAAAATGGATTATCTTGTTTACCTAATTAATATTGTAAGTAATCATTATTTCGCTGGTGATTTCAGAAAGGATATACTACGTTGTATGAAAATGGCATGCTTAACTTTAATGATGAATTCTATGATGTGCAACATACTATGAGTAAAGAAATACTACTAAAAGAAGTTGGTGAAATCATTCTTCAAAGTGATATTTGTCAGAATGATTGCTTGAGAGACAACATCGCCTTGGTTCGTCTAACAATTGGTGAATTATACGTCAATTAAATATTAGTTATATGGTTGCCATGGATTTGTTTTATCAATCCATTGCAGCTGAATTATTATCTGATGAGGATACTGGCTATATTATTTATTCTCATCTTGATTTAGCTAAGTTAGTAATAGAAGAACAAAAAGTAAATAGCAGAGAAGAAAAAATTGATATACATGTTGAGGGAAAAGTATTATGTGTTTAATTTGTGAGAGAATCAGAGAAATTACTGAAAATAAGAATCCGTATTTTGTTAAAGAAATGACCACAGGATATGTAGTGATTGGGGATCATCAATATTTTGAAGGTTATACACTATTTTTGTGTAAGCAACACGTCAATGAATTACATGAATTACCGCACGAATATAAATTGAAATTTTTAGATGAAATGAGTTTGATTTCCCAGGCGGTCTCACAAGCGTTTCAAGCTGATAAAATGAATATTGAGTTATTAGGTAATGGTGAGAGTCATGTTCATTGGCATCTCTTTCCACGCAAAAATGCGGATTTAGGTAAATATGGTCATAATGGGAAAGGGCCTGTTTGGTGGTTACCTTTTGAGAAAATGTATGCTGAAAATGTAAGACCTAGTAACGAAAAATTACAAGAATTGAAAGTAAAATTACTTGATGAGATTAATAAAATTAGTTGAATGAATAGCGTTTGAATTGTCTATGGTTCAGGCGTTTTTATTTTGCTATAATGAAATTTAAAGAATGTTGAAAGGGAAAATTTTGGTTATGAATAATAAAATCTTAATCATTGGTTGTCCGGGTTCTGGGAAGAGTACATTTGCGCGCAAGTTAAGAGATCAACGTCAACTTCCACTCTATTACTTAGACCAAATTTGGCATAAACCAGATCAGACGAATATTTCTAAAGAGGCGTTTATTCAGCGTCAAAAAGAAATAATAAAACAAGAAGAATGGATAATTGATGGAAATTATCTCACCACTTTAGAATTAAGATTGGCAGCTTGCGATACGGTATTCTTTTTAGATTTACCGAATGACGTTTGCTTCGAAAGTGTTAGAAATCGAATCGGTCAAGAGCGCGAGGATATGCCTTGGGTGGAAGAGACGTTTGATGAGGAGTTCCAACAATGGATATTGGATTTTCCAACTAAACAACGACCAGAGATAATTGAATTGTTGAAGAAATATGAAAAAGGTAAGCAAATCATCGTCTTTCATACTCGAAAAGAAGTTGAGGCGTATTTTGGTTATTGAAAATTGTTGGCATAGTATGATTATGAATGTAAGACTAGTTTAACGAATAAGCAGCTCGTTTTGGGGTTGCTTATTTTTTTGTGGAAAAAATTAACTTTTGGGAATTATGTACATCTTATTTCTTGCTTATTTCGTCGATTTGTATTCGATTACATATAGAAGATAAGACAACTAATATGGTATAATTGAGAAAATGTTTTTGGGAGGGATCTTATGCAAGCTTTATTAGTTATTGATATGGAGCAGGGATTTTTGAATGCGGATAGATCTGAGCGAAATAATCCTGATGCAGAGAAAAATATTTTGAAATTAATGGATTATTTCCGTGAAACGAAACAACCAATCATTCATATACAACACTTAAGTACCGATCCTAACTCAGCATTTTTCGCTGAAGAAGGGTATCAGTTCATGGAAGGCTTTGAGCCACATCCTGGAGAGAAAGTTTTTCAAAAACACGTTAATAGCGCATTTATTGGAACGAATTTAGAAGGATATTTACATGAAGAAGGGATTTGTCGCCTAGTTATTACTGGTCTGACTTTGCCTCATTGTGTGTCTACAACGACTCGGATGGCTGGAAATCTTGGCTTTGAAACGACATTAATTAGTGATGCCACTGCTACATTTGCGTTAAGAGACATTATGGGTAATTGGATAGATGCAGAGGAGTTGCATCAGTCTCACTTGGCAGCGTTGAACGAAGAATTCGCAAAAGTGATGAGCTGTGAAGAGTTTTTACGAGTCATTGATAAAAAAGAGAATGAAATAGATTAATACAGGAACAAGAAAGTAGTTCTGTTTAACACTATTTCACTTTTTCCTAGTTTTTATTTTCTCTGTAATGTGTTATGATGAGAAAAGAACGAAAAAATAAGGATGATTTATCATGAATGATTATACAGACATCAAACGAAATCATTTCCGTTTTCCGGCTTTTTCAGATGAAGATGGAGTAAAACTTCAAGATGGTACTTTTCGTAAACCTTTCTCATTTGAAGAAGATTGGATTTTAACGGATGAAGATATTGATCGAAAAGCAAATAGACAAAATAAAGTAAATACTTCTCGTCGTGGGAATAAGACAATTGCGCATAAAGCTGGTCATAGTGTGAAGCAGATGGAAGAGTTGAAAAAACATCGCGAAAACTTACCTACTTATTCACGTCATCCAAAAGTGGAAGTGACGCCAACTGGCAAGAAAAACTTATTCGGTAGCAGTCATTTGCATGCGACTTATAAGGTGCGAAATGAAAAGGAAACGCCTGCCATTCATGCCAAACCACCTAAGACAGATGCGTTTAAAAAGTCGGTTTTCGAACCAACTTATGTACCTGCTTCATTAATCCCTGATAAAAAGGAAGATGTAGACCAATCTGAGTTGTTGAACTCGATGCAAAAGAGCAAAGACAGCTATATGCTTTTTGACACTGAACCAGCACCATACCAAGTAAAACAAGAGGAAAATGAACCAACTGTGAAGAAGTTCAAAGTTCCAAGTGCTACAAAAGATCGTAATAATTTACCGAAAGCAACACAAGATATGATTGAAAAGAAAAAATCAGTCTTGGGTTCATTAGATACGATGATTGAAGATGGTGCGAAAGAAAAACGCAATACCAAATATTTTGAATAATAATTATGTCTGGCTATTTTTTACGGCCAGACTTTTTTCTTAAATTTTCGAAATATTTTGCGTTTTCACTATAAATTTTCTGAAAAATTGATATAATGGATGAAAGACTACTTGGCTAGTAGAAAAGAAAAGAGGAAAACGAATGAGAAGGTTTGAAAAATCACATAAATTAGATCATGTTAGCTACGATGTCCGTGGTCCAGTCTTAGAAGAAGCTGAACGTATGCAGGAAAATGGCATTTCAATCTTAAAGCTAAATACAGGAAATCCTGCGCCATTTGGATTTGAAGCGCCAAATGAGATTGTTCGCGACTTGATTATGAATGTCCGCCAATCAGAAGGGTATTCAGATTCAAAGGGGATTTTTTCAGCGAGAAAGGCAATCGAGCAATATTACCAATTATTGAAGTTTCCGAATTTGTCGATTAATGATATTTATACTGGTAATGGGGTCAGTGAATTGATTACCATGTCGATGCAAGCTTTGTGTAATGATGGTGATGAAGTGCTTGTGCCGATGCCGGATTATCCTTTATGGACGGCTTCTGTCTCGTTAGCGGGTGGCAAGCCTGTTCATTATATCTGTGATGAAGAAAGTGAATGGTATCCAGATATTGCGGATATTCGTTCTAAAATTACTGCAAAAACGAAAGCAATTGTCTTAATTAATCCGAATAATCCAACAGGGGCTGTTTATCCAAAAGAAATTTTAGAGCAAATTGTTGATATCGCGCGTGAATTTGAATTGATGATTTTCTCTGATGAAATTTATGATCGTTTGGTGATGGATGATTACAAACATATTCCGATTGCGACTTTGGCACCAGATTGCTTTGTAGTGACGTTTGGTGGCTTATCGAAATCTCATCGTGTGGCAGGTTTCCGTGTAGGTTGGATGGTTCTAACTGGGAAGAAATCGATTGCGAAAGATTATATTGAAGGTTTAAATATGCTATCTTCCATGCGTTTGTGTTCAAATGTTTTGTCCCAACAAGTCATTCAAACCGCACTTGGTGGCATTCAAAGTGTGGATGAACTACTTTTACCAGGTGGCCGCATTTATGAACAACGCGAATTTGTCTATAAAGCTGTGAATGATATTCCTGGACTTTCTGCGGTTAAACCTAAAGCTGCTTTTTATATGTTTCCAAAAATTGATGTGAAGAAGTTCAATATTACCAATGATGAGCAATTTGTATTAGACTTTCTTCATGAGCATCATGTCTTAATGGTGCATGGCGGTGGTTTCAACTGGATGCAGCCGGATCATTTCCGAATTGTGTATTTACCTAATTTGGATGATTTGAAATTAACAATGGATAAGATGCGTAAGTTTTTAGCTACTTATCGTCAAAAATAAACATTTTTCAGCTCGGTCTCCTTTCCGGGCTGATTTATTTTGAAGTAAAAGAGGTGAACGCATGGCGGATTACTTAGAGACTTATCTGACTTGGTATCCGAACAGTAAAATAGAACATTACCCCCAAGATTTTCATAAGACTTTATCTAGTGATGCTCGTAGTCAATATTATCAAGCACTTGATTTAAACCAGCAGCAACAACTGGAGTTACACCGCAAATATGAATTGCGCTCCAAATTTACGACTTTTGATTATTTGAAAGATACCCAATGGCAGTTTGATGAATACCGGGTGGACTATAATTATCCCAAGAGTGAGCCTGGTTTGCGCTGTAAGTGTGGTAAAAAGTTGAAATATCAGTTTGTCTTAATTTCCAAAAATAAGCAAAAGAAAATGTATTTAGGCATGCAGCACTTTTCTGATCATCTAGGTGTTTCGCCAAAAGTGGCTAATGAGATTAAAAAGGGTTTGTCTCAAGTGGATTTTGGCATTGATGAGATTTTGTGGTTACATCATCAAAAGTATCGTTTTCCAAATGAATTATGGCGGCGGTATTGTTTTGCACATTATCGGAATAGTTTGATGAAACAACCAGTCAAGTTGAATCGCCAATTACTCAAGCGATTGGCAAGCTTTAAACAAGTGGATTTGCCGATATATACCGTGGATTTTCAGCTGGTTTTACGTGAGATTGCTTTGGTTAATAAGCAGCTACGTGTGGAAGGTAATCAGTTAAAGCAAATTTATCAGCAAGAACATTTTGAAGCTTTTGCCCAAGATTTAGCGCAAGATATTTTAACATTTGACTTTAATTATGATAGTAAACGGATTTTTTCAGCGCAAGGGAAGAAATATCTAAAGAATCAGTCATTCACGCGTGAACAGCTGATGAGTGAATTGATAGAACGATTGCGACAATTGGATGGCCTTGAAGATATTTCTCAAAAATGCACCACTTTTCATACGCAAACAGTGCATTTACCTTTAGCGATGTTTGAGGAAAATTGTTTAGCATATGTATTAGAAAAATATTTGCAATATGGTTTTCGTTTGAATTTCTTTATCAGTTTACCCCGCAGCCTCAGAATGGCCATGCAGAAAACATTGAAATCCCAAAAAGCCATTCCTACCGTGCAAAGTTATGCGCAAGAGTTGCAAGTTCATTTAAGTCAAATTCCCAAAGGCTATCAAAAAATGGTATTAGAAAGCTTGTTACGTGATTTGGAGAGGCAAGATTAGTTGTTTATGAAAAGTGCAAAAATTTTCAAATGAATGGCTCTATCCCTTGCACTTCATGGATGACAGGTGTAGGATAAGAAACAGAGGTGTTGTATATGTCAGAAATTACATTAAATCAATTAGAAAACTTAGAAAATGCATATTTAAAAAATGATAAGTTGAATGTGCTTCAAAATGCTTTATTTAGCAATGATTTAACCAAAATTGCTTCTAATCAACAAGCCAAAGCAGCGCAACCATTTATTTTTTCAATTGACTTGAAAACACATGGAATTACCAACCAATTTCAATCAGGCCGTTGTTGGATTTTCTCAGCGATGAATGTTTTGCGTGAAGCTTTGATTAAAGAATTGAAGATTGAAGGCGATTTTGAACTTTCTCAAAATTTCATTGCTTTTTATGATAAATTAGAAAAAGCAAATTGGTTTATGGAATGTGTCAAAAAAGAATTAGCCACTGATTTAGATGCGGAAAAAATGCGTTTCTTATTAGAAGGAGCAGTCAGCGATGGTGGTCAATGGAATATGTTGGTTTCATTGGTTGAAAAATACGGTGTTTGTCCGAAAGATGCTTATCCTGAAAGTTTCCAAGCTGGGCATACTCGTAAACTAAACAGCTTGATGAATCGTCGTTTACGCAAATTTGCACTTGAAGCTAAAGCCGCCTTTGATGCAGGAAATAAGGAAGCCATCGATAAACTTCAACAAGAAACGCTTAAAGAAGTCTATCAATTATTAGCGACAAACTTTGGTCTACCTCCAAAAGAATTTGTTTTTGAATATTATGATGAAGATCATAAAGCGCATGCCAAAGAATTAACACCACATGAACTATACAAGTTAACTAACTTAAACTTAAGTGACTATGTGAATGTGATTAACGGTCCTACTGCAGACAAACCTTTCTATCAAACATTCACTGTAGAACATTTAGGGAATGTCGTCGATGGTCAACCTGTTCAATTATTAAACTTGCCATTAGATGAGTTTAAAGAAGCAACCATCAAACAAATGCAAGCAGGTGAATTGGTATGGTTTGGTTGTGATTGTTCTCAAGATGCGGATCGTGAAGGCGGTATGTGGAATGATGAATACTTCCAATACGAAAAAGCATTTGACTTAGACTTGGCATTAACGAAAGAAGAAATGTTAAACGTGAAGGAAAGCGCCATGAACCGTGCGATGGTCTTAACTGGGGTAAACTTGGTCGATGGCGAACCTAATCGTTGGAAAATCGAAAATTCTTGGGGCGATAAAGTAGGTCATAAAGGTTACTATGTTGCGAGTGATACTTGGTTTGATAAATATGTGTATGTTGTGGCTATCAACAAGAAATATTTATCAGAAAAAGCCCTAAAAGCTTTAGAAGGCCAACCAACATTATTAAAACCTTGGGATCCATTCGGTACTTTAGCCGACTAAGATTGGTTTCAAATTTAATCTAAGCTATTCACAGCAGTTTGCGTATTTGCGGACTGCTGTGTTCATTTTAAGTAAATTTTATTGACTTTTTATTTTAAGCACGATAAAATAAAAAACAGATGAAGCAGATGTGGTGGAATTGGCAGACACGCACGCTTGAGGGGCGTGTGAGCACAGCTCGTGTGGGTTCGAGTCCCATCGTCTGCATAAAAATAAAACACAAGGTTTGAAAGTTGTTTTTCATCCCTTGTGTTTTTTCTGTTGCTTTTATTATTTTTTATTTTGCATGTCTTGGTCTTTTTGAATCGTAGCATCGATGCCCTTGATGATGCTAGTCATAAAGTTGTTTTCTTCCATCGCCAATAAACCAGCAACGGTAGTCCCACCAGGTGAGCAGACTTTATCGATTAATCCCCAGGGGTTTTCTTCAGATTCTAAAATCATTTTGGCACTACCTAAAACCGCTTGGGCAGCAATCTCAGTACTTAATTGTTTTGGTAGACCATGTTTGACTGCTGCTCTGGCCAAGGTATCAATGAATAGATAAGCATAAGCAGGGGAGCTTCCAGCAATAGCGGTAAAGTTTGAAAAGTCTTTTTCCGCCACAAACCACGCTTTCCCAACGGCATTAAACATCTCTAAAACAAGGTCTAATTGTTCTTTTGTCGCATGTGTATTGCCACAAATAGCCGCAGCACCTAATCCAACCATCGCATTGACATTTGGCATAATCCGGATCACGGGTAGTTGTTGATTTTCTCCTAAGGCGTGTTCTAATTGCGCAAGTGTAGTTCCTGCGGCAATGGATAAAACGACGGGATGATTTGCAACCAATTGTTTTTGATACTTTTCAATCAAAGGTAATAAGACATTTGGTTTCACTGCAAATAGGACGTAATCAGCTAATTCAATTACTTCGTCTTCGTTTTGCGCTAGATGTATTTGATATTCGTTTACCATATTGGTTAATTTTTCTGGATGATGATCATAGGCGATAATTTGATTACCTGCAATAAAGCCATGGGTAATAATTCCTTTAATGATTGCACTGGCCATATTACCAACACCGATAAAACCAATTTTCATAACGTTTCACTCCAATTTTTTCATTCATATGTGTTTTTATGTTACACCAAAAATAGTAAGAAAGCTATAGCAAAAGTGGTATATACCAGTATTGACATTTGAGCTAAAAAGGCGTATGTTATAAGTGTAATTTAATTAAAGGGAAGTGCGACAAGTGACAGAATACATTCATGCTCAAAAATTTTTCTTTA
>CAMMST010000071.1:0-9140 GCA_946499615.1 Enterococcus cecorum | reverse complement strand
GACCCTACACATTGGTTGTTTGCATTTATTTGTTCAGTTTTCAAAGGTCTACTTTATTTAACTAACAACTCTTAAATCTTACACTAGATTCAATCGGTTGTCAAGTATTTTTATGTCTCAGCGACTTTTTTATAATAGCAAATCCGTCTTTTTTTGTCAACACTTTTTTTAAAATATTTTTCAAAAAAAGTTATCTAAATCTGACTGAATCAAGCAGCTATCTTTATCATCTCTCAAAGACATTGGCTAGTATATCAAGTTTCTAGCCCTTCGTCAACTAAAAAATAGAAGTTTCTTAAAGTTTGCTTTTATGTTGTTTATAAGCGTCCATATTTCTACAAAACGTAAAAATATCTAGAAAAGAACGAACATTAACCGATAAATTGATTATTTATTTCGATAATTAGCGAATATTCCTGATTTAGCGGTAAAATTTTTTGGTAAATTTCTTGATATTTTTTTCTTTTCGAGCCAATTTTTGCTAAAATAAGGCTAGTGATAAGTCTAAAATAAGTGAGTAAAATCTACTTACTTCTATATATTATGTTAGGAGGCTTTTTTGTATGAAAATTTTAGTAGCTGATGATGATAAGGAAATTGTAGAACTATTAAGTATCTATTTACAAAATGAAGGCTATGAACCAGTCAAAGCCTATGATGGCAAAGATGCTTTAAGTAAGGTACGCACAAATCCTGATATTGAGCTTTTAATTTTAGATATTATGATGCCTGAAGTCGATGGTATGCAAGTGGTGAAAGCTTTACGTAAAGAGTCACAAATTCCGATTATTATGTTAACTGCAAAATCAACGGATATGGATAAGATCAAAGGGCTTGTAGCGGGTGCCGATGATTATGTCACTAAGCCATTTAATCCTTTAGAAATTATGGCGCGCGTGAAGTCTCTATTAAGAAGAACAAAAATGCAAGTCAAGGCCAACCAACCTGAAATTTTAGAGGTGGCTTCCTTAGTAATTAATCGAGATTCTCATGAGGTAAAAACGATTAGCGGCAAAGAAATTCAATTAACGGCTTTAGAATTTGGCATTTTATACTTACTTGCTTCTCATCCGAATCGTGTCTTTAGTGCAGACGAAATCTTTGAACGTGTCTGGAAACAAGAGAGTATCGTTTCTGCTAAGACGGTCATGGTGCATGTCAGTCATTTGCGCGACAAGATTGAAGAAGCCACTGGCGGCGAAAAGATTATCCAAACTGTTTGGGGTGTAGGGTACAAGATTGATGCAAAATAAGAATGCTAACACCTTACATGACCGTAAAAAAATTGTCCTTACCTCTAAGGAAATCAGTGAGTTGTTTGCCGAGGGAATTGTAACAGTCATTTTATTACTACTATTAAATGTCTCGTTACTGGTCATTCTTTCAGCAATCATTAAAAGTTCGCCGAATCTGCAAGACGCTATCTTTGAAACGAAATTTATCTTCTCGCAAAATTTAGATAATGATCTATTTTGGAGTGGCCGCAACTTTTTGATTCCAATCTTTCTTGTGATAGATGCTTTGGTGCTCTATTGGCGGCTACATCGGCGGTATAAACAAATGCAGCTGCGCCATATTATTAGTGAGCTACACTATATCGCAGAGGGCAATTATGATTATCGGATTCCTTTTGAACTGAAGGGAGATTTAAATCGGATTATTCAAAGTATCAATGGTCTTGTGGATAGTACCATGATGGCAATTGAAGAAGAGCGCAAAATCGAGCAATCTAAAGACGAATTGATTACCAACGTGAGTCACGATATTCGTACGCCACTGACTTCGATTATTGGCTATTTAGGTTTAATAGAAGATAAGCAATATCATTCAGAAGAGGAATTGTTGAAATATACGCACACCGCCTTTATGAAAGCCAAACAGATGAAATCCTTAGTGGAAGATTTGTTTGAATATACGAAGGTTCGCCAATCTAGTGTGCCGATTTACTACATTACTTTTGATATGGTGCAATTAGTCGAGCAGCTAGCCGTCGATTTTGAACTGGAAGCGGCGAAAAAAGGCATCGAGATTATCGTACAGGCCAATCAAAAACAAATCATGATGGAAGGCGATACCGAAAAAATTGTCCGCGTCTTTAATAATCTGATTTCCAATGCTTTAAAATATGGTAAAGGTGCTACCCAAATTGTCGTGGAACTAGAGCAAATTAGTCAGGAAGTCATCATTACGGTAAAAAACAACGGCCAAATGATTCCGCAAAAATCTCTGGAACAACTATTTGACCGCTTTTATCGGGTGGAAGAATCACGCTCACAAGAAACAGGCGGTACAGGATTAGGGTTAGCCATCGCCCAAAGTATCATCGCTTTACACGGCGGCTATATCTATGCTAAATCCAACCCAGAGTGGACGAGTTTTATCATGCATCTTCCTATTAAAAAAGGGAAAGTCAAAAAATAAATACATGCAGTCATTCTTTTTGGGTGGCTGCGTTTATTTTTTGCACAAATTTGCCAAAACACTTGCAAAATCTAAAATTTAAGCTACAATAAGCGTAAATAGATTTCCTGGAAAGACTAGTAGTTATTGACTCCTTTTTAGAGAGCAGTTGGGTGGTGCAAAACTGTATGGAAGATAGCGAATCCACTTTCTGATAGGACTCGCAAAGAAATTTGTGACGGCTCGCAACCGTTATCCTGTACAAAGTGTAGTATGTAGATACTAAATTTAGGTGGCACCGCGTAATTTACGTCCTAAAGTGTAAGAGATTTTCTTATGCTTTAGGGCTTTTTTGTTTACTGCCCCTATGACTTTGTGGATGAGAAGATAAAAAATTTTTTGGAGGGATTTTGATGTTAGATATTAAAATGATTCGTCAAAATGTAGCCATGGTCAAAGAAAAACTGGCTACCCGTAATGTAGACGAAGCAAAAATCAATGAATTTGTCGCTTTAGATGAAAAACGCCGCGCAGAATTAGTGAAAGTAGAAGAGTTGAAAAAACTTAGAAATGATGTGTCTGGTGAAATTGCGCAATTAAAACGCAATAAAGAAAATGCCGATGACAAAATTGCGCAAATGAAAAAAGTCGGTGAAGAAATCAAAGCTTTGGACGAACAAATCGCCAAAATCGATGAAGAGCTAACTGCCATCGCCACAACTTTGCCAAACTTACCACATGAAAGTACGCCAATTGGTAAAGATGAAGATGATAATGTCGAAGTTCGCCGTCATGGAACGGTCCGCGAATTTGATTTTGAACCAAAACCTCACTGGGAAATTGCTGAAAACCTTGGTATTTTAGACTTTGAACGTGGGGCGAAGGTGTCTGGTAGTCGCTTTGTCTTTTATAAAGGTTTAGGCGCCCGTTTGGAAAGAGCGATTTACAACTTTATGCTCGATGAACACGGCAAAGAAGGCTATACCGAAGTCATCCCCCCTTATATTGTAAATAGCCATTCAATGTTTGGAACTGGACAATTTCCTAAGTTTAAGGAAGATGTTTTCCAATTAACCAACACAGATTTGACTTTGATTCCAACGGCTGAAGTGCCATTAACCAACTATTATAATGGCGAAATTTTAGAAGAAGCGGATCTACCTGTTTACTTTACTGCTTTGAGCCCTTCTTTCCGTTCAGAAGCTGGTAGTGCCGGTCGTGATACACGTGGTTTGATTCGTTTGCACCAATTTAACAAAGTCGAAATGGTGAAATTAACGAAACCAGAAGAATCTTACAATGAATTAGAAAAAATGACGCAAAACGCTGAAAATATCTTGCAAAAATTGAACTTGCCTTACCGCGTTGTAGCCTTATCAACTGGTGATATGGGATTCTCTGCGGCTAAAACCTATGACTTAGAAGTATGGATTCCAGCGCAAGATACGTATCGCGAAATCAGTTCTTGCTCAAACTGCGAGGACTTCCAAGCAAGACGTGCCATGATTCGTTACCGTGATGAAAATGGTAAAGTGCAATATGTCCACACGTTGAATGGTTCAGGGCTCGCTGTTGGTCGTACGGTTGCGGCTATCTTAGAAAACTACCAAAACGAAGACGGTAGCGTGACCATCCCTGAAGTCTTAGTCCCATACATGGGCGGCGTAACCAAAATCGAAAAATAAAATAAGGTTGTGAGCCAGGCCGATTAGCTCCAAGCAAAAGGTTATCAATCAACTTGGTCAAATACGAGAAAATTCATGTGTTACCTTCTGCTAAGAAAATCGGATGAAAGGAGATTTTCTTATGCAGGAGGGTGAATTTTCCAAGTATTTAGTTGATTGATACTGATGCCCGGAATGACAGTAAAATCCACCATATTTAAAGATTTTACTAGTTTAAATCATTTGCTAGATGGTGGTTTAACACTGACTGAAATGGCCGGTTACACAACACTGCTTCTCTTGATTAACATTAAAACACACAAAATAAAGCGAATAACCAAACTTAAGTGAAATCCTTAAGCTGGCTATTCGCTTTTTCATTGATATCAATTATTTTTAATGTTCAGATGCTCCAGAAGTGGCATCAGCTTGCCCCCCAGCTTGTGACGCTCCAGAAGTTGCATCGGCTGACGGCATTGCTGCTACCTTACCACCTGCTAGGTATTGACCTGTTTCTTGTAAATACCAATCCAACCAAGGTTTAAAATTAAAGACAATTTCATTAATTCCCGCAAATGAACCATCAGGATAATACATCGCTTGATAATTATGAGTATTAATCACACTTTCTGGTGAGCCTGGAACAATCGTACGTACATATTCTTGGTTACCATTACGTAAAGTTCCTACTACCCACTCTACATTTTTCATCCGATTTGCAGGCAAAGAATTATGAACTGTTGATAAACGATTACCCACTTGACTTGGCACACGTTTAGCCAACATGGTATCCGGATCTTGGTGACTAGCATTATAGTATAAAAATTGATTATTATCATCAGAATAAGTTAATTCAAATGGCATAGCTTTTAAAAACATATTTAATTGGTTCACTGTTAATAGGCCATTATCTAACTTCACATAAGTATCTCCTGAAACAGCGCCTGTTAATTCGGCTGCTTTTTCTAACCAGTCTGGGTCATCTGGATCAATTTCAGTAATCGTAGTAGCAATTGGATGAGAAGCGGTTAAATCTTCGGGTTCAATTGGTTTAGGTTTTTTTAAATGACTGACTACATCCACATATTTCACAAAATTATCTAAGCAAGTCTCTAAGAAATTCACCGTACCTACATTGGTAATATTCCCTTCATCATCAAAGGCTTCTTTGGCTTTTCCTAATAAGAATTCATTACCTGGTAAAGTATATGCATTGACCCCAGGAGCATCTAAAATTTTTCGTAAATGAACTTGGGCACGAGAAGTTCCTTGATCATAATAAGATGCCCCCACAATCATTACTGGTTTACTTTCAAATGGATGAACCTTATAAGATAGCCATTCTAAAACACTCTTTAAGGCTGCAGTAATTGTGTGATTGTGTTCAGGCGTTGCAATAATCACACCATCTGCTCGGGTAATTTTATTATAAAGATATCTTAGTTGGAAGCTCTCTTGCCAATCTTCATCTTGATTAAACATTGGTACTTGATCAATTTCCAATAATTCTAATTCAAATTTTGTTTTAAAGTGACGACGAATAAATTCTAATAACTTACGATTATATGATAGTTCTGCATTTGAACCGACAATGCCAACAAATTTTTTCATAGACGTATCCTCTTTTCTTACAAGTTTTCCCAATCAAAGTTTTCTGCATCTTTTTTCAAGGCTTCTTTGGCATGAACCATTTTTTCATTCACTTTTATAAATAAGCGAAAATCAGCAAACAAGCCTTCTAACTTATGAATGGTATCTAGATCGATTAAATCCCCATTTTCATCAAATGCTTGTAATGAATGAGCCAATAGAAATTCTGAACTAGGCATAATTGTCGCATTGATTTCTGGTGAATCAAGAATTTGACGTAACTGTGCTTGTGCTCTTGAAGATCCTAATGTTCCGTAAGAGGCACCAGTAATCATCACAGGTTTATTTAATAATGGATGAATCCCATAAGATAACCAAGCCAAAGCACTCATTAACACCGCTGGAATAGAATGATCGTATTCAGGTGTCCCAATAATCACGCCATCCGCTTCTTCAATCTTTTTGGCAATTTCTGACACACTAGCAGGCACTTTACGATTGGCAGGTTTATTAAAAATCGGTAAATCTTTAATTTCTACCAACTCGATACTTGCTTGTTTTGCAAAATGTTTTTGCATATATTCTAATAATTGTCGATTCGTTGAACGTTTTGAATTCGTTCCTACAATACCAATTAACTTCATAAAAAAGCCTCCTTAAATATTTATCTATTTGGATAGTAAAAAGATTTCAATCCTGAAGAAAGATATACCTGATTTTCTTGATCTACAATAATTCCTTCAAGTTCTGGATGCTGCTCAATCACTGCTAATGCCTCTGAAATAGGTAAACCAAACAAACGACTTGTCCATATTTCACAGGTTAAGGATTGGTTTGCAACAATCGTCAAACTGGCCATCCGCGTTTCAAAAGGAAATCCTGTTTGCGAATCTAGCAAATGATGATACCGCTTTCCATCAACCATCAAAAAACGCTCATAAATACCTGAAGTGACTACAGATTGATTTTCAATTGCTAATATTCCTAAATGTTGGTGACGTGGCTTTTGTGGATGTTGAATACCTACATACCATTTGCCATTTTCACGTTTTGGATTAGGACCAAAAGCTAAAAAGTTACCACCTAAATTAATCATCGCACTATGGCATTGTTTTTTCAATTTAGCCATTAAATAGTCAGCAATGTAACCCTTAGCAAGTGCCCCTAAATCAATTTCCATCCCTTTTCGTGCTAAAAATACCGTTTGCTGTTGTGAATCTAAAATGATTTGTTCACTATTGAGCAATGGTAAGGTCGCAAAAATCTCTGTTGGTGTAGGGAGTTTCGCTTGTTTAAAACCAATACGCCACAATTTCACTAAAGGACCAATAGCAATATTCAAATGGCTAGGTTGTGCCAAACTATGCTGCTTGCCAATTGAAATCAACGAAAAAAGCGCTGGACTCACAGCCACTGGACAAACTCCTGCTAAGTGATTTAATTGCATTAATTCAGAGGTTTCTTGATTGGCTGAAAAGCATTGATTTAAAGCTAATAATTCATCTGTTATATTTATGAATATTTTTTCACAATCTAAATCAGAATCTATCCATAAATCAATAAACGTGCCCATCATCTTCCATTGCTTAGATGCTTGCATTTTCTCACATCCTTCTTTTTACGAACTATATGATATCGGTTTCTAAGGGAAATTGCAAGCAAAATTTTTCACAGAGTGAACTATTATTGTTTATTAGCCAATACGTCAGATGACAGCTTATCCAAAATTCGTTATTATCATTGAAAATATTTTGAAAAATTTTCAGTCTAAAGTCCCCTTGTATTCAGCTTTCAAACATGATAAGTTTAGTGTATATACGAAAATGAAAAATTAATTAGTTTTTTATTTCACAGAATTAGGGGAAAAGGGGTTGGGAAAATGACCGAAAATTCAAATGAAAAAACGACAAATTCTAGACGACAACGCCGAGAAGTCCAACTAGAGCATAGAAAGCATAAAACGGGTTGGATGTGGCACTTACCTTTAGCGTTGATTGTTCTGGGGATTGCCTTTTTAATCGTGTTTATCTGGCATAACAAAGACCAAAAGAAAGTCGACACTTTTGAAACTGCCCAAAAGCAACTCATTAAAAAGCAACGAATAGCTGATTTTAGTGAAGAAAAAGTTCAAGAAAAACGCTTATACACCGTAACTTTCCATCCGAAAAATGAAAAATTCACGAAAGAACAACCTTTAATAGAAGAAAAATTCCAAGAGATGAAGGTCGCTTTCCAGAAAAAACATAAAATTGATGCGGGTACAACTTGGATTAAAAAAATCGAAAAGCATGTCTTAAATCCAAAAATGAATAAAATTGTGCTATCCAGCCAATTTTTCACATGGAATCAAGACAAGGAAAAATTCCATGAGCAACCACTGCAACAGAGTGCGCTTTTGCTTTCAAGTGAAACGGGACAAACTCCAAGTGCCAAACAAATTATTGGTAGTGATGAAAATCTACTCACCATCAAACCACTTGTGCAACAAAAGATTTTAGAGCAAGTCAAAGCGCCTGATAAAGTGATTGATCAAGTCTTAAATTTAAAAAATCTGAACATGGATCAAAAGATGAAAATTCAAGATAATCAGCTAAAAATTACTTTAGATAAGAAAATTGGGAATCTGAAAACTGTAAGCTTACCTTTGAATTTAGTGTTACCTTATATCGATCAAAACTACGCCATTGGTCAAACCCAAGAGCAAATGCCTGGCCTCGATCCGAATAAAAAGTACGTTGCTTTGACTTTTGATGACGGTCCAAAAGCGCAAACCACCAATCAATTGTTAGATATTTTAGCAGCCCAACAAGTGAAGGCCACTTTCTTTATGTTAGGAAGTAGCGCACGTCAATATCCTGAAGTGGTGAAACGGGCCGCGAGTGAAGGGCATGAAATCGGTAGCCACTCTAATGTGCATAATAATTTACGTTCGATGGCTCCAGATGCAATCAAAACGGATATCCATGAAGCCGATAAGTCTATTTATCTAGCAGGTGGACAGCTACCTAAGATTTTGCGTCCGCCATATGGTGCGATTAATAGCCAAGGTGCACAGGTTATCGACAAGGCCATCATCCAGTGGAATATTGATTCACGTGACTGGGAGCTAAGAAATACACCGCTGATTGTGCAACATGTCTTACAAACGGTACAGCCTGGTTCGATTATTTTGATGCATGATATTTATCAAACCACCATTGATGCGGTTAATCCAATTATTGAGCAATTGAAAGCCCAAGGATATGAATTCGTGACAGTTGACCAATTGCTGCAATATCAAGACAAACCACGGATGCAATACTTTAGCCAAGACGATGCCCGTACTGTATAAAAAAATAAATCCTAGCCTACATGCAAAAAGTAGACTAGGTTTTTTTGATTTGCTATATCCGCTCGTGGCTGACCGACCCGGCTCACAACCTTAATTCACGGTGTTCGAAGGGTAGCTACATCGCATCTAAGCCGGCCTGTCTAGGAAAATCTTTA
>CAMMST010000070.1:0-9228 GCA_946499615.1 Enterococcus cecorum | reverse complement strand
TACTCCCCTATAAAAATGGCTATTTATCAACTGTTTGTTGTGACATAGCCTAATAAAAATACTTTTCCTCTTGGGGATAACTGAAAATTCAAGTGATAAGTCTCGCTTTGTTCATATACCCGTGTCTCACTGGGTAAAATATAATTTCTTTTTGGACTACAAATTAAAGACAACCATGCATAGAGCCACTCCAATTGATACAGATTTCCTTCTACTTTCACAGAACCTTGATGCTTTAAGGAAATATGAAATGGATACAGCCATGCTTCAATTTGCTTTAATTTTCTTTTTAAGGTAGATTTGCTGTAAAAATACTGGTGAATTAATTCATGATAACTGAAAGATTCGCCGCTCAATAATTGAAAAAGTAGTTGAAACGCCAAATTATCAGATAATAAGACCTGAAATACACACCAAGGATATAAATCATCATTTCCCTTATAGCTAATTCCTTGATTATCTATATCAATCGTGTATGCAATCAGTGTGGCGTCACAGCATAAAAAGAATTGTTGAATAGCCTTTTTTCTTATTCCTGTTTCCTTACTGATTTCTTTATAACTTATATATTGTTTTTGGGGTAATTTTTGTAAGCTTTCATATAATTTCAGCCTTTGTTTATTCAAAAAAAATTGAAACATATTTTCCTTTCAGCTAGATATCTCCCTAGCCTTCCTTTCACATATGCTTCCCCCATCTATAAATAAAAATTAACATTTAAAAAAATTGATAAATCAGAAACATTGAATTATTTTTTATAACGTATACTAAAATATATATTATATTGCGGTATCTTTATACAAAATTAAGCGCTTTTTTCTACTTTTACGATAACTATTCCTCCATTATTGATTACATACCCGCTTTTAAATATAAAATAATTCTAGCATTAACCCATATATCATCGCGAATTCTTATTTATAATATGCTTCTTATATTTTCTAAAATTTTTATACATATTTTTTATACAAAATATTCATTTTTCTAATCAACATTTATTATCCTTCTAGAATAAATGCTTTATTTTCCAACATTAAAATTAATTAAATAAATGACTTTTATGACACAATTGATAAATAACATTATCTTTACCTTTACTTAGATAAAACAACCACACCCACAATCCACTGCTTTTATGTTACAATGAACTTATCTAACATCCGAGGTTATATGTATGAATACAAAAGAAAAAGTTTTATCTTACTTAAAAGCACATGAAGAAATTATCTCTGGTGAAAACTTGGCGCAAAAGATTGGCGTGTCTAGAACTGCGATTTGGAAGGCTATCCGTGAGTTGGAAAAGCAGGGCTATCATATCGAACATCAAAAAACAGGCTATCGTTTATTAGCTAGCGATGTCATTGAAACAGCCGTACTGAGCAATCCTTATCTACCAAATAGCGCAATCTACTATAGCGAAAGTGTGGATTCGACCATGCATCAAGCCAAACAAGCAGCGATAAGTAAGCAAACTGATTTCGCCCTTTTTGTCGCTGAGGAGCAAACACAAGGACATGGCCGCTTTGGACGAGCTTTCTTCTCACCTAAGGGCCAAATCTATATGAGTCTCTTGCTTTCACCTAATCAACACTTTCAAGAATTGCCACAATATACCGTGCTCTCTGCGGTGGCAGTCAGTCAGGCAATCGAGCAATTAACCGGTCTTCCTACCCAAATCAAATGGGTAAATGATATCTATATTGAGGGCAAAAAAGTCTGCGGCATCCTAACTGAAGCGATGAGTGATTTTGAAACGCAACGCATCAGCCATGTGATTATCGGTATCGGGCTAAACTTTTGCATTGATCCGAGTCAGATTCCAGTAGAGTTACAGCCTAAGATTCGTGCCTTATATGAAAAAAATCCAGATATTACACGTAATGAGCTGATTCAGTTAATCTGGCAAAACTTCTTTGATTTAATCGCTGCCCTACCTAGTCAAGATTATCTCAAAATCTATCGCGAAAAGTCTTATGTCCTAGGTAAAATCGTCCACTTTAGTCAAAATGGGCAAAATTATACTGGAAAAGCCTGTGCCATTACCGACCAGGGCGAATTAGTCGTCAATTGTAACGGACAGGAAAGGGTGCTATCCTCTGGGGAAATTAGCCTCAGCCAAATCGAAAATTAACTTACCAAAAAGCCGCTCACCCAACCATTGGATGAACGGCTTTTTTTTTGACTAGAAGAATCGCTTATCATTAAACTTTAGAAGTACGGTGTAAAGACGCACGGAAAATACTTGGCGCCATCGAATACATGATTAATAAGGCAATTGTGGCCACTGCAGCAGAGGCTAATCCACTTGCCCCATTCATCACTAAAGAGAATAACCATGGCTTCATTCCCCATAAAGCATAGGCACCCCAGAATACCCATCCAGCAACAAAATGCCAGAAGAAGCGCGCACCTGCACCAGCTAATGCCCCTTTAATAATCACTAATTTGGCCTTCGCATCTTTATGATCGTGCATCGCTTGCATCAATGGTTCATGATAAAGTCCTGCAAAGCCCGCAAAGGTAAAGGCAATTGGGTATTCAATCAAGGCTTGAACCGGTGTTAAGATATAGGCTGTTCCTGTGACAAAGTACAACATCCCCCATAATAAGCCAGCAAACAATGCCGGTTTGGTGCCCCGTCGTAACGCAAACAAAGTCAAAGGAATTTGCCCCAAACTAATCGTAAAACTACTGCCGATATTCAGCGGGACAAAGTGTAAAACCATCGCCAAAGCCGCCATAATCACACCTTCTAACAATATTTCTGTCCTTTTATTCATACAAAAAAACTCCTCCTTTAGAATCATCACAATTCACAAAGGAGAAGTTGTCGCTCTTCTCATGCTTCACAATTCCTACGCTCGCATAACCGATACAGGTACGAAGGGTTTAGAGTTTCCTCAATCTCAGCCAAATTGGCTCCCCTTTGTGAGTGGATTCTATTTAATTTTTGTTACATCTCTATCATAACACAAAAAATCTAAAGCACAAGTAAAGCGCTTATATTTTTTGTGAAATTTGAAAAATATAAGGCCACTCAGTAACTATAAGGACTGATACTCTTTCACAAAAACTTTTGACTGACAATCCTCACAAATGATTTTTGCATTTTGATAGGCTAATGCTTTGATGGGCATGTCTTGGGGCACGGTTATCTTAGGTGGAAATTGCCATTTGGTCCAACACACCTCATAAGCTTGGATTTGCTTTTTACAAATATCACAATGAAAAGTCTTCGTTTGTTCTTGATACATACTACCAACTCCTCGTTAGGCATTATTTTGACTATAGTCTAGCACTACAAGATGGCTCGTACAAGATATTTTGCGTTCTTTCATTTTCCTTTTGACTTTAACGCAACCGGTTGCTATAATAAGGATAAATAATACGAAAAGAGGATGAACCATGAAAAAAGGTTTTGTATTTGATTTAGATGGTGTGATTACCGATACCGCAAAATTCCACTATATCGCTTGGAAAGAATTAGGCCATGAATTAGGCATCGAGATTGATTTACAATTTAATGAGCAACTGAAAGGAATCAGTCGCATGGATTCACTTGAACGAATCTTAGTCCATGGTGGTCGCGAAAATGATTTTACTGCTGAACAAAAAGAAGAACTCGCAGCAAAGAAAAATCAACATTATGTGACTTTACTACAAAAATTAACACCTGAAGATTTATTACCTGGTGTGAAAGACTTTTTAGACCAAGCTCAAGCGCTAGGTATTCCTTGTGCGATTGCTTCAGCTTCTAAAAATGCCCCATTTATCCTAGAAAAATTAGGTGTCATTGATGAATTTGATGCCATTGTCGATCCTGCAACCTTGACAAAAGGCAAACCAGATCCTGAAATCTTTGTCAAAGCGTGTGAATTAATCCATGTGGCTCCAGGTGATGCAATCGGTTTCGAAGATGCACAAGCTGGTATTCAAGGTATCAAAGGGGCGGGCATGTATGCAGTCGGTGTTTCTACCGGTGAAGCCTTAGAGGGTGCAGATAAAATCATCACTCACTTTACTGAAATTACAGCAAAAGAATTAAGCGAATTATAAACACGCATTCCCATGAGGCTGTCATGAACAGATTCATGGGTTTTTTATTTGCGGTAGTTTTTCTGTGCGATATTTAGACTATGCATGGCCTCTTGAATCACCAAAAAACGCTCATTGACTTGCTGGAACCATTCATGATTTTGCTTTAAGTAGCGTTTACTATTAGCCAATTTATTCGCATAATGCAAAAAGACTTCAATCTCAGGAATCAATTCGGCTAAGGTGAGCTTCACATCTTTCATATGGTAGCGGCGAATCAACTGCTCTTTTTCATCTAGGAATTGCTGATAATGAAGGAGTTGTTGCTCGCTGATGTGATTTTTCAAAGTTCCTGAATTAACCGCATAACAGGTCACAAATTGTCGCTTTTGTACATCACAAACAAAAATAATGCCCTCATCTGAGATATAGCGTTTCCTATTTTCACAATCGCCATCATCCAAAAAGGTCAACGTATGCATTTGCCGGTTAAGCCATTTTTTTAAACCATCTGCCTCAATTGAAAAGCGCTCTTTTGCCCTTTGCTTGAAATGATCAGTCCAAGTATATTCATTTCCATAAGACAAGCCCATGCATTCACCTAACTTTCCTTCATTGATTCTAATAATAGATTCTTCTTTTTCATCATTCGGTCATACGCATTTTTCACCTTTTTCTCTGGAAGCTGCATCATTTGCGCGATTTCTTGGATACTCTTGCCTGTCTGGAGCTCTTTAAAAACTGTCAACTCTAATTGTGATAAACTGAGCAACAAAGTCTTTAATAACTCTTTACTGATTACTTCATCTACTGGTGTCTGCTGATTCACGAACCGAATGTCATAATTGCTCGTCTCTTCTTCTACAAAATCCCAACTGACTTTATCAATATTACTCATTCTTTTATAGGCGTTTTGATAACGGAGGACACTATTGAGGTGATTGCGCAAAACCTTATTATAATAACTCGCAAAAGTAATATTTAACTCGTAATTATATGTCCGATATGATTCTACAAAGGCAATCCATGCTTCTTGTTCAATATCTTCCTTATCATAATCCACAAAATAATACTTGCGCCGATAACGATTTAATAAAGGACGAAAACGAGCAAACTGATTGGCAAGCTCGGTATCACTCATCGCTTCGATTTTTTTCAGTGGTTTCAGCATCCTCACACCTTTCCTATCCCCCTAGTCTATCCTAACACATTTTTGAAAACGTTTTTCTCATTTAAGTGTTCATTTTTTGTCAATAAATACAAAAAATACGAATCTACCACCAAAATCGGCAGTAAATTCGTATTCTAAAATCATTTTAAACTCATTTTTTCTTCGCATGTTTGCTTAATTCTGCTAGTTTTTGCGCAAGTTGGGCGAGTTGGTCTTCATTCCAAGGCGAGTTGCGGCGGTAATCTTGGTAATGAATTTCTTGTTGGTGCTGATGGATTTGTTTTTCGACCTTTTGCACTGATTTGTATAATTCACGGGCCGAAGTTCTCAGCGCGCCTTGTGAGAAAATGACCCACTGTTCCGCTAAATCACTTGTGGCTACAGTGACTTGCGTTAATAAGTTATTTAATTGACCGGCTGTGCGTTCGATGTAGCTATCTGCAGTCTCGCCTTCTTGGGTGAAAATCACTTCAAGTTGGTATTTTTCATAACTTTGGGTAATGCCTGGAACGAGTTGCGCATCAAAGACCACCATGATTTGAATGCCTTCATATTTGGCATAGTTAGATAAGCGGTTCAACAAATCTTCGCGGGCTTCTTCTAAACGATCTTGTTTCTTTAAGACGGCTAGTTCTGGCCAAGCACCAATCATATTATACCCATCGACAATCAATAATTGTTTTTTCATCATTTATCCTCGCTTAAAGAAGGCTTCATACATTAATAGACTCGCAGCGACACTGGCATTGAGACTTTGCACATGTCCTGTCATCGGAATCGTCAACATTTGATCGACTTCTTTTTTCAAGCCGGGGGCCATCCCTTTGCCTTCATTGCCAATGATTAGTGCCACCGAACCAGAAGCATTCCAATCCCGATAATTCACGCCTTGCATATCGGTCCCAAAAATCCAAAATCCTTGCTCTTTTAATTGGCTGATGGTCTGTTGGAGATTAGTTACACGGGCAATTGGCACATGTTCGACGGCCCCAGTTGATGTCTTAACCACAATCGGCGTGATTCCAACAGCGCGGTGTTTCGGAATAATCACGCCATCCACGCCAGTCGCATCAGCCGTTCTAAGAATAGAGCCAAAGTTATGCGGATCTTCTAAGCTGTCTAAAATTAAGAAAAATGGATTTTCCTTTGTTTGGTCCAGTAATTGCGCTAAAGAAAGATATTCATAAGGCGTAATGGTTAACACGACCCCTTGATGGACCGCTTGATTACTTAGACTATCGAGTTTGGCTTTGGGTACCCATTTGATTGGTAGGTGTTGGGCTGCGGCTAAATCTTTTAATTGTTGGACCTTTTCACCTTTGAGACTGTCTTGGATAAATAGCTTGTTGCCGCGACCTTGCTGGATAGCCTCAAGAGTCGCATGCATCCCAAAAACAAATTCATCGCTGGCGAGTCCTTGATTTTCACTTGGTTGGCGTTTTACTTTTTCTGTTCTTTTTTGATATGGATTTCGTTTTTTATTTGATTTCGTCATGATTCGCCTCCTGTTTTTCTGATACACCATTGGATGAGTTCTTCCATTCGCTCTATTTGCTTGGTTAAATACAGATAGCCCATCAATGCTTCAAACCCCGTCGAGATGCGGTAAGTTAAGATATCGGCATTTTTTGCACTGGTATGACTCTTGCTGTTGCGTCCCCGACGATAGAAATCGACTTCTTTTTCGGTCAACAGTTCAGCATCTAGCATGGCTTGCATCAACTTTGCCTGCGCTTTAGCCGAAACGTATTTAGTCGCAGTATGGTGCAACTGGTTAGGGCGCGTCTTTCCTTGATTTAACAAATATTCACGGATATACACCTCATAAATCGCATCGCCCATATACGCCAAAGCCAGGCCGTTTAATTGTTCAAAATCTTTCATTAGCCTTTTCTCCATCTCGTTCCTTGGGCAGTATCTTCTAAAATAATGCCTTGTGCTTTAAGCAAATCGCGAATTTCATCACTACGAGCAAAGTTGCGTTCCTTGCGTGCTTGATTGCGTTCTTCAATTAATTTTTCGATTTCATCATCTAATAATTCTTGGTTAAATTCAATACCAAAAACGCCTAACCACCCCTGTAATTGTTGGATTGCTTGTTGGAGTACTGGTTTTGAAACTTCTTCATTATTCGCATAAACGTTCAACCACTTAGCCAATTCATAGGCCACAGTGATTCCATTGGCGGCATTGAAGTCATCGTCCATTTCAGCGATAAACTGTTCTTCTAATTTCGCTAGTTCATCTAAATGAATGGCATCGTTAGCTAGTTCATCTTTCGCATTGTCTAATCTAAATTGCGCATTTTCCAGAGCTGTTTTTAGTTTTTGTAAGTTATTTTCTGCTTCTTGTAATGTTTTTTCACTATAGCAGATTGGACGACGGTATTGGGTAGTCGCCATGAAGAAGCGCAGTACTTGTGGATCGATTTCTTGAATAATCTCATGAACCGTCACAAAGTTGCCAAGCGATTTACTCATTTTTTCTTGCGTTTCGCCAACGGTCACAAACCCATTATGCATCCAATAATTTGCAAAAGGATGGCCGGTCTTCGCTTCACTTTGGGCAATTTCATTTTCATGGTGTGGAAATTCCAAATCTTGACCGCCCCCGTGAATATCGATGGTATCACCTAAATGCTTGGTCGCCATTACAGAACATTCGATATGCCAACCAGGACGCCCTTGCCCCCATGGTGAATCCCAAGAAATTTCGCCTTCTTTGGCTTTTTTCCATAACGCAAAGTCAAGTGGGTCTTCTTTTTGGGCTTGTTCACTGCCGGTTCGTTGACTGGCGCCGATTTCTAATTCATCGATGGATTGGTCACTTAATTTTCCATAGTCTTTGAATTTGCGGGTGCGGTAATACACATCGCCATTCGATTCATAAGCATAGCCTTTTTCTACCAACACTTGCACAAAATCAATAATATCTTCAATGTGATCCATAACGCGTGGATTCAAGGTTGCTTCTTTGATATTTAGCGCATGAGTATCGGCTTTAAAGGCATCGATAAAACGTTGGGCTACTTCAGGTGCAGTGATTTGCATTTCTTTGGCCGCTTTAATAATTTTATCGTCCACATCGGTAAAATTGGATACATAATTGACTTCATAACCGCGATATTCAAAATAACGGCGAATCGTGTCAAAAGCGATACTGCTGCGGGCGTTTCCGATATGAATGTAATTATAAACGGTTGGACCGCAGACATACATCTTGACCTTGCCAGCTTCTATTGGTTTGAACGTTTCTTTTTGTCTCGTTAATGTGTTATATATTTTAATCATGAGCTACCTTCTTTCCATTTAATCGAACTATTTTGGCTGGTGCACCAACCGCGGTGGCATTGGCTGGAATATCTTGTAAAACGACTGATGAAGCACCGATTTTACTATTTTCACCAATCACGACGGGGCCTAAAATTTGCGCATGAGCAGAAATCAATGCACCATCCTTGACCGTTGGATGTCGTTTTCCGCAGTCTTTGCCCGTACCGCCAAGTGTGACTCCGTGAAAGAGCGTCACATTATCGCCGACTTCTGCTGTTTCACCGATTACTACGCCCATGCCGTGATCGATAAACACGCCTTTGCCAATGACAGCGCCGGGATGAATTTCGATTCCGGTAAAAAAGCGCGTCATCTGAGCATGCATACGGGCTAATAGATAAAGATGGTGACGGTATAAGAAGTGTTCCCACCGATGCCAAAATAACGCATGAAATCCTGGATAAGTCAGGACAATTTCTAAAGTAGTGCGCGCTGCAGGATCATTACGCTTTGTTGCGGCAATCGCTTCTTTCATCCATCCCATAGAATCCCTTCTTTCTTTTATTTTTTCAACTATTTTATGTATCTTTTCTTCATGGAACGCGACAACAAACAAGGAGCTAGAAAAGTCTTTACTTCTCGGACTTTTCCGACGTTCTGGACAAACTTATCCGCTCGTGGCTGATCGACCCGCTTCACATCCTTGTAATTAAATAAGCGTCTTTTAACCGTTTTGTTTGGTTAAAAGAC
>CAMMST010000069.1:0-9454 GCA_946499615.1 Enterococcus cecorum | reverse complement strand
CAGCAAGTACTTCAGCATCTGAATCAGCGTCAACAAGTGCAAGCGAGTCAGCAAGTACTTCAGCGTCTGAATCAGCGTCAACAAGCGCAAGTGAATCAGCAAGCACCAGCGCATCTGAATCAGCGTCAACAAGTGCAAGTGAATCAGCAAGTACGTCAGCATCTGAATCAGAATCACTTAGCTTGAGTGAGTCGACATCAAGAAGTATTGCAGGTTCGATTTCAATCAGCTTGAGCGAGTCAGCATCGACAAGTGCAAGTGAATCGGCAAGCACAAGTGCATCAGAATCAGCATCGACAAGTGCCAGCGAATCGGCAAGCACAAGTGCGTCAGAATCAGCGTCAACAAGTGCAAGTGAGTCAGGAAGCACAACGACATCAGCTTCAGCAAGCGAGTCGACAACAGAGAATGCATCGACTTCAATCTCAAGCAGCGAGTCAGCGTCGACAAGTGCAAGCGAATCAGCAAGTACATCAGCGTCTGAATCTGCTTCAACAAGAGCAAGTGAATCAGCAAGCACATCAGCGTCTGAATCAGCTTCACTTTCTGCTTCAGCAAGCACAACGACATCAGCTTCAGCAAGCGAGTCGACAACAGAGAATGCATCGACTTCAATTTCAAGAAGTGAGTCAGCATCAGCTAGTGCGAGTGAATCAGCAAGTACGTCAGCATCTGAATCAGAATCACTTAGCTTGAGTGAGTCGACGTCAAGAAGTATTGCAGGTTCAATTTCAATCAGCTTGAGCGAATCAGCATCGATAAGTGCAAGCAAATCCGCAAGCATCAGCGCATCTGAATCAGCTTCACTTTCTGCTTCAGGAAGTACAACGACATCAGCTTCAACAAGCGAGTCGACAACAGAGAATGCATCGACTTCAATATCAAGAAGCGAGTCAGCGTCAACGAGTGCGAGTGAATCGGCAAGCACAAGTGCGTCAGAATCAGAATCACTTAGCTTGAGTGAATCAACGTCAAGAAGTATTGCGGGATCCATTTCAATCAGCTTGAGCGAGTCAGCATCAGCTAGTGCGAGTGAATCCGCAAGCATCAGCGCGTCAGAGTCAGCGTCAACAAGTCCAAGCAATTCGTCGTCGCCAAGTCATTCTAATCATCAAGATAACAAGATGATGAATCTAGGCACCAAGCCTCAACATTTACCTCAAACAGGTCAGAATCGTTTAGCTCAGACAGGAAATAAACATCTGCCTCAAACAGGTACAGAAAATCAAAATGAGAATGCGAACGCTCTTGGGGCTGGATTGTTAGGATTAGGTGGTCTGCTTGCTTTATTCAAACGTAGAAAAAATCGTAGCAAAAAATAAATCTTAGTGTAAAAAATCTATTCGGGTCATAAGAGGCTCGAATAGATTTTTGCTTATGTGTGAGGGTTATTTGCAGATGGAAATGGTGACTGTTTTGACTGGCAGTCGTGATTACTGATAAATATTTGTAAACTATGTTATAAAAACGATGTTCGTTAACTAAACTGCAATTACTAGAAATGAACAAGGATGCGTTGTAAAATCTGAAAGGTGGTAGGCTATTGGAATATCCTGTGAATATGTTTTTGTTAAAAATAGAAAATTAAGAATGAACAGTTGTTTTGATTTGTATGTGATTGAAAATATGTTATAATATGTCGGATGAGAGGGAGATTAGTTATCATGTAATGCTGTGGAAAGTATTTTGTTTATTCAGTTAATGAAATGAGGGAAAAGAGTGAAGTTCAAAAGGATCATTGTTTTGTTGATGGGATTTATGTTGGGTGTTCTGTTCATAAATCAAGGGGTATATGCTGAAACCATCGATACACGGCGCTGGCAAACGAATTTGTTAGAAGACACTAAGCCTGTATCGATTGTTTCTATGCCTGGAACCCATGATAGTGCTGCTTATACTGGAACTTTTTCATGGGTAAGGACGCAAGATAATACGATTACCCAGCAATTAAACCGTGGGATTCGATATTTAGATTTTCGGGTGGATAAGTCAGGGGAAGAACTGTATATGTATCATGGAAAATTTAATGTTGGAAATGGCAAAACCTTGACGGAGCATTTTCGTGAGGTTTCGCAATTTTTAGATCAGAATCCCGGTGAGTTTGTTTTGATACGTATAAAAAAAGAAAATGACGCCCCCAAAACATATGAAGAATATCTGCAATTACAAGGGATGGTCATGCAATCCATTGCTTATTCAGGATTGGCAGATAAATGTTATCAAAATTTATCCGGTATTGCGCCTACTGTAAAGGATGTTCGCGGCAAAGTATTGATTTTAGATGATTTTCTAGGGGGTATGTTAGAAAGTATTGCGGCTTATCACTATCCAACGCTGGCCATTCAAGATCATTATGATAATGTTTCAACCAGTCAAAAATTGATAGATGTGACCGCACAGATTGCTGAAGCAGACACGAACGAGGCGCGGTTAACACTTAATTATCTTTCACATACTTATCGTGCTAGTACTCCTTATAAACTTGCACAGGAAATGAATCCGAATGTTGCGTTGATACTAAAAGGGGCCAACCCACCGTTTTACAATGTAGGGACGTTAATTATGGATTACCCAACAGATGATTTAATTAAAGAGATTATCCAAGTAAACCTTCATTCGTCTGCCTTGTATCAAGTGTATAATCAGTATTTAACAGCAGTGGATAATGTAGCAATTTCCAATCAATTGGCAGACAAGAATAAAGACGGAATTGTGGACAAGCAAGAAATTTTAGAAGTTGAACAAGATATTCAATTGGCGAATGAACAGAAAAAGAAATTAGAAGCAACTCTTAGTGAGTTTCCTAAAGATAATGTTGTTTATAGCAGAATGACTTATGCTTTCAAGATGCATCCTATTCCTCCGGCAGTGGAAAGTTATGATTTACAGCTGCTAAGAAATCAAATCGTAGAGCTTCAACTCCAAGTGGATGACTGGTTAAAAGAGAAACAATCAGTTAGTGATGAAGAATTGATCACTCATGAAGCGGCCGAAAAGTTGAATGTTTCATTGGTGAAATTACAAGAAAGTGCTCAGCGTATACAAGAATCGATTCTTGCGTTACCAGATAGTCTGGCTAAACAGCAATTACAGAAACTTTTTGCTGAAATTGTATTCCCTTCAGAGGTAACTGGATTTGATGTGACGGCAGTTTTAGCAGCTATTGATACGGCCAAGGAATTACGACAAAAAGCACAGGACTATCGCGATCAACTTGTTAAACAAGACACGATTTCGGAAAATGAGAAACAACAGTTAGATGAAATGAATCGCCAACTTCTTGTAGCTAAGGAAAAGGCGGCAAACTTATTGACATCCGTTCCACAAAGTAAATTTAAAGCGAATCAAGCGTCCGAATTAGCGGAAATTGTCCCTGTGGATCCAGTTACAACCAAAGATAAGGATCATTCTTCAGGGGAAGTAGTGGATACTATGGTGCGGCCCCAACTGCGTTTTGGTTGGCCGTTGGTTTTGCTTTCCATTGGAATTGGGACTACTTTACTTTTAGGAAAATTGATTTTGAAAAAGAGTATATGCTAAATAGTTTTATTGCATAGCAGGTTCATTTCGAGTTCATATATTTGACAAAATCCTCGATATAGCGTAAATTATATTCGAGGATTTTGTTTTTTATTTATTGGTTATATAACTATCAAAACAATCGTTATACTAGATTTAGTTGTTGATTTGAGTTATTTAAAAGAAGGGAGATACCATGAGATACAAATATCATAAAGCACTTGTTTTGGGCGGTGTTTTTTTAACTGGCATGATGCTTCCTAATGTCGTTTTAGCGGATACTCCGTCAACGCCTGCTGTGGAAATGAGCCAGTTCTATAAGGCTGATACGGATGGAGACGGGATTATTGATATGTATGATACTGAGCCTGATAAGTGGAATATCAGTGATCGCGATTTACGCTTTTTTATGGAGTTATCTTACCGGACAAGTGCAGAGGTTCTGGCGATTTTTGATGCTAAAGATGAAAATGCGATAAATCAATTCAATATCAATAAGTTAGCGGGAAATGCAGATGTTCGTGAGTTAATCAACCATTGGATATTTGATGGACAGATTAATGAGTCAGATGGTTTTTCGGTGAGTTTTTTTCGAAATGGTAGTCAAGTCGTTGTCGCTTTTCGTGGAACCAATGACAAAGCGGACTATGATGATGATATTGCTTTGATGATGGCTACACAACCTGGACAAGTAAAGAATCTGACCGAAGTTTTAAACCGGATGAAGCAAGAAGGGTATACTGAGTATTATCTGACGGGGCATTCATTGGGTGGGTATCTCGCTCAGTACTTCGCCGCTCGTGACCTAATGACCAATCCGCAGTATATTCATTCGGCAGTATTTAATGCGCCAGGAATTTCCTCTTCGGCTTTTTCAGGATCTGAACATCAACAGACAGCGAAGAATAAAGATGAATTAGTCAAGTTACGTTATGACTTTAATTTTGATACCCGCTATCCTTTAAGTGAGTATAAAGCACAGGCGTATAGTATTCATGGCGATACCGTGGGCAGTTATAATTACTATGCCAATACCCAGTGGCTCAATAATATCTCAGGAAAAGGGACACACTCTAGTACTGGTTTTGTGGCTGCTCAGGCGGATAGTACTTATCGGAAATATTTTTCGGTTGGTTATCGTTTGGACAAACCGTTCCTCACACTGGATAGTGATGGTGATAAAATTTTAGATGTGGATGAATTGCATATCGGTACAGACATATCAAAAGTGGATAGTGATGGTGATGGTTATTGGGACTATATCGAGTTGCTGATGGGAAGTGATCCACTTTCACGAACAAGCTACCCATCATTTAATCAATTATATACTGCTTTACCGACTAAAAAGCTTGTGGTGCAACATCCAAGCGAAGTTACCGAGGCGGCGTTACTTGCATCAGTTTTTGCGGGGCCACGTCAAGAACTTCAGAATTTGACGAGTCAATTTCCTAAGCATTCAAATGAGGAAGTGACCTATCAATTTTTGAATCTCCCAAAAGACTGGTCGAAATTGCCAGCATTTTATGATTTACAAGTGCAAGCAACTTATAAAGATGGTTCTAAGTCGGATGTATTTCCATTGAGAGTGATTATTCATGACAATGCAAAGAATAAGATGGCGGACTATGAGCAGTTATCCATTCAAAATTGGACGGGCTATGAAGGAGATAAGTTCGATTTACTTGCCCAAATTGGGGAGAATACCAATGTGAAATCCAAAGAAATCGTCCAGGCAGTATCGACAGACAAAGCAGGAGAATTTATCGGTAAAGTTAAAGTGACATTTACAGATGGTTCGAGCCGTGTGGAGGAAATTTCGGTCACTGTCAAAAAACGTGAAACGCCAAATATCCCTTCGTTACAAGCAGTTGTCATAAATAAATCTTTGAATGAAAAAAGTAGTATGCAAGCTATTTTCGATTCATTCGTTGAACTGAATCATTTAGATAAGGACCAAGTACGTTTGTCCGCTGATGAAGAAAAATATCGTGAGCTGCTTGACGGTACAAAAGTTGGCGAAGGAATGTCTATGCCAATCGTTGTTGAATTTCTAAACGAATCAAAAGACCAAGTAATTCAAAAAGTTGAAACAAAAGCAATCTTCAATATTCGCGATATTCCTGATACAGGTGTTCAATCTAAAGAGCATTTCTCAGATATCATCCTATTAGCAGGGATTCCTTTTACTTATGTTTTATGGTATATTTTTCGTAAAAGAATACGCCAGCGAATCTAAATGAGATATTTATAAAACAATGAAATCTAAACACATACAATGATAAACCAAAAGTCGCTAGAAGTTACCACAACACACTAGCGACTTTTTAATTACAAAGATGTGAGGCGGGTCGGTCAAGTTGTAAGTTTGGAGTCATTGCTGATGAATCGCCATAGATGAATCTCGTTTGCATGTTACCATAAAAATCTACTTGGAGGCGAAATATGAGATTAGGAAAATTACTTGAACAACGTCTACAACTCTCACGCAAAGAATTGAAGCGGACATTTGCCAGAGGGATAGTGAGGGTAGATGGGCAAGTAGAGTATTGTGAGACCAGAAATGTGGATAGTCAATTACATCGTATTGAAGTAGCGGATAAGTGTTTATATACCAATGAGGTTTACTATCTATTAAACAAACCCAGTGGTGTCGTGACAGCCAATCAAGATGAGAGGCATCGTACAGTATTTGATTGTTTAAAAAAAGAGGATCAAAGAGGAGATTTATGTTTCGTTGGTCGCTTGGATCGTGATACGCAAGGACTTTTGTTGTTAACATCAAATGGACAGTTAGCCTACGATTTATTACAACCAATGAACAAGGTCGTCAAAGTTTATGAAGCGTATTTAAAAGAACCTGCTGAAAATGTGGATATTGAACGTTTTGCAAAGGGAATTCGCTTTTTAGATGGGACCTTATGTCAGCCAGCGAAATTAACGATTTTACCGGATAGTCCACATCATGTGTTGCTTGAAATCCACGAAGGTAAGTTTCACCAGGTAAAGAAAATGTTTCTTGCTGTAGGGAAAAAGGTGGAAAGATTAAAGCGCATTTCTTTTGGACCATTAGTATTACCAACAGATTTACCAAGTGGGGCCTATCGCAAGTTAACCCTAGATGAATTAAGTCGATTAAAGGAGTACTTTAGATAATGAGATATAATACGTTATTGTTTGATGTGGATGATACGATTCTTGATTTTAAAGCAGCGGAGTTACAGGGATTATCTAAGTTGTTTGGCAATCAAGGTTATGAATTAACTGATGAATTATTAAGTAGCTATCAAATTTTAAACCAGCAATTATGGAAAGACTATGAGGAAAATAAACGCACACGTGAAGAGGTGTTAAATACGCGTTTTGGCCTATTTTTTGAACAGTTAGGCAAAAAAGTTGATAGTGTGGCTGTCGAAAAAGAGTACCGCCAATATTTAAATCAAGGTTCTCAGCGCTTAGGTAATAGTTTAGCCATTGTTTCTGACTTGGCTAAGAAGGCGGATTTGTATGTTGTGACAAATGGTGTAGCTAAAACGCAATATCAACGGTTAGAGGCAGCTAAATTATTGCCGTATTTTAAAGAAATCTTTGTCTCGGAAACCATTGGATATCAAAAACCACGCATTGAGTTTTTTCAACATGTGTTTCACAAGATTGCACCTGTGGATTTGGCAAAAACAGTGATTATTGGCGATTCTCTTTCTTCAGATATTCAAGGTGGGAAAAATGCCGGGATTGATACGATTTGGTTAAATGCCAATCAGCAAAAGGCGAATATCCAACCAACATATACGATTCAAACATTAGATGAGATTTATCAAATATTATAATGGTTAGCCAGTCCGTACTTTGGGCTGGTTTTTTTATAAAAAGAAAAAAGCCTGAGTGAATCAAGCTTTTTGGAAATAGGTTGCAACCTTTGTATTAATCAAATCAATTGCGACGTGATTTTCGCCACCTTCAGGCACAATTACATCAGCATAGCGTTTGGTTGGTTCGATAAATTGATGATACATGGGTTTTACGACGCTTAGGTATTGGTCGATAATAGAATCTAGTGTACGACCACGTTCTACCATATCGCGTTTGATCCGGCGAATAATGCGGATATCATCATCTGTGTCTACATAAATTTTAATATCCATTAAATCACGCAGACGTTTATCTTCCAAAATCAAAATTCCTTCAAGAATGATGACTTCTTTTGGTTCTTGAATGACTGTTTCAGTACTTCTTGTGTGTGCCACATAGTCATACACTGGTTTTTCAATCGTTTCGTAATTTAAAAGTTTTTCTAAATGTTCGATTAAAAGGTCCGTATCAAATGCAAAAGGATGGTCATAGTTGGTTTTCAATCGCTCTTCAAAAGATAAATGACTTTGATCTTTGTAATAAGAATCGTGTTCCAACATCATGATTGAGTGATTGGGAAAGTTATTGAAAATCGCGCGACTTACACTTGTTTTTCCACTACCTGAACCACCACTTACTCCAATAATTATCGGCTTTTTCTTTGACATTTTATTTACCTCTTTCACGCTTTTTACACTGTTTCTAATTATAATGAAAATCTCTATAAAAAGCTAGCTAAAAACAAAAAAAAAGCTTAATCTCAAAGAAAACGACTTCAATTTTTCTTTTTTTCTAGCTATTACCTGTGACTTGTGGTAAAGTAGAGCCATGCGATGAGCCGAATGCGATAATTTATTTCGCAAACGCAGCCAGCAACACATATACTGCCGGATTGCAGGTGTTGGAGATTTCATTGTGGAAAAGGAAATCTCTACTATAAATTGAATAGTACTGGATAGCCTACCCGATTTTGAGGTAGGCTTTTTGTATAAAGGTCGTAAATCGACTGGGGCAGCCACGAGCGGATAAGGTTTGTCCAGAACGTCGGGAAAGTCCAAGAAGTAAAGACTTTCCCAGACGGGCTGGCTTATACGCCGAAGTGGCTAGTCGATTTACGCCGTCAAAAAGGTCGCAAAGCAGCTCGGAAAGCCTCGAAGAAATTTATGTGTTTACCTACCGCTGAGAAAATCGGATGAAAGGTGTGAAAGCATGCGTATTGTCATTGATGGAGATGGGTGTCCTGTAAAGGAAGAAGTGATTGAACTAGCTGATGAATTTCATTTGCCAGTCGTGATTGTGACTAGTTTCGATCATTTTTCTAGTAAAGATTATCCTGCATTTGTGCATTTTGTCTATGTAGATAAAGGAGCAGATAGTGCAGACTATGCGATTATGAATCAATTAGCCAAGTCTGATGTAGTGATTACGCAAGATTATGGATTGGCTTCTTTAGCTTTAGGTCGCGCACAGGCAGTCTTTCATCATTCGGGGAAGCGTTATTTGCCAGAAACCATCCAATTCTTACTCGACCAACGCTATTTATCCGCTAAAATGCGTAAGGCCAAACAAAAAACGAAAGGGCCCAAACCATTTACATCAGCTGATCGTGCGAAATTTCAAGCTATTTTTCGCGAATTTTTAACGTAATTCAGGCAGAAGTCGCCCATCCTCTATAGGTGGGTGATGAATGCCATTCGGTATGAGGGTTACTGTTGGTAACTCGAAGACCGACAATACATTACATTGTCTTTTTATTTCGTTCTATGTTATAATCAGTATATATTAGAAATGAGTTGATATAAAATGGAATTAGATACAAATAAACATTCAGTCTTTCTTCTTTATTACCATCTTATTTTAGTAACGAAATACCGTAGACAAGTGATTGATGATGAAATATCTGATTATGCTAAAGCTACTTTTGAAAGAATTTCAGAATCGTATCACATTACTTTAGTGGAGTGGAATCATGATAAAGACCACGTTCATATTATGTTCAAAGCTCATCCTAAAACAGAATTGACAAAATTCATCAACGCCTATAAAAGCGCTAGTTCAAGATTGATAAAACGTGATTTTCCAAGAG
>CAMMST010000068.1:0-9526 GCA_946499615.1 Enterococcus cecorum | reverse complement strand
TATACCTACGCTGGCAGTCAAATCGAACCATTTTTATTTGATGAAACCTTTCATACAGCGATTTCTGAATTGATGGTTCCACCTTTATTGATTGAACAGAGCACACCCATTCGTGAGGCGATTACCAATCTATTTATGTATAATGTGCGCGCAATTTTTGTGGTCGATGAACAAAAACTACTGATTGGCACATTAAATCAAAAAGACCTATTGCGTGGTTCGCTCACCACAAGCAATGATCAAACGCCTGTTGCTGTCTGCATGACGCGACTAGCTAATGTAGTTACTGTGACGCCTGAAATGAATATTTTAGAAGTCGCTCAACTCATGATTCAACACGACACTGAAGCACTGGCCGTTGTGGACCAAGAAAACAGTCGTAAAATCATTGGTAAAATAACAAAAAGTCGTATTTTAGCTTATATTGTCGAACAAGCCAAAGCGACAGAACTGAATCGATAAAGGAAAAGAGGAACAAAGCACATGACTAAAAAAGTAACCATCTACACTATTTCAGATTCAATCGGAGAAACCTCACAAAAGCTGATTTCTGCCGTATTAGCACAATATCCAGACCTTGAAGTTGCGAATAATTATCGTTTCCCATTTGTGAACAGTGAAGAACATCTGCTATCTATCTTAAGAGATGCTGTTCATGATAAAGCGATTGTGGTCAGCACTTTAGTAAACGCAGAATTAGCCCAAGCTGCTCGTCATTTTGCACAAAGAACGAGTATTCCTTACATTGATTTGATGCACCCATTTTTTGAAGCCATCCATTCAAAAACGGGCATCGATCCTATCCAAAAACCAGGAACTGTCCACACATTAAATAGCAACTACTTTAACCGTATCAGTGCCATCGAATTTGCAGTGAAATACGATGACGGCAAGGACCCACATGGATTTATCGATGCTGATGTCGTGCTTTTGGGCATTTCTCGAACAAGTAAGACGCCTTTATCGATGTATTTGGCCAACAAAGCCATTAAAGCAGCCAACCTTCCATTAATTCCTGAAGTGCCTGTCCCTGAAATCATTCATACGCTACCAAAAGAAAAAATGTTTGGCTTAACTTGTGCACCCGAAGCTTTGGTCAAAATCCGTCAAAATCGCCTACAAGCCCTTGGTCTCAATCAAGATGCCAATTACTGTGATATTGACCGAATTAAAGCGGAAATCAAGTATGCCAATGAATTATTCGAAAAGCTTGGTATTCCAGTCCTTGATGTCACTGAAAAATCGATTGAGGAAACCGCCTTTACGATTATGGATCAACTATAATTGATAAAAAAATAAAATCACAGTTTGCCTTTCACCTCTGTAGACTGTGATTTTATTATTGGAGGAATGTTATGAAAAACCAAGCTATCTTAACTGAGCTAATCAACTTAGAAGCCATCTTAAACTTACCTAAAGGCACCGAACTGTACTTAAGTGATATCCATGGCGAATTTGCGGCATTTGACTATATTTTGAGAAGTTGTGCGGGAAATTTAAAACTAAAAATCACTGAATGCTTTAAAGACCAGCTCAACGACAGCGAGATTAACCAACTCACACTACTCATCTCCTATCCCGAAGAAGCTATCCAATATCCCCGACACTATCCATTTTATAACAAAGACTACCAAGAGCGCGTCATCCGTCAGCTCATCACTTTGCTTGGTTTTGTCTCAACGAAGTACACGCGTTCCAAAGTGCGTAAAAAATTTCCTGAAGAATACGCCTATATCTTAGAAGAATTCATTTATACTGATTTACAATACAGTGATCAAGCAGATTATTTTAAGAATATGATTCATTATTTAATCGAATTAGACGAGGCCCTTCCTTTTATATTAAAAGTGGCTCCTGTTATCCAAAATTTAATCATCGACCACATTCATATTGTAGGGGATATTTTTGACCGAGGGAAAGAGGCAGATTTGGTTATGGAGCGGATTTGTCACTTACCTTCTGTGGATATTCAATGGGGAAATCATGATTTGTTATGGATGGGAGCTTATGCGGGTAATGCAGCTTGTCTTTGCCATTTATTAAGGATTGCGACGCGTTATCAATACCTTTATGATATCGAAAAAGCTTATGGCATCAATTTGCGACCTCTCTTTTTATTTGCGGAAAAGACTTATCATGCCAATCCTGCTTTTACCCCCAAAGGAAAACTAGATGCTGATCAACTCATCTTAGAACAAGTCCATCAAGCGTTGAGTATCATGCAGTTTAAACTAGAAGGCCAAATTGCCACGCGCCGACCAGAACTTAAAATGGATATGTATGATGTATTATCTAAAATTGATTATGAAAATAACACGATAGACATCGACGGACAGACTTACAAAATAGAAAATCCCTGCTTTCAAACAGTCAATCCTAAGCAACCTTTGCAATTAACTGAGGCCGAGCAAGCAGTACTAGAGAGCTTGATGTATTCTTTCCAACACTCCTTAAAAATGAAGAAACATATGGAATTTTTGATGAAGCACGGCAGCATGTATTTGATTTATAACCAGCATCTACTCTATCACGGCTGTATTCCGCTAGCGCAATCAGGCGAACTCATCAATTTTACTGTGGGTAATGATAGCTATCAAGGTGCGGCATTGCTAGACTTTTTTGAAAAACACTTAAAGGAAAGTTTCCGAAATTTAGACACCCATGAAGATTTTGCGACAGATTTGAGTTGGTATGCTTGGTGCGGACCGTTCTCACCACTTTTTGGCAAACATAAAATGACCACTTTCGAACGTTATTTCATTAATGATAAAAAGACGCATCTCGAACGCAAAAATGCCTATTATCAATATCGCGATTCTGCAAAAGTTTGTCAGCTTATTTTGGAAGCATTTGGTTTAAATCCCGAGTTTTCCAGAATTATTAATGGACATACGCCTGTTAAAACAACTAAAGGCGAATCTCCAATTAGAGGGGACGGCCATTTATTTGTGATTGATGGTGGATTATCCAAGGCTTATCAAAAGCAAACCGGAATCGCAGGTTATTCGCTATTAAATAACTCCTATGGTTTTCAAATTGTGACACATCAGCCATTTATCAGCACGGATTATCTGTTTAACCAACAAACGGATATGACTGCTATCAAACGTGTGGTAGACAAAGTAGCCAAGCGCACACTGATCAAAGACACCACGATTGGCCAAGAAATTCAGGTGAAGAAGCAAAAATTACAATCACAATTACAGTAAAAAACACCGCACCTAGAAAATCTATCTAGGAGCGGTATTTTTCATTCGTCATCATCTTCAAAAACACATTCGACTTTCAGCAAATCTTCGTGAATCAAATCCAAAATCACCTGACTGAATAATTCTGTCGTGAGCATTTCACATAACGTTGTCAGTAAAATTTCATAGTCTTCAGATGATTCCGGCTGATTATCTTTAACAAAACGATTTCTTAGACCACCTTCTTCAATCGCAACGGATATCACGCCACCAATCGCATGATAGAATTCTTGAAAGAAATGAGTAAAATCATCCTTAGTCTGTATATAACGCGAAAACGCAATACACTGATCTAACTCAGCGTATTCACGAAGCATTTTTTTATAATCCAAAAGCAGCTGGTGTTCTCTTGCTTGTTTTGCCAAATAACCACTCATATAACTGACTAAGCGCTCAATAGCTAAGGGGATGTCCACGTTAAATTCCGGCGGTATATATAACACTTCTTCATTCAAATGATTCAGGATGCTGGCCACCACATCGGGATAGTGAATCTGAGGTGCTTTGGATAAAACATTTTCCATATCGTCAACATCCATATCGTGCACCACGTTCGACGCCATACTTTTCAAATAGTAATTGATTTTATTATCGCGAAACAACTCATCAAAGTCAGGATGATAAAAAAACGGTCCCCGGGCTTCTTTTTCCAGTTGCTGTAACTTTCCTTGTGCAATCAAATCCTCTCTAAAATCATCTATCCGATACATCCCAAAATATTCATCTAGCACAAATTGAAACGGAATTTGCTGCGCTTCAAGCAAGGAATCCAACCATACAAAGTACAGCGGATCAGCGTCATCAAATATCGAATGTTCAAAAATCAAAGGAATATATATTTTATACAGACTATCCTGCCCAGCCTTCACCATTCTTTTAATGGATTGATCAACAGTCGGATTTTTTAAAGGATTGAGTCCTGCTGCTTGTGAACAAATTTCTTGCATCTGTCTGAATGTTTTTCTGACGGGATCCTTGACTGTTTTGCCATAAACTTTTTCATAGTACTGTGGAAAATGTTCATATAATAAATTCATGTTATCTTTTAGCTGTAGCAATACCTTTTCGAGTTCACTATATTCAGACCAAAAGGCAATCATTTTGGCTTTTTCGTTATTCAAAAGCGAGTGTGCCCATTTGATAAAGGCATCTTGGAAAAATTCATCCCATGATTTATTTGAACGAGCCATGACCCTACCTTCTTTCATCAATATCTTTTCCTTGTATTTTATTATACAATTTATTTAAAACGTTTTCAAATACAAGCTGCGCAAATCCCCATTCATTTTTTGCCAAAACCTACGCAAATCCCCGTTTAATTTGGAAAAAGACTAGTCATTTCAGCAAAAAAATAACCACTCCCAGCACTTTGTCGGAAGTGGTTTTATTATTTAAAAGTCTATTTCATTCTGTGCCAAAATATGTTTTAAAGTTTGATGGAAATTGGTATAGGGATTGAATGCTATAGCTTCTTTTAAAGGAATATCATCTATATTTAATGATGCTACATTTCTAAACGCAGTTGGTATAAAATTTTCGACATAAGTACTAATCTGCTCTGCTTTATTATGACGATAACTACCTACGCTTAATCATATGAATATAAGCTTCTTCCGTCTCACCTTCACAAAAAATCATCACATTCGGTCGTGGCTTTTTATGGCGTTTTTGTCTCTTTTCTCTAGCCAACTTTCCCACCTACTCATATTATCACGAGCAATTTCTTGAAAACCGAAAAGACGTTTAAAAAAAGCAACCCCGATTTGCGAGGCTGCTTGTTGGAAATTTGATTTATGCTTGGATTTGTTTTAGATTGACAATTTCTGCATGGGCCAAATCACCATTTAAGAAGGCTTGGATATTTTTAAAGTTGTCCTGTACACCTTGAATGAAAGCTTCTTGAGAGTAAAAAGCAATGTGCGGTGTTAAAACAACATTATCCATCTGCATAAATGGTAGTTTGCTCAAATCAGGATCTTCACTATGCACCACGTCTAAAATCGCATAAGAAAGTTTACCTGATTGCAAGGCTGCGACTAAATCCTTTTCATTCACCACTCCTCCACGTGAAGAGTTGATAAAGACTGGTTGATTTTCACAAAGATTAAATAATGTGGCATTCAGCATTTCTTTCGTGCTATCATTTAATGGTAAGTGAGAAGAAATATAATCACTATGCGCAAAAATTTCTTCAAGACTTACTTGTGTCACACCTGCATTTGCGAAAACTTCTGCAGGAACAAACGGATCATAAGCCATCACTTTGCAGCCAAAAACTTGTAGACGCTGCGCAACTAAGCGTGGAATATTTCCAAAACCAATCAGTCCCACAGTTAATGAAGATAAACGGCGCATATCTGGGAATAATTCATAGTCCCACTTGTGATCGACTTTAACCGATTGATTGAAATCAAGAATGCGACGATTATGTGAAAGGATGGCCGCAACAACATAATTCGCCACCTCATCGACACAATATTGCGTAATATGTGAAACTGGCAATTGACGTTCATTCGCATAAGCCAAATCCACTGAATTAAACCCAATAGAACGATAAACCACTAATTTCAAATTTGGTAATTGCGATAACACTTCTTTGGTTAGAGGTTCATACACGGTAATAATAATATCCGCATCTTTTGCATTTTCAATAATTTCGCTTGGTGTTTGACTAGGACGTACCACCATTTCTAAATCTAAATTTAACGCTTGAATCGCTTGTAATTCATGCTCAAACATATTATCTTCAAATAATCTTACTACTTTCATGAAAATTCTCCTATCTATCTAACAAAAAATTTCGCAATCAAAATAACAAATACCAACGATAAGAAAGTACGCTCTAAAAAGATGACGATGACATGCCAGAATTTCATCTGTTTATTCGTTGAAATCAGTAATGTCGCAGTTTCAGATAAGTAAATGATTTGAATAATACTCATCATGGCGATAATCACACGACTTACTGCAGATTCAACAGATTGTCCTAAAATAACCGGTAAATAGTTATCTGCTAGTCCTGACATAATCGCACTTGCTGTGGTTTCAGGACTTGCAACACCAAATAACATTAAAATCCATTCCACTGGCATAGAAATAATCTTCAATAATGGCGTATATAATGAAATCACTAAAGCAAGCGTACCCCAACATACGATAATTGGCGTTAACCAAAATACGTAGAAAGTCATATTGTCAATTTTAGCAACAAAATTCGAAAAGTTAGATTCATTAGCACGACGCACGGCATTATTCGCAGCACGTGTTAACCAATTACCGGTCTTTTCCACTTTGATTTTAGAAACAGTTGAACCATCCACATAAGTATCTGGGAAAGTAGATAACGGTGGAATGCGGACACCAATCGCTGCAACAATCACACTCACTACAGCTAAACCTGCTAAAATCAACCCAAAATAATCAATAACATTTAATACCGAGCTCACCAAAACAATCCAACCAATACTACCTGTAGCAAACTGCGAACCAATAACAGCCATTTCACGAACAGTAAAATACCCTTTTTGGAAAAACTCCTCAGTGGCCATAATCGCAACATTTCCTGGTCCAACCCAAGCACTGATTATATTTACCGCACAAATTTCAGAAACCTTGAAGATTGGCTTTACAATACCACCCACAATTTCACCTAAAAATTCCATTGCACCAAACTCTAAAATAAAGGTTTGGAAAAGTAACATCATCGGTACTAGTACGGATAACTGAGTAGCTAAAGATAACATAGTACCACCCGTATCAGGTGAGGTAATAAATGCTGGACCGACTTTAAAATAAACCATCAAAGCAATAATAGCGCCAATTACGCGATTAATCGTATAAAACAGACTAGTAGAAAAGAGTTTCTTTAGTAGTCTTTGTTTACGAATGATTGTGTCACTTTTCACTTGATCAATTACAGATAAAAGCGCACTCAAAACAATAAATGCAACCATAATCGCGGTAAGTGGCCCATTGAATGTCTTCACGAAAATTTTTAAATAGTGGAAAAGAATTGTATCCACTGATCCGTCAAAACTAAAGGGAATGAGCACTAAAACTGTGCCTAACACTGTAAATATAATGAACTTCATGAGTCCGATGAAATATGAATTATCTTTTGTTTTCTCCATTTCAATTCTCCTCTTCGATAATTTCGGAACACCATTCTGAAAAAGATTGTACATCTTTTAACAGAGTCTGTCAACAAAAAATTGTTAGTTTTATCACAAAAAATTTTCTGCTATAATAAGGAAAAATGTGCATGGGGGAATTCGATGAGTAAAGAAAATGATCTAATCAAATCAATTGACAATGCTTTTTCACTTTTAGATTTATTAAGTGAACATGGTCCTTTAGGGATTTCAGAAATAACAAGATTATCTGGACTAGCCAAAACCACTGTCTTTCGGATTTTAAAAACCTTAGAACATCGTGGCATCGTCATGCAAATTGAAGATGAAATTTATGCGATTAGTTACAAAATATTAAAATACCAACCTTCGCCTTTAAATGAGCAACAATTGATTAAAGTAGCTAAACCATATATGCAAGAATTTTCACAAAAAACTGGTGAGACCATTAATTTGTCGATTTTATATCGGGATGAAATTTATATTATTCATTCTGAAAGTGGAGAAAGCTATATGCTACAATCTTCATTAACACCAGTCACAGACCTGTACTGCTCTTCTATGGGTAAAATATTTTTAAGCGAAATGGCTGTGGATGAATTAGAAAAATATTATCAGAAACCGTTATTTAAACGTACAATCAATACGATTATTCATTATCCCGACTTTTGTGAAGAACAACAAAAAATCAAGCAAAATCACATTGCTTATGATCATGAAGAATACGAATACGGTCTCACTTGTATGGCAACTGGGCTATATCAAAATGGTCAATTAATTGCGGCTCTTGGCTGTTCTGGTCCAACCACACGTCTAGGATTCAAAGGCCTCGCACAACTAGAAGAAAACCTCAAAAAGACCGCCGAAACTATTAATCAGTTATTAGAAGTATAAAAAAACACCCCTGCAGCCGGCTATATCCACGAAGCTAGCTGCATGGTTTGTGTTATTCTTCTACAGATTATTTAGTATAGAAATCAGATAAGTTATTGTTTTCTATCCGCTTTTTTTGTAAAAATTTAAGAAAAGTTGTAAAGCGCTGAAAGAATTGTCAAAACAAAAATAGACACCTTGCAAAACTGCAAAGTGCCTTGAAACGTTGTATTGTAAGGTATGGTACTCGATTTTTGCAAAATCTCCATCCCACATTGGACTCGTAAGCGAAAAACTTTGTAATGATTCCAACATTAATATTTTAGAATTTGGATGCTTTACGAGCTTTTTTTTACACCTAGTTAAACGAAATTTTGTCTTTTATGCTATAAACAGCGCAAAGTTAAGGTTCTCTTATTCATGAAATCTTCTAAGCCATCTAAGATTATATTCTGTTATTACCCAACTTAGTGAGTTGGCTGATTGAAGAATAGGAGTCACTTTTTATTTCCCTCTCAACTCTCTATCGTCCGACAATAAAAATAGCGATATACCGGTTTTAAAGGCATAACGTCCGACGAATCGCCCGGTAAAAAGTTCTAAAACTATGAATCTAATGAAACATCGTCCGGTGAATAAAACGTTGATATAATAAGATTTATATTCTATCTCCCGGTAAATCGTCCGGTAAAGATAAAAAAACTTTCTTAAAATTAGCTAGCGTCAGTAGCTATCAGGTAATATCGAGTAGCCGGCCCTCGCCCCTCAGAACCAATTATGCCTGATTTCTTCAAACTAGATAATAGTTCAGATGTGTAGCTTTTTTTCAAATCTAGTGCATCTTGAATCTCTTGGCGACTAGCGGGTTTCCCATTACTAAGAAATTGAACAATCGAAATCATATGCCGATTTAATTCCATAGTATTTAGCTTATAATTCATATTATACAAGACAACAGTAAATAAATTATGTGTTGCAATTAATTCTGGTTGACGCATGAATCCCTTATACAGAGAATAAATACGGCGAATTCCAGAACCATAATTTTCAATATAGTTCATTTTATCCAAAGCATTTATCAAAATAGGATTCCGTTTAGCATTTGCTCCTTGTTTTATGTCCTCAACCGTTAATCCATCTGGAAGAGAGCCTGGTGAAGAAATCGCTAATCTATCATCAAAAATCTCTATTTTAATATCTGAACTCATAGTATAGTCTCGATGAACGAAGGCATTCATTATTGCTTCACGGACTGCATCAATCGGATAAGAATAA
>CAMMST010000067.1:0-9863 GCA_946499615.1 Enterococcus cecorum | reverse complement strand
AGATGTTAGACACATTTTCTTTTGCTATCAAATCAATGGAAATTCCGTAACGACTAGCCATTTCAGACTCCCAAAGTGGATAAATGTCTTGTGCTGAATTTTGCATTAATAATCGAAAAGCAAGTAACTCATGCGCACGTTTTCCACTCGCGAATTTGCGTGAAATAAACTTCAACATTTGTTCACTAGATTCTGAAAGCTCGTAATGATACTCTGATTCATAATTATTTAAAAAGCGATAGTATGAACCCAATTTCGGATTTCCTAAAATACGCATGACATCAAGTTCACCATATTTTTCAAATTCCATCAATTCTGGAATTCGACCTAATTTTTGTCGTAATCCTTTATAGGCATCCTTAATCAATTGAATGGAGTCAAAATTCGCCCCATCAATTGATTCAAAGATTTTTTTACGTGAAACTTCATCAAAGTGAATCGTTGACGCACCTGGAATCGTACGGTCAGATTCTGAAATGAACTTGCGAATATTATCTTTGTTATAACTACGGTCTCCAGATAAAGCAATCGGTATCATATAGTTATTCTTATAATTACCAATAAAATCAAGCACAACTAGATATTCTTTATCCTTATCCTTTCGCAAACCACGTCCTAATTGCTGAACAAAAACGATTGGCGATTGCGTTGGTCTAAGTAGAACCACTTGATTAACTTCCGGAATATCTACACCTTCATTAAAAATATCGACTGTAAAAATATAATCTAGATAATCAATTTGCTGATCATCTACCAAATAAGAAATCATTTTTTCACGCTTTTCTTGAGAATCTGAACCAGTTAAATAATCCGTGCGATATCCACGTTGATTAAAAGCCTCACTTAATAATTGGCACTCTTCTTTTGAACGACAGAAAATTAAGCCCTTTACCCTGTCACCCGAATAACCAAAATACTCGATTTTTTCGATAATATGATTGATCCGCTCACTAGAAGAAAGACGCGTAAAATCTTTTGTTTCATCTAGTAGTTGATTATTTACCTGGATATCGCTAATCCCAAAGTAATGGAATGGACAAAGCAACTCTTCTTCCAATGCTTGCTTTAAACGAATTTCATAAGCAATATTATGATCAAATGCTTTAAACACATCAAAATTATCGGTACGTTCTGGTGTTGCGGTCATCCCTAAAAGTAATTCAGGTTCAAAATAATCTAAAATTCGTTGATAAGAACCAGCTCCTACGCGATGGGCTTCATCAATCACTACTACATCAAAGTAATCTTTAGGGAACTGTTGACGAATCTCTTCTTTTGCCATCATTTGCATTGTTGAAAAAAGGTAATCAACACTCGCATCAGCTTTATGATTACCCGACAGCAATCCAAAAGTCCGTGTTGGTCCGAAAACTTTTTTATAACTTGCAATGGCTTGTTTGGCAATTTGCTCACGGTGAACTAAAAATAGAGCGCGTTTGTATTTGATATTTCTTAACGCAAAAGCCGAGGCGTAGGTTTTCCCAGTACCAGTCGCTGATATAAGTAATGCACGCTTAGCACCATTTGCAATCAGCGTTTTTAACTCATCGATAAAACCACTTTGCATCGAATTTGGCTGTAATTTATACATTTCCATTTCAGGAACAGCCATTTGTCGAGTCACATCACGTTGTTCTTGAACAATTTCATATTGTGTATCATAACTATCCGCTACTTGCTCATATTGTACAGTATGAGAATCCTGCCAAATTTCTTCAAACTCTTGCTGAATTTTTTGTTTTTGAATTGCTTTTTGACGCTGATAATTCTCTTCATAGATTTTTGCTAAATGTTCATCATATTGCTGCGAATTATCACTCCAAAGTGCTTCAAACTCATCAACTAAATCCTTATAAACCGCACCATCTTTAGTAGAAATCAACTTTGTATTCCACTCTTTATTCTTTGTTAAAGCATTCATGGTCAAGTTGGAACTACCAATAATCATGCGGTATAAGTTATCTTTTTCAAAAATATAGCCCTTTGTATGGAAACCAGCTGACTGATTTTGGGTCCGATACATTCTAACTTCAATATTTTTTAACTCAGCTAATTTTTTTAAAGCTCTAGGTTCGCTAAAGGTTAAATAATCAGTAGTTAAAATACGCCCTGGAACACCTCTTTGCTCTAACTCTTTAAAGACCTGCAACAAAGGCGTAATCCCACTCATCGTAATAAAAGCCACACTTATGAAGAAAGCATCGCAGTTTTGCAATTCATATTCGATTTCCGTTAATACTTTATGGAATTTTCGCTGATTATTTGATACAAATTTAGGATGAAAAGCTAAATTACCAGCTGTTTCACTTTCTTGCACAAAAGCATGATATAACCCTTTATGCATCACCTCTAAAGATTTATCATCCAAGACTAACACCTACATTTCATTCATAACTAACATCATTATACTAAGGAAAAGAATTAGATGAAAGATGCCAAACGCACAATTTCTATCCTTTTCATTTCTGGATGTAATGCAAACAAATTTTCTTCGCTGATTACTCCATCTGTAAGCTGCGTGACTTCATCATAATCTACCCAATTTGTACATGTAATCCAATCATCAAAAGAACACTTGCGCAAATTGTTAATTACCTCATCCACCGAAGTCTCTTTCACGCAGATAACAGTTAGTTTCTCATTTGATAGCTGATAGATCTCCTCACAATTTTGAATATCAACCTTCGCCGCAACTTCATAACGATAATGTCCTAAACTATCTTCTACTTCATCTGTATAGGCAATATCTATCATTTGTGGGAGAACTTCTCGAGAAATCGTTTGAACTGGTTGCGAAAAATCAACTAGAGCTTCTGCCTGGCCATATTCATATTCGCAAAAATCAATATAAGCATTATTTAAATCAATCAACTATTTAAAAGTAAGCATAGGACCTCCGATTAGTTACTTATTATTTGTAAATGAAAAAATCCATTCTATCCATGACTTTATTGTATTAAATCTTCTTTCTGCTGTTGTATCATTAATTTTGTAAAGTTCCATCAATTTTCTAACTGTTTTGTTCTTATTAATTTCTTCATACAACAAATATTCAATAAAAGCATCTCTAAATATTCTTTTTTTCAAAATAGATTTTATTAGTAAGATATTTTTTAGATAAATATCTTCTTCAGCTTTTACAGTTTTTCCAAAAGATGTAAGTCGGCTATTGTTATCATATTTTTCAACTAAACCCAGATATTCCATAGCTCGCATATAGTATTGACCTTGTCGTGTTACCAATCCCATCTCTTCTGAAAGTTCATCATTTGTTTTATCTTTGTCAAATGCATCTAAAATAGCCATAATTCTTGTTATGCTATCAGCTTGTGGAAATGGTATATTAAGCAAATCACCTTCAGGCAATACAGACTTATAAATCTTCATTAATTCTTTATTTGAAAGAGTTAAACTTTTATTGATAATAAAATTTTTCTGACCTATTTTACGAATGCTCTTCATATCTATAACTTCTTTAAATTCATATACATGAAATTGATAAATAGAATTTGAATAGGTCATAAATATCGGATAAATCTTCTTATTTCTTACAAGAGAATGATAATATCGATAAGGATAATAAAGCTGTCTGATATTAAAATCAATTGGAATTCTATTTTTCGCTTCTACTAAAACGACAGAATTATCATTTTCAAAAGATGCATCTATTTCCATCTGACTATTTTTTACATTAACCTTATATCCATCTATTAAAAAGTTAAACTCTCCTGTACCAAGTCTTCCAGAAATTGTCGGCAAAAATTTAAATGTGTTATTCCCAACTATTTCATCAAAAATACCCGAAATATAAGCTACATTTAAAGCATTACTTTCACTTGTAATTGCAAATTTATCAAACGTACGAATATAGTTTGGAATATGAATAGTTTCGATTGGTGTATGATCATTTATTGAAAGATTTGTAAAATTATCAAATCTTCCAATAATATAGCTTCCTCTAGTATTAGGTAAAATATTCAAATGATTTTTCTGAAATATCTCTGGACGCTGACCTGATGTATCAGCTTTACACATCAGTCGCGGTTCACGATATTTTATTAACTGTTTTGCTCCAACTTCAAAAATACCGTTTTTTTCTATTTCATCCAAAATGTTTAAATCTTCAAAAGCTTTTTCCCATGCTGCATCATTTTTTCCCATATTTTGCACTCCTTTATAATAGTGTCTACAATTATTAAATACGAAAAAAATCTAAATACGCATCTTTCATTTTGATTAAAATCCTCTTTCACGACACATTTTATCAATTTCTCGCCACGGAATACCTCTCAAAAAGTCAGCAGCTTCATTACTTGTTTTATTTTCAAAAAGCAAAACATGAACACCTAATCTTTTAATTCGCTTTCCTAATTTTGTATATTTTTTATTTTCTTCAGCAAGCATGGTCATATACAAAATAGTAAACTGGATATCTACAGTAACTTTTTCATCACGATATCGATTACTAGCAATATCACTTATTAGATGCAATACGCCATCATCAATCACTTTGTTTGTATGATTATATATATTCACAAAATCTTTATATACATAAGCAGCACCATATTTATCGGATAAAGTTTTTAAAAAATCAAAGTAGTTTTTATCTCTTGGTGCAAATTGTTTCTCTCCCTCATTTAACTGATAAACACAATACTCATCAAATTGACCTTCATCAAAAAATAATACAGTACCATTCTCAAATACTTTTACAATATTTAGCATTTCATTCACCCCATTACACCTATTATTTTAATCAATTTTCACTAAGTATAAAAGCGCTTTTTACTTAATTTTGCGTATTTATACTATTAGAGGTGATTTTTATGACAAATTATCAATTACAGAAGACCAGTATATGGAGTTTTCCAGACAGAGGATCTTGGGCTACTCATAAAGGCGACTATCGTGGAAATTGGTCCCCACATATCCCAAGAAACTTAATCCTAAACTACACAAAACCTAACGACATCATTCTAGATATTTTTGCCGGTTCTGGTACCACACTCATTGAATCCAAATTATTGAATCGTCACGCAATTGGAATCGATATTAATCCTGAAGCAATAAAAATCTGTCAACAAAGATTGAACTTTGATAGTCAGAGTCAAATTAAACTGCTAAATCAAAATAGCATGGACTTATCAAATATCCCTGATAGTAGTATTGATTTTATTTGTACACATCCCCCATATGCAGATATAATTAGATACAGCAATTTACCAGACGATCTGTCTCTATTGAACTATCCTGATTTTTTGGATAAATTTTCCGTAATTGCATCGGAATTATTTCGCGTTTTGAAAAAAGGACATTATTGCAGCTACATGATTGGTGATATTCGAAAAAAAGGAAATGTTATCCCCCTTGGATTTTATTCCATGCAAAAATTTATTGAGGCGGGATTTACGATTAAAGAAATCATCATAAAAGAACAACACAATTGCAAAGGAACGCAATACTGGAAGAATAAGTCAGATAAATTGAATTTTTATTTGCTCGCACATGAGTATATTTTTGTTTTCGTCAAATAGAAAAAATGCTGCACCAAATCATACGGTGCAGCATTATATCTTTAATTTGATTAATGAAAAACCTTATCAAAAACGCCATTTTCCATATCGGTAATATTATAAATATGTTCCATCACATTAAATGTTTCTGCTAAATTACGTCGGGCACTTCTCCAGCCCCCTCCATCAGTAATCCACATAAATTCAAAATTTGGGATAGTCTTCGCTTCTTCAGCAATCATTTTATAACTTCTAGAGGTTTCATTTAATTTTGAACCACCAGCAGAATAGAAGTTTGTTTCGATCACATAAACCTTATCCTGTGTCTTTACAACAAAGTCCCATCGCTTTGTAGTCGTACCTTCTGCTGAAATAGCAGACAAGTCAATATCCCACTTACTTTCAACTTCTGTCAGATACATTTCCTTATAATATTCAACATTGGCTTTCTTTAAATATAACTCTACAAGATTTTCCATTTGGTGTCCGCCACGATTTTTGCGGCCATTACTATCAAGTCCCGTTTCAATACCTAAAGCATAGTCAACTAAATTATTAACTATATGTTCAGAAATTAAATTTAAAAGACCTGTTTTTCTCATAAACATGATATATTCATCGATTGAATAATTGGGTTTTGAAAAATTAAATGAGAAAGAACCTTCTTCATCTTGGGCATAAATCTCATTTTGTCTAACAGCAAGTAGCGTTGGAATACATTTTAAGGTTTCTGGGTATTTCTCAAAAATAAAACGAATATCTTTTTCAACATTTTGAGAGCCAATTAATGAATTTAAAATATTTAATTCTATTTTCATTGCCTCAACATTAGCATAAACTTTATCAAAATCGACGTAAAAGCTATAAGTATTAATACTCTTTCGCATTTGTGCCAACCAATAATCAAAATCACGCATCTTCAATTTTCCTCCATTTGTAACCTGGCTTTAGATAATTCTATATACTCTAATTCATTATCAATCCCTATATATTTTCTACCTAAATTTTTTGCAGCTACTCCAGTTGTAGAACTACCGCAAAATGGATCTAATATTACATCATCTTCATTCGTTGATGCAGCTATTATTCTATTTAATAGGTATAGCGGCTTTTGAGTAGGATGTTTACCGAGTTTCTTTTCTCTTTTTGGAGTTAAAGAACCTGTCCATACATCCTTCATCTGCTTCCCACCATTTTCTTCTTTCATTAAATGATAGTGAAATAAGTGTTTAGCTTTTTTTAAATCTTTTTTTGCCCATAGAATAGTTTCGGTACTATGAGTAAAAGCTCGACAAGCCAAATTTGGTGGTGGATTAGTCTTTTGCCAAGTAATATTGTTAATAATTTTAAAGCCTTCTTGTTCTAGAGCCATCCCAATACTATAAATATTGTGTAGCGTACCACTTATCCATATTGTGCCAGTATCTTTAAGAACAGCTTTACATAAGCGTATCCAACGCCGATTAAAATCATGTTTATCCTCAAAGGAATTAATTTTATCCCAATTTCCTTTATTTACAGAAACCATCTTGCCACCTTTACAAGTAACCCCATCATTACTTAAAAAATAAGGTGGATCGGCAAAAATCATATCAATCGATTTTTCCTTCATTTGCGATAATAAATGAAATGAATCTCCCTGAACTAAAACAGACTGTTCATCATTTAGGGCGACTTTAATCTGTTTTTGAAAATAATTCTCTAAATCCAATTTTAACCTCTTAATAATTAGTTATTATTACTTCTTTACCAACTCGTTTATTAGCTTTACTATTAATATTTCGTCTTACATCGACTACTTCAATATTATATCCTTCATAAAGTTCATGAACCAATGGCACATTATGATTACTCAACATAAGCTTCACATTTTCACCATCAAGCTTTTTAAACAAATTTGCTAAACGCACATGATCCTCATAACTAAAGCCATCCTTCGTGTATGTAGTAAAGTTTGCTGTATTACTTGCTGGTACATATGGTGAATCAAAATATACAAAGTCTCCTGAAGAAACATTTGCACATGCTTGTTCAAAATCACCATGTTGAATTTTAATATTGCTTGAACGCAAGAAATTTGCAATGTTTAAGATATTATCTTCATCAATTGAAGCACCTGTTTGTTTATTATTATACGGCACATTAAATAGTCCTTTTGAATTCACTCGATATAAGCCATTAAAACAATGCTTATTAATCCAAATAAAATAAGCTGCACATTCTGTATCAAAAATTGAATGCTGAATCTTCTCATTGTATTTCGCACGTATACTTAGATAAAAATCTTTATCACATACAACTGAATCAAGCTCATTTATTTTATTTATCAGAGCAATTTCATCACTCTTGATTTGATGATACACATTTAGCAATTGCTCATTCACATCATTAATAACCGCTGAGTGAGGTTGCAAGCCAAGTAGAACTGCTCCTCCTCCGATAAATGGTTCATAATATGTATTATAGTCTGAAGGCATTTTCTCAAGTAATTTTTCAAGTAATTGTTTTTTACCTCCAGCCCATTTCACAAAAGGTGTAAGTTTTAAATCTGACATAACTTCCCCCAAAAATTTAATCAATAGAAATATTTTTACATTTTATCGACTAAATTTCAAGAAAATAATATGAATTTAATCACATAAACTCTCCATAAACGCTACTCTATCTTGATGGTCGCTCAATCCTGATACTTGACCATCGCCAGCTTCAATGACTATCCACGAGCCATCAGCCAATTCGGCATAGTCCACGGTATAGAATGGACCTGGTAAATGTTGGTATTTTTCAACTAATTCTCTAGGTGGCTGCGTGGTAAACTCATCATTTGCTATTGATTCAGTAATACTAATGATATCCCCATTCGCATAAAATACTCGATATTCATTATGTCGGCCATTTAATGTTTTTAACTCAACATACTCTTTGATACAGACTCCACTTGTTAGTAAATCCCCGCGATAACAATAAAAAATTTCAAGATACTCATCTAATTGTTGCTGGGAAATCGCACTAGAGATACGGCTTGGTAATTCGGTCCCTTTTGCTGATTTTACATAGTCCTTAATCATAAACTCCGACATCTGAGAACGAATTTTTTCTATATCTACCTTAGTCCCTAATGGAAAGGTCAACATTTTGGGCGTATCTTCTATCAATTCTGGATAAATGTTTGGAAATAAATGAAATTGTTCGTACTGCTCAGGTGAAGTTAATAATTCAATCTGATATTTATCTCTTAATTGCGAATAAAAAGATTGGTATTGTTTCGGTGTCATCATCCAACCACGATAGACTGCTTTACCGGGCTCAAGGTTTACTTGATTCAAGATTAGGCGGTTTTCTTCAAAAAATTTTTCATAATTAAAAATGAAAGCTTGAATTTCTGTCTGACAAGCTTGATATTCGCTAAGGTATTCTGCTTCAACTTGCTTTCCATCAAAATAATCAGATGGGAAAATGATATAGTCCATTATTCTTCCACCAATCCATAATGTTTATATAGTCCTATCATTCGCGTGTACATTAAACGGTTGGCCATCAGTTGTCGATAAGTTGCGCTTTTTTCTTTACCGGCTAATTTGAGTGCATCCATTTGTTGTTTTTCTTTTGCAGCTGTGGTCATGATTTCATTTAACATCGCTTCAAATTTTGTGAGTCGGTCCATTTTATTTTCCTCTTTTCGCTTGCCATTCTTCTTTGGTTAATCGCGTGAAATGCTCGGTATGGACTTCCTTTAGTAGAGGCACATCGACATTTTCGAGTGTATGGTGGTAGGTAAAGTCGCATTTTTCTTGTGCGCGTTTGGATTGTTCATTTCCTTCATAGTAGCCACACCAAATCGCATTTAGTAGTAATTCTTCAAACCCAAAAGCCAACATCGCCTCGATTGCTTCTGGCATGAGTCCTTGTCCCCAAAACGGTACGCCTAACCAGTATCCTAACTCTTTTTCATGATTTTCAGGATGAATGTGTGGCGAATGAGAGTCATGAAATCCAATAGCACCAATCATTTCTCCGTTTTCCTTTAGACATACAGCAAAAGAATATGGATCACGCAGCACGGTCTGAATGATTTCTAAACTTTGGGCTTGGCTTGTGTGTGGTGGCCACCCTGCTCGCGGACCAACTTGTGGGTCTTTGGCATATTGATATAGATTTGCCGCATCGCTATCTTCCCATGGTCTGAGTAGTAATCTTTCAGTCGTTATTTTCATGCAGTTACACCTCACTTAGTTCATTCATAATTGTTACTTTTAATTTATTTTATCAAGTTTGTAACGGTTACACAACACTATCTACCCAGAATGTCAATAGAAAAGCAAAAATAATTCAAAAATTTTTTCGTCGAAA
>CAMMST010000066.1:0-10553 GCA_946499615.1 Enterococcus cecorum | reverse complement strand
TGACATTTTAGCTAAAAAGGCGTATGTTATAAGTGTAATTTGATTAAAAGGGAAGTGCGACAAGTGACAGAATACATTCATGCTCAAAAATTTTTCTTTACAACAGGTGTAAAAGAAGGCGGTTACTTAGAAATTAAGGATGGCAAGTTTGGTGCTTACTTAGAAGAAAAACCTGAAAATGCGACAATCATTGATTATGCTGATAAGTGGATAGCGCCAGGTTTGGTAGACACACATATTCATGGGTATAAAAATCATGATGTAATGGATAATGATCCAGAAGGTATTAAAGTCATGTCTGCTGCTTTATTGGAATGTGGGGTGACTTCATTCCTACCAACGACTTTAACTTCTAGCCGTGAACGTTTGTTAGCTGTTTCTAAGACAATTCGTGCGGTAAAAGATGAAGTCGATGGTGCAAAGATTCAAGGGATTTACTTTGAAGGACCATTTTTCACAGAAGAACATAAGGGTGCACAAAATCCAAGTTATTTCTCAGATCCATCGCTTGAAGTGTTCCATGAATGGCAAGAAGCAAGTGGTCATTTAATTAAGAAAATTGCTTTAGCGCCTGAACGTGAAGGTGTCGAAGAATTTGTTGAAACAATTACGAATGAAGGTGTCGTGGTTGCTTTAGGTCATAGTAATGCGACCTTAAAAGAAGCAACAAAAGCAGTGGATGCTGGCGCTAGTGTCTTTGTTCATGCATTTAACGGAATGCGTGGGTTAAATCATCGTGAACCTGGGATGGTCGGAGCGATGTTAACTGTGAAGGAAATCTTTGCGGAATTGATTGCAGATGGGCATCATGTGCATCCTAAAGCAGTGGAATTATTAGTACAAACAATCGGCTATGATAAAGTAGCTTTAATTACTGACTGTATGATGGCTGGTGGAATGCCTGATGGGGATTATATTCTTGGTGAATTCCCAGTTGTTGTGGCTAATGGAACGGCACGCATGAAAGAAGGAAATCTTGCCGGTAGTATCTTGAAATTGTATGAAGGTATGCGCAATGTGGTGAAATGGGGTGTGGCAACTCCATATCAAGCAGTGATGATGGCAAGTTATATTCCTGCGGTAAGTTGTAATATTGCTGATCAATGTGGTTCAATTCAAAAAGGACGTGCAGCTGACTTTATCGTGTTAGATAAGGAAATGAATTTAGTAGCTACTTATTTAGATGGTCAAAAACGTTTTGAAAAATAAGTTGACTTACTTTGGCGGGGGATTTTCCTCCGTCTTTTTTTATTGACATTGTGAATTGAAAAAATCTTAATTATCGTCTATGATGAACAAAAAGAGTTCGGAGGATAGTTATGAAAATTGGTTTACGAACGATTAAAACGGTGATTGCGAGTGTCTTAGCAATTCTGATAGCCACACAACTTCATTTATTATATGCAACAGCTGCAGGAATTATTGCCATATTAAGTGTGGGAAATACGAAAAAAACATCACTGAAATCTGGCTTAGGACGTGTCCTTTCTTTAGGATTAGCCATTATTTTATCTTTTATTTGTTTTACGACACTAGGGTTTCATCCATGGGCATTTGGTGTCTTTTTACTCGTATTTATTCCTCTGTCTGTACGTTTTAATCTAGCAGATGCGATTGTGGTGAATTCTGTCTTAATTACGCATTTTCTAGTAGAGAAGAGCTTTTCGTGGCAAATGATTTTTAATGAAACGCTGCTTATGACCATTGGTGTGGGATTGGCGTTATTATTGAATCTATACATGCCAGATAATGAAAAACAATTAAAAGAAGATATCAAAGCAATTGAAGAAGATTTTCGGACAATCATTTTTGCGATGGCTGCCCATTTAAATCTAGAAAAAATGGCTCCTTTAGATGATGATTGCTTAGATTTGCGGGCAAAATTACGGTCAGCACTCAATCAGGCACATATTCATCAAAAAAACCAATGGCTCAATGAAGAAGATTATTATTCAGAATATTTTTCGATGCGTTTGGCCCAGCTTAGAATTTTACGGGACATGGTCAATTTGTTAATCGAAATTGATATTGATGGTTTATTTGTAGATGAGTTGCGCAAAGTACTCATTTCGACAGCTGAGAATTTTGCTGAAGAAAATGATGGCAAGTTAATTTTATGGCAGATTGAAGCTGTCTATCAAAATTATCGTCAAAAACCATTGCCACAAACGCGCGAAGAATTTGAAAACCGTGCCTTGTTATTTCAATTTTTGCAGTCATTTCGTAGTTTTGTAGAAATCAAAGCCATCTTTTACCAACATGAACAGAAAATCTAAAGCTTTATTAAAGATAAGTGTATATATTCGCAATTTTTTCAAAAAAGATTACAATAGATGATAAGGACGTGATGATATGAGCGATGTTTATTTAATGATATTATTAGATGTAATTAAGGAAAAATATTATTCTGAGAAAGTCTTTTATCAAACGCAACTAGGAATTGATGAAGAGGCTTGGAATGATTTCAAACAAGGAAAGTGTTCCTTAAGTGCAGAAAATACCCAAAAGTTAAAGAACTTGTTTACCGATTATGAATGGATGTTATTCCAAAAAGTGTTGCGTCAAACGGTGGTTTATCCTGAAAAACGCGGAATTGCCGTCAAAGAATATCGCAAAATGAAATATTTAATTGCTAGTAAATGGATGAATCACCAATTAGCAAAAGTTGAAATCGTTGAAGAAAGCAACCAAAATCAAGAAACACAAGCCTTACTTCTTGCGGTTCGTTTGGATTATCAAGAATGGGGCTATGATGATATTTTAACCTTCAGAGTTCCTGCGCGTTTACAAAAACAACTTGCAAGTGATCAAATAAAATTATTGGACTGGTTTGATGAGCAAATCGAAGAAAATTAACGGGGGTCAGATGAAGAAGAAAAAGCTAAAAAAGAGAAAACAAAATATGGTGCCAGTCATGTTATTGGCCTGTATTATTATTTTTTTAACCTTTACTTTCGCTTTATCACAATTAACGACACCGACGCCAGAAACGCAAGCACAGCCCGAAGATCCTGAGGTGGCTAGACAGGCATTTATTGACCGTCTAGCTCCGCATGCTAAAGAATTACAAAAACAATATGGGGTCTTGCCAAGTATTACTTTAGGGCAGGCTATCTTAGAGTCAAATTGGGGTAAAAGTGAACTTGCGAGTAAGTATCATAATTTATTTGGGATTAAAGCTTTTGGTGATCAAAACAAGGTGACTTTATCTACCAAAGAGTATGTGAATGAACAGTGGGTCACGATTCAAGGTGATTTTAAAGTTTATGAATCTGATGAAGCTTCAATGGATGACCATGCGCTGCTTTTTGTGAATGGCGTTGATTGGGACAAGAATAAATACCAGCCCGTGTTACAAGCACAAGACTATAAAACAGCTGCCTATGCCTTACAACAAGCAGGTTATGCGACTGATCCAACTTATGCGGAAAAAATTATTCAAGTGATTGAGGCTCATGATTTGCAACAATATGATCAATAATACTAAAGTCTTCCTGAATTTATCAGGGAGGCTTTTTTTTTTAAAACACGAACATTTATGAGGCTCCTTGATTAGAATTTTATCATTTTTAAAGAAATTCATGCAAATCGATTGAATATTTCATGAAAATGGTTCATAATGATGTAAAAGTTTTTCATAATTTAACGCTTATATAAAGTTGTAATAAGGACAACAGTTTCTACCCAATGCCGTAAATATTGGACTATAAGCAAATAAACGTTTGTTGATAAAACAGCGCTTTTTTGCTTTTAGGTAAAAGGGTGCTGTTTTATTTTTATTTCTCAATGCGTTGAATGGAGGATGAAAAGATAAAGGAGTTAGAGCATGCAAGCATTAGTTGATCGTATTCAAAAAGATGGCAATATTTTAAATGGAGATGTCTTGAAAGTGGATGCTTTTATTACCCACCAAGTTGATCCAGTATTGATGGAGGAGATTGCCGAAAGTTTTTATCAAGCATTTAAAGAAGCAGGGATTACTAAGGTAGTGACGATTGAAGCTTCAGGTATTGTACCAGCTGTGTATACTGCCCAAAAATTTGGTGTTCCAATGATTTATGCCCGCAAGTCAAAAAGTTTAACAATGAATGAAGAATTGCTAACGACAGAAGTTTATTCATTTACGAAACAAGTGACTAGTACGGTTTCGATTTCTCGTAAATTCTTATCAAAAGAAGATAAAGTATTAATTATTGATGATTTTCTTGCAAATGGTCAAGCGGCAAAAGGGCTGATTGAATTATGTCGTCAAGCCAATGCGAGTGTTGAAGGAATTGGAATATTAATCGAAAAATCTTTCCAACCTGGACGCGAATTATTAGAAGAGATAGGGGTTAAAGTCGTTTCCCTTGCTCGTATTTCATCGCTTGAAAACGGCAAAATTACATTTATTGAAGGAGACGCTTAGAAAAATGAATCAAGTGCAAAATGGAAAAGCAGCAATTTTAGGGTTACAACATCTACTTGCGATGTATGCAGGAGCCGTCGCAGTGCCTTTATTAATCGGGATGGGCTTAGGATTTGATGAAGCACAAATGACATATTTAATCTCGATTGATATTTTTATGTGTGGGGTGGCAACTTTATTACAATTAACGGTGACTAATTTTTTTGGGATTGGTTTACCGGTGGTTTTAGGCTGTGCGATTCAAGCCGTTTCGCCATTAATCATTATTGGTTCTAAAAATGGTGTTGGGGCCATTTATGGTTCAATTATTGCGGCTGGAATTTATGTCGTATTGATTGCCGGTTTATTCTCAAAAGTGAAAGTATTATTCCCACCAATTGTTACGGGAACGGTCATTACGGTCATTGGCTTAACCTTGATTCCAGTAGCGATTACTAAGATGGGCGGTGGCGATGCAAGTGCCAAAACTTTTGGGGATCCAGCAAGTTTAATTCAAGCCGCCGTAACGATTCTTTTAATTTTAGGTGTACAAGCCTTTGCGAAAGGATTTTTACGTTCGATTTCAGTTTTAATTGGTTTAGTTGGTGGTACAATTTTAGCTTGTTTGATGGGCAATGTGAGTTTTTCAGCCATTGGTCATGCACCGATTTTCCATGTTCCGCAACCATTTTACTTTGGTATGCCAAAATTTGATGTATGGTCGATTCTTTTGATGATTATTATTTCAACGATTAGCATGGTCGAATCAACGGGTGTATATTTCGCACTTGGAGACATTACTGGAAAAAATATTGGTGAAGAAGATTTAAAACGTGGGTATCGTGCGGAAGGTTTAGCCGTTATCCTAGGGGGTATCTTTAATACTTTCCCATATACGGGATTTTCACAAAATGTTGGGTTAGTACAATTATCAGGAATTAAATCCACACGTCCGATTTACTTCTCAGCTTTCTTCTTAATTATTTTAGGTTTATTCCCTAAAGTGGGTGCTGTGGCCCAAATCATTCCAGAACCTGTATTAGGTGGTGGGATGTTAGTCATGTTCGGGATGGTGGCTGTGCAAGGAATGCGTATGTTGTCTAAAGTGAATTTTGAAGATGATAAGAATTTATTAATCGTAGCTTTATCTATTGGTTTAGGTCTAGGATTTAATAGCTTACCAACCTTATTCCAACATTTACCACAAACCGTACAAATGTTTACCGGTAATGGGATTGTGATGAGTAGTATTACTGCAATTATTTTAAATCTACTCTTTCATGGATTAAAAGAAAAAGCTTAATTGTTTGAAGACTCATTGTGTTTACAGTGGGTCTTTTTATTTACGAACTATTTTGAAGAAATGTAAGATATTATTCGAATTTGTTTTGACTTAACTGTTTTTGCTTGTTAGAATATATGTGAAATCTTTATTAAAAGGAGCAAAATCAATGGAACCTGTTGTAGCTGTTGTCATGGGGAGTACTTCCGATTGGGAAGCAATGAAAAATGCGTGTGAGGTGTTAGACGAATATGGTGTTGCGTATGAGAAAAAAGTCGTTTCTGCGCATCGGACACCAGATTTGATGTTTGAATTTGCTGAAAATGCTAGACAACGTGGCATTAAGGTAATTATTGCTGGTGCTGGTGGTGCGGCTCATTTGCCAGGGATGATTGCGGCGAAATGTACATTGCCAGTGATTGGTGTACCCGTACAATCGCGTGCCTTGAATGGATTAGATTCGCTTTTATCCATTGTACAGATGCCAGCTGGCGTACCTGTTGCGACGACTGCTATTGGAAAAGCTGGGGCAACTAATGCAGGAATACTTGCAGTTGAGATGCTTTCCATGTATGATTTAAAGATAGCAGAAAAAATTCAGGAAAAACGTTTGAATTCTGAAAAAATAGTCAAAGAAAGTAGTGATCAGCTTGTTTAAACCGATTATGCCTGGAGAGACCATCGGAATTGTTGGTGGTGGTCAATTAGGGCGGATGATGAGCTTAAGTGCGAAAAAAATGGGTTTTCGTGTAGGTGTGTTAGACCCAACTGCTGATTGTCCGGCTGCACAGGTGGCAGATTGGCATATTGTGGCAAGTTATGACGATACCATGGCGTTAGAAGAAATGGCTCGTCGTTGTGCCGTGATTACCTATGAATTTGAAAATGTTAGTGTGGAAAGTTTAAATGCCATTTTACCAATTAGCTATATTCCACAAGGGACAGATCTTTTAGCGATTACCCAAGACCGTCTATTAGAAAAAGCCTTTTTAGAAGCAAATAATGTCGTAATAGCCCCATATGCAACAATTATCCACCCAAGTGATATTCCAGATGCAATTGAAGGGATTGGTTATCCATGTGTGCTTAAAACGACTCGTGGTGGATATGATGGCAAAGGGCAATATGTCTTATACGGGGTGAAGGATTTAGCACCGTCAATGGATTTATTGCGTGAAGGTACTTGTGAATTAGAGGCTTGGATTCCATTTGAAAAAGAAATTTCTGTGATGGTGGCCGGTAATGGGAAAGAATATATTCCATTTCCAGTGGTTGAAAATATTCATCATGATAATATTTTACATGAGACAATTGCACCTGCTCGTATTGATCCAGAGGTGGCAAAAGAAGCACAGCGTATTGCTTTAGAAATTGCTCAAGCCTTAAATTTACATGGGGTACTAGGCATTGAGATGTTCTTAACTGAAACTGGCAGCATTTATGTCAATGAATTAGCCCCTCGTCCACATAATTCAGGACATTATTCCATTGAAGCTTGTGATATGAGTCAGTTTGATATGCATATTCGAGGTATTTGCGGATGGCCTTTAGCTGATGTGAAATTATTATCCCCAGCTGTGATGGTAAATATTTTAGGACAACATCATGAAAAATGTCGTCAATTAATTTTGGAAAAACCATCTTGGCAATTTCATGATTATGGCAAAAAAGAAGTGAAAACCGGTCGAAAAATGGGGCATATTACCATCTTGACTGAAAATATAGAAGATACATTAAAAGAAATTCAACAAACCAATATTTGGGATTAAAGGAGAAGAGTAATGTTACCACGTTATACTAGAGAAGAAATGGGTCGTATTTGGACTGATCAAAATCGTTATCAAGCATGGTTAGAAGTGGAGATTTTAGCTGATGAAGCCTGGGCCGAACTTGGTGAAATTCCAAAAGAAGATGTGCAAAAGATTCGTGCCAATGCAACTTTTGATATCAATCGTATTTTAGAAATTGAAGAACAAACTCGTCATGATGTGGTTGCTTTTACACGTGCAGTTTCAGAATCATTAGGCGAAGAACGTAAATGGGTACACTATGGCTTAACTTCTACGGATGTCGTGGATACTGCTTATGGTTACCTTATTCGTCAGGCAAACGATATCTTACGTGTGGGCTTACAACGCTTAACTGATGTGATTGCTAAAAAAGCCAAAGAACACAAATATACAGTGATGATGGGTCGTACCCATGGTGTTCACGCAGAGCCAACAACTTTTGGGTTAAAACTGGCTTTATGGTACTCTGAAATGAAACGCAATATCGAACGTTTTGAACATGCAGCTAAAGGGGTTGAAGCCGGTAAAATCAGTGGTGCAGTAGGGACTTTTGCCAATATCCCACCATTCGTTGAAAGTTATGTCTGTGAAAAGCTACAAATTCGTCCGCAAGAAATCTCTACACAGGTCTTACCTCGTGATTTACACGCAGAATATTTAGCTACAATGGCTTTGATTGCGACAAGTATTGAAAAGTTTGCAACTGAAATCCGTGGGTTACAAAAATCTGAAACACGTGAAGTGGAAGAATTCTTTGCTAAAGGTCAAAAAGGTTCTTCAGCTATGCCACATAAACGCAATCCAATCGGCTCAGAAAATATGGCCGGTCTTGCTCGTGTGATTCGTGGACATATGATAACTGCCTATGAAAATGTTTCTTTATGGCATGAACGCGATATTTCTCATTCATCAGCTGAACGGATTATTATTCCGGATACGACGATTTTATTAGATTATATGTTGCATCGCTTTAGTAATATTGTTGAAAAATTAACGGTATTCCCAGAAAATATGAAACGTAACATGAATGCGACATTTGGTTTAATTTATAGTCAACGTGTGATGCTTAAATTAATCGATAAGGGCTTAACACGTGAACAAGCGTATGATTTAGTCCAACCAAATACTGCAAAATCATGGGATGAACAGCGTGATTTCCGTCCACTTCTTGAAGCGGATGAAACGATTATGTCGCATTTAACCAAAGAAGATTTAGATGATGCTTTTGATTACCACTATCATCTGAAAAATGTCGACACCATCTTCGAACGAGTTGGTTTAGGCGAATAACTTAAAATAGACGAATGATTACTAGAAATCATTCGTCTATTTTATTAGTTTGTGTAAAATGTTTTACTGAATGATATCGATAAAAACACGAACAATAAATAGAAAACAAGTGTAAAATATAAATAAATTATTGAAAATCTTTTGAAAGTAACATAGAATGTGAATAGATGAATAATACGTTCATAAATATGATGATTTTCGAGGTGCGAAATGGAAAAGCTAGAACTGCTTTATGAAGGCAAGGCTAAAAAATTGTATAGTACAGATGAAGAAGATGTAATATTAGCGGAGTATATGGATCAAGCGACGGCACTGAATGGTTTGAAAAAAGATGCAATTTCAGGTAAAGGAGCGATGAATAACCAGATTACTTCGCTTATTTTTGACAAATTGGCAGAAAATGGTGTGCCTAGTCACTTCATTCGCAAAATTTCTGAAACCGAACAATTGATTCAAAAGGTAAAAATTATTCCATTAGAAGTCGTTGTTCGGAATGTAGCTGCTGGAAGTTTTTCAAAACGTTTAGATATTAAGGAAGGAACACCTCTAAGTTTTCCAATCGTTGAATTTTATTATAAAGAAGACCGTCTGGATGATCCGTTTATTAATGATCAACATGTCTTAGTATTAGATATTGCGACTCAAGAAGAAATTGATCAAATCAAAGCATTGGCACTAAAAGTCAATGAAGTCTTAAAGGCGTGGTTCTTAACTTTAGATATTCGATTAATTGATTTTAAAATTGAAGTTGGACGTACAAAAGAAGGCGAGATTTTATTGGCAGATGAGATTTCACCGGATACTTGTCGTTTGTGGGATGTTCATACCAATGATCATTTAGACAAAGATATTTATCGTCGTGATTTAGGTGATTTAGTCCCAGTTTATCAAGAAGTTTTACGTAGAATTGAAAATAATTAATAAAGGAGTACAATCATGGTTTTTGTAAAAGTTTATGTTACTTATAAAGAGTCTGTTTTAGATCCTCAAGGTGAGGCGGTTAAAGGAGCATTACATCGCATGGGTTATAGCGAAATTGAAGAGGTTAGAATTGGTAAATATTTCGAAATGCAAGTTAATCCTGGTACGCGTCCAGTAGAAGAAGTGATTGAAGAAGCTTGTGATAAATTATTAGCAAATGTCAACATGGAAACTTATCGATTCGAAATCATGGATGTGGAGGAAGCTTAACATGAAATTTGCAGTGATTGTATTTCCTGGTTCCAACTGTGATTTGGATATGTTATGGGCAATCAAAAATGTCTGTGGTGCAGAGGCAGAATATGTCCGACATGATGCAACAAGTTTAGAAGGTTTTGATGGGGTCTTTTTACCTGGAGGCTTTTCTTATGGTGATGCCTTAAGATGTGGTGCGATTGCTCGTTTTTCAAATATTATGTCTGAAGTGATTCGTTTCGCTAATGAAGGCAAGATGGTTTTTGGTACGTGTAATGGATTTCAAGTGTTAACGGAAGCTGGTTTACTTCCTGGGAGCTTGATTCGTAATCGTTCCTTACACTTTGTCTGTAAAACGGTTGGCTTAAAAGTGGTCAATAATGAAACAAAATTTACCAGCGAATATCAAAAAGATGAAGTGATTCAAATTCCTGTCGCTCACGGTGAAGGTAATTATTATTGTGATGAAGAAACTTTAGCCAAACTAAAAGCCAATAACCAAATCGTCTTTACATATGAAGAAGATATTAATGGTTCAGTTGAAAATATTGCTGGAATTTGTAACGAAAAAGGGAATGTCTTAGGAATGATGCCCCATCCAGAACGTGCGATGGAAGAATTATTAGGT
>CAMMST010000065.1:0-10767 GCA_946499615.1 Enterococcus cecorum | reverse complement strand
ATCAACGCCTATAAAAGCGCTAGTTCAAGATTGATAAAACGTGATTTTCCAAGAGTCAAACAGTTTCTTTGGAAAGAACAGTTTTGGTCTAAAAGTTTTTGTCTGTTGACGACTGGTGGAGCACCAATTGATGTGATAAAGAAATACATCCAAAATCAAGGAAACAATCATAAATAGAAAGCAGGTGAACTTTGTGGAACGACTAAAAGCGTACAAATTCAGAATCTATCCAACAGAGGAACAAGAAATCTTCTTTGCCAAAACTTTCGGCTGCGTTCGTAAGGTCTACAATCTAATGCTTAATGATCGAAAAAAAGCATATGAAGAAGTTAAAAATGATCCTTCTAAAAAAATGACTTTTCCAACACCGGCTAAATATAAGAAAGAATTTCCATTTCTGAAAGAAGTCGATAGCCTCGCTTTGGCCAATGCCCAACTTAATTTAGATAAAGCATACAAGAATTTTTTTCGGGATAAATCTGTTGGCTTTCCACGTTTCAAAAGTAAGAAAAATCCTGTTCAGAGTTATACAACGAATAATCAAAATGGTACAGTTGCTTTGATTGATAGTAAATTCATAAAAGTTCCTAAATTGAAATCATTAGTAAGAATTAAGCTTCATAGACAACCAAAAGGGAGGATTAAATCTGCTACAATATCACGTCATGCTAGCGGTAAATACTATATTTCTTTGCTATGTAAAGAAGAAATTAACGAGTTACCTAAAACCAATTCTGCAATTGGCATTGACTTAGGTATTACAGACTTTGCGATTCTTTCAGATGGGCAAAAAATTGATAATAATAGATTCACGTCCAAAATGGAAAAGAAATTAAAACGTGAACAACGTAAGTTATCTAAGCGTGCCTTATTAGCTAAGAACAAAGGTATCCCTTTATCTGAAGCTAAAAATTACCAAAAACAAAAACGCAAAGTAGCTAGATTACATGAAAAAGTAATGAATCAACGTACTGATTTTCTGAATAAGTTAAGTACAGAAATTATCAAAAATCACGATATTATCTGTATTGAAGACTTAAACGTAAAAGGTATGTTGCGAAATCATAAATTAGCAAGAAGTATTTCTGATGTATCTTGGTCTAGCTTTGTGGCTAAGTTGCAATACAAAGCAGACTGGTATGGACGTGAAATCATCAAAGTGGATCAGTGGTTTCCGTCTAGTCAGATTTGTTCAGAGTGCGGACATAAAGATGGCAAGAAATCGCTCGATATTCGAGAATGGACTTGCCCTATTTGTCATACTCATCATGACCGTGATATCAACGCTAGTATCAATATACTGATCGAAGGTCTAAGAATACAAACTTCAGCTTAGGCACAATCAAAAAACCGTAGGAACTACGGGGATAGCTTGGTAAATAAGAGAAACCGCTGTTAGTGAAGAAATAAGCTATCAAGTATGCTCTATTCCCAAGAAGCTCCCACTTCAAGCGTTAAGAACCGTTAGGTTTAGCTAAGTGGTGAGTAGTTCACTGTCAAGTTTAAATTGAGCTAGATTTTTTGAATGAACGGAATGTAGTAAGAAGATTTTTGATGATAGCGTGGTAAGGAATTTTTCTGAAGGTGTGACAGTGTTTATTTTCTGTTTGCATCGCTTGCACCTCTTCTCTAAACATGATATATTGTAAATAGAAAAAGGTTAGCACCGTTTGAAGACGGATAGCGATATAACTATATTGAAATAGCCGTTAACTCGCCAAAGTTTTAGGACGGCTATTTTTTATTGTTTTTATTGTTCACTAGCACGATTAACGTCGCAAAAGCAATCATTAAACTTAGTGCTTCATAAACAGACATTGCGCAATTTCCTTTCTTTAGAATACGTTGTAGAGTTATTACACTCATAAGCACCACCCCCAGAAATGAGAATTACTAACCGTCTTTAATAACCTTTTGCGTCTATTTTATTGTATACGTTTAACGGATGTAATCATTTTTGAAATTTTTTCTCGCTTAGTTGGTATTTTCTGACTAAGCTTTTTTATTTGCTTGTTTTTGCCTTAGCTTGGTGAATCATTATTAGGAAAAATATTTATACCTTGGCGCACTTGAACATCATTTTGGGACATTTTGTACTGCTATCTACATAGGACATGATCACATTCGAATAAGCGGTTTTGAAGATGTTTATTTATTTTTGTTTGTTAAGGACTTAAAATTGTGATAAAATACCATAGACAAGGCGTTTTTAGCAAGACACCAGATTAATAGGAGGAAATTTTTGTGAAGATCACATTACTATATGGTGGACAAAGTGCTGAACATGAGGTTTCGATTTTATCAGCATTTTCCGTCTTAAACGCAATTTACTATGATTATTATCAAGTTCAATTAGTGTATATTACCAAAAATGGTCAATGGGTAAAAGGACCGTTATTAACACAAAAACCTGAAAGCCAAGAAGTCTTGCACTTAACTTGGGAAGGTGAAGGTAAAACGGGTCAAATTATCAACCCAGGTGCGATTAAAGAAGAAGGGACAATTGTTTTCCCACTTTTACATGGACCAAATGGCGAAGATGGGACGATTCAAGGATTTTTAGAAACTTTGAAGATGCCTTATGTCGGTACAGGAGTTCTTGCCAGTGCGTGTGGCATGGATAAAATCATGACCAAATATGTCTTACAGGCAGGTGGCATTCCACAAGTGCCTTATGTTCCAGTGTTAGCCATGCAATGGAAACAAAATCCACAATTAATCTTTGAACATTGCGAAGGTTCCTTATTATACCCAATGTTTGTCAAACCGGCGAATATGGGTTCAAGCGTGGGAATTTCTAAGGCCGAAAACCGCGAAGAATTAGAAGCAGCTTTAAATGAAGCTTTCTTGTATGATACACGGGTCATTATCGAGCAAGGAATTGAAGCCCGTGAAATCGAAGTCGCCGTTTTAGGGAATGAAGATGTTCGTACAACTATGGCGGGTGAAATTGTTAAAGATGTCGCTTTTTACGATTATAATTCAAAATATATCGACAATAAAATTGTGATGCAAATTCCAGCACAAGTACCTGATGAAGTCCAACAAAAAGCGCAGGAATATGCTAAAAAAGCTTATACTATGCTTGGTGGCTCAGGATTAAGTCGTTGTGATTTCTTCTTAACCAATAAGAACGAATTATTCTTAAATGAATTAAACACAATGCCTGGATTTACACAATTTAGTATGTATCCAAGCCTTTGGGAAAAAATGGGCTTACCTTATGGCGATTTAATTGAAGAGTTAATTCAGCTAGGTTTGAATCGCTTTAATCAACGCCAAACCTTAATTACAGAAGCTCCCGATGGCGATAAACTGTAAAATCAATATCCCAAACACCTTTGCAGCCATCTTGCAGAGGTGTTTTTCATTGAAAGTTAGCAGGTGACTATTTAGTAACCTTAACAGATTGGAGACAAAGAAAAATGAAATTAACAATTAAAGAAATAGCACAAGTCTTAAGTGTTTCTGGCATAGTAGATGAGCGAGAAATTTCTAGCGTGGAGTTTGATAGCCGTAAAATTGAAAAAGATGGCTTGTTTGTGCCACTTCCTGGAACGCGCGATGGCCATGATTTTGTTCATGCAGCAAAAGAAAATGGCGCAATCGTCACTTTATGGCAAAAAGATAGAGTAGAGGTACCGAGTGATTTAGTGGTTTTACCCGTTGAAGATGTCACGAAAGCTTTTCAAACGCTCGCACAGTATTACAAACAAAAAATCGGCCCAAAAACGGTGGCAATTACCGGTTCAAATGGGAAAACAACCACCAAAGATATGACGGCTAGTGTATTAGCGCAAAAATATCGTACCTATAAAACTCAAGGCAATTACAATAATGATTTAGGTGTACCTTATACGATGCTTCATATGCCAAGCGATACAGAAGTGTTAATCTTGGAGATGGGAATGGATCATGCGGGTGAAATTCATTTTCTCAGTCAACTAGGACAACCAGATGTGGCGGCTATCACTTTAATTGGAGAAGCACATTTAGAAAATTTAGGTTCACGGAAAAATATTGCTAAAGCGAAAATGGAAATTGTGGATGGGCTAGCGCAAGATGGCGCCCTTTTTGTGCCAGCAGATGAGCCTTTACTGACAGACTTGATTGCACCAATCAGCCAAGAAGTACAAACATTTGGCTTGGCACAAGGCGATTTACAAGCAACCATTACCAATGAAACCAGTGAAAGTACATCCTTTGTTGTCAATGGAGAAACCTTTGTCATTCCAGTTTTAGGTGGTTATAATGTCAAAAATGCTTTAATTGCTTATGGTGTGGGTCGTTATTTAGGACTTTCCCGCGAACAAATCAAAAATGGTTTGGCTCAAGTGGAATTAACCAAAAATCGCACACAGTGGTTACAAGCGAAAAATGGGGCAAAACTCTTAAGCGATGTTTATAACGCCAATCCAACAGCTATGCGTCTTGTACTTGAAAGCTTTGGACGACTGACTTTACCAGGTCGCCGAATTGCGGTATTAGCGGATATGTTGGAATTAGGTCCGGATAGTTTAGCGATGCATGCAAGTATGGCTGAAGCAATTGTTGGCCGTTACGATTTTGTCTATCTTTATGGCGAACAAATGCAATCACTAGCCAATCGTCTAACTGAATTGAATGTGCCTCATGCTTACTTTATTCCAGCACAACGACAAGCCTTTTTAGAACAAGTGAAACAAGAAATAAAACCAACAGATAGTGTCATTCTGAAAGGAAGCAACGGCATGCAGTTATCTGAATTAGTCGGTCTTTTAACTGAATAATCAAGAAACGCTCTAGCTATAATGGTTAGGGCGTTTTTTTATGCTTTCAATGCGTGAAAATCATCAAAAATAGGCAGCTGTGTTATAATTAAAGAAAAAGAAAATGAGAGGTGATGTGCGTGAAATCAATCGTAATTACAGGTGGTGCGCGTGGGATTGGCCGTGCCTTGGTTCAACACTTTGCAAAGAATTGGCAAGTTTTTGTCATGGATATTGATGAAAAGGCTTTAGCTGATTTACGGCAGAATGTGGAAGAAAATGTGCATTTGTTTACTGGAGATTTAGCTAATGAAGAGGATTTGACCCAGTTTGTGGATTTTGTCTTAACTCAGTCGGAAGAAATCGATGCCTTTATTCATGATGCTGCAATCGATCGTAAGGGACTGCTTTCGGGTGCGAGTGCGAATGATTTACTGGAGGTGTTGAAGGTGAATGTAGTCGCGGGTTATGCTTTGATGGCGGCTTTTCAAAATCATTTTACGCAAGATGGTGCAGCAATCTTTTTATCCTCTACGCGAAATCATCAAAGCATGCCAGATAATGAAACCTATGTGACTTCCAAGGGCGCGATTTTATCAATGGTGCATGCTCTAGCCAATAGCTTAGCAGGAAAGATCCGCGTGAATGCGATTAGTCCTGGTTGGATTGAGACCAGAGATTGGCAAGTTCCACAAGAAGCAGTCGTGCTCTCACGTGAAGACCATGCGCAACAATTAGTGAGACGAGTAGGTGTACCAGCCGATATCGTGGCGATGGCGGAGTTTTTACTCGATACACAAAAAGCCGGCTTCATTACTGGACAAGAAATGATTGTCGATGGCGGCATGAGCAAACAAATGATTTATCATGAAGAATTTGGCTGGACGTATCATGAATAAGCTTTCATTATTTTTTTGAATAGTTGCTATAAGGGAAGAAAAATGTATAAATGAAACTTTGTGATAAAATAGACTTGTAAGAAAAATTGAGAGAAATAATACATAGAAAAGAAGGAATGAATCATGAAAAAAACAAGTCGTCGGGTCGTAGTAGTGGGAACAGGTTTTGTCGGTACAAGTATTGCTTATTCTATGATTAATCAAGGCATCACCAATGAATTAGTGTTAATTGATGTCAATAAGGAAAAAGCAGAAGGAGAAGCACTTGACCTTCTAGATGGCGTTGCATGGGGTAGTCAAAATGTCAATGTTTGGTCTGGAGATTATAGCGATTGTAAGGAGGCAGATATTGTTGTAATTACGGCTGGTGCGAATCAAAAACCAGGGCAAACACGTTTAGAACTAGTCGATATTAACGCCAAAATCATGAAATCTATTGTAACTGAAATTATGGCGAGTGGTTTCGATGGTTCTTTAGTGATTGCTTCTAATCCTGTAGATGTTTTGACGTATATCGCTTGGCAAACTTCAGGACTTCCTAAAAATCGCGTCATCGGTACTGGTACGACACTAGATACGACCCGTTTTAGAAAAGAATTGGCGTTACGTTTACACCTTGATCCAAGAAGTGTGCATGGCTATATCATTGGTGAACACGGTGATAGTGAAGTGGCTGTTTGGTCGCATACCACAGTCGGAGCCAAACCAATTTTAGAATACATTGTGAATAATGAACATTTGAATGTCGATGATTTAGAAGGTATTGCCGAAAAAGTAAAAAATGCCGCTTATGAAATCATTGACCGTAAAAAAGCGACTTATTACGGAATCGGTATGAGTACTGCAAGGATTGTAAAGGCCATTTTGAATAATGAAAATACGATTTTACCGGTTTCTGCTTATTTAAATGGAGAATTTGGCGAAGAAGACATCTTTACTGGGGTGCCAGCAGTGGTGAATCAAGAAGGTGTGCGTGAAATTATCGAACTTCGCCTAGATCCAAAAGAAAAAATTCAATTTGCTAAATCAGTCGCACAATTACGCGAAGTTTTGGCTACGGTGAAGGATTAATCGCCATTTAGGTTAGAATCTACTGAGAAAACGAATGAAAAAGCTTGAAAACTTGCTGAAACTTTCAAACTATGGTATGCTACTTGTTGGAAAAAAGTGCAATGAAACAATTGGCAAAGAATTTATTGTAGGAAGTAGAACTTTCTAATAGATAGATAATTGGGCTAAGATCTTTATCCTAGCCCTTTTCTTTACGTATAGACCCATGATTTGGCAGTATTTGTCAATCGTTTTATCGCCTAAAATTTAAATAGACTAGCGAGATGCTAAATGAACGTCTATTTAAGCGAGTGTTTACTCAATTTAGGAGGATTTATTTGAAATTTACAGAACTTAATTTATCAGAAGAATTATTATCTTCAATCGAACGTAGCGGATTTGAAGAGGCAACCCCAATTCAAGAAGCGACTATTCCTTTAGCTTTAGAAGGCCGCGATGTGATTGGACAAGCGCAAACAGGTACCGGGAAAACAGCTGCCTTTGGTTTGCCGATGTTAGAAAAGATTGATCCAAACAATGCGCAATTGCAAGGCTTGGTCATCGCGCCGACTCGTGAATTAGCGATTCAAACACAAGAAGAATTGTATCGTCTAGGTCGTGATAAAAAGATTCGTGTGCAAGCTGTTTATGGTGGTGCGGATATTAACCGCCAAATCCGTCAATTAAAGAATCGTCCCCATATCGTTGTTGGGACACCTGGTCGAATGCTTGATCATATCAACCGTCACACATTAAAACTTTCAACTGTGCAAACGCTGGTCTTGGATGAAGCAGATGAAATGTTAAACATGGGATTTTTAGAAGATATCGAAGCCATTATCTCTAAAGTGCCTGAGCAACGTCAAACGCTATTATTCTCAGCAACCATGCCACCAGAAATCAAAAATATCGGTGTGCAATTCATGCAAAATCCAGAACATGTACGTATTAAAACCAAAGAAATGACTGCTGATTTAATCGAGCAATTCTTTGTACGTGCCAAAGAATATGAAAAATTTGATATCATGACACGTTTATTAGATGTGCAAACCCCTGAATTAACGATTGTCTTTGGTCGTACGAAACGCCGTGTGGATGAATTAGCGAAAGGGTTAGAAGCACGTGGTTATAAAGCAGAAGGCATTCATGGAGATTTATCTCAACAAAAACGAATGAGTGTTTTACGTAGTTTTAAAAATGGTGATTTAGATATCTTAGTCGCAACAGATGTGGCCGCTCGTGGTTTAGATATTTCTGGTGTGACCCACGTTTATAACTATGATATCCCACAAGATCCTGAAAGCTATGTTCACCGCATTGGTCGTACAGGTCGTGCTGGTAAGATGGGTGTGTCTGTCACTTTTGTCACACCAAACGAAATGAGTTACTTACACGTCATCGAAAACTTAACCAAAAAACGCATGACACCATTACGTCCACCAACCGAAAAAGAAGCCTTCAAAGGTCAATTAGGCCAAGCGATGGAAGAAATTGAAGCGAAAATGGATGAAAATGGCTTGGACCGTTACATGCAAGCGGCTGAAGAATTGTTAGAAGAATATTCTGCACAAGATTTAGCAGCATTATTAGTCAAAACAATTGCTAAAGACCCAGCCGATATGGTTCCAGTTAAGATTACCCCAGAACGTCCATTACCACCTAGCAAAAAAGGCTTTAATAAAAATAATCGTCGTGGGGGCAATTCACGTAATCGTCGTGACTACAACCGCGATGGCAAATATGGCCGCAATAAAAAAGACTATGGTAAAGACAAACGCCGCGACAACCGCAAAAACAATAAAGGTGAAAAGAAACGTGGCTTTGTTATCCGTAGTAACCATTAATTAATAATACATTAACCAATTCAGTTTACCTGGTATAAAAGGTTAGCTGGGTTGGTTTTTCTCATTTTTTGATAATATTTTGATGATAAATTGAGAAAAAGGGGTAGTTGTAGGCTTCAGTTCATAAATAACTCTTAAATTTTCAGAATGTTTTTTGTTTTTTTAAGAAAATTTTGGTAGAATGGGTGTAGTTTTGAAGAAAGTGAGAGAAATATGATTCAAGGGATTGGCATCGATGCGGTGGAGTTAGATCGTATCCAAGAAATAATTGAAAAGAAATCAAGTTTCATCCAACGGGTATTGACTCCCAATGAATTAGCGATTTTTGAAGGTTTATCGTTGAAACGCCAGGTGGAATTTTTAGGTGGTCGTTTTGCGTGCAAAGAAGCCTTCTCCAAAGCTTGGCACACAGGTATTGGTGCAGTAGGCTTTCAAGATATCGAAATCTTACGCGACGATAAAGGTGCGCCTATCGTGACCAAATCGCCTTTTGATGGAGAAGTATTAGTGAGTATTACCCATACCCGCGATACAGCCTTTGCGCAAATTCTCTTACAATCAAGAAAGAAGGAATAACAATGCAGGCTTCTTATTATCGCCCGACGAGAATTACCGTCGATTTGTCTGCGATTAAAGAAAATATTGAATTACATAAGCAAAAATTAGCTTTGGGTCAGTCGATTTTTGCCGTAGTGAAAGCTGATGCCTATGGACATGGCGTTCTGCCAGTTGCAAAGGCGGCAAGCGAGGCTGGTGCTGTAGGCTTTTGTGTGGCTACCTTAGATGAAGCCCTAGAATTACGTACAAATGGATTTTTAGAACCCATTATTGTTTTAGGTCCAATTGATTATGAAGGACTGACATTAGCGAGCGAATATGAAATTAGTATTCCAGTCGTTGATTTGGACTATTTAGAAGGATTAATTGCTAAGGTACAAACTTTATCATTATCGAGACCATTATTATTACACTTGGCAATCGATAGTGGGATGAGTCGTATTGGTATTCGCACCAAAGAAGAATTACATCAAGCAGAAGCAAAAATATCCGCTCATTCAGATTTGGTTTTTGAAGGGATTTTCACTCATTTTTCAACAGCTGACCAATCGGATGATAGTTATTTTAAACAACAGATTTCAATGTTTAAAGCCTTACTTGGTTCATTATCTCAACAGCCTAAATATGTCCATGTGGAAAATAGCGCGACAACACTTTGGCATGAGACTTTAGGAAACATCGTACGCTTAGGTATTTCAATGTATGGTTTAAATCCATCAGGTAAAGCGCTCGAATCACCAATCGCTTTACGTCCAGCTTTATCTTTGACTTCAGCGTTAACCCAAGTCAAGTTTGTTAAAAAAGGAACGGGAATTGGCTACGGAAAAACCTATGAGGCTCAGCAAGATGAATGGATTGGAACGGTGCCAATTGGTTATGCGGATGGTTTTATTCGCAAATATCAGGGTTATCAGGTACTAGTAAATGGCCAATTATGCGAAATTGTTGGCAGAGTATGTATGGATCAGATGATGATTCGTTTGCCAGAAAAAGTCGCGCTTGGCAGTAAAGTAACGATTGTCGGACGCGATGGCCAACAAGAACGAACTTTACAAGATATGGCAGATTACGTGGATACGATTCATTATGAGGTGGCGTGTCTTTTATCGCCGCGTATTCCGAGAGTCTATATAGAAGAAAAGAGGTAGACCATGATTCGCAGAGGAGACTTATTTTTTGCGGATTTATCCCCTGTTACGGGCTCTGAACAAGGTGGAGTGCGTCCAGTCGTGATTTTACAAAATGATACGGGAAATTTTCATAGTCCAACAGTCATCGTGGCAGCCATTACCGCGAAAACTTCGGAATGCAAATTACCCACACACGTAGAAATCACTTCCCATGCGGATAACCTAGACCGCGATTCAGTCGTCTTAACAGAACAAATTCGCACCATAGATAAATGTCGCCTGAAAGAAAAAATTGGTTCCTTAGATGTCAAACAAATGCAGCAAGTCGATTATGCCCTAAAAATCAGCTTAGGACTCATCCCTTGCCACGCATGCAAAACCAAAGAAACACAATAACAGGCTAGTAGAATAAAGGATGTGAGGCGGGTCGGTCAGCTCCAAGCAGCTAAGATTGTCCGGAATGTCAGGAAAATCCATCGAGTATTAAGATTTTCCAAGACAGGCCGGCTTAGATGCACAGGAGCTACCCGCCGAACAC
>CAMMST010000064.1:0-11725 GCA_946499615.1 Enterococcus cecorum | reverse complement strand
GATGAACCAACTAAAGACTTAGATATTGAAACATTAACCATTTTGGAGGATTATTTACAACAATTTCCAGGAGCTGTGATTACTGTTTCTCATGATCGTTACTTCCTAGATAAAGTAGCCGAAAAGCAATTAATTTTTAATGGTGAAGGTCAACTTGAATTTTATTATGGTAAAATTTCTGATTATTTGGATGAACAAGCACAAAATGTAACACTTAAAAATCAACCAACTATCAAACAAGAGGCTACACCATCTCCTCAAAAGGAAAAGGTAAAAAAGAAACTGACCTATATGGAGCAAAAAGAGTGGGAGACAATTGAAGAAGAAATCGCTACTCTAGAAGAAACCATTCGTCTAATAGAATCTGAAATGCTTACTTGTGGTGATGATTTTACTCGTTTACAAGATTTGCAAAAACAGTTAGATGAAAATCAAAGTCAATTAGATGAAAAATATGAACGTTGGGAATATTTAAGTGAATTTGCCAATGATTAAGAGGTGGAGAAAGTGAAACAATATCTGGATTTAGGACAAAAAATATTAAATGAAGGACATATCAAAAATGACCGTACCAACACAGGAACTAAGAGCATTTTTGGTTATCAAATGCGGTTTGATCTAGCTGCTGGTTTTCCTTTATTAACAACGAAGCGCGTTCCCTTTGGATTGATTAAAAGTGAATTATTATGGTTTTTAAAAGGCGATACCAATATTCGTTTTCTTTTAGCGCATAATAATCATATTTGGGATGAATGGGCTTTTAAAAATTATGTTGAAAGTCCAGATTACCAAGGGCCTGATATGACTGATTTTGGACGCCGTTGTTTAGTTGATGAAGCGTTTAATCAAGTCTATCAAGCACAACTAGCAGATTTTTGTCAACGTATTTTAACGGATGATGCTTTTGCGCAAAAATTTGGTGATTTAGGAAAAGTCTATGGCTATCAATGGCGTCACTGGCAAACAAGTCGTGGGGAAGTCATTGACCAAATCAGCGACGTAATTGAACAAATTAAAAATACACCGGATTCTAGAAGATTGATTGTATCAGCTTGGAATCCTGAAGATATTCCTTCGATGGCTTTACCACCTTGTCATACATTATTCCAATTTTATGTGGCAGATGGTAAATTGAGTTGCCAATTATATCAAAGAAGTGGGGATGTTTTTCTAGGTGTGCCATTTAATATTGCTAGTTATGCTTTACTGACCCATTTGATTGCTCACCAAACTGGATTACAAGTCGGTGAATTTATTCATACGCTGGGAGATGCCCACCTTTATAGTAATCATTTTGAGCAAATGCAAGAGCAGCTTTCACGTACGCCACGTGCTTTGCCTAAATTGTGGTTAAATCCAGATAAGAAAGATATTTTTGATTTTACGATGGAGGACATCAAAATAGAAGGCTATGATCCTTATCCAACCATCAAAGCACCAATTGCTGTATAGAAAAAAACATCTAGGACTACGCAGATTGTATCCTAGATGTTTTTTTATTATGTGTAGTACAAAACGGAAAAGTAGATTAAAATTGCGCCTAACATGACAAAAAGATGCCAAACTACATGCATAAATTTAACATTCTTTAGACTATAGAAGAAAGCACCGATTGTATAAGAAATACCACCTAATGCTAATAACCCAGTGCCGATGGTGCCAAGACTATTTACGAGCGGTTTAAAGGCAATGACACAAAGCCAACCCATGATAATATAAACAATGGTTGAAAAGTGTGAAAGCTGTTTTACTTTATGCAAAGTAATTGATTTATATACGATGCCGATGATTGCGATAAGCCAAATTAAGGCAAACAGTAACCAACCCAGCCAACCTTTAATGCTTAATAAACAAAACGGGGTATAACTACCAGCAATCAGTAAAAAAATCGAATCATGATCAAATACTTGAAAAACTTTCCGTGCTTTCGTAAAAATCAAGCTATGAAAAAGGGTAGAAAATAAAAAGAGTAAAATCATGGTCGAACCATAGATAGCATAACTCACGACATGAATGGCCGAACCTAACTTTGCACCTTTTACTAATAGAATGACTAAACCTGCAATGCTTAGGCCAAAACCTATTCCATGGGTGATAGCATTGAAGATTTCGTTAATAATTAAATATCTTTTGCTAAAATTTTTATTTTCCATCAAAATTCACTCTCCTTATCATGAAATAGATGAAAACAATAAAATTTTCTGTTATACTATTCGTATAGTTATTATTTTACCCTAATTGCTGTCAAAATAATAGCAGTATTTAAAAGAGAGTGGATGGATTCATGAAAAAATTAAAAATTGTTACGGATTCTTCGTGTACGATGGAGATTTCAACACGTGATGATTTAGATATTCACGTAATGCCATTGTCAGTTATGATTGATGGAGTGATTTATGCAGATGACGACCAATTACCTGGAGAAGTCTTTATGGAAAAAATGGCTGCAAGTCACGAATTACCTAAAACTAGCCAACCGCCAATTGGACAATTTGTAGAATTATATGATCAGTTAGGTGCTGATGGTTCGGATATTTTATCAATTCATATGTCAAAAGGACTTAGCGGAACAGTTGAAGCTGCTAGACAAGCTAGTCAACTTTCAAAGGCCAATGTTGTGGTACTTGATTCTGATACCACAGACCAAGGTTTATCTTTTCAAGTGATTCGTGCAGCTCAGTTAGCTAAAGAAGGTAAAACTTTAGATGAAGTCTTGCCGATTGTAGAAGATATCCAAAATAAAACCAAATTATATATTGGTGTTTCAACGTTGGATAATCTGGTTAAAGGTGGACGTATTTCGCGTGCGAAAGGTTTAATTTCTAGCTTCTTAAATGTGCGCATTGTTATGAATTTTGAACATGGTGAGCTCAAGCCAGTCATTAAAGGTCGCGGTGCCAAAACTTTTAGTAAGTGGTTCGAAGACTTTTTATCAGAAATAGCACAAATTCCAAATATCAAACAAATTGGGATTTCCTATGCGGGCAGTCATGAGCAAATGGTACGTTTTAAAGAAGAATTGCAAGCTAGATTTCCTAAAATGCATATACCATTTTTGCATACTACCCCAATTATTGCCACACATACAGGTCCGGGTGCATTTGCAATTATGTATTATTATGAATAATTTCAAGATGAGGCTGCTTTCAAGTGCCTCATCTTTTTAACAGAATTAGGTGAAAATCAGCATGAAAAATTCAGTAAAATATTTTCTTTTTATGGGAATCATTTTCTTATTTGCTAGTGTTTGTTTTTTGAAATTGATTCCTAAACAGCCGTCGATGCTTAAAAATGATGCAACACCGACAAATCAAGAAATACGCAGATTGAATTATGTTGCTTTAGGGGATTCTCTTACAGAAGGCGTCGGGGATGATACGCATAAAGGCGGCTTTGTTCCAATTGTGGCTGATTTGTTACAAAATAAGTATCAGTTAACCAGTATTGAATTTGATAATTTTGGTAAAGCTGGCGATCGAAGTGATCAGATTCTTAAACGTTTGAGAAAGAATGAGAAAATGCAAAAAACGCTAAGCTCGGCCAATATCATTACACTGACTTGTGGTGGCAATGATTTGTTAAAAGTGATTCGCGAGCATATTTTTAGCTTGAAAGAAAAAACTTTTGTGAGGCCGCAAAAGCAGTATCAAAAACAATTGACCCAACTGATTCAAGAAATTCGCAAGTACAATCCTAAAGCCCCTATCTATCTTTTAGGTATTTATAATCCATTTTATTTGAATTTTCCTGAATTTACGCAAATGCAAGAAATTGTGACAAAATGGAATGATGCTAGTCAACAAACGGTAAATACTTTTAAGAAAGTTTATTTCATTCCGATAAATGATGTTTTATATAAAGGCGATGATTCACAAGTAGGTATAGTGGACAATCAACAAGACCAAACTGCAAGTACCAGTTCAACTACCGATAAAAATCAGTCGCAAGCAACGAAACCTAAAGCGATGATAGTGAATGAGTTATTATCAGATGAGGATCGCTTCCATCCAAATAATGTGGGGTATCAGCTAATGGCTAAAGCAGTAATGAAGGAACTTAGTAAAACGAAAACACTCTGGTATCCCGAGGTAGGTGATTAGTATGGAAAAAAATGGAAAAATTGAGTTTCGCAAAGAGCAAAAGCAAATCAATTATTGGAAATGGACAACTTTAGCTTTAATTGCGGTGATTTTAGCTTTTTGTTTTGTTGTAGGCATCCGAGTGAGCCAAGACCGTGAAAAAATTCCAACAGCACCTAGTATCGCAGTTAAGGGAAGCGACATTTTTACGGTTTCAACAACTAAAAAAGAATTAAATACCTTGATTGCTCATTATTTAAAACAAGTAAATCAAAAAAATCAAATCGACTATCAGTTTACCTTGAAAAATCAAGCCTTACTGACAGGAAAATTTGAAGTGTTGAATTTTCCGATGACTTTTTATCTTTATTTTGATCCATTTGTCACTGAAGATGGCAATATTCAATTGAAAGCTAAAAGTTTATCGATTGGTTCATTAGGAGTGCCCATCAAAGAAGTGTTAAAAATGGTTAAGCACAGTTATGATTTGCCAAAATTTGTGGAAATTCATCCCAGTGAGAAGTATGTTTTGATTCAGTTAAACAAATTAGAACTTAGTGATCATCTCTATGTGAAAGCTAAAAAAATTGATTTAGTAAATGATGAGATTCAGCTTGTTTCCTATTTGAAGAAATAATTCTTTTCTTTATTAGTAGAATTCGCTACAATAAAACTTATCAATCATAAAGGAGTGATTATATGCAACGTGCGATATTTGCGGGTGGTTGTTTTTGGTGTATGGTCCAGCCGTTTGACGAGTTGCCAGGGATTCATTCTGTTTTATCTGGATATACAGGCGGACATGTGCCCAATCCAACATATGAGCAAGTCTGTTCGAAAACCACCGGACATACAGAAGCGGTTGAAATTATTTTTGACCCGGAAATCATTAGCTTTAAGGAATTAGTTGAAATATATTGGCAACAAACTGACCCAACTGATGCTTTTGGTCAATTTGAAGATCGCGGTGATAATTATCGACCAGTCATTTTCTATTTTGATGAAGAACAAAAGCGAATTGCCCAAGAAAGTAAACAAGCATTGCAAGATAGTGGTATTTTTGATCGACCAATTGTTACCCAGATTGAACCTGCTCAGGAATTTTATGTGGCTGAGCTTTACCATCAAGAATATTATAAGAAAAATCCGGCTAACTTTGCTCGAAACCATGCTAGACGTGCGGCTTTCTTAAAGGAGCATTGGGATGACTAAAAGTTTTTATCAATTTTTGATGAGTAAGAAAGGCCCTAGTCATATGGATGCGTTACAACTATTTGCCACAGCGGTAAGTGAAGATATTCAATTTCCTAAACATAGTCAAGATTATCATGAAGTATCCTCTTATTTAGAAATGAATACCGATTACTTATCTAATATGAGCTTATTTGATGCGTTTTGGGCGCAATATGAAGAAGAATGCCAATAAAAAGGAGAATGATTGATGTGACCCCCAAAAGTTAGATTTTATGATCTAACTTTTGGGGGTCGGTACAGATTTGTTCTCCTTTTTTTCATGCAGATAGAAAGTATGTTATAATTGACTCAACAAAATATAATTAAGAGAGTATACTTATGAAATTTTCAAAAAAACAGTTCATATCGCTAGGAGCTGTAGCCGTTATTTCAGCAGCCATTGGAGGTAGTGTGGTTTATATTTTAGAAAACCAACAAACCGATTCGCAGTTGGCTAAGGTGAATCATGTTTATCACCAAATTCAAGAGAACTATTATGATAAGGTCAATAGTAAAACATTAGCCCAGGGAGCCATCAAAGGAATGTTAGATTCACTAGATGATCCATACACAACCCTTTTAGACGGTGATCAAAAAACCGCTTTGAATGATAAACTAAGTAATCAAATTGTGGGGATTGGTGCAGTGGTGAGTATTTTAGATAACCAAGTAACCATTGTCGAACAACCCAAAAAAGGTACGCCAGCCGCAAAAGCAGGATTGCAAAAAGGCGATATTATTGAAAAAGTAGATGAAAAACCAGTTAAAGATCTAAGTATTGATGAAGTTGTTTCGCAAATTAAAGGAAAGGAAAATACTGTTGTTCATTTGCAATTAAAACGTGGGCAACAAGTCTTTCAAAAAGCCATTACTAGGAAAGCGGTACATTTATCTGCTGTGAAGAGTCAAATCGATGCCAATAATCCCCAAATTGCATTCATCCATATTGATACTTTTGGCGTGCAGACTAGCCGTGATTTACAAAGTGAAATTAAAAGTTTACGCAAACAACACGTGAAGGCTTTTATTCTTGATTTGCGTCAAAATGGCGGTGGCTTACTTGAAGAAGGCGAAAAAGTGGCCAGTATGTTTTTAAAAAATGGTCAGCCAATCGTAAAATTTGCTGAAAAAAATCAAGTGACTCAAGTAGATAAGGCCAATGCTAAACTAGATCATGGGTTTAAAGTAGAAGAGCCGGTTGTTGTTTTAGTAGACGGACAGACGGCCTCAGCTGCTGAATTAGTGGCAGCAGCTTTAAAAGAAAGTGCCCATATTCCAATCATTGGACAAAAAACATTTGGTAAAGGAACCGTTCAACTAGTAAGTAGCCTAGATGAAGCCTCTGAGATTAAGCTAAGTACGCAAAAATGGTTAACCCCTAAAGGAAACTGGGTGCATAAAAAAGGTTTGCTACCTGATATTTTGGTTGCATTACCAACGGCTCAGCAATTGAATACTTTTAATAACCAGCTTAATAATCAAGAACCATTATCTTCTAAAGAGCAACAAGAAATTTGTGATTTATTTGCATTTTTAGGTATCAAAATAGATAGTAAGGACTTTGATGCCTCTTATATTCAGGCGTTGAAGAAAATTCAAACAGAAGAAAAACTACCGGTATCTGGCAAACTGGATCAAGAAACGTTGGAAAAAATTAATTCACTTATTTTTAGCAAATACTTACAAGAAGACTTGAGTTATCAAAAAGCACTGACACAGTTAAAAGAGGAATTAAAAAATGATACCAACTAAATATCTTGATTCTTTTTGGCTACTAGTTAAATACTTGCTTATTAGTTTGGGAATTGCTTTAGTTTTAAGAGGGTTTATCTTTATTCCCATGATGGTGGAGGGAAATTCCATGAATCCGCTGTTAGATAATCGTGATATGATTTTAGTGGAACGTTTGACTAAAATTAAACGCTTTGATGTGATTGTCTTTCAAGAAGGAGGAACCACTTATATTAAACGAGTGATTGCCTTACCTGGAGAAAAGTTAGCCTATAAAAAGCAACAATTATATATTAATGACAAACCTGTAAAAGAATATTTTAAAGACAGTCATCTTTCTAAAAAAGAGCAATCCTTATACTATGATATGAATGATTTTAGTTTAGATGATTTGCTTGGAGTAGAAAAACTAGGTAGGGATAGCTATTTTGTCTTAGGGGATAATCGTCGTATTTCTAAAGATAGTCGCTCTTTTGGTACAGTTTCTAGTGAACAAATTTTAGGAAAAGCGTGTGGTATATATTATCCAATCAAACATATAACAATTATTTAATATTAGAGAAAAATAGGACAATTTTGGCGTTTTTGCCATTTTTGTCCTATTTAGTTTGTTTTAAAAAGAAATTAGACTAGTCAAATTGCCTAAAATACGCTATTCTATTTTATAGAGAACAAACATTCGTATAAACGGTGAGGGTAATGAATTATTATTTAGCCATTGATTTAAAGTCGTTTTATGCGTCTGTAGAGTGTGTAGAGCGTCATTTAGATCCATTAGATATTAATTTAGTAGTAGCTGATACTTCTAGATCTTCTAAGACCATTTGTTTAGCAGTCACTCCTGCATTAAAGAGTTTTGGGATTGGTGGACGTCCGCGATTATTTATGGTTGAAGAACAGGTAGCAAAAATCAATCAACAACGACAAAAACTAGCGCCAAATCATCGTTTTGCCAATCATTCAGTTAGTTTAAACGAGTTAACTAAAAATAATTATACAGCGCTTGATTATATGGTCGTCCCCCCTCGGATGCAACTGTATATTGATTATAGTGCACGTATTTATCAAATTTATCTTAAGTATGTTGCACCAGAAGATATCCACGTGTATTCCATTGATGAAGTTTTTATGGATGTGACACCTTACTTACATCAATACCAGGACAATCCCCATGTTTTAGCCGAAACAATTGTTAAGGATATTGTCCAAACAACAGGGATAACTGCTACGGTTGGTATCGGGACAAATCTTTATTTAGCAAAAGTAGCGATGGATATTTTAGCTAAAAAAGCGCCTGCGGATGAGCATGGCGTTAGGATTGCTTTTCTCGATGAAAAAAGGTATCAACAACAGTTATGGCATCATCAACCATTGACCGATTTTTGGCGAATTGGCCGTGGGATTAGTCAACGTTTAGCTAAGTTAGGGTTATATACGATGGCAGATATTGCTAAGTGTGCACTTGCCAAAGATGACCAAGAGCTGAATGCTAAGCGTTTGTTTAAGGAATTTGGCATTCAAGCAGAATTACTCATTGATCATGCTTTTGGAATTGAAACGTGTACCATGGCAGCCATCAAAAATTATCAAGCAAAAAATCATAGTATCAGTAGCTCCCAAGTATTGTTTCGCACCTATGAAATAGGAGAAACCTACTTAATTATGAAAGAAATGGTCGATAAGTTGAGTGCTCAGTTAGTCAAAGAGCAATTAGTGACCACACATCTTTCCCTTAGTTTAAGCTATCAAGCAATGGGTGAGGAAATACAGATGCCTAAAGGAACCAAAGGAACGATTGCTTTACCTTATGCGACTCAATCTAGTCAACAACTCATTCAAGCGGCTAGTCAATTATTTTCTCAAATCATTCAGCCTAACGTATATGTTCGTAGAGTATCCATTCAATTTCATGAGGTTTTTCCAAAAGAACAGGCACAAGCGACACAACAACTTTCATTATTTGTGAATGATTCGTTAGCTGATTATGATGAGGAGCAGGCTGAAAAAATTGCACGAGAAGAACGGCTAACAGAGGCTTTATTGGGTGTACGTTTACGCTATGGGGATAATGCTGTTTTAAAGGCATCTTCATTACTCGATTATTCCACCGCAAGAATGCGCAATGATCAAATAGGAGGACATAAAAAATGAGTAGTCTATTGAATAATCAACAGTATTATCAGAAATACTTTCCGGTTTTTCCAATGTCTTTGGATCATCGAGCAGCACAATTTGCCCCGTTTGCAGCTTTAAATGGTTTTGCTGAGGCGATTGCTACAAAAGGTATACAATATGATTTACGACCGTTTCTTGCAGAAGATCAATTATTTGAACTGGATTTTAAGATAAATGAATTATCACAATTAGATGATAAGAGTCAAACAATTAAAATAAACTATTTTGAGGAAGAAGGAGGAAAAGATAAAGGAAAAATCAATGAATTATGTGAAAAAATATCAAAAATAGATTTTAAAAGAAAACGAGTTCTGTTAGCTAACCAAACAAGTATCCCTTTTAAAAATATAATAGATATGGATTTTTATAAATAGTAGCATAACTTTTTCATTCCTTTTTCGTTTAGCGTATGCATTGATTTTTTCACAAAGTTGTATTATGCTAGACGTAGGGATGATATTTTTTAAAGATAATTGAAAGCGTTTTAAGAAGGTGAGTTTCATGCAAGTAGATACTTGGCGAAGATTTGTTAATGGCGATAAAGAGATTTTGACCTCCTTACCGGATAAAATTGCTTCTTCATGGCGCAAATGCTATAACGAACAAGTCGATCCATACTTGGTAAAGCCTAGAACTGTTTTAACAGAAAATGAGTTAAAATCATGCCAACGCCAACATCAAATTTTGATACATCTCGTAAAGAATGAGAGTAAGCATTTTAAAGAAATCATGCATATTAAACAACCTATCTTTATATTAACTGATGAAAAAGGGACTATTCTTTGGCGAGAAGGAAGCTATCAAGCAAAAAGTTATGCCAATGAAATTTATTTTAACATAGGTAGTCGTTGGTCTGAATTAGATGTAGGGACGAATGCGATTGGGATGGCCTTAGAAAATAAACAAGCAGAGTTCATGTCTTTAGATGACCATTATGCGATTGCTTCAAGACGATGGAGTTGTGCTGCAGCGCCAATATTTGATTCAAATCAAGAGTTGATTGGTATTTTAGATATCTCTACCTATAATAATAATTCAGTTCAAGAGGCAATGTTGTTTTTGACGACTATGACACAGCGTATCAGCAATGCCTATATTCGTGAAGAGTTAAACCAAAAAATGGCTTTATTGCAATATGCTGGTAAAAATCTAGACCATGAGATTCTTTGTGATTTACATAAGCGAATTGTTTACATTCCCGATGAATATCAGGACTATTTTGAAATGAATCAAGAAATCCAAGGACAGTTACCACGGGATTTATTATATGAAGAAAGAGAAATTATCTTTAATAATGAATTGGTGGGATATCGCTATAAATTGTATAGAAAACTATCTGAGGAAAATGAATTTCATTATGTGGGAGTGCCTAGCAAAAATGCAGCTTATCAACAATTTTTAATAAAAGTCCAAAAATTAGCACAAAGCAAGGTGCCCGTTCATGTATATGGTGAATCAGGAAGCGGAAAAGAAGTCATTGCTAAAACATTGCATATGAATAGCCCCTATCGTCAGGGACCATTAATTACTGTAAACTGTGGTTCGATTAGTGATAGTTTACTTGAAAGTGAGCTTTTTGGTTATGCACCAGGCGCCTTTACCGGAGCGAATCAAGAAGGACATGTAGGGAAAATACTACAAGCGAATGGGGGTACGTTGTTTTTAGATGAAATTGATAGTATGCCTTGTAAGATGCAGACGGCGTTATTACGTGTCTTAGAAGAAAAACAAGTAGTACCATTAAATGGCCAACCACAACCTGTTGATTTTAGGTTAGTAAGTGCAAGTAATCAGGATTTAAGAAAACGCGTCATTGCGAAAGAATTCAGGGAAGATTTATTTTATCGGATTTATGTTGGTAAACTAAGTATTCCACCATTACGAGAGCGGTTAGAAGATTTGCTTCCTTTAGTTGAACGTTTCTGTGAAAAGCGTCAATGGGAAATTAATTGGAAAGAACGCTTGCTACAAACAGCACGAACTTATCATTGGCCAGGTAATATTCGTGAGTTTAATAATTTTTTAGAAAGACTCTATATTTTTTATGCAGAAGAAGAACCTACGAATGAACAAATCTTAGAATTAATTACATTAGGTAGACTTTCAGAAAAAGAAACAAGACCACAAGAATCTATTGAAAGTAAAGAAAAAGAAGAAATACTGAAAGCTTTAAAATCTCAACATTATCATGTAACAAATGCGGCAAAAAGCTTAGGAATTTCTCGAGCAACACTATATCGTAAAATAAAAGAATATCATATAGAATATTGAGAATTAAAAACAGGAGCGCTGTGTAGGTGCTCCTGTTTTTTGTCTATATAAAGTGATGGCTGAGAATCATTTTGATACAATTTGAGACATTTTGTATCAAATGAATGATACAAAATGAAAACGCTTAGAATCCGAACAAAAGGTGAATTATACTAGTAAGTGCAAGGGGGTTAAATAACACCCCTAAGCATTTACTAGTATTTTTTTATCCAAAAGGTGGTGAGAACAAATGTTTG
>CAMMST010000063.1:0-12461 GCA_946499615.1 Enterococcus cecorum | reverse complement strand
CTGGAATTTTACGATCTAAAACATTTTTTGTTAGACCTTTAACTAAGTAGCCACCCACTGCCGAACCATCAGCTGGACGGTGAATACGTTTGACACTTGCCCCACCACTATAACTGATATTGTTCAAAGTGATACCCATACTATCTAACCAATCAATCGCATCGGCTGAATGATCCACAAAGTAGCGTAATAATTCTTTATCATTGGTTCCGCCGCCACCTTTTAATGTGTCGTTAAAGAAAGTATCATTGCTATCTTGAATGCCTTGTTCTTTTTGGAATTTGGTTTCAGAAGCATTCATCCCACCAGAAGATTTTGTTGTATTTCCCCCGACTACTGGCATTTTCTCAAAGATAACTGGATTAGCGCCGGCTTCTTTGGCTTGAATCGCAGCTGACATTCCTGCACCACCAGCACCTACGATAATCACATCATAGCTATCCTTTAATTCTTTAGGATTCGTGAATTCTTGTTTTTGAGAAGCTCCGGATGAAACTTCTGAACTAGAAGCAGTTGTTTTGCTAGTTGAAGTTGAACTTTCTGTCTTATTTGATGATGAACCACAGCCAACTAATAATAACGCTGCTGAAGCCACCAAAAGACTACTTAACACTTTTTTCATGTTAAACCCTCCATACATTAGTTATGCTATAATTATACAACATTTCACAAACTTTGAAAAGGGCTTTCTTGAAACGCTTTAATAAAAACAAAAACATCAGATACTTAATATTTGCATAATCGATTATATAACATATTGTTATCTATTAGCTGTTCATTATTATTAAATCAACTTTTATAAATAGCATAATGAAACAAAATGAACGTGATAAGTTTGCAGCACGATTATTTAATAATAGACAGAAAAAACAATTAAAAATTTTGAACTACAATCAGTTTAGAACAAAAATGACACTTGTATGTGAAATTAAAGGCAAAAAAAGTGGACAGCTCTTATTTTTTCAGCTATCCACTTGATACATTTATTCACTTAAAGGTTGTGCGGCTAAATAATCTTCCTCACTGACTTTCTCTAACCATTCATTGCTCGTATCTTCCCCTGGTACAGCAATTGCTAGATGAGAAAACCAATGATCTTTGGTAGCACCATGCCAATGTTTCACACCCGCTGGAATATTTACACAATCACCCGGATGCATCACCACGGCTTCTTTTCCTTCTTCTTGATAAATGCCGATACCACCAACACATATCAACATCTGACCACCACCAGATTTTGCATGATGGATATGCCAGTTATTACGACAACCAGGCTCAAAAGTGACATTGTGTACGGGAATTTGTTCATCTGTGATACTTGCTAAATAGCTTTGCCCGGTAAAATATTGCGCATAAGCATCATTAGGCTCACCAATTGGAAAAATTATACTTGCTTGATGTTGGGCTTTGGCTTCTTCACTTGCGGCTTGTTCAGACCAGACCTCTTTAGCCAAACGAAAGACCGCCCATGCTTTTGGCCAACCCGCATAAAAAGCAACATGAGTCATAGCCGCAACAATTTCTTCTTTACTGACCCCGTGATTTTTCGCATTTTCTAAATGATAAACTAATGAAGAATCCGTTATTCCTTGAGCCATCAAAGTTATTACCGTTAATAAGCAACGCGTTTTCAGATCAATCCCTGGGATATTCCAGTTTTCACCAAATAATACATCATCGTTAAAATGAGCAAAATCTGGCGCAAAATCCCCTAATTGCTTTCTACCTGCATCTTGAGTTATTTTTTGATTCATTTTTTGACACTTCCTAATTGTTGATATTGTTTTATTGCTATTTTCAAACGGATCAATCCATCAATCAGCTGAGATTTTGGACAAGCATAATTCAAACGTAAGAAAGACTGGACTTACGATCAATTATTTTATTGAAATCATAATGCATTATAATTTACCACCATAAACCGGGAAGAAACTCGCTTCACCATAATCTTGAATTTTATCAATCGCCAACAATTCTTTCATATCTTCTTGACTAATTTCAAAATCTAAATCTGCATTTTCGCGCATATGGTCTGGATTCGCCGTTTTTGGTAAGACAATCATATCTAGTTGAATACAATAGCGAATACATAGTTGCGCCACAGAAACACCATATTTTTTAGCCATCGCCACAATTTTAGGATTTTTCAAGGCTTCTCCATGCGCAACAGGTGAATAAGCTTCGACTGCGATACCTTCATTTTGACAATATTGAATTAAATCAAGTGGTGTATTTGAAATATGAGCTAATATCTGATTCACTTGTGGCTTAATTCTGGCTGTTTTTAAAATATTTTGCACATCTTCTTCTAAAAAGTTTGAAACCCCGATAGCTCTTAATTTACCTGCTTCAAGGGCATCTTCAAGTGCACGCCAAATTTCTTGATTTTCTTTTTTATAACGATTTTCTGATTGATTGACTTCCTTCCAAGGTTGCGGACTGTGAATAATCATCATATCCAAATAATCTATTTTCATTAATGCAAGCGTATCATCAATTGATTTTGCCGCACTTTCATAAGATTTATGTTCAGCTGCTACTTTTGATGTGATAAAGATTTCGTCACGAGGAATACCTGATTGACGAACCCCTTCACCTACTCCACGTTCATTGCCATATGCTTGGGCAGTATCGATATGACGATAACCCATTTGTAAAGCAGATTTCACAGCATCCGTTACCTTATCATCATCAATCAGCCAAGTTCCCAAAGCTAGTTGCGGAATTACAACACCATTATTTAATTTCATACTTTTGTTAAACATTGATTTTCTCACCTTTCGTATTCATAATCTTCACTTGATTAAAATCAATCAATTCATCATCTAAAATAAGTTCATCAACACTTGCTGCTTGAATATGCGCTTTAATCGGATTTTTAATACTATCAACCTTTGTAGTAATTGTTGCTTCAGCTGTTGAATATTCAAAGGCCAAATCTGTATGTATTACCTTACAATTGATTAACTTCACATTATTCATGTAGCAAAGTCCTTGATTACTCTCAATTGTACAATTAATAAACGTCACATTTTTGGAATTCCAACCTAGATATTCACCTACGATTACCGCATTTTTCACAACAACGTTCTCACAGTTCCAAAACGCGTCTTTAGATATGATTTTTGCCCCATCAATTTCAATATCACTTGCACCATCAAAGGCATAATTGCCCATAATTGTTAAATCTGTTGCTTGAATATCACGGCTATTCATCGCAAAATAATCCCCGTTTACCGTAACCTGATTCAAAGTGATTTCGCGACAATTCCATAAAGTCTCTTGCGCATGTGCAAAATGGACATCTTCAAGTAAAATTTTACTTGCCCGGCGAAAGATTTTGGGTGCCTGAATCGAGCAATGATGCATCTGAATATTATGCGTGTACCAAATTCCCGAACGCGCGGTATCCAATAAAGTAACATGATGGGCCACCACATTTTGACAATACCACAATGGGTACTTCCACCTAAAGATATCATATTCTAATAATAAATCCGAGCATTCTTTCAGCGGAGATTCCCCATTTTCAAAAACTGAATCGACCACTTTCAAATGCTTGGACTTAAACAATGCACGTTCACCAGTCAATATAACCTCTCTTATTTCGTTCACCTTCATCACCTCATACCTCAAGTCTACACCTTAAACTTCACTTTAAGTCAATAGATAATTGGCAGAAAAAGTCAAAAAAAGAAGAATTTCATCGTACACAAAATACTCAGAAATTCTTCAAGATTCTTATTCTATCCCTACTTGGAAAATTTGGCGGATATCTTCTTCGGTTAATTGAGAAAGGGAGGACTCATCACCTTGCATAACTTGATCAAAGAGTTCACGCTTGCTTTGTTGTAACTCATATATTTTCTCTTCAATCGTGCCTTCTGTAATCAAACGCCATACTTCGACTACTTCTTTTTGTCCCATCCGATGCGCACGGCTTGTCGCTTGGTCTTCTACAGCAGGGTTCCACCATAAATCATACAGAATCACCGTATTCGCCCCAGTTAAGTTCAAGCCCGTACCACCTGCTTTAAGCGAAATTAAAAAGACGGGCTTATCTCCTTGATTAAAGGCTTCTACCATTTCCATACGCTGTTTGCTCGGCGTGCTACCATCTAATTTGAAGCATGGAATATCTAACTTCGCTAACTCAGCTTCTATTAAGTTCAACATACTAGCAAACTGCGAGAAAATTAAAATGCGGCGATTGTTTTCCAAAGCCTGAGTCAGCAATTCCTTCAACTGCTCTAATTTTCCAGACTCCCCATGAAAATCATCTAAATAAAGTTGCGGTGAACAACAAATCTGACGTAAACGAGTTAGACCAGCTAAAATGCTAATACGATTCTTCTTAAACTCATCGCTATTCATTTGAGCTAAAGTTTTTTGAATTTGTTCTAATTGCGCCAGATAAACTTCTTTTTGTTCTTTACTCAATTCATTATAATAGTTGGTTTCAATCCGTTCAGGTAAATCAAGCAAGACTTCTTCTTTCGTCCGTCTTAACACAAATGGCTGTATCATCTGAGCAATCAATGCAGTCGAAAACTTTCTAAATTTTGCCTTGCTTGGGAAAAATCCCGGAATAATCACTTGGAAGATTGACCATAATTCATCAAGTCTATTTTCCACTGGCGTGCCACTGAGCGCAAACCGTTTTGGAATCGTTAATTTTCGCAAAGCCTGGGCCGTTTTGGTTTGACTATTTTTCACCATCTGCGCTTCATCTAAAATTAACACTTGATAGGCTATTTTGGCATGTAATTTTTCATCTTGGCGGAAACTTTGATAGCTTGTCACATACACATCCGCTTCAGTCGTGAGTTGTTCGGCCCGTTTATCTTTCCCACCATTTACGACTTGCACTTTTAACTCAGGTGCAAACTGCTTACACTCTTGATACCAATTATAAACAAGGCTGGCTGGTACGATAATTAAAGCCTTCATTGATGGATCATTTTGCTTTTCAGATAACAGATAAGTAATCGTCTGAATCGTTTTTCCTAGACCCATTTCATCCGCCAAAATCCCCCCAAGCTGATAATCACTTAACATCTTCAACCAGCGAAATCCCGTTAATTGGTAAGGACGTAAACTAGCATTTAATCCACTTGGTAAATCCACCGGATAATCTTGTGGATGGGTTAAATGTTGAACAAAAGTCGTAAAGTCTTGGTTGACCTCGATTTGCTCATTTTCTAATTGGGCTAACTGTCCACCGCGATATAAGGGCATCTGGAATTGGTTGGCTTTTTGTTCACTGACTTGTCGAATCAAGGACAATGACTCACTTGCTTTTTGGAACTCCTCTTGAGACAAATCAAGCAAGCGGCCATCATTTAATCGCACAAAATCCGCATTCTTACTTAAAGCAACTAAAGCACGCTCGACATCTTCTAGATCAATCCCATCCACTTCAAATGATACATCTAGAAAGCCACCATTTTTAATAATCGATAATTTTGGCTTATATTGTTCCTGATTGACAAACATTTCTTGAAGCTTTTCATCTAAAATCACTTCACCGAATTGGGTAAATTGCGTCAGTGTATATTTTAAGAAATGGTAGAAGTCTTCATCACGAGAAATCAATAATTGATAACTAGCCTCTTTTTCAACAAATTGATTGGCCAAAATAAACTGTTCGATACGATTTTCCTGATCTATATCACGAATTAACTGGTTGGCTTGATCAGCATTTTGGCGATAAGCTGATTTTTTCGCAAGCACGATATCACCATACTGCAACGCCAAATCTAACTGGACGCCAAATCTTACCTCAGAAAAATAAAATTTCGGAACTAATGGCGCAGTGATCATATTTTCTGACAAAGACGGATCAATATCCACAACCGCAAATTTTTGAATCACTGGTAAATATTTAGATAAGAAAGTATTTGCCTCTTGTATGGAGAAGCGAAAAATCGAATCAAAACCGTAAATCAACTTATCAAACTGCCACGTCACATAACGATATAATTTTTGTTGAAAATCGGAATAAGCGTCATATAACAAAATAGACTGATAATCCAAACGATATAGTTGTCCCTCAATCACCGCGCACAAATACGTAAAGTCAGTCATTTCAATAGCATCTTCGAAAAATAATAATACTTGATTTTCATCGACCTTTTGGATATGACAAGTAATAAATGAATCCAAATCAGCTGGAATGGAATGAAATTGTGTAAATTCTCGATTATCTACAGTGATTTTTAGTAAATGATTCGGGAATTTTTCTAACAGCTCGTCCATTGTCGTACTATCTAACACAACTTCTTTCTCTTTACTTTGTTCGCGATAATCCACATAGTTTAAATGTCCTAAATGAGCAGCCATCAACCATTGAATCAACGCAAAGTCCTCTTTTGAAAAACACTCTGAGGCAACTGCTATAGATACTTTAGGCGTCAACTTATAGTGATCTGTATAATAGCACTTATTTAAAAATTCATGAATATTTTTTATCAAATAATTACGCTTTCCATTATTGACATACAGTCTTAAATAAAAGGCAGTTTGCCCTGATTTTTGAGCATAATCGAGCTGATAATAAAGTTTAAGTGGCTGTAATTGTTCTGGACTTACGGAAACTAAAAAATGATTTTGCAGACTATCCATGAATTGTGATAAAGCATCGACTTTGGCAGCTTCAATTTTCTTTTCATTTTCCTCATCGTGTAGCTCTACATAAGCATCCTCCCACGAAATCGGCAAGCCTACTTCTGCCCTTAAAGCCATGGTATGCTCACAAGCACCATATTTCCCAAACGTCTGACATTGACAACTATCACTTCTAACAGACCCCATACTAACCTTTGTCTTGAGAATGACAAAATCGTGATAAAATTCTCCATAATAGAAACCTCTACTACGATAATCACGTAAATTAATGAGACTATGCTGGTTTATTAATACTCTAGCTTCTTTAAAAATAGTTTGATATTGCTCTTTATTCATCTTATTCCTCACAGCATTTTATTCATAGTTTGAGCATATCATTATTTCAGTCGCGATACAACAAAAGCACGAGCCTGATTTTGACTCGTGCATCTTATTATTCATGTTCTATACTTTGGCTCAAAGCAACATTTTGATTGACTTCTTCGACCACATGATTGATTTGATGTTGTAATGCGGCAAGTGCTCCCACGCCTAAGTATAAACGGCCCGGTGCTTGTTCCATTTGAGTCACTGCTATAATCGCTTGGGCTACTTTAACAGGATCGCCACTTTGATTATGATTTAAGCGGTCAAAACCAGACATTGTTTGGCGAACCACATCATAGTCTTCAATTTGTTTGGCCGGACGCTTCATCGAGGTTTGGTCTAAAAAGTCGGTCCGTACGCCACCTGGACAAATCGCAGTGACTTGAATATTAAATGGACACACTTCTTCATTTAATGCCTCACTCAGCATAATCACAGCCGCTTTGGTCGCAGAATATACCCCTTGCGTAGGACCGGTTACACTTCCAGAAATCGAAGCCATATTGATTATTCGGCCAAATTGTTGTTTACGCATAATTGGTAAGACTTCCTGAATCACTTGGAAAAGACCAAAGAAATTCACATCAAAATTCGTGCGCACTTCAGATAATGAAAATTCTTCTACTGCACCAAGTAAGGCATATCCCGCATTATTCACGAGATAATCGATTCTTCCAAATTTTTCAATGATTTCTGCAATGCCTTGACGAATCCCCTCTTCATCAAATGGCATATTCACCGCATAAAAATTGGACTGAAACTCAGGTAATTGCGTTTGAACTTCTTGCGTTAAACGTTCTTTATTACGACTTGTTCCGACGACTTGGTAACCCGCCTTTAATCCAGCTAAAACGATTTGTAAACCAATACCTTTAGAAGCACCAGTTACAACTAAAACTTTTTTCTCCATCTGTTTTCCCCTATTCCTATTTGTTATCAAAACTATTTTTATCGTACTGAAGGAAAGAAGGATTGTCAAAAATGCTGTTTCTTATTATAAGGTATCTCTTAATAAATTCTTAAATAATTTCATGAAGAAAATGTCTTGGTAGCAAAAAAAGTTTCCTAAAAGATACCTAGTGCTTTTAAAGTGCCTACTTCACAAATTTCACAACACGACTTACACTTTACATGTAAAACGAACACACAAAAGAAATGAGGAAAAGATTATGAGTATGCAAGATTATCGAATTAACCCTAAAAATGGTTTAGAATTTGGCCTTTATTCCTTAGGCGACCATATGCCAGATGCCCTAACTGGAGAAAGGATTTCAGCCAAAGAACGTGTCGACCAAATTGTCCAAGAAGCAGTCTTAGCTGAACAAGCTGGCCTTGATTTTTTCAGTATCGGTGAGAGCCATCAAAAATATTTTGTCGGACAAGCCCACGCCGTCATGTTAGGTGCAGTCAGTCAAGCCACTAAAAAAATTAAAATTGGTTCAGCTGCTACCATCGTCTCTACTTCTGATCCCGTCCGTATTTATGAAAACTTTGCGACATTAGATTTACTTTCGAATGGACGCGCAGAAATTATTGGTGGTCGCGCATCACGTGTAGGACTGTTTGAATTACTTGGCTATGATTTAAAAGACTATGAAGAACTATTTGAAGAAAAATTTGAACTCCTACTAAAAATCAATCAAGAGAAATTCGTCACCTGGGAAGGCAATTTCCGCGCACCTTTAAAGAATGCAGAAGTCTTACCACGACCATTAAATGATAAGATGCCGATTTGGCGTGCAGTTGGTGGTCCTGCAGAAAGTGCCATTAAAGCTGGCCGTCAAGGTGTTCCAATGGCCATTGCAATGTTGGGCGGTCCGGTAAGTATCTTCAAACGTTCAGTCATGGCTTATCGTGAAAGCTTGGCCATCAACGGCTATAACCCAGATGATTTCCCAGTAGCAACCACCGGACTTTTCTATGCAGCCCAAAATAGTCAAACAGCTTTACGCGAATTTTATCCATATGTCAATAAAGGGATTGAAATCGCGAATGGGACTGGCTTTAATAAACGCTTATTTGCTAACGGTGCGCATCCTAAAGACGTGATGGCAATCGGTAGTCCGCAACAAATTATTGAAAAAATTCTTTATCAATATGAAGAGTTTGGACATCAACGTTACATGGCCCAAATTGATTTTGGTGGCATGCCATTTAAGAAAGTCATGGAAAATATTGAAATGATTGGTACGACCATTCTACCAGCCGTCAAAAAATATACAAAGGAGAAATAAACGATGAAACTTGTAACCTTATCTAGTGCAACAATCGGTAGTAAGACTGCCATTGCCATTCAAAAAACAACAGATTATCTCAAACACAAATTTCCGGAAGCTGAAGTCGAAATGATTGATCTTCGCGAAAAAGATTTAGTCTTTAGCGATGGCCGTAATTACTTAGAATACACTGGTGACACACTCGAAGTAACGTCTAAATTAATGCAAGCTGATGCGATTATCATTGGCACACCTATCTTCCAAGCGTCCATTCCTGGATCATTAAAAAATATATTTGACTTATTACCGGAAAAAGCCTTGCGTGATAAAGTAGTCAGTATTGTAGTCACAGCTGGTTCTAGTAAGCATTATCTTGTCCCTGAAATGCAACTAAAACCTATTCTTTCCTACATGAAGGCACAAGTTTTACCAGAAATTGTCTTTATTGAAGGACAGGATTTTAACCGGCATGAAATCGAAAATATCGATATTCATTTTAGACTCGAAAAACTAGTAGAAGATACTGTCTTAATGACGGAAGTATACCAAGAATTCAAACGAAAACAAGAAGCGTTGCTATTTTGACATCTTATCACTATATACTAAAAAGAGCCATCCTAGGACAAACTTTCCTTGGATGGCATTTTTGTTTATACGCTAGATTTATTTTCTAAGTCTATACAAACTGACTAGATGATTTAGGTTTTATCTATTCATTTTCTATGTTTCATTTAATCAATTAGAAACCTTCCGAAAAGAGCCAAAATAATCCATTCATCAATATTTTCAGAATCATTGTAATGGCTGTATTAAGTCCAATAAACGATCAATATAGCTTTTATCGTGTCCTAATTCATTTTTGGTTTGATTTGTTGTCTTTAACTCATCCGTGATTAACCCATCAATTGGGGTTTGTAAATAATAGCGGATCTTATCAGGCGAATTGATTGTCCATACGAATAATTTTTTATTCATTTGATGAACCTCTTCTGCTAACTGGGGACGATAGGAGAAATCCTCGATAGCATAAAAATCTACTGGTTCATTCGGCAGTTTTCCAAACTGAATTGGAATAACATACCCTGTATCTAGGTCAGGATTTAATTTTTCGACAGCAAGAATCGTAGGAAGATCTAGTGACATAATTTTGACTTGATTTTCCATTCCACTTTTCTTAAGCTCATTTACAAATCGAATGACATAGCTACTGTCCTCGTTTCCAGTAGGTTTTAATTCTAAAATCAAATGCATCTGTAACTGCTTCGCGATTTTCAAATAATCTTTCATGCTTACAATCTTACTTGTATGTTCATCTTGTTTGATTTTTAAGCCGATTACTTTATTAGCAGGTAAATCAGACACTTTTTTATCTAGACCAGCCAAACGTTTTAAATCATTATCGTGCATGACTACAAACTGATGGTCTTTTGTATAAAGTAAATCCAATTCAACATAATTTGCCTTCATTTTTTTAGCGGCCCTCAATCCTTCTACTGAATTTTCAACCGCCTTAGCTACATAGCCACGATGACCGACAATTTCAATTTTTGGATTATATTCTAGCGTTGCCAATTGATAGGTTTCACCTAAATAAAAACTTGCAAAAACCATAAATAATAAGGCCAAACTTGCAAATTTGCGTTTCTTTTGGACATTCTGTAAAGGTAAATTATTGCTAAACGATTGCATATTTTGAATCAGTAAATGAAAAATACCAATTTTTACAAATAAATTGGTGGCAAAGATACATCCATTAATCAAAGTCAATAATAAACTTTCTAAGAATAGATTACTGCCGTTATTATCTAAAATTAAGGCTAAAACTATAGATAATAAAAACACAGGCAATAATATGAGCAGTAATACAAATTCAATCAATGTAAAACTTAAGAAAAATTCAATTAATTTACCTTTTGTCATTTGCCAACTTCGCTTATAAATTTGTGGGAAATTCAAATCAGTCAGTGTAAATAATGGAACTACAAATAAAAAACGAAAGGCTAAATAAATCAATGTCAAGCCCCCAACAAATAGTAAAACTGCACTAGTTGGTGACTTACTCCATTCACCTGTAATAAAATCCGGAATGTATAGTTCGTTTGTCAAAGTAGTAGATAAACCTAAGTTGGCAATCGGAATTCCTAAAATAACATATACTAAAAAATACAATCCGTTGAATATATTTTGCTTATTCAACTTTAAATGCGTTGGATGAAATAATTCTTTCCATGCTATTTTTTTCTGGTTGCTTGCCCCTAGAATCATTAAGCAAAAAACTTGGTATTCAAGAAATAATAATACTACTAACAATATTAAATATACAATTAAACTAATAAAACCCATTGGATTCAAGAGTATCTGAATAATATTTGTGTTATTCAAATTATCCTGTCCCGTCATCAACAATACAAAGCCAAAGATTCTTCTAAGTATAAAGCTTCCCGCAACACCAAATATTAACTGGATTAAAATTCCTGTATACAAATAGTGCCATTTGTTCTTATTTAAATCTTTTAACGTCTCTTTTGATTGTTTTAAAACACGTTGAATCATCTGTCTTCCCCCTTTTCATGCATTTTATTATAGTGAAAACGACTTGCGATTTCCAGTTTATTTTTTCGATTGTAAATTATCATATTATGTTATTTATTCATGTTGATAATAAATTTGATAAAATATCATCATTCTGTTATGTTGAAAAACGGAGGGGTTAGAAATGAACGAGATTATACTTTTAGTTTTACTACTATTTTTAGGAAGAGTGATTAATTCCAAACGACTCGAACGTTTTATTTTCATTAAAACTTTAGCTGTTTTTGCCGCAATGCTATTCTTTTCAACAACTGTATTTTTAATCCTAGTATTTGGACTTTTGCTCATCAGCCAATATATCGTAACACCACTTGGAAAGTCCCCCCTTTATGACAATGTTTATGCTAATTTTGGTTTCAGGAGTCATTTTATATTTTCTAGTCAGTAAACTTGCAAATAAATGGCATATATCAATGACCATCTTCACCTTAATTGAATACTATATTCAATGGGGACTCATTTATATCACTTTGTATCAGGTGGCTGTTGATAATTTTATTAAAGGTACAGACATTGAAAAGTTAATCGAAGGGGGAGTCAGTAGTCCGGCCTATCTCATGCTCGCATTCTTACCATCATTTATTTCTGTATGGATTGCCACAATTATGTACAAAATATTTATACGGTTAACTGGGTATCGCTCGATTAAAAATTACCTAT
>CAMMST010000062.1:0-12972 GCA_946499615.1 Enterococcus cecorum | reverse complement strand
ATGCAATTGTCGGTGATTTCCAAAACATGTTCAAATGGGGTTATGCAGAAAATATTCCGTTAGAAGTCATTGAATATGGTGACCCAGATGGTGCCGGTCGTGACCTAAAAGCGTACAACGAAATCTGTTTACGTGCTGAAGCATTTATCGGATGGGGTATTTTGGACACAGATGCCTTTGCTCGTGTTAAAGCAACTGTCTAGAGGTGATTTACTATGAGATACAAAGATGTCAAAACAGGCGCTATCATCGTTACTGATAGCGTCTTGGGTGGCGATTGGGTAGCAGATGATGGAGTAGTTGATAATACTAAAACAGAACCATCAGAAACTGAAAATGAGCCTGATGTAGCGGAAGAAGTAGTTGAGGAAGAAGAAAAACTTGATGAATTGACCGTAGCAGAATTAAAAGCTCGACTAGATGAAATGGGTGTAACTTATCCTACAAAAGCTAAAAAACAAGATTTGATTGATATCTTATCTCAATTTTAGGTGGTGGTAAGATGGAAGAATTTGCAACCATTGATGATCTATCAAAGTTATGGAGACCTCTGAAACCTGGGGAAATAGGACGAGCAGAATCATTACTAACAGTCGTGTCTGATTCGCTTAGAGTGGAGGCTCAAAAAGTTGGTAAAGATTTAGATGCATTGGTGGCTGATAGTGTTTCTTACGCTAATGTTGTTAAATCGGTGACTGTTGATGTTGTTGCTCGTACATTAATGACTTCTACGGACCAGGAACCAATGACTCAGGTTACAGAAAGTGCTTTGGGCTATTCAGTTCAGGGCTCTTTTCTTGTTCCTGGTGGTGGTTTGTTCATCAAAAATAGTGAGTTGGCACGATTGGGATTACGTAGGCAGAGATATGGAGTGATGGAAATCTATGACTATGATTAAAGGTATTACGGTCATTTTGGTTGATAAGATTAGCGATGGTGTAGATCCATTTGGTACACCTATTTATCGTGATGCTGAGATACCAGTTGATAACGTATTAGTCACACCATACACTACTGATGATATGGTCAATCAACTAAATTTGACAGGCAAGAAAGCTGTCTATACTTTAGCTATTCCAAAAGGCGATGAGCACGACTGGGAAGATAAGGAAGTCAGATTCTTTGGTCAAACTTGGCGGACTTTTGGTTTTGTGACACAAGGGATTGATCATTTAATACCTTTGGATTGGAATAAGAAAGTGATGGTGGAACGCTATGAGTAGTTTTAAATTTAAACTGAATCAAAGCGGTGTGCGTGAACTGATGAAGTCAGCAGAGATGCAATCGGTGTTAACTAACTACGCATCAAATATTCGAAATCGATGTGGCAATGGTTATGAACAAGATATCTACATTGGTAGTAATCGTGCAAATGCGATGGTCAGTGCTGCTACTATTAAGGCTAAAAGAGACAACAATAAAAATAATACGCTATTAAAGGCGGTGCGTTAAATGATTGAGCTGATTATCAAACAGTATTTAGACAGTCATTTGGATGTACCATCTTTTTTAGAACGCAAAAGTAAAATGCCTGCTAAATTCATTTTATTTGAGAAAACAAGTAGTGGGAAAAGCAATCATTTAAAATCAGCAACTATTGCATTTCAAAGCTATGCAAAGTCAATGTACGATGCAGCAATGCTTAATGAGCAAGTAAAAGAAGTTGTTGAGCAGATGATTGGATTGCCTGAAATTAGTGGCATTGAATTAAATAGTGATTATAACTTTACTGATGAAGAAACAAAAGAATATCGTTATCAAGCGGTATTCGATATTAATTATTATTGAGGAGTGATATTGAATGGCAGATGTGAAAAATGTAACTTCAGCAAAACCTAATATCGGTGGGGCTGTATACTCGGCGCCTTTAGGGACTCCGTTACCAACAGATGCAACTACCGAATTAAATACTGCCTTTAAATCTTTAGGATATATTTCAGAAGATGGATTAACCAATGAAAATAGCCCATCATCTGAAAATGTGAAGGCGTGGGGTGGAGACACTGTTTTAACTACTCAAACAGAGAAAGAAGATACATATACTTATACCTTAATTGAGGCATTGAATGTTGAAGTATTAAAGGAAGTATATGGTGCTGATAATGTTAGCGGAACACTGGAAGATGGAATCACTATCAAGGCTAACTCCAAGGAATTACCTGAACATTGTTTGGTTGTTGAGACAATTCTAAAGGGTGGTATTATCAAACGAACAGTAATTCCAGTGGCAAAAGTATCAGAAATTGGTGAAATCAGCTATACAGATGGTGATCCAGTTGGATACGAAACGACTATTCAAGCATTACCAGATTCCGATGGTAATACACATTATGAATACATTAAGAAAGTTAGTATCAGTTAATGATGGAGGATGATTGAATGATTAAAGGAATTACTAAAAGTGGCTTTAGATTTAAAGTGAAAGAATCAATTATTAATGATTATGAATTTTTAGAATTGATTAGTGAGGTTGAAGAAAACCCAATTATGTTTCCAAAATTGTTAAATAGATTATTAGGAAAACAGCAAACAGAAAAATTGAAAAATCATGTTAGAGATAAGAATGGAATTGTAGATGCAGAAAAGATTACTGCAGAAGTAGCAGACATTTTTAAAACACAAAAACAGTTAAAAAAATAATTATCCTTGCCAAAATGATTAAGATTGATGAAGATGCGATTATTTGCGATTTGGCTGAAACATACAATATTTACGATTATAGACAGCTACCTGTATTAAGTGTGGCTGTCTTTGTTTGTGGTTTAAGGGAGAATTCGCGAATCATGATGAAAATTAGTGATTCCAAATTGCCTTTAGATACATTATTGCTTGCTGGTGTTGCTGACAGATTAAGTATCATGCTCTGGCAAAATACGAAAGACGGCCATAAAGGTAAGAATCAACCTATATCGATTGTTAGTCAATTATCTAAAAAAGAAGTAGAACGTCAAGAGTTGTCATTTGAATCTGGCAAGGATTTCGATAAAGCAAAAGCAAAAATATTAGAAGAAGTGAGGGGTGAAGTGGATGCCTAAAGGTACAAATTTAGGAAATGCATATGTACAAATCATGCCATCAGCCAAAGGGATAAGTGGCATGATTAGGAATCAAATTCAGCCAGAAGCAGATTCTGCAGGTCAAAGTGTAGGTTTGGGTTTAGGTAAATCTTTGGTTACCGCTGTATCCGGAGCAATAGCCGCTGCAGGAATAGGAACAATGTTTGCTAAATCCATTTCTGAAGGTGCAGCACTTCAACAATCACTAGGTGGTATTGAGACACTTTTTAAAGATAGTGCAGACACTGTTAAGAACTATGCAAATCAAGCATACAAAACATCAGGAGTATCGGCCAATAAGTACATGGAAAATGTCACTTCCTTCTCAGCTTCTCTAATTTCTTCCTTAGGTGGAGATACTGCTAAAGCGGCTGAATTATCTAATACAGCTATGGTTGATATGTCTGACAATGCGAATAAGATGGGGACAGATATGGAATCTATCACTCAAACGTATCAATCATTGGCGCGTGGTAACTATGCAATGTTAGATAACTTGAAGCTAGGGTATGGAGGCACTAAATCAGAAATGGAACGCTTGATGCGAGATGCTGAAAAACTGACTGGCGAACATTACACTGTCGGTGATTTTGCGGATACGGTAAAGGCAATCCATGCAGTACAAGATAGTTTGGGAATTACTGGAACAACAGCGAAGGAAGCAGCAACAACTTTAAGCGGTTCATTTGCGTCAATGAAGTCAGCTTTCAGCGATGTTTTGGGAAAATTGTCATTAGGTCAAGATATCGAGCCTTCACTCAATGCATTGGCACAAACCACTTCAACATTTCTATTTGGAAACTTCATACCAATGATTGGTAACATTCTTAAAGGTTTACCAAGCGCGATTTCTACACTCATTTCATCTGCAAGACCGGAAATAACCAAAGGATTACAAAGCGTATTTTCAAATTTAGGAGTAAATATTAAAATTTCAGGATTAACTACCAATTTTCAAGGTATTTCTGAAGCTATTATGCCAATAATGGATGGATTTCAAACAGCTTTTGGTCAACTACCTTCACTATTTAACACAGTTGTTAGTGCTATTTCTCCAGTTATAGATAAGATATCTAGTGGATTTGCTAAATTAGATTTCAGCGGAATTCAAACATTAATTTCATCGATTATTCCAGCTATTCAAAATGGCTTTAGCACAATGATGTATATTGTCGGTCCAGCAATTGATAGTGTGATCAATTCATTTGTATCCATGTGGAATGCAGCACAGCCACTTATTTCTGTAATTAGTGGAGCATTGATGCCTGCCTTTCAAATTTTAGGCTCATTTTTAGGTGGTGTGATTAAAGGTGCATTAATGGGTCTGTCAATGGCGTTTGATTCAGTTAAGATTGCTATTGGATTTTTAACACCAATCATTACAGTGATTGTGAATGTATTTTCTGCTTTATCACCTGTATTAAGTACTATTGCACAGTGGGTAGGGATGGTTATAGGACTATTTGGAAATTTGGGTGTTGCTGGTCAAGGATTAAGCGCCTTTATTAAATCAGCTTGGACCAATATTCAAACAGCAATTTCGACTGCAGCAAGCATAATTGGTACGGTGATAGAATATATCAAATTAGCTTTTTCGGGTGCAGGAAGTGCTGCTCAAGTAGTCAAAAATATTATTTCTATAGTTTGGATGGCTATAAGCGATGTCATCAAGTCTGTATCGTCAGCAATTGGTAGTGCGATGTCAGCTGCAGGAAGCGCGTTTAGTAGCTTTGGAAGTGTCGTATCAGCTATATCAGGTACGATTAAAGGAGTTATAAATGGCGTTAAAAATACTTTCAACAGTTTGAAAAACATTAGCTTAGTTGGTGCAGGAAGTGCGATAATGAAAGGATTTTTAGGTGGGCTAAAAGCTGGTTTTGATAAAGTAAAAGATTTTGTTGGAGGTATCGCCAATTGGATTAAGGAACATAAAGGCCCAATCAGCTATGACCGGAAGTTATTAATTCCTGCTGGTAATGCAATCATGCAAGGATTTAATGAAGGTCTAAATAATCAGTTTAAGAATGTTCAATCAAACGTTTTAGGTATGGCAAGTACTCTTTCAAATACGTTTAATCCTGATTTGAATACGGAATTGAGTGCAGTTGGCGATGTGCAATTAGATTCATCATTAGGTAATATAAATAGCTTTAGTAGTGATATGATGAAAGAATCTAAACTAGACAGAATTATTGAACTCCTTTCGTTAATCAGCGATAAAGATTTAGATATTTTATTAGATGGAAGTTCAATTGTTGACAAAACAAGCAAGAAAATGTCTAAAGCTTTAGATTCATTAAATAAAAAAGCTGTAACAAGCCAAGGTAGGAGAGTGGCGATATCATGAGAGATGAAATAATTTTTGATGAGAGATATAAACTGTCTGACTTTGGCTTTATTAATATTTACGGCAACGAACAAGATGCAATTAATGAAATTACAACTAATAGCCTGCATATTGCCGGTAGAAAAGGAAAATATCGCTTTAAAGATGAACTAGGTACTTTTAAAGAGAAGTTTCCCATATTTATTTCAGAAGAAGATGAAAGTCTTAGAAATTTTAAGATTAGAAAGTTAAAGAGATTTCTATTAGATGAAAAAGGATTTCCTAGGTTGGTTAAAATAGAAAAATCTAGTGAGCCAGGAATTTATTATTGGGGAAAGCTAATAGATATTACCTTTAAAACAAGATATATGTATGCTCAGAGCTTAGTAATAGAATTTGAATGTTTTGACGGTGTGAAATACTCGAAAGAAACTGCATTAAATCTAACTTGGGGTTCCGAAAAAATTACTTTTATGGATAGCCATGATTTTGGCAATACATCTACCGGAGCAAATGATTTATTAATTACAGGTAACAAAGAAATTTATCCTTATGTAGACGGATTTGCTGTGAAACCAATAATTACATTAGTCGGATCAGGTAACAATATAATAATTAGATGTGGAGATGGGTATATCAATGTTGGCAGCCTAGACAATCAAACATTTAAAATTGATACCAAGATGTATGTTGCTTATGATGGCAATTTAGAAGTAATTGTTGATATGAATGAGTTTTATATATATCCAAATAAATCACTTTCTATTAGCGGTTCGAACTTAAATTTAAGATTGTCGATTGACTATAGAGATGAATATATCTAGTAGGAGGTAATACATGTTAAAAGCACTTGATGTTAATAGAAGAGCAATAGCGTATTTAGAAAATGCTTATGATGTGAGTTATGAAAAAGAAGCAAATTCCATATGGAGTGCTTCTTTTTCTTTGCCTTTAAATGATAGAAAGGTAAGTAAAGTAAAGCAGTTAGGATATGTTGAAATTGTGGACGTAGATGGCGAATACATTGGATTATTTAGAGTAATGCCAGAGTTAACTACAGTAAATGCTGATAGAGCAGAGGTAAAATTTGAACTAAAACATGTATTATCGACACTTATGGATAGTGTTATGTTTAAATATCATGAAATACCTCCTAATACAACTACAAGAGAAACAATCGAGTATTTACTTAATTTACAAAAAGTTAAGCATTGGAAATTAGGTAGATGTGACTTTGAAAAATACTTCCAATATTCTTGGGAAAACGAAAATGGACTAGTTGATGCATTATGGAGTGTGCCAAAACCATTCGTAGATGAGTATATGTGGACTTATGATACTACAACTTATCCATGGGTTTTGAATTTAATTAAACCAGATTTAAACGTTACAGCCAGAGTGAGAGAATCACATAATTTAAAGGGGTTCAAGATTGAAAAAAATCCTAATCAGTTAGTTAATCGTGTTTATCCATTAGGTAGCGGTGAAGGTGTGAATCAACTTAATATAAAAAAAGTAAATCCAAGTGGACAAGCATACGTTGAAAATGCACAAAGTATTATAGAGTATGGCTTGATCGAGTATGTATGGGTAGACAGGAGAATTACAGATGCCAAAACACTTTATGAATCAGCAAAAGCACTTTTAGAAAAATTTGCCAAAGTGAAGGTAAGTTGGGAAATAGATGCTGTTGATTTATTAAAATGTGTCACTTTACCAGGAGAAAAGGTTCCTAAAATTGATGAGTTGAGATTAGGAAAAGTTATTCAAATTAGAACAGAAAAATTTGGAATTATTAATATGCGAATCTTAAAAGAGTCAAAGTCTGATATGTTTGCAGACCCAGGCAATATCCAGTTGTTTATAGGAAATGTATTGACGGACTTAGGAACGACGCAAGCTGATATCGAACGCAAAATTGAGATTAATCAATTATACAGCCAAGGCGCTACTAACATTTTAAATTACGACAAGGCCGATAATGCTGATGAACAATTTCCAGTTAAATTTAGAATCTATATCGATGATGATGTAGTCAAAATTAATACGTGCGAGTTGACTTTTGAGACAACTAAATTTCGTGCGTATTCGAAATCATTAAGCGGTGGTGGTGCTGCTATTTCCACGACTACGACACAGGCAGCCGGTCAATCAACTCAGACCAGTAGCGCGAACGGGACGCATAGGCATCGAATGTTTATCGACAGAACGAATTCGACAGGGCCATTTGATTTTGAAGACGCATGGTATTCGGCATATGGTTCCGGAATGTTCAATTTTAAAAAATCGAAATACGGTGGTGACCCTGGAGACATCTACACGGAGCAAGCAGCCGACAACCATACGCATACAATCACTACTCCGTCGCATACACATAACGTATCAGTGAGCATACCGGCACACACTCATGATATCCAATATGGAATTTACGAAGATAACGATGTAGCAGATAAAATGACTATTACAGTCGATGGTAATGTTATTTCCGGAACAGATACAAGCAAGGAACGCTTTAATATCGTGGAATATTTATCTAAATCGAATGACGGCACGATTAACAGGGGGTGGCATGAAATTGTCATGACTCCAAACAAGCGTGCACGAATCGAAGCACAGATTACTATGAGAGTATTTATCAAAAGTCAATTGGGGGGCGAGTTTTAAATGAAAAAAATAACTGTAAAATTACAAATGCAAAAGGAAGATTTAGAAATTGTAGCAGATGATTTTGATTTAAAAACAGATTACTACGATTACCTAACTGGTAAAATTAAAGATTCAAACGGAAATATCATTCCGGGTGTTTTGATTGGCGAAAATAACTATATCCGATTGATTGATGTGGTAGAAATCAAAGTTGATGAGGTGAAATAGATGACAGTCGAAAAAATAAATGCAGACGACACTTTAAATCAGGGACGAATAAAAATTAATAAGTTGATAGATTCGACTCCGATTAGAGCTCAGGCATGGTTGTACAATAGCAAGAAAATATCGTTTAATTATTTGGGTGATGGGAATGTTAAAGTCGATTTAAAAGGTCAAGGAATTTCTGTGAATGGTGATTATAAAAGAAATTTTGATAATGTGGATTTAACAAAATTAACAAACACATCAAATGCGGTAGTTACTGCGAATACAATCGAAGGACAATCTTATCAGTTAATTTTAGATACGCTTAAAGATGAATTGCTGATTAAACCTTTTTGGCAGACAAATCCAACTGATTTAGTGTTGGTATCAAATTATTATTACGCATATTATGGAGGGTTGTTATATGAATCCTACTATTCTGATTTGTCGGACAAAATACCGCTAAATCAAAAAGCGCAACAAGTTTATGCATATTTTGATAATGGCGAACAGATGATTTTAGAAAAACTAGGCAGCGGTATTACGAAATTTAAATTACCTAAGGTTGGAATTAACATTGTTGGCAGTACAAATCTAAACATAACTTACGACACAATTAAAAACTTTTTAAGCACTCAAAATCTAATTAATAATTTTTCGGAAACAGGCGATTATATAGAATTTAATTCCACTAATTTCATGTGGGCCTTTGACTTAAAAGAACAGAGGCTAGTTATGTATAATACGAATACGTATTTGTATTCGTGGCAAATTCCTTTAATCATCTGTAAGTGGTATTCGTTCGTTGGTGGAACGCTTTATGAAAGTTATATATCAAATTTGGCTGATGATGATACAGAATCTAGCGATATACCTCCATATTACGTGGAACACGTTAACTCAAAAATATCGGAAATTAATAACATTATTGCGAATGCATCTTTTGATGATTTGACTTTCGCGATGATAGCCGATACTCACTGGGATTCAAATGATAAACATTCACCGGCTTTGTTAAAAGAAGTTTTAAAAAGAACAAAAACTCCTTATTTGATACATTTAGGAGATTTGATTAACGAAGGCGAAAATAAAGAGTTAATGCTAAATCAATTGGCGGAAACGAGTAGATTGTTTGATTCCTTAAATTTAGATATGCCGATATTATTTGGTAATCATGATGACAACAGCAATTGGTCGCCAGAATTAGTAGAAAGTAGAAAATTAACCAAAAAACAAGTAATGAAGGCATTAACTCCAAATGGCGGTGGTGGTCGATTAGACCAAAAATTAATTAATCCAAATTGTTTATCATTTACGCTTGATTTTTCAAAAAATTCGCCTTACAAGAATCTATCTGACGTATATTGGAGAGGCTTTGCATTTGATTCTGGTTCTGCTGCCGGAGATTTTTACCGAGTCGACAGAGATTTCGGAAATTTTGTTAATTTCTGTAAAGCAGAAGGTGAAGTTGTTGTGTTTTCTCACATTATTTCAGACAATGCGCGATTGCCTGGAAAAATTACGCAATTAGGTCAATTGATAGATGCGATTAATACAAAATCTCAGATTACATTAAACGATGTATTATACGATTGTACATCGTGTAAATCGCATATAGTATGCGTATTCGGAGGACATGATCATAAAGACCAATTGTTTAAGACGGCAAATGGAACACCTATGATTGTGGTGGATTGTGATGCCGGCAGATTAACGTGGAACAACACAGAACATCCATATGTCAAAGGTACAATTACAGAGCAGTCGTTTAATGTAGTTACTATTCATCACGGCAAAAAACAGATTGAATTAACAAGAGTAGGCAGAGGTAATAATAGAATTATTAATTATGTGTAATCAGGAAGTAAAGGTGGTAAATATGCAAATGATGTATTGGATTAAAGAAATGATGGCTGATGAATACGGACAATTATTAGTGTGGTTAATTTTCATCCTACTTATGATGGCGGTGGATATCATTACCGGATTTATGCAAGCGTGGATTAATCATAAGCTAAAAAGTCGAAAAATGTCGGAAGGAATTTTAAAAAAGACAGGACTGCTGCTGGTATTAGTAGTAGTCGTTCCTTTTACATTCGTCTTACCGCAGTTGATTTCCACATCAGTCATTTTGGTCGTTTATGGATTGGAAACAGGAAATGAATTGATTTCCATTTCTGAAAACCTAAAGAAAATGGGAGTGGATGTTAAAATCCTAAATCCGATTATCCGCAGATTATTTAAAGATGAAGGAGATGGTCAAAAATGATAAATATTGACACTGCTATCGATTATATGTATGGCTTAAGAGCAAGAAATATCCGTTATAGCATGGATTATTCGCGGACAGGTGCAGATGGTACGGGCGATTGTAGTGGGACACTTTATGCGGCGTTAAGAAAAGCAGGAGCCTCGAATGCTGGATGGGTTTTGAATACTGATAGCATGCATGATTGGCTATTAAAAAATGGCTTTAGATTAATCGCACGAAATAAAGAGTGGACTGCTAAACGTGGAGACATTGTTATCTTTGGCGAAAAAGGCAAGTCGGCCAATGCAGCTGGACATGTAGTGATTTTCATCAGCAACACCCAAATTATTCACTGTACATGGAAAAGTGATAGCGTTAATGGTGTGTTCATCGAAAATGAAGCGACTGCCTGTCCGTATCGCATGGGCTGGTATGTTTACCGTTTAGATCAAAAAACCTCATCCTCTCAGCCTAAAATAAGTGCTCAAGTTTCAAAACCAGCTGCAGACATTCAGTGGATTTCGGAAAAATGGCACTTTATTACGAATACCCCTATCTATCTACGTACAGCTCCAACTGTTCAATCAGATAAAATCGCATTATTAGGTACGGGCTCATATATTCAGTATGATGCGTATGGTTACAAAGATGGCTATGTGTGGTTACGCCAACCACGGGCGGATGGTACTTATGGTTATCTTGCAAGTGGTGAGTGTGTTGGGAATCGACGCACGAGCTATTGGGGTAGTTTTGAGTGATGTGTAACATTTCGTGAAACAAATTCTTTACAGCCCTTGACAAAAAATGTATACTTTAACTGACAGAATAATTTTAGAAGGTAGTGTATGAATATGGAAAAATATATTCAAAACGGTATACTAAACGTTGTCAAGGGAGTAAATATGTTTATTTATGGAAGTTTGAAATCGATAAATTATAACATTATTGAACCTGTTGGAATTAAAAGCAATGTGTTAATATCTAAAACGGCAAACAACTTATTGTCATCTAAAATGATAAGAAACGATTATAAAAAAATAGGCGAGGATATGAGAGTTGCAATCAGAAAATACAGAGAAGCATAGTGTAACTAAGTCGGATGTTGAAAATAATGAAATAATAGAAATCATAGATAAAGTTGAAAAAATGCCTCCAGAACAAAAAGAGCAGGCAATGTTAACTTTAGAAATGCATTACGGTCCAATTCCACATCCTGAAATTTTAAAGAAATATGATGAATTAGATCCAGGCGCTGCCAAGTTAATAATAGAAAATGGTGTAAATGAATCTGTTCATAGGAGAGATATGGAAAAAAGATTACTTGAGAAGGAAATCAATGATAAAAGAAGAGGTCAATATTTGGGATTTATAATAGGATTGGTTGTAATTTTAGCGGGTACATATTTAATTTATGCGAATCACCCAATAACTGGAACTTTATTATCTGGTACATCTTTATTAGGATTAGTAGGCTCCTTTTTGTCAAGTGGTAGTAATGACAGAAACAATGAAAAGTCGGATAAATCTGGATAAAAAATTAAGCCCTAGTTTTTCGCTAGGGCTTTTTTGAGTAGTTCTTCAATTCGATATATTTCATCAATTTCAATGCACTTCCTAGACCTAATCTCATTAGATCTGCATCACCATTTCTTAGGTTAGTGATGGTCATTCTGTTTAGACCACTGTATTTTTCAATTTCATATGCGCTAACCGTTTCATCTGCCAATAAGTCTTTAATTTTTTCTACGTCGATAATCATGATAAAACCTCCCATAATACTAAGATAATCCTACCGACTAACACTGCTATAGCCAATGCTAGCATTATTGTTAATGTCTTTTTATTTTTTCTCACGATTGACATCCCCCTAGATATATTTATATAATATAGGGGAGGGGCGGCAACCCCTCAGCCCTACTTGATGTAATTCAGAATTTTAAATATTACATCAAATACAAAAGTTAGCAGTTGTATGATTAGCAACGCTAAACTTATTTTCAACTCGCTTGTCGTTTGGTCGCGTTCGGCGAGTTTTTGTTTTAGCTCTTGGTTTTCTTTTTCCAAGAGCTTTATTTTTTCTCTTGCTTTCATCTAATACCTCCTTTCTTGATTCTTATTTCTTATCACCTCCCTTACATTTATTATTATATCGTAAATCTATATTTACGTCAATAATTCTTTACAAAAATATTTAATTTTTTTGAGAAATTTTGTGCTATAATAAACACGAAACATAAAAAAGATTTGTAGTTGCCATGCTCAATTAGGAGTGTGGCTATTTTTGTGCAAAAAAATAAGCCCCGCCCAAGGACTTTTTTGAATGCCATTTGAATGCCATTTTTAGTTAAATTGAATAAATTATAGTAAATTAAATATCGATGAAATGCTGATATATCAACAAAAGTAAACTTTAGTTAATGTAGCTTGATAGAAACATTCTATCGCTAAATTCGCTTGGATTAGTTTACATAAGAGAAATTTCTCCC
>CAMMST010000061.1:0-13529 GCA_946499615.1 Enterococcus cecorum | reverse complement strand
TAAATATAAAAGCACATAAATAAACACCTGCAAGCACGAAACTTACAGGTGTTTTTGTTTATATTGAATAAGCTTTATGATACTTTTTAATATCTTTGAAAAATTTCTCCGCTCGTGGCTGAACGACCCAGCTCACATCTTTTGTATTTCAATAATTTGGTCGTAGTCGGCTTTTTGGTCGATGTGGTGAGCGATTTCGATAATGGTTAGTGGTAGGCTCAAAATCAATTCATGGACTTTCTTGGCGTTTTCTGGGTCAAGGGAGGCCGTGGCTTCATCAACTAAAAGCACTTCCTTTTGACGCAGTAACGAACGCGCAATCTCTAGGCGAATCTTCTGGCCACCGGAGATATTTTCCCCATTGTTTTCAATTTTCACATCCAAAATATCGGTAAATTCCGAAGTTAACCCTACTTGATCGAGCGCTTTTAGCATTTGTTCATCGGTAAAATCAGAACCTAACGCTAAATTGTAACGGATGGTCTGATTAAATAAATGCGGGCTTTGTGAAATCAAGCCAATATTAGCCGCAAAATTGTCCACTGTCTGACCATTTTTTTCACGGAAAATAATTTGTCCCTCATCCAACGTTTCATCGCCTAAAAGCATCGCAAAGAAGGTTGATTTCCCACAACCACTCGGACCAGTTAAGAGATATTTTTTGCCGCGTTCAAAGACGTGTGAAAAATGCGTAAACAAAGTACGTTCGCCAAAACTTTTCGCTAAATCTTGCACTTGTAATTGTGAAAGTTGGGCATTTGCAGCTGGATGAACAATCAGAGGCGTCTCTTCTAATGCAAAGATTTCGACAAATTTATCTTTGATGGAATTACTTGCTCTAAGCTGATTATAACAGTCAATCGCTTCACCTATGCTAGTACCAAAAGATCTAGACGCTACAAACATCGCTACTAAACTCGCCATCGTTACACCAGAAACACCCAAACTTTGAAGATAAAAACCGATAAACAATGGTAAGACTTGAGCGATAAACCCAACTAAACCTAAAACAAATTGTGCCCCTTTACGGATGACAGTCGCTTTTTTTCGCGCATTTTCATAAGCGACTGTTGCGTCATTCACTTGTGAAAAAGCAGCATCCAAAGCTTGATTCATGCGTAAAGTTTGCTGACCATTCATCGCGTCCATGATTTTTGATAGCAAGATACTACGAGTCGTTGATTGTTTGCCCCCTGATTCGTCAATTTTTTTATCAAAGGCGTGACGGACAAAAATCGATAACGTTGCACAAACGATAAATAACGCACCTACAATGACATTTTGATATAACAAATACGCAGATAACACGATGATAAATTGTATTCTCACTAGCACCAATAATGCCATCGTCATATATTGTTGAAAGAAGAATTCGACATCTTGTGTTAAAATGGCGATTTGCTCATCTTCAGTATAGGAGTGCTTGCGTGTCGTGAGTAGCTGATACAGTTTCACTCGCAACTCGCCCGTACGATAGACCATATAATAATTGCTCAACAGATTATCCGCTAACATCAAGGCATAAAGTAAAAGATAAACGCACAAACCATAGAAGATAAAGCTCCAGACTTGATCCATTCCTTGTGCGTGTTCAAGCGTGAAAAGTCGTTTTAAAATCAATGGTTCACACAAAATACACAGCGTTGAAATAAAGCCTAATAGTATTAAAAGCGCTACAACCTTTTTTCCCATAATTTTGACAAACATCTAAGCCACCTCCCAATCAATCACTGCATCATATACACTTAAATCGTCTACATAATGCGCCACTTCAATAATCATAATTGGTAGTGAAAGTAGGAGTTGACGGACTTTACGTGCATTTGCTGGATCGAGTGCCGCAGTAATTTCATCGGCGAGTAGGATATCTTTTTGACGCAATAAAAAGCGTGCAATCTCTAGACGTACCCGCTGACCGCCAGAAACATTTTTCCCATTATCTTCCACTTGAAAATCCAAACCTTCAGGAAATTCTTGATCCAATCCGACTTGTTGTAAGACCGTTAACAATTGCTCGTCTTGAAAATCTTGACCAAGGCTAAGGTTTTCGCGGATAGTCGCATTGAATAGATACGGATTTTGCTGAATCATCCCGACATTTTGCGTAAAGTCTGTAAAGGAGTGCTGTAAATGATCATAAACTGCAATCTTCCCTGCATCAAGGGTTTCTTCTTTACTAATGAGCTTGAGTAGGGTACTCTTACCACTACCACTTGCCCCACGAATTAAATAATGCTTGCCGGCTTCAAAAGTATAGTTAAAATCCTGTAAAATAAGTTTATTATCAAAGCTTTTCGCAACATCCGTACAGACCAAACGTTGAAGCTGTTCGACATAATTCGTTTGTGGGCTTTCTGGGACTTCATCGAGCACCGCATAGACTTTTTCTGTCGTGCTTTTCGCTTCTTGAAAGGCTAACAGCGAGTACATCATCGTTTGTAATGGATTTGTTAATGTACCTGAAGCAATAAACATCGCCACAAGTGCTGCAAAATTCGTTTCTTCAAAAAAGTGAGGGAATAAAAAGTATAAGGCAATCGGTACTACTCGACCTAAAAACATAGTAATCCCATTAAAGAAGAATAGAAAATTATAGATATAGTAGTATTTCGCACGTTTACTTTCATAATCCATAATCTGCGTTTTCATATCGGCAAATGTCGCTTGATTGGCTTGATTATGTAAAATGGTGCCTCGGCCTTTCACAAAATCCATCAACTGCGCCATCACCTCGTTACGGGCAACCCCTTGCGCTTCACCGACTTTTTCCGTATAGCTATTTAGCAATAATTGTGGCAGTGGTCGCAATAAAGAAAGAATAACAAATAGTACACCGAGTTTCACATTTTGTAAGATAAGATAACCCGACACTGCACAAAAACTAAGTAGCATGGCAACAAATTTAAACACTTCTTCTACATAGTAATCATGGAAAAATTCGACATCTTGGCTCAAAAGATTAATGGCATCGGATTTGGCTGCTTTTTCATTGGCATATAATTTCCGTTGCGCCAATTGTCGACGAATATTGACCAAAGCTTCTTGCGTGGCTTCAGAGGTTACTACATCGGATAGATACTGCAAACCATTAAAAAGCACATACACACCTAGACCAGATAAAGTCAACTTCAATAACGAAGCCATGTCCGTTAGCTGATCTGTATTTAACACTTTGTCAATGACGATGGGCGAAACTAACCCCCAAAAGGCGCCGAGAACTGCCATGACGAAGAAGCCTAAGCGCCAGCGATGTACATAACGAAATAACCGCATAAAAACACTCCTTTTTTCTGTTTTCAAATAAAAGAAGTTAAGGTATATGTGGGGGAGACACACTTATACCTTAACTTTCAATGCTTCTTATGAATTAGCGCAGAAAAAGTTTATATTAACACTTATTTCACGCTCAGCGTTAAATGTTTTGTTTTCTGAAATATTCATAAAGTAAAACTCCTTTCATTTATAGTACGTCAAGCACATCGTTATACCCTTTTGTCAGTGCAAATAAAGCTAAACTCTTCTGTATCCGTCTTTTATTCGATTGACACAGCCTCTCCCAAGAGCTAGTTTTACTATTCCTAACTAAAGGACAATGACCAGACTTGCATATCAACACATAGGGACAATCCTGACATCTTTCAACATCTATATTTTTGACCCAATGTTTCCGCTTAGTTTCATTGATACTTTTCGTAACAATATTTCCAAAAACGTTTTGTGAACTATACAAATCAATCGTACACGCCTGTATAATTCCTCTAACGTTGAACATATAATGGTTTAATCGATTGGCATAACAAGTAAATGAATTATGCAACAAACTTTCTGGATAATTGAGTTTATACCCATTTTCATAGGCTTTTCTAGCAAATTCATAACTCCTATCCTCTGCTAACATTCGTACACAATAATCTTTTTCTCTAGATCCTTGTCCCCAATCAGAAACGTTGTAAAAAAGTAACTCAAATCTTTCATCATTTTTCAAAAATTTACCATCTTGATCTAAAAAATTACTTACCGAAACCAAATTCGATTCAGATAAATTAAATCTAATTATGCAATTAAATTGAAAAGTACTAGAAGATAGTTGTTTTAAATTATTCAATATCCTTTGATAAGAACCTTGACCATTTGCTAAAACACGTTGGCTATCATGTCCTTCTTGATCACCATCTACTGTAATCTGAAAGCTAGTAACTGAACATTTTTCAATAAGTTCTGCTTGTTTATTACGCGTAAGAAGAAATCCGTTTGTTGTAATATCTGAAGAATAGGTAACTCCATACCTATCACAATATTCTTGAAATTTACTAGATAAAGCTTTAATGGTTCGATAGCCTAAAAGTGGTTCCCCGCCAAACCAGTGAACATGAAATTGCTTATAATTTTTTACAGACAATAATTTTTCAGCAAATTCACTAATTGCCTGTTCCACTTCTTCACTCATTACAATATCTTCAAATTTTTCATAGCAATATTTACATCTAAAATTACAATCTCCATGTGTTAAAATTGTGAACTCTAGAATTTTTTCGTCCGTTTTTGTAATCTTAGCTGTGACTTTTTCGAATTCATTATCTTCTTGGTTATAGTGATAGGATTTTAAATATGTTTCATACTGATTTTGTATTTCTACATCATCTTTCATCTTCTCAACTAATAGAGAGCTGATAAAAAATGAATGATTATTTTTGGTATTATAATAAACTCTACCCTCGTCAGTATCGGTATGAAGAATATAAGGCGATAATTTCATGTTTAAACACCTCCGAGCTATCTATGAGCCCATTATATACCCAAATTCCATTAATCTAAAATTCATCCCATATATGCAATCTAGCTATCACTACCCAACATTTTAGCTAATTCTTCTTCAAATGAACTGGCAATATTATGGCAATCCACCAATTTTAATCCAGCAATAATCTTTTTCATTTCGATAATCGCGTTATCCTCTCCATCTTTTTTATATCTGAGCATTTGTTTAGCAAAATAAAAATAATAACGTTCATAAATTTCTGTTTCCTTAAAAAAGGTCATTTCTAGTTGTTTTTCAAAATAATGTGCATCTAACCATTTATTTCGTTCAATACACATAATAAAGGCATTAACATTCATCGAAGCAATGATTCTTCTATTTTTTGAAATCTGTCTATACAAATCCGTCCGACGATTCATTTCTTTTAACAGCATCATACTCATTTCGTGATTTAAAGAGGATAACAAATTAGAAAAAATCAATAATTCATATTCTCCCCAATAATCCACTTTCATCAAATAATCAATGACAAATTCCATATCCTCTTCACTATGTGTTTTTTTATTCGTAAGATTTCCTAAATATATCTTAATAATAATAGTATTTAAACGTTTAAAAATATTTAATTCATCTGTTTTTTCTTTCTGTGCAATCAACAACTTATTTAATCCAGCTACATCTTTACTATAGAATAGCGTTTGTATTTTTTCCCATGAACCACTTATTTCATCTTTTTTAAAATCGTTCATTACATACATAAATTCATCTACAGGCATTTTGATTTTTCGTAAAGCCTTAATAAATTTTGTTATCGTTAAATCGCTTTCTCCTTTTTCAAATCTAGATAACTGTGAAGTAGATAAACCACTTTCAGCAATATCTTTTAGACTTAACCCTCTTGCTTCGCGATAAGTTTTAAAAATTTCTCCATAGTTCTCCATAATATCCTACTCCTTGCATATATGGGATAAACAAAAACTTACTAGGCAATCCCTTTACTCATTTAGCTGCAGTACCTTATTTAAATGTTCCTCAAAATTTTCAGCTAGATGCTGGCTATCCGCTATTTTGACTGCAGCAATAATTTTGTTAATCACTTCTAAATATTTCTCATCTTTTGAAACTTTATAATTATAAATATTTTTAGCATATTTAAAAAACAACCGCTCATATAAATCCGTCTCTTCAATATCCATTCGTATAATTTGTTTTTCGATATAATCCGCTGAAATAAAATCATTTGCCTCAACACAGGTAATATAAGCATTGATATTCATAATGATAATTAACTTTTTATTTCTAGGAATATCTTTATAAAAATCCACTCGTCGATTCATCTCTCGTAACAACGTCATATATAATTGCGGTTCTAACACATCAATCACACTGGAAAAAATTAATAGTTCATATATTCCCCAATATTCGACACTAAATAAATACTCGCTTAACTCTTTAATATCCTTTAATTCATACTGATTACAAGAATTTAAAAATGACAATCTAATTTTTATAATCAAAATATGCAACCTATGATAAATTGAATCATCCGTCTTTTCTTGGTAAATAACTAATAAGTTTTTCAATCCCTTAGCATCATGGTTTATGAGATATTTATTTATCTGATACAAAAGTTCACTCAAATCATCTCTTTTAAAGTTATTAACGACATAAAGATATTCATCAATGGAAATATTCATTTTTTTCAAGATTGCAATGAATTTCGTAATCGTCAAGTCACTTTCACCATTTTCAAAGCGTGATATTTGTGAAGTAGAAACGCCCATTTTTGAAATATCTGCTAAGCTTAGATGTCTAGATTCTCGTAATTTTTTAAATACCGTTCCAAATTTTTCCATAACTCTCCCCCTTATCCCTTATATGGGAAATAAAATGATACATGTGAATTTTCTACTAATATATAGGCATAATTGTTTTTAAAGGAGATGATTTCATATTGAATAAGAAAATACAAAACACCTTAAAAATACTCTTACTTCTCGGAGGTTTCATCATTATTCCTATAATTTAATAAATAATGTTTTATTTAAAAGACTTCAAAAGATCCGCAATACCTCCTTCAAGCAAGTACTCATGTGTTACATTAATATACCACCAAAAAACGAATACTTTTTATAGATTTACAACCTATTCCTATTATAAGTGAATCTGTTTGTAGCAACAATATCTACTTGCTATCGACATAATATAATGTAACTATTCTTCAATAACTATTGTGTATAGGGTATCCATGATTCATCCTGTATAAATGAGTTCAATCAAATTGCTAAAAAAAACAGTCCACAAACATCTCTGAAAAAAGACGTTTGTAGGCTGTTGATTGTTTCAATTAGTTATTTTTGACGAGTGCGTGGGCTAGATAGGCTGCTGACGATATTGAATTTTTTCTTCAAATAGAAACGCAAACCTAAAGCAATGGCCCCTAAAATCATCATGATAATTGGATTTAAGATTGGCTGTGGAATCAAGGCACTTCCCATGATTACAACAAACCATAATGCAAAGCTACCAACTAAGATTGCAATGACCTTACCCCCACGAGGACGATTTTTCACATCCGCACCAGGCATTTGGTATTGATAGACATAGCGGTGCATCAGATAGAAGACCCAGCCACCGACTGCCGCTGTACCAAATAACGTCAACACGCCATATGGTTGGGCTTGTCCTTTACTAAACTGAGCAACTAGACCGATAAACAGACCGAATAATCCCAATAACAATAAGAAATTATCTAACCAAATCATCACTGGTTGGCTATTTGGTTTGGCTTCTTCGGCTGGTTTATTAATAATCGCATCTGTACGCTCAGAAACAGTGCCAAACAATTGACGCGCAGTGACGCCACTTTTTTGTTCACGCACCAAAACTGGCAACATCTCATGTAAAACAACAGCTAATTCTTCTTCAGAGAGATTCGCTGCGTTTAATGCTTTTTTCAAGTCAAAAATATATTGCTGATTACGCTTGGTGAGTTGTGTTTCTAACTCACGGTTTTGTGCAACATATTCTCTAAGTGTTTCTACTTCCATCTACTTTCCAAGTTCCCCTTTCCAATTACTGAATAGTCAGTAAAGCGGATTCTTATCTACATTGTAACAAAATTTTAGGCTTTGTGATAGAACTTTTTTAAACGTTAAATCTAAAGAGCATAATATCGCCGTCTTGCACTTCGTAATCTTTACCTTCTAAACGGACACGACCAGCTTCTTTCGCCGCATGCATCGTCCCATAATGATCTAAGTCTTCAAAAGATACAGTTTCAGCACGGATAAAGCCTCGTTCAAAGTCAGAGTGGATAATCCCCGCACATTGAGGAGCTTTCATCCCTTTTCTAAAGGTCCAAGCACGGACTTCTTGCTCACCGGCTGTAAAGTAAGTCGCTAAGCCTAATAAATCATAGGCTGCACGAATTAATTGATCTAAGCCTGATTCTTCAATGCCCATCGCTTCTAAAAATTCGGCTTTATCCTCTTCTTCTAATTCAGCGATTTCTTCTTCTGCACGTGCACAAACAATGATGACTTCTGCATTTTCACTTGCTGCAAATTCCTTCACTTGTTTGACATACGGATTGTTCTCGCCATCTGCCACTTCATCTTCTGCCACGTTTGCCACGTACAAGACAGGTTTGGTTGTTAATAAGAATAGTCCTTTCACAATTTTTTGTTCTTCATCGGTAAATTCGACGCTACGAGCAGATTTTCCTTCTTCTAAGACAGGTTTAATCTTATCTAAGACTGCCAATTCCGCCACCGCATCTTTATCTTTGGTTTTAGCGACTTTGGCTACACGAGTATAGCGTTTGTTCACAGATTCCAAGTCCGCTAGCACCAACTCTAAATTAATCGTTTCGATATCGGCAATCGGATCCACGCGACCTTCTACGTGGGTAATATTCTCATCATCAAAACAACGCACCACATGACAAATCGCATCCACTTGACGAATGTGGCTTAAAAATTGGTTTCCTAGTCCTTCCCCTTTACTTGCTCCTTTTACAATCCCGGCAATATCGGTAAATTCAAAGGTGGTTGGGACTTCTTTTTTCGGTTTGACTAATTCTGTTAATCGTTTCAAACGCCAATCAGGGACTTCCACCATGCCGACGTTAGGATCGATTGTCGCAAAAGGATAGTTCGCTGCTTCTGCGCCAGCTTTTGTAATTGCGTTAAATAAAGTAGATTTGCCGACATTTGGTAAACCTACAATTCCAGCAGTTAATGCCATTTTTATTGTTCCTCAGCTTTCACTAATATTTTCTTCATTTTTTTGGTAAATTCGCGTCTAGGCATCATGACGATATGCTCGCATCCTAGACATTTTATTTTGATATCGGCACCCATGCGAATGATTTGCCAACGATTCGTCTTACAGGCATGCGGTTTTTTCATTTCAACAATATCATTTAAATCAAACATACGCCTCACCTATTTCTTTTTTCGCTAATTTTTCACGGACTTTCATCAAGGAATAGCCTAGCAAATTGCTTCCTTGCCATTTTTCGGGGACCAATCTAGCAGGATCAGTCATCGATAAGCCGATTCCCCAAATTTTATCATGTACCGCACATTCTGCAAGAAAGTCCGATTGGGTGGCTAATAATTTGGCTTTGAGCCCTTCATTTTGACTAAATTTGGCTAAAAGGGCTTCGTAAACCGCAATTTGACGGACACCAGCCCAGATATGATCATTGTATGGCGTAACTTGACGACCTAGCTGTTTGATTTTGCGGACATCATCAGTTGCTAAAATACGTTGTGCGCGGACGGTATCCTTAAAACAGACAGCCTTTTGATACATCATTGCTTGCTCCACAGAAGAAAAAGTATGCCCATCCAAAATAAACGTTGATAAATACCAGTTGCTCAAATAGCCATTTTCTTCTTCTGGATTATGAAAACAAACTACTTTCATCGCTTAACGCCCACCTTCTCTACCGCTAGTGGTAAGTCTAAATCATGTAATCCATAATAAGCTTTTTCTAAAAAGGAAAGCGGGACTTTTTCAATAACTTCCTGACTTGAAATTTGATAATGCCATTGATAATAAGCATAGAATTCGCCAATCCAATCAGGCATAAAACCTTTTAGACTTGGCCCATCTTTTAATTGGTACTGATCACACTCTAGAAAATAGTGCCATAAATCCTCACAATCCATAGTCATCACATAGGCTTGAGAGTCATCGATATATTTTCTCGTTTTGCTTCTCATATACGTTTCGATAAAGTCCCGGGTATCTTTTTGCGGATACTTTATAGCCACAAAATCAAACAATTGCCCTTGAGTTTCAACCACATCTGATAAATAAGCGATAGAATAAGCACCCATACCCCTTGCCTCCTTCTAATCCATAATCAAAATAAAGTACTAAACACTTTTGTAACAGTGTTTTTATGAATCAAAATGAATATCCAAAATATCTAAAATACGGGTTAAATCATTTTGTGAAAGGTATTCGATTTCGATTTTTCCTTTGCCGTTTTTCTCTTGGATAGCTACACTGGTGCCAAATTTATCCATCAAACGCTCTTCACTTTCACGTAAATAATACGGTTTTTCCTTCATCAAGCGCGGAATTTTTTTCTTCTCTTTGGCTTCATTCATCTCAGAAACGAGTTTTTCCAATTGACGGACAGTAAGATTTTCTTTGACGCAACGGTTGGCTAGTTTTAATAAATTGCTCTTATCTTTTAAGCCTAGTAGTGTGCGGGCTTGTCCCATCGACAGGCGCTCTTCTTGAACCATTTCTTTGACTAATTTTGGTAAAGATAACAGGCGCAAATAATTGGCGATATACGGACGACTCTTGCCTAAACGCTCAGCCACTTGCGCTTGCGTTAATTTCAAGTTTTTCATCAGCATATCATAGGCCTCGGCTTCTTCTAGCGGATTTAAATCTTCACGCTGCAAGTTTTCCAAGACCGCAATTTGCATCATCATCTCTTCGTCAAAGTTACGGATAATTGCAGGAATATTCGTTTTGCCCGCAAGTTTTGAAGCTCTAAAGCGACGTTCTCCGGCAATGATTTCATATCCTTTAATCTGTGAACGACGTACAATAATCGGTTGAAACACGCCAGAACGTTCGATGGAGTTGGCCAATTCTTTTAACGACTGCTCATCAAAAGTTTTTCGCGGTTGATAAGGATTTGGTCGCAATTCATTGAGCGGTAAGTCCAATACTTCTTCTTTCTTCACATCGACTTCTTCAATATCTTGGAATAACGCATCGATGCCACGTCCTAAACCTTTGCCTTTATTTTTCACGCGCTAACACTTCCTTTGCTAGAGCTTGATATACTTCGGCTCCTTTTGAACGAATATCATAATCGATAATGCTCAAGCCATGACTTGGTGCTTCTGAGAGTCTGACATTGCGTGGGATCACCGTTTCATACACTTTTTCCTGGAAGTAACGGCGCACTTCTTCGACCACCTCAGCTCCGAGATTGGTTCTAGCATCAAACATGGTCAACAAGACGCCTTCAATGGCCAAATCTGGATTGAAATGTTTTTGCACCAAACGAACCGTATTTAATAACTGACTCAAACCTTCTAAGGCATAATACTCACACTGTACCGGAATCAAAATGGAGTCACTCGCGGTAAAAGCATTGATGGTTAAATGACCTAAAGAAGGAGGACAATCAATCAAAATATAATCGTAATCGGCTTTAATTTCATCTAAAGCTAATTTCAAACGAGACTCACGCGCCATCATGGACGTCAATTCAATTTCGGCCCCGGCTAATTGTAAAGTCGCTGGCACAATAAATAAATTTTCACGACTGGTTGGTAAAATCGTCTCTTTAATGTCGACTTCATTGACTAAAATATCGTAAATATCTTCTTTGACGTCGGGTTTTCTAATCCCCACGCCGCTTGTTGCATTTCCTTGGGCATCGATATCGACTAACAACACTTTTTTGCCAAGATAAGCTAAACTAGCCCCTAAATTGACGGTCGTTGTAGTCTTACCAACGCCTCCTTTTTGATTTGCTACTGAAATAATGCGTACCAACTCGTGCACCTCCATAAATTATTGAATCGGTTTTTTATTGGGTAATCCTGGTTTGCGCGGATATTTATTCGGCGTTTCTTTGCGTTTTTGAATCACTAAAATATGGCGCTCATCGTTTAACTCCGGCAATGTAAAGGCGATATCTTCTATAAATTTTCCGCCTAATGTGGCAATGGCTTTTTGCGCTTCTTGCAGTTCTTCTTCACTTTTCGCTGCTTTTAGTGCATAAAAGTAGCCCTGTTTTTTCACTAATGGCAGACACAATTCGCTCAAGACATTCAATCTCGCCACCGCCCGTGCAGTCACATAGTCAAACTGTGCGCGGAATTTAGGATTTTGCCCGAAAGTTTCCGCCCGATCATGGTAAAACGCCACCTGCTCTAAGCCTAGTTCAGCGGCTAAATGGGTTAAAAACTGGATGCGTTTGTTTAACGAGTCCACAATCGTCACCTTTAACTCAGGAAAAACAATTTTTAACGGAATACTTGGAAAACCCGCTCCTGAGCCGACATCGCACAATTTGGCATTTTCGTCTAATTGAAGGGCCAAACCAAGCATAATCGAATCATAAAAGTGCTTGAGATAGACTTCTTTTTCTTCCGTAATGGCGGTTAGATTCATCTTTTCGTTCCACTCCACCAGCAAAGCAAAGTATCGTGCAAATTGTTGCATTTGCGTTGGTGTCAATTCGATGCCCTTTGCCGCCAAACTTGCTTTAAATTCTTCTGGGTTCATCTATTTACCTCAATTTTTTCTACTAGGACTGATTCTTTTGTGAAACAGAATTTTTGTTTCACAGAACAATTACTACTTTACCGTAAATCCGCCAAAGTGTAAACCTTTATCCGCAAAAACAACCTAGCTTTTTCCTTCATCTATTATAGCATTTTTCTATCTTAAAACTACTCAATGACAAAATACGCTCCCTAGTCATGCTTAATAAGACCGGCCCAGCAAATATATGCCTATACTATTGATTTCTCTGCCTAAATGTTTCACGTGGAACAAAATGTGGGCTTGCCAACTTTTTGATGCAGTGTGATTTTGGTTTATATAATGAAGGAATTACCTTTCTAATAAGTCTACAGCTTTCATTTTCCCAGTATACCTCTTTTTTTACCTGAAAAATCTTTGACAGTTGCAATCCGTAAAAATTGCTGTACCCCTTGCACGTCAAAGGATAGGTGGATTTGGTTCACCTAAAAAAGTGTTGTATGTGATACAGAACAGAATGACCATTTGATATGAAAATAAATCAACAATCCTTCTAAAAATTTTTGGGAGGTTTTTTCGCGCTTTTGAGTATTTTTTGCGTATTTAATAAGTAGCAGCAAAAAAACTTATACTCCAGATACTATACTAGATGATTTTTGGATTTTTTGAGTCCAATGGCGAGTTGACTGTTCGTACTTCTTTTGATATCCAATGAAAAGGTTTTATAGTATAATAAATTTGTGGAGAATAAAGGATATTTCCATGAAAAAAGAAAATAAAAATCCAGTGTATTTTGGATTGACCAACGATATTATCTTTGGTTGGATTATGAAAAGTGAAGAGAACTGTTTAGCGATTATCCGCGCGATTTTACCAGAACTAAACATTACTAGCATTGTTCATAAAGAGATCCAACACAACATTACCCCAGTAGCCTCCACTCGCGGTGTTAGATTCGATGCCGTGGTTAAAGATGACCAAGAACGTTACTATGATATTGAAATGCAGGTGG
>CAMMST010000060.1:0-13806 GCA_946499615.1 Enterococcus cecorum | reverse complement strand
CGCATTTTCATCTTGCGCTTGTTTCACGATTTCTACAATAGCTTCTTTGCTCGTTGCTTGGTCAATTTGTGCAGCATATTCTGCTTTACTTGTTTCTGGTAAGCTTGCTAGACCAGTGACTGTTGCTTTAGCTACTTCTTTGGCTTTAGCTAACTCTGCTTGTGCCATTTCTTCAGCTAAGCGTTTCGCATTGTCATCTTGTGCTTGTTTCACGATTGCGGCAATGGCTTCTTTGCTCGTTGCTTGGTCAATTTGTGCAGCATATTCTGCTTTGCTTGCTTCTGGTAAGCTTGCTAGACCCGTGATTGTTGCTTTAGCTGCTTCTTTTGCTTTAGCTAACTCTGCTTGGGCTGCTTCTTCTTCGGCTAAACGTGCGGCATTGTCATCTTGTGCTTGTTTCACGATTTCTGCAACGGCTTCTTTGGTTGTTGCTTGGTCGATCTGATTTTGATACTGCGTTTTTTGCACATCTGTAAGTGACGTTAATTTATCTAGAGAATCTTTGGCATTTTGTTTTGCTGTTGCTAAATCTTGCTGTGTATTTGCACGTTCATTAGCTAGATTTTTCGCACGTTGGACAATTTCTGCCAATTGGTCTACATCTTGTGTGCGACTGATTTCATTCAGAAAAGTATTCCGCTCAGCACTCGTCAACTCATTGAGATTCTCGATTTCACTCCTTGCTGCATTCCACTTCAGGATATTTTGATAATATTCCATGGATGCATTTGCAACGACTGAATCCATTTCTTCTTTAGATGGTGCATTCTTGATTTGTTCCAGATATCCCTGCTTCGATTGCTCACTCAAATATGGTAACACTTGAACGTTTTGCATCGCTTCTATTCTTTGTTTTTTATGTTCCTCATTTATTTGAAGGGTATCATCTAAAACTACATGAAGTTCGTCAATAGTCCGTGCTTGACCAATTTTTTCAAGGGCTTGACTTTTCGCTGTTGCAAATAAATCTATCATCGCTTGAATTTTAGCAATTGCTTCTTGTTTTGCACGTTCAAACTCAGCTTCTTGATTTTTATTTTTTTCTTCTAATTCGTTCGCTCGTGTTAATATTGCATGTAAAGTCGCTTCATCTTTCGCTAAATCAATCTCTTTTTCTAATTGCTGACGATCTTGAGGTGTTAAGTGAGATAGACTAGCCAAAGTTTGTTTGGCTGTAGTTTGCTTTTGTAACCAATCATCTTGTGAAATTTTCTGATTGATTGCTTTTTGCATTTCTTCGTTAATGCTCAATAATTCGCTCGTACTAGTTGCTTGCTCTATTTTTTGTCTGAATGCCGCCTTCTCCTCTGCATTCAAAATACTATTTTCCTCTAAATTTGCTAATAATTCTGGTCTTTGTTTCTCAAGTTCTGCTGCATCTGCTTTTTGGAAATTTTGCACTTCCGCTTTCTTCATTACTTGACGAACTTCTTCATTTAACGCATTGTAATCAGGATCAGCAATATTTTTTACTTTATTCGCATAGATATCCACGATTTCTTTTTTCAATGCAGCTTGTTCTTCTGAAGATAACTGATCTTGCTTGTTAATATTTGCAAATGAAGCATTGATATACTCTGCAAAACGATAGACTTCTTCCATTTTCTTTGATGCTTCAGGATTTAATTGCCATTTTTGAAATTCCATTTTAAAATCTTCAGACAAAGGAAGTCCGTTCCATTTATATGCAACTAATTCTGGTAACTGGTCGAGCTTTTTACGTAGCTTTACCATTACTCGCAAAGCACTTTCGTTACGGTCAACAAGCTGGGTAGGAGCCAAGTCAACTGCTCGATCAATTGTCTCGCCATATTTGACACCCTCGCTAGTCGGTGCAAGCGGAGGAGTTGTCACTTCAGTCACTTTGCCACCTTTTACTGTGAATTTCTTACTAGCCGTCATATTTTTAGCATATTTCACTGAAAAAGTAATCGTAGCTTCTCCATCGCTTAACGCCTTAACGACACCATCGCGGTCTACAGATAGTACGTTAGGGTTGTTTGATTGCCAATTTCCCTCTACAATTGGTGCATTTCCGACTGCAATTGCTCCATGATCATTATAGTAAGTTGTTGCTTTGGCCTTAATTTGATAAGCATTGCCTGTAGTTAACTCCTCTTGTGGCCACCAAACTTCAATCCCTCGCAATTCCATCATACTTGCTGAAGAAATCAAAACATCATAGATTGCTTCTTTACCATCAATTGGTTTTAATGGGGTTTCATTGGTTCCGTAGTGGTTATTGGTTGCAAAACTAACCGCTGTCACACCATAGTTTTTCTTTTGGGTTAAGTCCGCCTGTGGATTATCTGGATCCACCATGATGTTAGGCGTAATTCCTGAATGAATATCCATTTGGAAAGTGGCCGCTGCGACATATTTATTTGCCGGATTGACAAAAGCATAATAATGACCAATCTTTTCCATCTCTGACGCAGGCACTTTCATCATATCTTTGAAAATGGTCTTTCTTTTTTGTAAATAATACTTCTTCTCACTCATCAGCAATTTAATATTATCCATAGTGTTGGTGTTGTACCAAGCCAAGTTCTCCCCAAAAGTCTTAGCACTCGGATTCTCACCACTGGTACGCGAATGAATTGGATATAAACTAGCTTCAATTGCTCGTACACGGGCAAGTTCTTCAAGCTGCGTATTCCATTTCAATGGATTGTATTGCTCTTTTTTATAACCAAAATAGCCATTATTCGTAGCTTCTTTACGCTCTTGGTTAATATAATTCAGTATTTCTTGAACATTTACAGGAAAATATTCCCCTTCTATTGCCATCTTAAAACTAGTTTCCGGTGTTGCTTGAATGACGGTGTATCCTAGGTCATTAGCGTAAACTATTTGTGTATTGGTCAAAATCACTGGGGTAGTCAATAAAGATGCGCCCACTAAATACTTTAATAATGTACGATGTGTATACATTCTTTTCCCTCCAAAATATAACGTGTAAAATTAATTTTTCCTATATTCCCTTTAACAATAAATATACCATTTTTAACGTATTAAATCAAAAATTATCCCTTATTTTGATATTATCATTTAAAATTAAATAACTTGTTATAAAAACACAAATCATATAAATATACGTTTTAATAACTAACTCTCACCCTTTTAGAATCAAATGACGACGGATAGCCGATCAGCATCCACTTTACATTCGCGCAAACTTTTCATCGCAATTTTCTGGGCAATTTTCATGCATTTCTTGTACAAAATTGATAGAATGAAAGAAAAAGAACTTCTGGAGGAAACGATGGAATTAACTGTTCAAATTAACGAAAAAAGCGCACGATTACAAACACTTGATCAAAAAATTCAAATTCAATTTCACGCTGCAATTACACAATTACAGCGTGAAAGCATCCAACTTTATACTGACAAAAAAGGAAAGTGGTGTCTCATTACAGAAACACTCCCTGAAGAAATACTACAAAGTCTTGTCATCGATGTTCAAGAAGTAGAACTACCTATTTTACGAAACTTATTTGCAAATGAATATTTTAAAGGTGAATATGCAATCCCTAAGCACTATCAAAAGGCCTATCTACCTATCATTCATCAAATTGCAGCAATTTTATTACCTTTCAATATTCAATTCGATGGCAAACCAAAACGTCCCGGACAAAAAGCGCAACATCGTTTTAAAAAAGAATTTGCAACGATTCCTTTTTATGTTGATGATTTCAATAGTAAAGCCACAGTCTACTGGCAAAAGCGCAATGAATTTCGTATTTTAGCGGGTGCGACTTTAATGCCTGAAGCGCCTTTAAATAAAGATGGTTCTCTTGGATTTGGTGCGCGATTTGCTTTAACCTTACGTCAAGAACAAGCAGATAAAATCAAGGATAATGTCACAACTGAAGATATTATCTTAAAAAGCGTCAATGAGGTCGGACATTTTCTGTACTTTGCCGGAACAAACAGCTGGCTAGTCTTAAAAGATGAAAATGGCAAGACAATCGATGAATATAGCGTAGTCAAATAGGAGGACGTATAAATGGCTAAGAATATGGAACGTGTCTATAAGATGAATTTTGCAAGTGTTTATCCCTTACTTGTCAAAAAAGCTGAGCGCAAAAACCGTACCCAAGCAGAAGTCGATGAAATTATTTGTTGGTTAACAGGCTACACACCAGAACAACTTGCGCAACAATTAGACAAGGAAGTCGATTATCAAACTTTCTTTCAAGAAGCCCCACAAATCAATCCTAACGCAAAACTTATTAAGGGCGTCATCTGCGGCTATCGTGTAGAAGATATTGAAAATCCGCTAATGCAGCAAATTCGATATTTAGATAAATTAATTGATGAACTCGCAAAAGGCAAAAAAATGGAAAAAATTCTGCGTCAAGATTAGCTAGATAGGATATGATAATGGATTCAATACAGGATTTCACAAATTATACTCACTTTTCTCCCCAGGAAGCCGCTTATCAATTTACCAGTGTGATTGAAGCGTCTGAAGTGGGCAAAGGGGGCGCTTATGTCCGCGTGCCCGTCAATATTAAAGACTCTTTTGGTAAAGGTCGTCTAAAGGTCAGAGTCTATTTTGAAACGGTCTATTACGAAGGCAGCATTGTCAATATGGGGGTAAAAAATCCAGATGGCAGTGTCTGTTATATTCTCGGCGTCCGCAAAGATATTCGTCAAGAACTACAAAAAGATGTTGGTGATACCCTGACTATTTCCTTCCAACCTATACTTTAGAATTTAATAATACAAAAAATCCCGGCTAGACTTACATGAATCTAGCTGGGATATTTAATTTCAGGAACCTTCTCTCACCTAATCATTTGGATATTGTTCAATGTAGCCTGTTTCTTTTAGCACTTTAGTTGGCCAGTAATCTTGTTCATCTTTAATTTGTTCCATCTTTTGAACTTTAAAGATAAATTGCCAATTATCACCAAAATCATAAACGGCTTCAAACACTTCATTTTCTTCCAATACCAAGGAATCCAAGGTCGTTTCAGAACCCAATTCAGAAAACACATCCATATATTCCTCGCTTCGTTCATAAGATAAACCATCCACTTCAAAGCGATAAAGGTGTGTAAAATCAAATTTCATCGAATCTAAAAAGGTCACTAACAGATCTTCTAATGATTGATTGCCTGCCATTTGAATGATTCGATATACTTGTCGACCAAAACCTTTAGGATAGATTTTAAAGATATAGTTATACATGCCATAGTCTTCATTCGATAAATCATCTATCATCGCCATAAGTATATCATCCACATCGTCATCACTCATTGCATCCAAAGCTTGACTTAGTTCCTCTTCATCCATAGCATCTATAATCTCTAGGATATTCTCTTTATCACTAAATGCTAAATAACTCTCTATATTTTCGGCTAAGGCTTCACTAATCTCTGGTTCCAAACGAGCAAGAGCTAAATCCATCATACGGAGAGCTTGTTGCGACAAAATTCCAGCATCCATTTTTTGAATTAAGCGTTGCGTCACTATGGGCAGTTCAGCAAAATCAGGAATCGCGCTTGAAATTTGTTGTTCACGTACAGCTTGATAGATTTTCGTCAAATAATTGATATAAAGCGCTAATTCTATATCACTTGCTACAAGATTGAAAAAGGTAGCATAATCACCAACTTCTGCAAATTCCAAGGATTCACGAAAGTCCGTTTCATTCAATATCAATTCATAAAGCCTTTCATCATCTTCTTTTAATAAAAAACGGAACTGAAGCAGGTCTTCCATCGCTTCTTGTAATTCATCGGCATTTTCATAATACGGAAAAGTCTCTACAAAGTCATCCTCTTGTACTTCCGGTGTATCTTTCAAATAATCGAGTAATTGGGCAACTTTATTCGCTCTTTGTGGGATTGTTTCTTCTCCTGTCAGGTTGAAATCAAAAAAGTCCAGCCCAGACGAAAGTGTTTCAAGATCTATCAGCTGATTTTCGTAACGATTAAAACTATAATTTAGAAAATATTCCCCAGAAATTTGTGCCTTATCTTCTATGGTTAATTTTGAAATATCCATCTCTTTTTCTCCAATATTCACTGGTTATTTATTAGTGGCACTGGCAGTGGGGGTCACTTTCACTCTCAGTAACGTTTACATTTTTATTTGGAGCATCCACTAGCTTTGGTGTCCAAAAGTTCTCGTAAGTGCCCGTTTCCATCCCTTTTAAGAATTTTTGACGCACTTCTGGATAAGTCTCACTTAAACGACTGACCAATTGCTTCATCTCTTCACGTTTGGTCTTTTTATCGGCAGGACACGGGTTAAAAATCACCGGTAGCCCTTCACGTTGCACAAAATGCTTAATGGCGGTTTCTTCTACATATAACATTGGACGGATAATCGAAACCTCGCTGCGTGTGAGATAAGTTATCGGTTCAAAACTACGAAATTCACCATGGAATAACCAATTCATCATAAAAGTTTCAATCGCATCATCTAAGTGGTGACCAAGTGCAACCTTGCTACAGCCGCGCTCTTTAGCCGTTTGATAAAGAATTCCGCGGCGCAAATTCGCACATAAAGAGCATGGATTCTTCTCTTGTCTGATATCAAATACAATCTTGGCAATATCAGTCGGTACAATATCTAATTCGTACCCTAAAGAGGCACAAAATTCCTTAAGCGGGGTTAAATCCATATCCATCCCCATATCTAAAACCATTGGATGAATGTCAAAATCAAAGCCTAGACGCTGCTGTTTTTTAATCGTATCTAGCAAATAAAGTAGTGTCGTACTATCTTTTCCTCCAGATAAGCCAATCGCAACTTTTTCTCCTGGTTCAATCATTTTATAATTTAATATTGCTTTTCGAATTGGGTTATAATAACGTTGATTGTCTTTTTTATGTGTTGTTCCCATAATAATTCCTTTCCAAACTCACTTTATTTTTAGGCCAATCGATACCTGGTCGTTTTACGTGTTCCTTCAACCACTAGCAAGGACTGCGCTACCATTTTTCTCAAAAATCGTTTAGTGGTAGAATCAGCCAAGCCTAATAATTCTCTTGCTTCTCTATTTGTAATTTCTCCGTGTACATTGATATAGGCGATAATTTGGGCGATTCTTTCTTGTTCTACCGTTAATTGATGAATTTTTATCGGCTTTTTATCGGCTTTTTTTGGGTTTATCGGCTTTTTATCGGCTTTTTTTGGGTTTATCGGCTTTTTATCTCCATCTTCTAGCATATCATAAGTGTCATGAACAGTACTCATCTTATTACGGTAAAAGCATACGACAAAACCTGTTTTCTTCTTTTGAAACTCATAGCGAACACCTGACATCTTACAATATTGCGCAATTCGCCTTAGTCCTGTACCAAAGCTTTCGATATCTTTTGAATAGTATAATAATCTGGCAATTTGTGGATTTCTACGTACTGGACGTTCAATCCGATCGATATAGTCTTCTGGATCTAGTCCATTTGGAAATGTGCCAGGATTATATATTTCTATTCTATCAGGATAAATTGCAACTTCATTACTCTCCCCAACTGAATAGTCTTTATGGCAAAATGAGTTTAGTAAAGCTTCACGAACTGCTTCAATCGGAATTTCAGGAATTTCCTTTCGTTGCAAATCACCATTAAACTCGACTCGCCAACGAATATTCGTCTTAATATAGGTTTCAGCTAAATCAACCAATTTTAAAATAGACCCATGATACCTTTGAATATCATTAAAAGTCATCCGTTCTTCCGTTGCAAAAATAGCTAATTGAATATCTTGTAATAAATCATCACTAAATAATACTTTACCACTATTTAGCAAATAATCATCTTCAATTACTTCTAGTTGATTTAAAACGGTTCTTTTATCACTATATACGATTGGAATTCGATTATTATCATGTGCTTGCTGGATATATTTTTTTAATATTTCTTCATCGACATCATCAATGGTTTTATTACTTACAAGACTTTCCCATCGATTTCCTTCACGACCACTTTGTAGTAATAATTGCGTGATTTCTTCTCTAGTCATCACAATATCTTCATCTGCCACCCTCATACGAGCGACATTATAAGCAAAATAAGGTGTTTGCGTCCCAGAAAAACGTACACGAACACATTCCCGTCCATCTAAAATCACTCTTCTAACCTCAGGATAAATCTTTGGTTCAATAAAATTTTTAATCTTCTGACTCACTTGTCGCAAAGTTTCTTCTGTCACCGTTTGGCCGATAACTGTGCCATCTGGTTTTACGCCAAAATAAACTTCACCGTGCTGATGTTTATTCAATATTGCACCAATAGATTGAATCGCTTCTTTGATTTCTGAAGTCGACTTTTTAAATTCCAATGTTTCGGTTTCCATTCCTAAATTCATCAAAACCCTCCTTACCAATCATTTTGAAACCATTATAGCATAATCTAAAATCAGATTGTTGCCTTTTTCTCAATGAACATCAAGCAAATTTGGCACAAAAATCCACCTTAGCTTTTACACTAAGATGGCGTTTTTTTCTATACTTTGATTTCTTTGTGCATAAATAGCCACCAGCCGATTAACATTGCTCCAACACCAACTACACTTACTCCAACGAATGGTACCGTAGCAAATTTTTCCATTGGCATCTTGGCTAATAGATCAAATAGCGACGTATGCACCACCCATTTTGGCAAATCTAACAAGGCTGCAAAATAGGTTATACAAAAACTATAGCCTAATAAGCCATAGACGAGCCAACCAAAAATGGCAGGTAAACTTAAACTCAACAACATCAAACCAGCAAATAGACACACTAAAGGCCATTGATTCATCGCCGCTTTTAAGCAGGTCCATACAAAATCATAATTCTCTTCCTTCATCGAACTTACCGCAGCTATCCCTAGACTTACCCCATTCAGTGCAACAGCCAGTAGACCAAACACCAACGATAAAAATAAAGTAGATAAGTAGATTTTTCCGCGACTTACTCGATGTACCACGAGATAGCCCAAGCGCGATTTGGCTTCTTCCGTATGCACTTTACGCACCACGACTAAAGGCATCACTAATCCAATGGCCGTCATAACAACTATAATTAAAGAAGTGAAAGAATCAACTAAACTAGAAGCGTCATTGGCAAACATTTGACTGATTAATTCATTGCTGCTCACAAAAGTATCAATATCCCCGTAAATCGAACCATACATTAAAGCAATCATCACATCCGCTATTAACCAAGCAATGACTGTTCCTTTATTCAGATAAAAGATGAATCCTAAAGGTGTCGTTAAATAGCCTTTTGCTTGTGTTTTTCCTTTGCGCGCCGCTAACAGACTGGCTCCTAAATCACGCTGACTCTCTAATCTCATACCTAAGAAAAATAGAACCATAGTGAGCACGAGTAACGCCAAAGTATAATTCAAATTATTAAGAAGGAAAGGTTGACCTAAATAAGTCCAAGCAAGCGGATTGATTTTAGAAAAATCGAGATTGCTGACATCGGTACTAGCCCTTAATAAATAAAGCAAACCGACAAGACTAAAGAAAATGCCGCGTGCCTGTGAACTGGTCGGAAAGATTTGCGCACAGACATAAGCGAGACTGGCACCCAATAAGCTTGCCAAACCGATAGAACTAGCAAAATACACACTGCCAGCAACATCTACTGTTTGAACATGATAAGAGACTAAAAGCCCACTAATTAGTGCGACCATTAAAATCGTATGCATCAAGACCAGTAAAATAGCCGCCATACTATAAGCTCTAGCACCAATTCCCAGCGATTTAAGAATTTCTAGCTGACCATTTTCTTCTGTCTTTCTTGTCTGCTCAATCATAAAGCTACCTGCAATCATCATCGTGACGACAGCGATAAAAAGCGTCATTTCATGGCCATACATTACCCCAACTGTATAATTGCTTGCCACATCAACCGGTAATGGCCCGACAATTGCTGCCATGGCGGGATTTTGCATCGTGACAAATAAGCCGACTTTCCCTTGGTCTTCTGCGATTTTTTCAAAAGCAGGGACATACCCACTAGCAAAAGCCGTTAATCCAAACAACCAAAGTGCAAGCCACAACCATTTTTGGCGCAATTGAAAACGTAATAAGTCAAAGGTTTGGGTAAATTTATTATCCATTACACTCCCTCCTTACTTTTCCACTTGATAATGACGCATGAATAATTCTTCTAGTGTTGGTGGTAAGATTTCTAACTTTTGCACCTGATAATGGTTCAATTCTTTCAGCAAATCATCTAAGGCCTGATGATCAATCGAAAAGGTCGCTTGATTTTGCCCAGTTTGCGTCCAATCATGAATGAAGTTTAAATTTTCTAATACTGCGATATTTTCTTTTAAGGCTAAATGGACCGTACTGCGTGTTAAATGGCGCAATTGCTCTAAAGTCCCACTTTCCACGACACGTCCCTCTTGAATGATGACAACCCGATCTGCCAGACGTTCTACTTCACTTAAAATATGCGAAGATAGCAAGACGGCCTTTTGTTCCGCTTTAAGACGTGCCACTTCATCTTGAAAGACGCTCTCCATTAAAGGATCTAAGCCACTCGTTGGTTCATCTAAAATATAAAGCTCACAATCTACCGCCAAAGCCGCAATTAAGGCGACTTTTTGCCGGTTTCCTTTTGAATAACTCTTGACCTTTTTGGATAGGTCGAGCTGAAATTTTTGGACAAGTTCCTCTTTTTTTGCTGGATTTCCTTTACCATGTAATTTCATCAATAAGTCAATCGTCTGCCCGCCTGTTAAGTTCTCCCATAAAGCTAAATCTCCTGGTACATAGGCGATGGCTTCATGAATAGATATAGAATCTTGCCAGGCATCTTTACCAAATAACGTGACTGTACCTCCAGATTTTTTCAATAAGCCTAACATAATCCGAATCGTCGTGGATTTACCTGCGCCATTTGGTCCGATAAACCCCACAACCTCACCTGGATAAACCTCAAAACTGACCTCTTTTAGTGCCGTAGTTTTCCCAAAATTTTTGGATAATTGCGCAATTTTTACAATAGGTTCCATTTCTAACACCTTCTTTTTTTGAACTAAAAAGATAATTTCAGTTCAATAATAACATCTAATACTGACTTGTCAATATAATTTGAACTTATTTCGCTAAAACAGTTCACAAATTTTCGCTTTTTAGCTATAATTGAATAGAGAAAATGAAGGAAAGGATTATCGCAATGAATGGATTTGAAAGGCGTAGTGCCAAAAAAAGAGAACAAATTTTACAAACTGCTCTAGAAATTATGAATCATCCAAATGGCATTAATAATCTAACCGTTCAAAAAATTGTGGAAGCAACAGCCATTTCTAAAGCAACTATTTTTAAATATTTCAAAACTAAAGAAAACCTCATCCAAGAAACCTTTTTCTACTATTTAGATCAAATGAAGCAAAAAAGTGAAGTCATCCTCGCTAAAAATAAAAGCTTTAACGAGACTTTTATGGCATTGACGCAACTAAAAGTCGATACCATCGCTCAAACTGAACAACAATTTTATATTGACTTAATGCGCTATTATACCCAAACAAGTGATAAAAAATTGGCGCAAAAAATGAGTGATTATACCCAAGAATCTTTTACGGTAATGAAGAAATTATTGCAACAAGGACGCAAAGAAGGAGCAATTGATGAAAAATATAGCGATGAATTCTTGCTTTTGTATACACAAGCAATGGTTAATGGTTTTTCTCATCCAGAAATCTATCAAGCGGCTCTACCATTCACTGAGGATTGGACTGAAGTTTTGTTAAAAGGAATCGCACCATAATACATAAAAATCCACCTATATGCGTCATTTGAGAATGTCACATATAGGTGGATTTATAACTTTACTTTAGATTTTAAAGGGACCATCTTTTAATTAAAGCGATTACAATATTAACCTAATGTAAAGAAACCTCATGGATAATTCTTTCAATCCGCAAGGTTTCTTTTGAGACAACATTTAATTAATTTTTACGAAAGCGAATATTTGAACCAAAAACGGATAGTCCTATTAAAATCATCGCTAAGCCTGCCATTGGATGGATTGCTTGCGTTCCTGATTTAGGTAATTTTTGTTTTCGCTCTTTCTTCAGCTCGTCTTTTGGTGTTTTTTCTTTGCGTTGATCGATTACAACCAATTTTCCATCAACGATTTTGACATCTTTTTGGCCTTCTTTAACTGTCACTTTGCCGTTTTCATCAATTGTAAATTCGAAATCAGTAACTTTCAAGTAGCCATTTGGTGCCGCTTCTTCATGGAAAGTATACGTGCCTGGAAGCAGTTTGATTACATGAGATTGTCCTTTTTCTGATGTCCATTCACTAATTACTTTACCATTTTGTTTGATTTGAATCTTCGCACCGGCAATTTCTTCACCATCTACATTTTGTTTGCTGAAGGTGATTTCTTTTAGTTGTGGTTCTGTTGGTGTTGGTTCTGGCGTTGGCTCTGGGGTCGGCGTCGGTGGTATGATTTCCTTACACTGATCCACGATAACTAGTTTACCATTAACCATTGAGACATCTGAAACTTTGCCTGTTAGACTTACTTTGCCGTCTTCTGAAATTGTGAACTCGAAATCAGTAACTTTCAAGTAGCCATTTGGTGCCGCTTCTTCATGGAAAGTATACGTGCCTGGAAGCAGTTTGATTACATGAGATTGTCCTTTTTCTGATGTCCATTCACTAATTACTTTACCATTTTGTTTGATTTGAATCTTCGCACCAGCAATTTCTTCACCATCCACATTTTGTTTGCTAAAGATGATTTCTTTTGGTTGTGGTTCTGTTGCTTTTTCAGTTTCAACTACGATCGTTTGTGATAGGTCATTTGGATTTTTATGCTCAACAACTTGAGAAGCATCCATTTCGCCATCATTGTTTGTATCCACAAGCTTTTCTTTCGAGGTTGCCACTTCGTAAACTACATACGTTTCGCCTGATTGTAGCGTTAACGTGCCAAAATCAAGCACCCATTGACCATTGCCAGTTTGGGCTGCTATGACATCTTTGCTTTGTGTAGCGATTGGCGTTACTTTGCCATCTTTCACATGCATTAAGGTTCCGACTAACTGATAAGCTTGGTTTGCAACTAATTTTTCATACATAACAGTATCTTTAACAGCTACTTTCTTCGCTTGTTCGGCGGTGATAGTTGCTGGTTTGGTTGCTGAACCGTTTTGATTAGCAGCTGAAACGGTAGTACGTAGGTTGCCTTTTTCAACCGGGGTCGGTGTAGGCGTTGGAACTTCTTTTGCTACCACGATGGTTTGGGCTAAGTCATTTGGATTCTTATGTTCAACCACATGTGGCGCGTCTGGTTGATCGTCTTTGTTTGTATCTACTAAAGGTTTTTCTGAAGTAGCTGTTTCAAAGATTACATACTTCGTGCCAGGTTCTAAGGCTAGAGTACCAAAGTCTAGACTCCACGTTCCTGTACCGGTCGCATCTGCCACGACTTTTGCTGTTTGAGTCGCAATTGTCTGTGCTTGGCCATTTGCTGTAATCTTCATTAGCGCCCCAGTTAATTGATAACTTTCACCCGCAACTAGATCGGTGTAGTAAATCGTATCTACTACTTTGACTTGTTTGCTCAGCGCACTTGGAAGGTTAACCGCATGTGTTTCGTTGGCCGTTAAATCATTTGCTGAAACAGTTGTGCGTAGGTTGCCTTCTTTTGGATTCACATAAGTTGGTGTACCAGGATCTTTTTGATCTGTTACGACTAACTTACCATTTTCCACTTTAGCGTCTGGGGTTGCACTTACTTCGACTGTGCCGTCTGCCTTCACTGTGAATGTAAAGTCAGTGACCGCTAAGTAGCCGTTTGGTGCTGCTTCTTCGTGGAAGATGTATTCG
>CAMMST010000059.1:0-14006 GCA_946499615.1 Enterococcus cecorum | reverse complement strand
GATTATTTTCTGTATACTTTCATTATATTTAGAAAATGAGGTTAATGGATGGAGCAAAAACATTTAAAAAAGGAAATTAATTTAGTAGGTGCCTTGTCAACAGTGATGGGTACAGTCATTGGTGCAGGCGTCTTTTTCAAAGTGGCCAGTGTTGTCAATCATACACAAAACGCCTCGGCTACTTTATTTGCCTGGGTTTTGGCAGGTATATTAACAATCTGTGGGGGCTTGACGGTTGCTGAATTAGCCACAGCGATTCCTAAAACGGGTGGAGCGGTGCGCTATATTGAAGAAGCCTATGGGAAATTGCCTTCATTTTTGCTTGGTTGGGCGCAAATGATTGTTTATTTTCCAGCAAATATTGCCGCATTAAGCATTATCTTTGCTACCCAGTGTATCAATCTATTTCATTTGTCCTCTTCTATGTTACTACCCTTAGCGATTTTAGTAGGTTCGAGTGTAACGGGGATTAACTTGTTAGGCACAAAGGTAGCGGCCAATGTGCAATCAGTAACACTTATTGTAAAATTGCTACCGATTAGTTTAATTATTCTAGCAGGACTATTTACACAAGGTCAGGTGCAAATAGCTTTAGTGGATGCAAGCTTTTTTGGTCAAACCAATGCGGCTCATAATTTTGCTGCTGCGCTACTGGCTACTTTATTTGCCTATGATGGTTGGTTAAATGTAGGAAATGTCGCAGGTGAAATGAAGCATCCGCAAAAAGATTTGCCTAAAGCGATTATCTTGGGACTTAGTTTTGTGACTTTAGTTTATGTGTTGATTAACTGGGCTTTCTTGAAGAATTTACCGGTTGCGCAGATTGCTGGTAACTTAAATGCAGCGAATTTAGCAGCTATCCAAATGTTTGGTGGTTTTGGTGGAAAATTAGTGACGATTGGGATTTTGATTTCAGTATATGGGGCACTAAACGGCTATACAATGACCGGAATTCGCGTGCCTTATGCTTTAGCGAAAGAAGATGAATTGCCTTTGAGCCACTATTTCAAACGTCTTTCTAAACATACTGCGATTCCGTACGTCGCCGCTTTGTTTCAACTAGCCATTGCCATTGTGATGATGTGTTTAGGAAATTTTGATTTATTAACGGATATGTTAGTCTTTGTGATGTGGTTTTTCAGCATTTTGATTTTTGCGGCAGTTTTTGTTTTGCGCAAGACACAACCGGACTTACCGAGACCATATAAAGTTCCGTTATATCCAGTTTTACCACTCATTGCGATATTCGGTGGTGGGTTTATTTTAGTGATGACAATCGTTTATTCAACCCAGCTTGCTTTAACCGGAATCGGGCTGACTTTACTAGGAGTTCCTGTATTTTACTTAGGACGGAAAATAAAATAAAAATCAATCAGCGTGAAGTTTTAGTGGCTCCACGCTGATTTTTTGCTTCTATTGTTTCATGTTCACCGAATACTTTGGACAATACTTTTGGCATATTCGGCTAAAATTTCTGGAGCATTTTGCTGATGTTGGCCAATTTGTTTGACGATGGCCGATCCGATGATGACCCCGTCTGCAAGTTGACTCATTTGTTTGGCTTGTTCACTTGTGGCAATGCCAAAACCAATCGCCACCGGAATAGTTGGATTTGCTTTACGTACAGCAGCAATCATGCTACCAAGATCTGTATTAATTTGGCTACGAACACCGGTCACACCTAAAGAAGAAACGCAATATAAGAAACCATTTGCTTCTTTGGCAATTTTTGCAATACGCTCATGGGAAGTAGGAGCAATTAAAGAAATAAAAGCTAAACCATATTGCTGGCAAACTTGATTGAATTCTTCTTTTTCTTCATAAGGAACATCTGGCAAAATTAGGCCATCAATGCCGACTTCTTGGGCTTTTTGAATGAAACGTTGGGTGCCATAGGAAAAGACCACATTGGCATAAGTCATGATGACCATTGGTACGGTTAAATCTTGACGTAAATCTGCTACCATTTGGAAGATATCATCTGTGGTTACTTGATTTTTTAAAGCGCGTAAATTTGCTTCTTGAATAACCGGTCCTTCTGCAGTTGGATCTGAAAAAGGAATACCTAGTTCGATAATATCTGCGCCATTTGCTGCTAATGTGCGGATAATGGCTTTACTAGTGGCTAAATCTGGGTCACCACAAGTAATAAAGGGGATAAAAGCTTTGTGGTGAAAAGCTTTTTGAATACGTTGTTGTCCAGTTTGTTTAGTCATGGATGTTTTCACCTCGATATCTTGCTATTGCTGCACAGTCTTTATCACCGCGTCCAGATAAATTCACGACAATAATTTTATCTTTATCTAGGGTAGGGGCGATTTTGATTGCATGAGCTACTGCATGAGCGGATTCAATGGCCGGGATGATTCCTTCTGTTTTACTTAATAATTCAAAGGCATTGACGGCTTCTTCATCAGTAATGGCGACGTATTCTGCTCGTTTTTGGTCATGTAAATTGGCATGCTCTGGGCCAATTCCGGGATAATCTAGCCCAGCTGAAATAGAGTAGACAGGGGCGATTTGTCCGTATTCATCTTGGCAAAAATAAGATTTCATCCCGTGGAAAATCCCGAGTTTACCAGTTGCAATGGTGGCCGCTGTATCAAGGGTATCAATGCCGCGTCCTGCTGCCTCACAACCGATTAAGCGGACTTCAGGATGATTGATGAAGTGGTAGAAAGCCCCGATTGCATTACTGCCGCCACCTACACAAGCCATCACAATATCAGGTAGCCGGCCTTCTTTTTCTAGCATTTGTTCTTTGATTTCTTGAGAGATAACTGCTTGAAAATCACGGACAATTACTGGGAATGGATGAGGCCCCATCACGGATCCAAGACAATAATGGGTATCTTCAATGCGGCTCGTCCATTCACGCATCGCTTCAGATACGGCATCTTTTAACGTCGCTGTACCACTCGTAACCGGTACGACTTCAGCTCCTAGTAAGCGCATTTTGTAGACATTTAAGGCTTGGCGAATGGTATCTTCTTTACCCATATACACCACACATTCCATATCTAAAAGTGCAGCGGCGGTGGCGGTGGCAACTCCGTGTTGACCGGCACCTGTTTCGGCAATGAGACGTGTTTTACCCATTTTCTTTGCTAATAAGGCTTGACCTAATACATTGTTAATTTTATGGGCCCCGGTATGATTTAAGTCCTCACGTTTGAGATAGATTTTTGCGCCACCTAGTTTTTTCGTCAGTTTTTCGGCGTAGTAGAGTCTACTTGGGCGATTGGCATAGTCATGGAATAATTCCTTTAATTCTTTTTGAAAAGTTGGATCATTTTTAAAGTGATTATAGGCTTCTTCAAGTTCGATGACGGCATTCATTAAAGTTTCTGGAATATATTGACCGCCGTGGATTCCGAAGCGTCCATTTGGATTTGTCATTGTTTTCATCCTTTCATGATGTTGATAATAGTGGTCATTTTTTGATTATCTTTACGGCCATTTGTTTCAATGGCTGAGCTTAAATCAATGGCATAGGGGTTAAGGGATAGCGCTTCTTTGAGATTTTCACTATTAATCCCACCCGCTAAAAAGTAATCGCGTTTGACTTCTTGGATATAGCGCCAGTCAAAGCTTTTACCACTGCCAGCCACCTTGTAATCAAAAAGCACATAATCAGCCGGGGATTGTATGGCTTTGTCGACATCGTCTGGTGTTTGAATTCCAAAGGCTTTGATTACGGGTACTTTAAGCGATTGTTGGTAGTGACGAATGGTTGCTTCATCTTCATCTCCATGTAATTGCATGACCTGAATGACTTGATTGTTTACAAGTTTTGCAATTAGGCTTTCGGGTGCATTGACAAAGACACCGACTTTCGTGATTTCAGGTTTAAGTGTTTGGCTGATTTTTTTAGCTTCTTCAAAAGTGACGACGCGTTTACTTTTGGGTGCAAAAACCATTCCAATATAATCTGGCGCTAATTGATTGATGTAATCTAAGTCACTATCTGGTTGGATACCACAAAATTTTATTTTACTCATTTTTTTCACCTCTAAGCTCGGCCATCTTTGATTGACGGTTACTGGCTTTCATCAATGTCTCACCAATCAGTACGGCATCGATTTGGGCTTTTTCAAGTAAAGTAATGTCTGAGCGGTTTTGTATCCCACTTTCAGCCACCATCAGAACCTCTTTAGGAATAGCCCGGCGCAAGTTTAAGGTATTTTCAACGTTGACTTGGAAATTTCTAAGATTACGATTATTCACACCGATAATTTTTGCTCCGGCTTCAATGGCTTGCTTGATTTCGGCTTCATCATGAGCTTCGACTAAACACGATAAACCTAGTGAAGTGGCTAAATCAAGGTATTGCTTTAAAGTCTGTGTATCTAATAAGGAGACAATCAATAATATAGCTTGAGCGCCTAAGAGTTTTGCTTGATAAATCATATATTCATCGACGACAAAATCTTTTCTCAAACAAGGAATCTTTACTTCTTGGGCGATTTCTTGCAAATATTGATCACTGCCTAGGAAAAATTTTGGTTCAGTTAGGACAGATATCGCACGAGCACCCACGTTTTCGTATTCTTTGGCAATCTGTAAATAATTAAAATCTTCATCTATTAATCCTTTCGAGGGTGAGGCTTTTTTACATTCACAAATATAACTCAATCCCTCTTTGCGCAAAGCTTGTTCAAAAGGGAAATCTTGATTGATTGGTAATTTGGCACAAGCTTGTTTTAATTCTTCTAGAGGATGGAGCGCTTTTTGCTTTTCAATTCGTTCTTTTGTTTTATTGGCAATTGTTTGTAAGATATCAGTCATGACGAGCCTCCTGTATTTGAGCAAAATCAATGACTTTTAATAAAGTGGCCAAAGCTTCCCCAGAGTCAATTAATTCACCAGCTTTAGCGATACCTTCTGCAAAAGTTGCGGCTTTACCACCAAGATAAAGGGCCGCTCCAGCATTTAACAAGACAGCTTGGCGTTTTGGCCCTTTGATTTTACCAGCTAAGATATCTTTGGTGATTTGCGCATTTTCTTCTGGCGTGCCCCCTCGTAAATCTTCTTTGGTACAGTATTCAAAACCAATAGATTGGGGGTCAAAGGTATAACGTGTGACCTGTCCATCATTTAGTTCGCAGATGCTAGTAGGGGCGCTTAAAGATATTTCGTCTAATTTATCTTGCCCATAGACGACCATGGCTCTTTTTACGCCGAGTTCATTTAAAGTATGTGCTAAGATTTCTAATAAGGATTCGTCATAGACACCAAGTAGTTGATAGTTTGGTTTGGCCGGGTTGGTCAAGGGCCCTAAGATATTAAAGACAGTACGAATTCCCAGTTCTTTACGAATACCCCCCACATATTTCATGGAAGGATGGTAGCTTTGCGCAAAACAGAAGCAAAAATTCGTCTTTTCTAGCATTTCAATATTTTGTTCAGGGGTTTTGGCTAAGGGGAGTCCTAATGCTTCTAAACAGTCAGCCGTACCACTTTTAGAAGATGCTGCCCGATTGCCGTGTTTTGCTACTTTGATGCCACTAGCTGCAATAACAAAGCTAGCGGTAGTCGAAATATTAAAGCTATTAGATCCATCTCCCCCTGTTCCAACAATGTCCATGACTTCAAATGGATGATGAATCAAGGTTGCACAGTCTCGCATGGCTTTGGCACAACCAGAAATTTCTTCAATGGTTTCACTGCGGCTGCTTTTGGTGGACAAAGCTGCTAAAAAGGCTGCATTTTGAGTAGGGGAGGTTTGACCATTCATGATTTCACTCATCACTTGATAAGCCTCATCAAAAGTTAAATCTTGTTTATCGACAATTTTTTTAATCGCTTCTTGAATCATTATTTTATTTCCTCCAATACTGTATTTGGTGTATAGTTTTGCGCAAATTGAATAAAATTCGCTAATAGTTTTCGGCCGTTGGGTGTAAGAATTGATTCGGGATGAAATTGGACCCCAAAGATTGGATAAGTTTGATGATTTACGGCCATTATTTCTTGTTCATTCGTACTTGCGATAACTTTTAAGCATTCAGGAATTGTTTCTTTTTGTGCAATTAAAGAATGATATCGTGCCACTTGCATAGGTGCAGCAATCTCTTTAAATAGAAGACTCTCCTGATTGATTTGAATATAGGACGACTTGCCATGCATTAATTGTGGGGCATGGGTAATCGTGGCACCAAAAACTTGACAGATTGCCTGATGTCCTAAGCAAACTCCTAAAATCGGAATTTTGTGTCCGAGACGAGTAATCACTTCCTGACAAACTCCAGCATCTTCCGGTCGACCAGGTCCAGGTGAAAGGATGATGGCTTGCGGGTTGAGCTGTGCGATTTGTGCCACGCTATAGGTATCATTGCGAATGACTTTAATTTCTTTGGCAATTTCGCCAACCATTTGATAAAGGTTATAGGCAAAACTATCATAGTTATCAATGAGTAAGATCATTTGAATTTCCTCCTGCAAGTTCTAAAGCTTTCACCGTGGCTTTGGCTTTATTGATACATTCTTGATATTCTTTATCGGCATTTGAATCAGCCACAATTCCAGCACCACTTTGAATAAAGATTTTTTGGTTTTTTTGATAAATAATGCGAATGGCAATACATAAATCAAGATTCCCACTAAAATCGATATAACCAATTGCGCCACCGTAAATGCCGCGTTTGACATCTTCTAATTCATTGATAATTTCACATGCTCGAAATTTCGGTGCACCAGATAAAGTCCCGGCTGGTAAAATCGCATCTACGGTATCGAGCGAATCTTTATCATTTTGGATAATCCCACGAATGGTTGAGCCGATATGCATGACGTGTGAGAAACGTTCGATATTTAAATATTTTTCGACTTCGACCGTGCCAAACTGACAAACTTTGCCTAAATCATTGCGTCCTAAATCCACCAACATATTGTGCTCGGCTAGTTCTTTTTCATCCTGTAAGAGCTCGTTTTCTAAGGCTAAATCTTCTTGGTTTGTTTTGCCGCGTGGTCTAGTTCCAGCTAACGGATAGGTGTATAAAGTCTCATTTTCTAATTTGACTAAGGTTTCAGGGGAGGCACCAATTACTTCTAAGTCACTTGTTTGCACATAAAAGAGATAAGGTGAAGGATTCAGCAGCCTTAATTGGCGATAAGTATCCAGTAAACTTCCTTGAAAGGGCGCGCTTAGACAATTAGAAAGCACGACTTGAAAGATGTCTCCTTCATAAATATAGTTTTTCGCTTTTTGAATCATTTGGGTAAAACGCTCCTTGGTAAACCGAGGTTGTAAAGGGGCTAATAATTCACCCGTAAATTTGCTTTTTGCATGTTGATTGGTCAAAAGTTCGGCTAAATCTTGTAATTCTTGACAAATATTTGGATATTGTGTCGTCAAATCATTCAGCGGCACATTAGCGATAAGATAGATTTTTTGTTGCGTATGATCAAAGCAGACCACTTTGGTAAAAAGCATCAAGTTGAAATCATTTAATGCTTCAGGGTTTTTAGCATCTAATGTTAATTTTGTTTCGGCATATTTGAAATAGTCGTAGCAAAAATAGCCGACTAAACCACCGATAAAGGGCGGTAGATTGGTTCGTTTAGGTACGCGGTATTGAGCTAAAAGCTTGCGTAAATATTTTTGAGGGGTAGTATTTTTAATTGCTTGACCATTTTCATAGATTTGACCGTCTAAGCCTGTGATTTCTAAAACTGGGTCAAAGCCTAGAAAAGTATAGCGCCCCCATTGTTCTTTAGAGATGACGGACTCTAGTAAAAAGCAAGGTTTGTTTTGCTCTTTGAATAGTTTTAAGACTTCTAGCGGTGTTTTGATATCTGCTAGCAATTCTAGTGTCAGTGGATAATGTGTATAGTCTTTTGTATTTGCTTGATTTTGTAAAAATGACAAATCCGGATAAATTGGATACATAAAAAGGCCTCCTTAGATTGTCGTAGGAAATAAAAAAGTCCTCGACAGCATAATAAATGACTGTCAAGGACGAATCGACTAATCCGCGGTGCCACCTTGATTCATGGAAAACTCCATACCCTCAGCAAGATACCAACATATCTTCGACTACTTACGTAAGCCATCACGTGGTAGTATACTCAAAAGCAAGCTTTCTTTGACTACCCCCTCCGCGGTCCATTTGATAACTTGTTTTTCGCCTAACTCTCAGCAACGTAGACTCTCTGTAGAAGCATGATTACCTTTATCTCCGCATCATCGGTTTAAAATGAGAAATGTTTAATTTTTAAAACAGTATATTCTAATTTTATTCTCATGTCAAGTGTAAAGAACGGATAAATTTATCGCTTCATTGAAAAAGAGTTTTTGATATTTCTATAAATTTTTTAGTGAAAAGAAAGGCAAAATAGCGTAGAATAGTTTATGAGAATGATTATCAATTGTGAGGTGGTTTGGTGAAAGAACTTGATTTGAATTTAACGTTATATCAATTGGTTCAAAGTTATCCAGAAATTTTGGACATTATGTTTCAATTAGGATTTAAGGAAATTAAGGCACCTGGTATGCTACAAACAGCTGGGAGATATATGACGATTCCTAAAGGAGCGAAATTAAAGAAAATTCCTTTAGAACAAATTATTCAGGCCTTTGAAAATGCTGGGTTTACAGTTGTGGGAGGTAAGTAAATGGATCAAACAAGAAAACAAAGACAAGAAAAAATTGTCGAAATATTAACTACTTTACATAATGGGGGCAGTTTTGAAGAAGCGAAGGCGATGTTCAATGAAGCTTTCGATGGTGTGGATGTGACTGAAATTACGGCTGCTGAAAAAGCCTTGATTCAATCAGGACTTGATCCAAGCGAAATTCAGCGACTATGTAATATTCATGCGGCCGTTTTTAAAGGTTCTATCAATGAGATTCATCGTTCAAATGAAGAGCATGGGCAAGTAGGACATCCGGTACATACTTTAAAATTAGAAAATCAAGTCTTGCAATCTTTGCTAACAGATGAAATTGATGGCATTTTAGCGAAAATGGCGAAACAAGACTGGTCACAATTGGAACGTCTACAAAGAGCAGTGGCAGATTTAAAAAATATTGATAAACACTATACGCGCAAGGAAACGTTGATTTTTGCTTTCATGGAAAAATACGGCATTACTGCACCACCTAAAGTCATGTGGGGTGTGGATGATCAAATTCGTGCGATGATTAAAGAGTTTGGCGAACTTTTGGTTTCTCCTAAAGTGGCATATAATCCGTTATCTGAAAAATGGGCTGCTTTGAAAAACGAAATAGAAGAAATGATTTTTAAAGAAGAAGAAATCATGATTCCGATGACGTTGGATCTCTTTAGCTTGGCAGACTGGCAACAAATCGCTAAAGATAGTCATGATATTGGTTTTAGTTTTATTCCTGAACCGCTAAAATGGGTGCCAAGTGCTGCTTCCTTTGAAAAAGAAAAGGAAAATGAGGTACAACGCCTCGCAGCTATTGCCCAAGCGAAAGAAACAACTGAAGCGATTGCCGCAAGTTTACCAGATTATCCTGTGAGCTCGGTTGCTACTCAAGAAAAGGCAGATAATTTTAGTGGAGATTTAACGCAAACCATTGATCTGCCAACTGGGAACTTACAATTAGAACAATTAATCGCGATTTTCTCTCATCTGCCTGTCGATTTAACCTTTGTGGATGCTGATGAGAAGGTCCGTTTTTACTCAGAAGGCCCACATCGTATTTTCCCAAGAACGAAATCAGTTATTGGACGAGAAGTGGTGAACTGCCATCCGCCAAAGAGCATGCATATTGTCCAACAAATTTTAGATGATTTTAGATCTGGCGCACGTACGCAAGCTGATTTTTGGATTGATATGCGTGGGATGAAAATCTCGATTCGCTATTATGCGCTTTATGATGAACAAGGTAAATACTTAGGTTGTTTAGAAGTGACGCAAGATATCACTGAATTACAACAATTAACCGGACAAAAACGTCTCTTAGATGAATTGAAATAAGTAAAAAGGCTACGAAAACATCATTTGTCTTCGTAGCCTTACTTTATGCTTTTATTTTCACTGATTTATGGAAGAAATAAAGTCCAGCGATAAAGATGATAATCAATACACCAAGTCCCATTTGTTCACGGTTGGTAATTTGGGTGACGCTGCTGACAAGGAAAGTTCCTAAGAAGGCCGCTCCTTTTCCACAAACATCCAAAATACCAAAATATTCACCTGATTGGCTCGCTGGAATCATCCCAGCAAAATAAGATCGGGATAATCCTTGAATCCCCCCTTGGAATAAGCCAACAAAGATTGCTAACATCCAAAATTGGATTGGATGAACCAAGGTAACGGCAAAGAGGGTAATGCCAACATAAGCAAATAAACAAACATAGATTAAGCTAGAGGTCTTGAAGTGCTTGGTAATTCTCGCAAAGACAATCGTAGCAGGAAAGGCAACAAACTGAGTTACCAATAAGGCAAGGAGCAAGTCGGTATCACCCAGTCCTAATGCTTTACCATAAGCCGTAGCCATACTAATAATGGTATTGACGCCATCAATGTATAGGCAAAAGGAAATCAAGTAATAAAAAATATGTTTTTGATGATAAATGGCTTTTAAGGTTTTCTTCAAACGGCTGAAGGTATTTTTAAGGACTGCTGTTTGTTTAGGAATATAGTATTTTTGCTCATAAACTTTCAGTAAGGGCAGACTATTGATTAACCACCAAGTCGCTGTAATACTAAAGGCTAAAATCATCGCTGCAGTAAGGCTGAGATGAAAAGCATTACGACCTAAAACTAGACCAATACTTAGCACAAACGGAACAATACTGCCAATATAGCCCCAAGCATAACCTAATGAAGAAATATTATCATAGCGCTCTTTGGTGGTAATATCGGTCAGCATCGCATCATAGAAAATCAAACTAGAAGAATATCCTAATTTACTAATAACATATACGATTAAAAGGAGCCACCAACTATGCGCTAAATTTAAGGCGTAACAACCTACAATTCCAATAGTCAAAAACAGTATGAAGAGTTTTTTCTTCATCCCTTGAAAGTCAGCAATACTTCCAAAAATCGGACCAATAAACCCAACAAAAAGTGTAATCAAGCTTGTAGCATAACCCCAATAAGCTAAGTACTGAGTCGAAGATAAGTGTTCTTGTTGGGCGAGATGATTGAAATAAATCGGTAAAATCGTAGCCAACATCAAGCTATAGCCAGAATTTCCCACATCATATAATATCCAGTCACGTTCATTCTTAGTGACTTTCTGTTTTAATAGTTTTTGCATATTTTCCCCTATTCTCTTTCAAATGTCGGTGCATAATCGCTATTAAAAGTCATATTTGGTTTTGAGAGTTGGCGATTAAAATCAGTTAACATATCCACTGCATTAGCCACAGCCATCTTGTAACGGCGGTATAATTCTTCATTTGAAGCAGCTAGTTTTGGATTTGGTTGTTTATTGATAATTAGCTTGCTTCTTGTAGCGTAATTTCCACTAATTAAAAAGATGCCCTTCACTAAGCCGCGTTTGAAATTACCCGGTGCGACAATAACGTCTAGAAAAGCTCGCATGGTCACTAAGGTTTCTTTGATCTGTGCTTGACTAAATTGCGGGAAGCACTTGCTAATGACCGCCACATCCTCATCGTCTGTACAGATATGACTACTTAAACGATGACTTAGTGGATCAAACCCATCTTTAATTAATAACATACGGTCAAATTCAGCTTCGATTTCTGCATGTGAAAAGCCAGTATCTTGGACTTTATAGACATATGGATGACAGTATTTATCCAAGCAATAATGACATAAAAATCCTAAAATATAGACTTTTAAGGCAGTATTATCACCTGGTTGCATCTTTAAGTAACGGCGGAATCTCTGGAATACTTGACGACCTGTTTCATTATGCAATTCGCTGCCATAAGCACTTAACGCATTTTTATGGTAAGGACGGTAATAAAACAGAATGTCTGGTCCATGTTGGCCAGTTAAAAACAAAGGCAAGTATTGCTTTATTTCTGCTTGTAAATCCTTAGGTAGTAAAGGTAATACTTCTTTACCAAATCTCAAGTGTGCATAGGTAGTCGGCATAAATGTCTCCTCCTTAATTAAAATAATTAAAATAATTCTAAGTTAATTATATAACTATTTTTTTTCGATTTCAATTCACAAGATGTTTCATAACTAAAGTAGATTCATGAATCACGGGAACGGTTCTATTTCAGCTGTTTTTTTAGAAATAAAGAAACATTTACAAAACAAAAAAACGACCCAGTAATCACTGAATCGTTCGTTTGCTTAAATATGCAGTAAGAAAATCAGACTAACCGCTGCGATAGTTTGCAAAGTACCAACGCCTAAACCATAAAGTAGGAAACGTGGTCCTTCTTTTAAGAATTTTTTGAAGTCTAATCTCAAACCAATAGCGGCTAAGGCAGTTGTTTCAAACCAAGTGCTAGCAAAATGTGCACCATGATCAAAGAATTGTGGTAAATCAAAGGTACTATTTAAAATACAAGCAATTAAAAAGCCTAAGACATACCAGGGAATAGGTAATTTCTTTTTACTTGCATTGGCACCTTTCAGATGGGCTTTTTTCGTTAAGATAAATTTTTCAAAACTTAGTACTACCACAACTAACATAATGATACGCATAATCTTAAAGAGCATCGAAAATTGGACTACTGCTGGACTATCTAAGGAAGCACCTGCTACAACTTGTCCGACTGATTGTAAGGTCCCACCAAGTAGGGCACTTTTAGTTAAAACTTGATCGCCGAATAAAGCCATCCCTAAAAAAGGTAAGGTAAGCATCATCACTGTACCGAGTAGGTTAACTAAAGTGATAATTTGACCTTTTTCTTCATCTTTGGCATCGATACTTGGTGCGATGGCTCCGATAGCTGATGAACCACAGACTGCATTTCCTCCGCTCATCATCAAACTCATCTCATCGTTAAAGCCGAGTTTTTTTCCAAGCAAATAAGCACCCACAATGGTAATACTCATTAGGATAAGGATAAAGACGATTCCTTTGATACCCATTTGGACAATTGTTTGAAAAGTTACGGTAAATCCTAAAAGCACGATAGAATATTCTAATAGCCTGCTTTCAGAAAATTTGGTTCCTTTTGCTAAATATTCTTGTCTAAAGATGGTGTTTCCTAAAACGATCCCTAATAAAATCGCGATTGTTGCTCCACCTAATTCAGGAAACAAGAGGGCTAAAGCTTTACTGATAGCTGCTACGGCCACTGAAAGTCCTAAACCAGGTAAGATTGGCTTCATTTTTTCAACCAAAAAATCTCCTCCTTCTACAGATATTGTTGTTAAAAAATGAGTGCTGTATTTTTAGAATAATAGAAATCAAACAAGCCCTTTTTGAAATAATGAAAAATGGGAAGGATTGTACTTGATTGTAATTTGGGTACTTGTCGATTTCTTATATTCTGTTACGCTTTTTATTATATAGGAACTTTTCTAATTACTGTGAATAATGCTATTATAGTAAGTATAAAAAATATTTATGGAAGGGATTACGAATGTTTAAATTATTAGAGACTTTTAAAATTGTCTATGAAACGCGTAACTTCTCAAAAGCGAGCGAAAAATTATTTATCTCCCAACCTGCCGTATCTAACCAAATCAAACAATTAGAGGCAGATTTGCAAGTGACTCTCTTTATTAGAAATGGTCGCCAAGAAGTGATGGCTACTCCTCAAGCCGATACGCTATATAAAGATACATTGAATTTATTAGAGGACTGGCAAGAAATCAAATACAAGATGCACCACAAAGATACGAAGAAAATCCGCTGTAAACTGGCTGCCTCTCATACTTTCGCGATTTATGTTTTGCCACAGTTATTGATTGAATTAGAGCAAAAATTTCCACAAGTACAATTCTCTGTTCAGATGCTTAATTCCTATGAAGTCTTTACAGCCATTCAAAGCCATGAAATTGAATTTGGATTTATTGAAAAACCATTAGCTACAGGATCGGTGAAACGAACGGCTTTGATGCAAGATGAGTTAGTCTATGTCGGTCAA
>CAMMST010000058.1:0-14243 GCA_946499615.1 Enterococcus cecorum | reverse complement strand
CACCGTGGTCGTTGCCACGTCAAAAATACTCGAAAGGATGATGTTTATGAAACGAGAGGAATTGGAGAAATTAGGATTATCTGAAGAACAAGTCGAACAGATTGTAGGAATGTACGGGGCTAGTGTTGAAACGTTGAAAAATCAACTCAAAGCCACACAAGACGATTTAAAGGTTGCGAATAGCACAATCGAAACCAACAAGGCTGAGTTTGAGAAGTTGAAGAATAGCTCAAATGACAATCAAGAATTATCTAAGCAGCTAGAAGAATTGCAAGCAAAATACAACTCACGAGATGAAGAAGCAAAAAAAGAAATTGCTAAATTGCGTACGGATTCAGCAATCGAATTAGCTTTAACCAAATCAGGCGCACGTAATTCTAAAGCGGTTCGTGCAATGCTTGACATGGAAAAACTCAAGCTAACGGACAAAGGTCTTGAAGGATTAGACGAGCAAATTACAGCTTTAAAAGAATCTGATGGTTATATGTTTCAAATTGAAGATAAGCCAAAACCGATTACTCCCAACGGGAACCCTGATGCAGAAAATAAAGAACTATCTGCAGAGGATAAAGCTCTATTCGAGGGCTTTGACAGTATTTAAAAGAAAGAAGGAATAAAATATGGCAGTGAATTATGCACAAAAATTTGACCAAAAAGTAGATGAGCGCTTTGCACGTGAAGCCTTATCAAATGCAGTTGTTAACCAAGATTTTGATTTTACCGGTGTTGATACAGTTAAAGTCTACAGTATTCCAACAACTAAAATGAACGATTATCAAACTTCTGGTGCTTCTCGATATGGTACGCCTGAAGAATTAGGGAACAGTGTTCAAACTATGGTGTTAACAAAAGATCGTTCATTTACTTTCACAATCGACAAACGTTCTGCTCAAGATACAAACGGTACAATGGAAGCAGGTAAAGCCTTAGCGCGTCAATTAAACGAAGTAGTTATTCCTGAGATTGATAAATATCGTTTCGCTAAGATTTGTGCTAGCGCTGATCCAACACATATCGCGACTGCAGCAATCACTAAAGAAAATGCTTATGAATCAGTTTTAGATGCACAAGTGAAATTAACAGACGCATTCGTTCCAACGACTGGCCGTGTGTTACATGTCTCTCCTAACTTCTATAAGTTAATCAAGTTAGACCCTAGCTTCATCAAATCTTCTGACTTAGCACAAGATATGTTGATTAAAGGTCAAGTCGGGCAAATTGACGGTTTGCCTGTTGTATTAACGCCAACTAGCTATTTACCTGAAAATGTTGAGTTCTTCGTTACACATTCAATGGCTACTACTTCTCCTGTGAAGTTAGCTGATTACAAGATTCATGATAACCCACCAGGAATTAACGGCCAATTAGTAGAAGGACGTATTCGCTATGATGCATTCGTCTTAGATAACAAGAAGAAATGTATCTACGTTCACAAAAAAGCGTAGGTGAATCTTGATGGAAAAGAAAAAAGTTACACTTGAAAAAGATGGGGTTGCTTATACGTTAAGCGACCCTATCATGATTTCAGCTTTTCTAAACTCAGGATTTGTCGAAAAGAAAACGAAATCTACTAAAAAAGCTAGTACAAAAGCAAAAAGAGAGGTAGCTGCAGATGAAGAAATTTCAAGCAACGATTAATTTTCTGTTGGCTGATAGTGGCAGGCAATTTGATGAAGGCGAAATTGTTGAAATGTCTGAAAAAGAGGCGAAAAAGATTAATCAACTTGCTAAAGCAGCGTTCCCGGAAAAAGAAAACGTGCTTAAGCGTGTTGAAGAAGCAGAGGCGGATACATCCGCTTCTTAGGAGGTGTTTTGATGTATCTCACAAATGATGAATATATTTCATTAGGCTTTGATGGCATAGAAGATTTTCCAAGATTTTTAAAGTTTGCGGAAAAGTCGATTAATGCTTATATTGATTATTTCTATGATTTTAATGATTTTGAGAGGGATTTTGAATATCGCAAAAAGGCTGTCAAGCTAGCAACTGCCTATCAAGTGAGTTATTTGACTCAAACTGGATTCTTAACAGCAAGCGACAGTCAAAATATAAGTAGTATGCAAATCGGACGTACATCTGTATCTTATAGCAGTGGTTCTAAGCTTGGTTCTGACGGTGCTAGATATAATTTATCCATTGACGCATTAACCACGCTGAAACGTGCAGGATTTGGCTATTCGGGGGTGCTGTATGATAGATAAAAGAATGCTTGTTGATAGTGTTGCGATAACTTTAGTTGGTCCGCCTGACAAGTGGGGCAAGCAAACAGAGTTATCGACTTTGGCACTTAACAATGTACGATTTGATGTCGCTACAAACTCAAATTCAAGTGGTAGAAATAGCAATATCAATCGAGCATCTACTTTGTTTGTGTACCCTAAATATTGTAATGTGACTGTTGATGATAGCTGGTTAGATGCAAAAGTAATTTATGCTGGTCATGAATACACAGTGCAGTCTTACGAAACGTTACTTCATCCGTTTAACCGGCAAGTGTTTTGCTATGAAATTGGGGTGATTTAATGGGAAGTGAGATTACAGTCAATGTTGATTTAAAAGGCATTGAAAAGAAAGTATCGCCCCAATCATTCGCCAGAGGACAGTTAGCTTTGGCATCTCAAATGAAAATGGATATGGAGCGTTTTGTACCAAAGCTAGACGGTCATTTAAGAGCCTCTGCTACTTTTGATAAGGATGGTGTAACCTATGATACTCCATATGCTAGAGCGCAATTTTATGGCTCTGGGTATACTAAAAAAGCCTCTTTTACTTTCAGACGATACACAACGTCAGGAACAGGAAAGCGTTGGGATTTGCGAGCGAGTGCAATTTACATGTCTGATTGGGAAAAGAAAGCTTTGGAAGGGATGGGCGTATTATGAATAACGATTTTATCGAGGCTTTGGCTGAGTTTCTAAATGCGTTAGGTCTGCCTTTACAAGCGCGACTGGATTATCTATCAGAACATGAAGATTTAGTGATTTATTCGCTGCCTGGTGGTCAAGTAGTTAGCGAAGATATGGCAGGTACACAAACAGTTAGATTGCCTTTTGAAATAGTAGTAAAGTCAAAAGACCAACAAAAAGCAAATACGATTCTTTGGGCTATCAATTACGCATTATCAGCTATGAACGTGCAAATTGATAGCCTAAATGGATCATATGAATTTTTAAATTTAGATGTATCAAAGCCCTTCATCAACGACAAGGATGAACAGGGCTTTTATATTTACATGCTGGACATTACAGCAACAATTGAAATTGAAAGGAATTGATGATAATGGCAAAAATTAAAAACGCACTTCGTAAGCACTATGTTGCACCGTGGGCGAAAGAAACACCTGATACTGAACCACAAAGCGGTGCTTGGTTATGGTTAGCGAAAGATATCACTGAATCTGCACCTGAAAATGATGAAGAAGTAGACGAAAGTGCAGACTTCACTGGAGACGGAACACCAATTAGCACAGTTACAAGTGTCAAACGTGGTCGTAGCTTTACCGGTTGGCGAAATCCTGAAGATGCAGCTCAAAACTTTATTGCGGACATGGAAGATAAATTAGGTGAAGGTCGTTTCTGTTGGTATAAAGAAGTCTCTGCGGATGGAAAGACGCAAAAAGTCGGTGTGGCTACTGTTTCGGAAATCGAAATTGGAGACGGAGAAGCTTCTGAATACGAAAGTTTCGCATGCAAAATTACCTGGAATAGCTTGCCTAAGAAAACGGCGGTTGTTGGCGGTTAATAGTCGATTGAAGGGAGTGCTTTCGGGCATTCCCTATTATTTTTGATTTTATGGAGGAATTATCATGGTTAAAATTCAAAAACAAGTAACATCTATCCCAGTCGATTTTGGAGAGTTTGAACTATATTTTTATAAAAGCGACGAAAATATCCAGCGTTTAACTGCATTACAATCAGAGTTCGAACAAGTATTCAAATCGTTTGATAAAGATGGCGAGAAAACATTTGAAGATTTAGAAGTAATTAAAAATCAATTAAAAGTTGCGTTTGATAGCTTATTTGGCGAAGGTTCGTTTGATAAAGTGTATCAATTCGCGAATGGCTCAACGCTGCACGCTTTAATTTACTTCTTGCAAGCTATGGAAGGTATCATGAAAGAATTTAATTTAGAAGAAGAAACAAAGGTAATCAATAAATATTTGAAGGTGTAGCCTATGCTTGATTTATCGCAAAAATTAGAAGATGTGTTAATAATAGGCGGTCGAGAATGGCCCTTACATCTGTCTTTTGATAATGTTTTGCGATTGTTTGAAATGTGGCACGACAGAGAAATTGCTGATGAAGTCAAGCCTTATTTAGCTTTGAAAATGCTTTTGATTAAGGCTGATGAAGTTGAAGTGAATGAGTTTCTGAAGGAGTTAGACATTGAGTCAGCCATTGAATTATATTTAGCTATTTTCAACGAGCATATTTCGCCAAGTACTCAAGAAGATACAGTTGAATATGATTTAGCTGGAAACCCAATGCGCAAACCTAAAACGCAAAAAGGCGAGCATGAAGCTAAAGAGCGTACTTTTAGTTTGAGATACGACGCTGATTATATTTACTCATCTTTTTTTCAAGCGTACAAAATCGACTTAATCGAAGTACAAGGCCAGTTACATTGGCAGAAATTCAAGGCGCTTCTAAACGGTTTGCCTGACAATACGAAATTTATTGAAGTAATTAAAATCAGGACTTGGAAAGAGCAAAAAGGCGATAGTCAAAAGTATAAAGAGCAAATGAAGCGTCTGAAGAAAGAATACGCCTTGCCTGAAGATGTTGAATATTAGGGGGTGATTGAATGGCAGACGGTAAAGTTACGATTAAGGCAATCTTTGATGGAAAACAAGCTGAAGGCGAAGTTAGCAAACTTAAATCAGTTTTAGGCGGCTTAGGGAATGCTGGAAGTAAAGTCGGATCAATATTTAAGCAAGTATTAGGGGCTAATTTAGTCAGTTCAGCAGTCATTTCTGGCGTTAATGCACTAACTGGTGCAGTCAAAGGGGCGTTTGAATCAACTATAAGCGAAGGTGCTAAGTTGCAACAATCTCTTGGTGGTGTTGAAACATTATTCAAACAGAATGCGGACACTGTAAAGAATTATGCACAAAAAGCATTTGAAACAGCGGGAGTATCAGCCAACGAATACATGGAAAATGTCACTTCATTTTCTGCCTCTCTAATCTCGTCTTTAGGTGGAGATACTGCTAAGGCTGCAGAGTTAGCCAATACAGCTATGATTGACATGAGTGATAATGCCAATAAGATGGGTACCGACATGCAGTCAATCACTCAAACATATCAATCTTTGGCTCGTGGTAACTATGCTATGCTGGATAATCTTAAGTTGGGTTACGGCGGCACGAAATCCGAGATGGAACGCTTGATGAAAGACGCTGAAAAACTGACCGGTGAACATTATACGGTTGGGGATTTTGCTGATACCGTCAAAGCAATCCATGCTGTTCAAGAAAGTCTTGGTATCACTGGCACGACTGCCAAAGAAGCTTCTTCTACATTGAGCGGTTCATTCGCTTCTATGAAAGCAGCATGGACTGATTTTAAAGGGAATCTAGCGGATGGTGAGTTAGACATTACACCATCCTTGCAAGGATTAGCTAAGACAACTTCAACCTTTTTATTTGGGAACTTTATTCCAATGATTACGAATGTGTTTTCTAAATTACCGCAAGTGTTTTCGACATTAATGGACGCTATGGGGGAAGAAATTCAAAAAGGATTGAAGAAAATACTTCCTAATCTTGATGTTGATGTTGTTGGAGCTTTTAAAAATATTAAATCAGCCGTTAAAATGGCGTTTAATCCTGTATTTATCAATAATTTCAAAAGCGCGCTGTCTAGTGTTGGAGATGTAATAAGTTCGATATGGTCTGCATTTACAAGTGTGACTAGTGGCGGTTTTGCATGGACATTGACACTTACTAATGTAATATCAGCATTATTATCAACAATAAAATCAGGTGCAAAAATAGTTAAATCGTTTATTGACTCTTTTGCAGCTACTGGCGCAATTCAACAAGTAAAATATGCGATCGATAAAGTCATATTAGCTTATATGGCGTTAGTTGACTCAATTGGGGACGCTTCTATTTGGTCTACGCTAGGCACAGCAATTGGGAGTATCGTCAATGTCATTGCTAGAGTAGTACAAGCAATAGCAGGTTTTATTTCACAGTTAGATCCAGCTATCATTAAAGGCTTTACGAATGTCATTGTAGGCGGTATTGCTGCTTTAGTCGCCTATTCTAAAGGTACAAAAATTCTTTCTGCTGGTGTTAAAGGATTGAATTTTATAAAAGGATTTAATCCATTTGCGTTGTTTGCGAAGAACGCTGATAATGCCATGGGCGGTGCAACTAAATCAGTCAGCAGGTCAAAAGGTTTAATTAGTCAGATATTCACAGGTTTGGCTAATGTTATCAAATCAACTGGACAAGCGATTAATAATATCTTGAAAGGGATTGGACCAGCAGCAAAAGGTGTGGCAGCTATTATTAAATCGACTGGTCAAGCAATTAATTCAACTCTTAAGGGAATCGGCCCAGCTGCTAAAGGGTTAGGTCAAGGCTTGGCTGCAACGTTTAAAGGTATCGGTGCAGCATTAAAAATGCTAAATCCAGCTCAAATTATTAGCTTTGGTGCTGCGATTGGTGTTGCTGCAATTGGTATTGGTGCGGGTATTGCAATCATTGCTGCAGGATTTACTTTACTAACCACGCAAACTCAAGGTGTCGTGGCGATAATTCAGGCTGTTAGCGTTGGTTTTGGCACATTCGCTAGTATGTTGATTGGCGCGGTGGCAAATGCAATCGTAACAGTATCTGCGGTATTACCGACAATTGCTCAATCAATGGTTATCCTTACTCCTGTAATCTATGCAGTCGCTTTCGCCTTTAGATCCATTCTTGAAGTGCTACCGCCTGTGATTGCAGCATTTAGCAATGGAGTTGCCACTATTATTACTGCGATTACGCCGATTGTTTCGATAATCGCTAGTACGTTTGAAAGTGTGGTTCAAATCGTCGCAGATGCCATTGTACGAATTGTTCAGGCATTAGCACCGTTTATCCCTGAAGTGACGAAAATCGTTGAAACATTAGCTCCTGTGATTCAATCAATCATTGAGTCGTTTAATAATCTAGTCAATCAAATATCGCCGATTTTAGATAGCTTAACCAAATTAATTAAAGAGTTTGGAACGCAAGTCAAGGAAATATTAGATGGTGTTTCTGATGTGGTCGATTCTGTAGGCGGCGTGATTGAAAAAGCCTTGCAAGGTGTGGCTGGTATTTTCGATTCTATCGGAAAGGCTGCGCTTAACGCTGGTAAAGGCTTCAAGCAATTTGCGCAAGGTGTCAAAATACTTGTGGACCTAAAATTAGGCGATTTAATCGGTACATTAACAGCAACTGCTAAAGGTGTATCTGACATTGCAGCGTCTGCAGAAGGTCTTGCATCTGCTGGGCGTGGCATGCAACAATTCGGGCAAGGAATGATGTTAATCCAGACTGCTGGAACGGTTATTTCAACAGTTTTAACAAGTCTAGCAAATTCTATTCCTATCGTTGTCAACAGCATTACTATGTTAGGACCTGCCATGATTACTGCTAGTGTATCAATGACCATGTTTGCAACTTCGGTTACAGCCATGGCTACATCAATGACTGGTGTCGTGGCTAATTTCTTAATGTTTAGCGCTGGTCTTGTTAGCGTGCAATCTAGCATTATGATGATTGTTACTAGTTTTACCATGTTAAATGCAATTATCGCTGTATTAGGCGGTGTGATTGGCATAATTCCTAGTCAATTTAACGCAATTAGTACTTCGGCTAGTGGAGCGTTGAATACTATTAGGCAGCTAGTGAGTACTGCTTCCTCGGTTTCAGCAAGTTTCGCAAACTTGGGAAGTACTGCTTCGAGCACAATGAATATATTAAGTTCATCTGTCAAAAGTGCTGTTTCTCAATCAGTCAGCGTAACTAAATCAGGCATGCAAGCTATGACAAGCGCGATTCAATCAGCTAGCAGTAAGATGATTCAGATTGCTACACAAACTGGTCAAAATGTTGCTAGCAAGCTTAGCCAAGGCATTCGGTTTGGCTCAAGTCAGGCAAAGTCAGCTATGTCTAGTTTAATGAGTGCTGTTCGTTCTGCTGGCGTTTCAGGAGCAAGCCAAATGACTTACGTTGGTCGTATGATTGGTGAAGGTGTGGCTAGAGGTATGCGTCAAGCTTTAGGTAGTGTGACAGCTGCAGCTAATGCGATTATCGAACAGGCTAACAGAGCGGCACGAGCAAAGGCGCAGATTCATTCGCCTTCGAGATTATTTGCTAAAACGGTTGGTCAATTCATTCCTGCCGGTGTCGGTATGGGAATTGATAATAATGTAGACTCTGCAACTGATTCAATCAAAATGATGATTGACAAGATGTCTAGTTATCAATTTAACCCTGAAGACATTTTGACTGGCAATGGTTCATTCACGCGAAGAGTGGCATTAAAAACTTCTGGCGAACGATTAATTAGCTATGATGATGAAAATAAAAGCAATCAAGAAAAATGGTCGCAAAAAGTATTGGATGCAATAGACAATGTGGCCAATCGTTCAACCTATATCGTGTTAGATGATGGCACGCTTGTCGGAAAAATTGTTGATCCAATTACAGATTTACAATCGCAAAAAGATAAAATTAAACGTGCAGTTTGGGGGTTAGGATTTGAATAAATTTACAGTAACAATTGACGGTTACGATTTATCAAACGTCATGAAAATCACTGATGTACAGCGTGATATTGGAAATGAACGAAACATTAACATGTCAAATGTTGTAGGAATTGGTGCAATCGTTCATGACGTTTATCGTGATGTCAAAATAATCAAAATCAAATTTAATTTACAATCTAAAGACATCCAAGCGGTAAAGCGAGATTTAGCAAGGCGTTTAAATAAAGATACGATTAGGCTTGTCATTACTGATGAGCCTAATTTGTATTATTTAGCCACTGTTAAAGGCTCTGTCGAAATGGAAAATGTCACAAGTTGGTTTCAAAAGGGCGAAATTGAATTTGTCGTGCCAGATGGATTAGCGCACTCTAACAACATCAAGCCTTTTGCTTTTAGTTATAACTCTTCAAAAGGATGTTTCGAAACGACTATTGTTAATGACGGTAATGTAGATGTCCCTATTAACTACCGCGTGAAATTGAAGAAAGAATCAGGCTATCTAGGAATTGTCAGTCAACATGGAGTAATTCAGTACGGAAATCCAAAAGAGCAAGATTTTAATGAAGCGAAAAAGAGCGTGAAGTTATTAAATAATAAAGGCGGCGATTTTGCTAATTGGACGCGTGGTAATTATTTTTGTGAGAATCTAGCAAAGAAAGATGTTACAGACATGGGTGTTTGGTCATCATTTGGTGGATGGTTAGGAACTTTGCCAAGTGGATATACTGATACATCCAATTCTCCTAGTGGTGGCTATTTTGGTGCTATCCAGGAATTTATCTTACCTGAACAAGCTACAGACTGGTATCTTTGGGCAAGGGCTTGGTTTGAAACGGGGCGCATGGGGCAAACAGGGGCTTGGGCGCTTACGGTGATTGACCAAGATAATCATTTGATAGCTGGTATGGTGCTGGAAAAATACGATAGAGTTGGCAATACGGCTTTGTGTAGCTTTTTAATTGGCGATAATGGTGGTTCGCTTGTCAAGAAAACTATTCAATTCACGCCACACTATTGGATTGACCGAAATAACAGTAATCCATATGGTAGTGAAAGTCGTGACCAAAACAGAAACATGTTCGATTTGAAAAAGACTTCAGACAAAGTGACTTATTATTGGTATGGCACACACTACACATATAGTGATAGTCGATTGAGAGATAAAAAAGCAACTAAAATACAATTTTTTGTTGGACAAATGGCAGGTCGTAATACCACAAATCAGCTAGTGACACATCATTATTTGAGTGACCTGTCCTTTACCAAACTCAATGTCCCTTACTGGGTGGACGTGCCTAACAGATTCCCAGCCGGAGCAACTATGTATGTTGACGGTGAGAAAGGCAATCTTTATGTTAACAATCTAATCAGCCATGATGATGAAGTAATCGGCACGAATTATTTTTACGCACCACCAGGAGAAACAACTATCCAATTGTACGTTTCGTCATTTAGTGAGATTGAATCAGCCACAGCAGAAATTAAGGAGGCTTATATTTAATGGATCATATTCGTATTGCAATAAGAGACAGCACCGACAGCATGAATATTTGCTTTTTGGATAATAAGGCAGGAATTAAATTTCATGAGTCGACTTTGCAGCGTTTCTTGAAAGGGACTTGTAATTTCTTAACCCTTAAATTCTACGGAAAAGACATAGATACCATCTATCCAGGTTGCCGATTAGCGTTTAAATATGATGGTAATGACTACTGGTTAACAATTAATAGCTTTGAAAAAAACGGCTATGAGTGTAGCTTGACTGCATACTCTTTATCGCTTGAAACGAACAAAGAAAAACGAAAAGCCTTTAAAGCGCCGAAGTGGACATTTAAGCAGTATTTGGATTATGTAGATCCTGAACACAGTTTAACGCTAGGACTTAATGAAGTAGCAAGTCAATCCATGCAATTAGAATGGTCGGGCACAGATACGATTCTGGCTCGACTTTTTAGCATAGCCAATAGCTTTGGCGCTGAGTTGGAATTTGTGACTGAGCTCAATGATGATTACTCGCTTAAACGTCATGTATTGAATGTATACAAAGTCGGTAATATCGGTAAGGACAAAACAGGAATGCCGATTCGTGTAGGTAAGTCATTGAAAGTCATTAATTATACAGCCAATATTGATGAATTATACACGGCTATTAGGGTGCATGGAAAAGATGGTCTTACAATTGCTGGACTGAATAAGAAAGTGTATGACAGCGATAAAAAGCTACTCTATTACATTCAGGGGGATACTCTTTATGCACCTCAAGCACGAGATAGATTCCCAGCCATTGCACACAAAGCAAGTGACAGTTTTATCTGCTTGGAAAGTGAAGATACAGAACACACTACCAAAGAATCACTGTACGCCTACATGCTTGGAGAACTCAAAAAGCACTCAGAACCTAAAATCGACTATGAAACTGAAGGTTACGTTGATGGTCAAATTGGCGATAGAATGCTACTGATTGATAGTGTGCATTATGATCCACCTCTTTATGTGGAAGCGCGAATCAGTGAACAAACGATATCGTTGTTAGATAAATCCAAAAATAAGACAGTATTTACGAATTATGAGCGTAAAAAGTCGGAGATAGCTAATGAACTATTAGCTAAAATGAACGCCTTAATCGAAGAAAACAAGGTCTATGATGTCCAAATCCTGACATCTAACGGTTACACGTTTAAAAACGGCCAAGGTAGCACGACTTTAACAGCTAGAGTGATGGATGGTCCAAGAGATGTAACAAGCGAATTTTCCGTCAACTGGTATCGTGAGAATGATTTAATCGGTCCAGATGCCTCAATTACCGTGCGAGCGAGCAGTATCAATGAAAAGGTCGTATATCGGATAATCGCCTACAAGGATGGAGTCGAACGCGGTAGAAGCGAGTTAACTCTGATTAATGTCAATGATGGTGTAGGTGGGCGAGATGGAAAAGACGGTGCGAGCATTTTTAACTTTGAGACAAATTATCAATATAAACAATCAGAAATTGATAAATACGGTGCAGTCGGTTATCGCGGTGTTTGGGTTGTTATCGGCGATATTTCGCCAGTAAAAGTCGGTGATACAGCTATTTTGAGTGTGTTTAACACGAACAAGCAGAGTAATACTTTGATTTTCGGAAAAGTCAACGGTAAAGGTAGCACGTCGTTAGATTGTACCACTACCGCTTTAGTAGAAAAAGGCGAAGTCGGACCACCTGGATTAGATGGTCAGCAAGGAAAAGATGGTGCAGATGGAATACCAGGAAGAGATGGTCAAGACGGTCGGACATCTTACGCACATATTGCTTATGCGGACTCAGCAGACGGTACGAAAAATTTTAGTGTATCCGATAGCCATAGATTGTATATTGGCTTTTATACAGATTTTAACGCTACAGATAGCACGAATCCAAGCGCCTACCGTTGGACATTGATTAAAGGTGCTGACGGTCAAGATGGAGCGGACGGATTACCAGGTCCAAAAGGTGCAGATGGTCGTACACCGTATTTCCACACAGCCTATGCAGACTCAGCAGATGGTCAATTAGGATTTAGCACGACAAATGCTAGTGGTAAGCTATACATGGGTACTTGTACGGATTATATCAAGTCAGACCCAACAGATTACCGCGCTTATACATGGGTTAAAATTAAAGGAGATAAGGGAGAAACAGGCGCTACTGGACCGGCTGGGCGTGATGGAAAAGGCGTTAAGTCTTATGCAATTACCTATCAAGCAGGAACGAGTGGCGTTAGTTATCCAACAGGCAATTGGTCGAGTACGATTCCGACTGTTCCCAAAGGTCAATACTTGTGGAGTAAAACAACCTTAACCTATACGGATAATACGACATCTGACACCTATTCAGTCGCTTATTTCCCGGTCAACGGAGCCACTGGCGCTACTGGAAATGGCATTAGTAGCTACACAGCCGAGTTTTATTTATCTACTAGCAAATCAACTCAATCAGGTGGGAGTTGGACCACCACACCGCCTACGTGGTCAAACGGTAAGTATATATGGACTAGATATAAAATCGGCTATACCAACGGTTCGACAGCCTATACCACGCCACATTGTTCGAGCGAGTGGGAGGCGGTTAATGAAATTATAGTTGGTGGGCGAAACCTGTTTATTGATGCAGGATTTAAAAACGATATATCCACAAAGACAGACTATGTACCTGGAAAATGGTATTCGTACACTGGCGGAACATTTAACTATCCGAAATATGATGATACTTGTAATTATCTTTATTTTGTGGCGAGTGGAGATGCTTCTGTTGGCATTATGCAATTCTTTGATACGAATAAAATTATCAAAGGCAAAACTTACTCAGTACGTACATTGGTCAAGGTAGACGCTAATACGATATTTAAATATCAATTAATTAAAAAGAATCAAGACAAAAGTTATAATTGGTATTTCAAAAACGTTGATGTGTCAGTCACCACCAAAAGCGAGTGGGTAGAAATTACGTGGACTTTTGATATACCGATTGATGATGACGGTATTGGTTATGGCGTATCGGTTAGAAATTACCAAACAGGTACAGAAACAGCTTTAAGAATCATTAAACCAAAACTTGAAATTGGCAACATGTTCACTGATTTTAGTTTTGCCCCAGAAGACACGCAATTGCAAATTGATGAAGCAAACAGAAATATTGGGAATAAAGTAGACCAAGAAGCATACAATCAAGATAAACAAGTTATCTATGACGATATTAATAAGAAGTTAGATGATGAAGAGTTTCGAAAGTTTCAAAAAACTATGAACGATTTGAAATCTAGCTACGAAAAATTTGTTGGCGAAGGTGGACGTTATGAACAAGAATTGCAGAATGCGTCAAAACGTGAACAAGCAATTATCCAAAATTTCGGAGAAAAAGTTCAACAATTTAATTTTATTAATACGTACATCCGTGAGAGCGAAGAAGGGATTGTAATTGGGGCGAAAGGAAATCCAATGCAGATGTTACTAAGCAAGGACAGTCTATCATTTATGGATGGCGGACAGGTCGTTGCTTACTTTAGTAACCAGTCATTTTATATTAACCGCGGAGCAGTCGTTGACTCATTACAGGTCGGTGTTCACAAAATGACGCGTGTCAATAATGAGTTTACAGTTATCCAATACGTACCAAATTAATTAGGAGGTGGTCTAATTGGCTCTATCAGGTAGTCAATACGAATTATTTCATAATAGTTGTCATAAGTTAATCGTTGAGTGGTCTGCAAGTCAAAATGTCGGTAGTAATTACTCGACTGTGACCGCCAATCTATATGTTCAAGGGACGCAAGGGTGGTCCACAATCTACTCAGGTAGTGTGGTTAAATCAGTATCGTTAGTCATCAACGGTAACCGAAAAAATGGTACTGCTAGAATTGACATCAACGGAACAGAAAAACGACTCCTACTAAGTCATACAGTCAATGTACCACACAACACAGACGGATCTAAGTCATTTCGAATTGAGGGTATGTGGAAACCACAGATTACTTGGTCA
>CAMMST010000057.1:0-14364 GCA_946499615.1 Enterococcus cecorum | reverse complement strand
AAATGGACAAGCTCGTAGCGCCTATTATGGTTCGAATGAGCTTGGAGGTGTCGGCCAAATTTATGATTGTGCTGAGGCTGTATGGGATTATCAACTAACTTGCTTCAATCAAAAAGACGCCGCACCTAAATGGTATCGTGAAAGTGTCTTTTATCAAATCTTCCCTGATCGTTTTTATAATGGCAATGAGAATGGCGTAATTAATCAACCAAAACCAAATAGTTTCATCTATGGACAAATCCAAGATGAGCCCATGTATATAAAAAATTCTGATGGGGAAGTAGTTCGTTGGGATTTTTATGGTGGTAATTTAAAGGGGATTATGAAGAAAATTCCTTACCTAAAAAAATTAGGGGTTAATGCTCTTTATCTGAATCCGATTTTTGAAGCACGTAGTAATCATCGCTATGATACTGCCGATTATTTCAAAATTGATTCTGTTTTAGGAACTGAAGAAGATTTTGAATTACTAGTGAATGAGTTGCATAAAAATGAGATGCACTTGATTTTAGATGGTGTCTTTAGTCATGTGGGCCGTCATAGTCAATATTTTAACTATGATGGTGCATACGGCAAACATAATGGAGCTGCACGAAATCCACATAGTTTGTATTTTAGTTGGTTTGAATTTGATCATTATCCTGATAGATATCGCTCATGGTGGGGTATAAAGGATTTACCGCAAATCAATAAAGAAGATGAAAGTTTTCAAGATTTTATTTTTAAAGCAGATGAAAGTGTTGTTGCTCATTGGTTGGACAAAGGAATTGATGGTTGGCGTTTAGATGTTGCAGATGAACTTCCGGATGAATTTATTCAAGGGATTCGTCATCAATTAAATCATTTTAAAGATAAAGTACTAATTGGTGAAGTATGGGAAGATGCCTCCAACAAGGTTTCTTATAATACGCGCCGAAAATATATTTTGGGTGATCATTTGCATAGTGTGATGAACTATCCTTTTAGAGATGCAGTATTAGACCTATTGAATCATCAAAAAACACCAAAACAAATTACGCATCGCTTTATGCAGTTATATGAAAATTATCCTCGTGATATTTTCTATAATTTATTTAATAATTTAGGGACACATGATACTGAACGAATTGCGACAATGCTTCATGAAGATGTGAAAAAATTAGAACAAGCTGTGGCGATGATGATGTATGTTCCAGGTGTGCCATGTGTATATTATGGTGATGAGGCTGGTTTAACTGGTGGAAAAGATCCGCAAAATCGTAAATTCTATCCATGGGAAAACGTTAATGAAGCAAGTTATCAAATTTATCATCGTTGGATTAGTCATCGTAATGCGCAACAAGTGTTAGTCGATGGCGAGTTCTCACTTTTTTACGATGAAAATATTTTTGGCATTGTGCGATATAATCAGAAAAAGATGAGTATCCTTCTTCTCAATCTTTCTTCTGTCAATCAAACCGTGAAGTTAGAACAACTGACTACCTTAAACCTTCCGGATGAACAGTTAATAATCTTTGAAAAATTAGTGGGCGATGTGGTGTTATTGCCACATACAACTGAGTTTATTACGAAATAATCTTTTCAACCTTTGGAAACGCGATGTTAGTGCTTGTTTTCAAAGGTTGTTTTTGGTTTAGAAGTAGTTGGTGTCGCACGTTCAGCTAATCAGAATGAAGGAATTTCATTTATTCAAAAGGATTTATTTGATTTAACTAAGGAAGATTTCGCCGATGTGGATGTGGTAATTGATGCATTTGGTGCTTGGACGCCTGAAACTTTACCGCTTCATACAGAATCACTAAAAAAATTAGGTGATTTAGTAGCAAATACTAAAAAACGCTTATTAGTTGTTGGTGGGGCTGGTAGTTTGTATGTAGCTGATGCTTTAACAACCCAATTATCTCAAACTCCTGATTTTCCTGAAAGTTATTTACCAGTGGCCAATGCAATGGGAGAATCATTGGCTTATTTGAGAACACGCGATGATGTTAACTGGACGTATGTATCACCTGCTGCCGATTTCCAAGCAGAAGGAAAGCGTACAGGAACATATCTTTTAGCAGGTGAAGTCTTTACTGTAAATGATCGTGGAGAAAGCGCGATTAGTTATGCGGATTATGCCATCGCAATGGTGGATGAAGCACAAAAGGGACATCATATCAAAGAACGAATCAGTGTGTTAGCTAAATAATTTAGATGTAATAAGTGGAATGTTCAATCGTCCGCTTATTTTTTTTACACCAATATTTTGTTATAATGAACGAAAAGGAATGGAGCAATTTTCATGAGGGAAATGATTAGAAATAGAAATTCAATTACTGAGTATGGTCTTCATGACAGCAGAATCAAGAAAATTACTTTAGCGGATGATCATCTGGTTTTTACTGTGGATAAAGTTTTTCACTATTCTAATAGTGGAGAAGAACAAGGATTTGAAGCAGAGGTTATTTTTACAAAGTGCCATTTGGAAGATTGTTGGGTTTTGGTTTATGATGGTGTACTTTCAGAGGAAAAGTTTTCAGGACAAAGGATAGCCATGCAGGACTTTATTCAACAGTACGATCATCAAGAATTTGAAATTATCACTGAGTTGCATAATGGCTATTCCACATTTTTTGTTGGCTGGCTATGGAAAAATAAAATTCCTGTCTCTGCTCAAGTAGAAATATTTAATTTTGGTGAAATGATTATCCGAATCGGGAAGCAAGTTTTTTAGATTGAATATATATACTAAGGGGGCATCACGATGATAGATACAATTATTTTTGATATGGGTAACGTCTTAATTGAATGGAACCCAGAGAAATTTTTGCACTTAATTGAAACAGATGAAGAACGAATTTCCAAGCTAAGAACAGCCATATTTACTTCGGGTTATTGGCCAAGACAAGATACCGGTGAATTGGATGCAGATAAAGCATATCATATGTCTTTGGCGCTTTTAGATGACTCTTATCAAGAAAGTTTACGACAAATTTATTATCATTGGTATGAATATGCAGATGTTTTTACCAAAATGCAAGACTATGCGCAAGAATTAAAAAAGCAAGGATATAAACTTTTTGTGCTCTCAAATACTGCGGCATCCTATTATGATTTAGCAAAAAATGGCTACTTACCCATTGATGAAATCTTGGACGGAAAAGTATTATCTTATGAAGTAGAAATGGTGAAGCCTGATGTAGCAATTTATCAATATCTATTGGATAAATATGGGCTAGAGGCTCAAAATTGCGTATTTTTAGATGATATTAAAGGTAATATTGAAGCCGCACAAAGTTTGGGTATGCAAGGCATTCAAGTTTTATCGGAGAACCAAGCTTTAGCAGATTTGAAAGTATTATTAAGTAAGCATGGAAGGTTGAGTGAGCAATGATCCGAGAAATCAATCACGATATTTTCTTTTTACAACAACCTAGTCAACGCGCAACGGCTCAGGATAAACCACATGCGCAAGATTTGTTAGATACGCTACTAGCAAATCAAGATAAATGTGTCGGATTAGCTGCGAACATGATTGGTGTCCAAAAGCAAATCATCGCTATTCAAACGCCTCTAGGTCCAGTTGTGATGTATAATCCAAAAATTGTAAAAAAAGAAAATCCATATGAGACTGAGGAAGGCTGTCTATCATTAGTCGGTGTACGGCCCACCATTCGTTATCAAAAAATAGAAGTGGTCTATTTTAATGATCAATTCAAAAAACAACGTGCTACCTTTACTGATTTTACAGCACAAATTATCCAACATGAAATCGATCATTGTAAAGGAATCTTAATTTAAGTAGGTGAAAAAATGCGTCGAAAAGATCGAGAAGTGACCGAATTAGCTCAAATAGAAGAAATATTAGAAAAAGGCAAAGTCGTGCATTTAGGCATGATTGATGGTGATTTTCCTTATATCGTACCCTTAAATTACGGCTATCAATGGCAAAATGAACAACTTATTTTGTATATGCATGGGGCTAAGGCAGGCAGAAAGTTTGATGTGATTGCCCATAATCCAAATGTTTTTATCGAAATTACCGCGGATGTAGAAGCAATCGATGGAGGCGATAATCCATGCAAGTATTCTACTGCTTTTGGTTCATTGATGGGAGAAGGACAAGCATATATTGTGACTGATTCAAAAGAAAAGATACGAGCGATGGAATGTCTGATGAAAACACAAACGAACCGTGATTTTGAATTTGATGAAAAAATGGTCGGTCGCGTTCAAGTGATAAAGGTGATTATTCAAAATTATTCGGCAAAACGTCATGAAAAGTAACAAAGGCAGATTCATTTCATCTTGAGAATTTTTGTGATAGAATAAATAAGCAATGAAATTAAATGTAATAATTGGAGGATTCTCATGGATTTTAAAAATTCAAAAGTAGCCATTGTCGGTATCGGTAATGTAGGTGCGACAACTGCTTATAGTATTATTAGTCAAGGATTATGTGCAGAGGTTGTTTTAATCGATGTAAATAAAGAAAAAGCTTATGCCGAAGCGATGGACTTACAACAATCCATTCATTTTTTAAATCGTAATATTAAAGTAACAGCTGGAGAATATAGCGACTGTAAAGATGCTGATATCGTGATTATCACAGCTTCAGCACCTATGCCTAAAGAATCTAATGACCGTTTGAAGATGTTAGCACCAAGTATTAATATCATGACTAGTATTGTTAATAGTGTGATGGCCTCTGGTTTTGATGGCATCTTTTTAATCGTTTCAAACCCAGTGGATATTATGACTTATTATGTACGTAAATTATCTGGGCTACCCGCTCATCGTGTGATTGGTAGTGGTACAACTGTTGATAGTGCCCGCTTAAGCTGTGAATTAGGCGCAATGTATGATTTGGATTCTAAGAGTGTTCAGGCTTTTGTTATTGGCGAGCATGGGGATAGCGAAATGGTGGCTTGGAGTAGTGCAACTATTGGCGGTAAGAAGGTAGAAGATGTCCTAGCTGATAATGCGACCCGTACAAAAGATGTGACGAAAGATATCTTATTACAAAAAACGATTAAAGCTGGTTGGGAAATTTTTAATCGTAAAGGGAATACTTGTTACGGTATTGCGGCTGCGACAACGGCTATTGCAAAATCGATCCTCTTTAACGAAAACCGTATCTATCCAGTCACTGTTGAATTAAATGGGGAATATGGTGTTGAGAAAGCCTTCTTAAGTGTACCAACAATTATTGATTCAACAGGTGCCAAAGAAATTGTGGAAATTAAGTTAACCGATGAAGAATTAGCTGGCTTACAAAAATCAGCACAATTATTACAAGCTTTTTATCCGCAATTAGATAGTTACGAGGCTTAATATGTTTGAAATTCAAGATTTTGAAAGTTATCAAAAATTATTAGATGAAAAACAAACTTTTCTTCTTTATGGCAAACAAGTCAATTGTAGTGTCTGTATGGCCGATTTTCCAAAGGTTGAGCGTTTGGTTCAGCAATATGATTTTCCCGCTTTCTTTGTTGATATAGAAAAGGTGCCGATGTTAAAAGGACAGTTAAGTTTGTTTACAGCGCCGGTTGTGATTTTATTTCACTCTGGCAAAGAATTTCATCGCCAAGCAAGAATGATTGATTTTAAACAATTAACGCAACAGCTTGAAAGATTATCAACTGTCCGCTAGCCGATTTTGGTTAGCGGTTATTTTCATGGAATCGAGGGTCTGAAATGATTGGTAACTATAAAATTATTACGCTATGTGGGAGTACACGATTCAAAGATGAATTCATAAAAGCGCAAAAGGATTTAACGTTACAAGGGAATATTGTGATTAGTGTGGGGTTGTTTGGTCATTCAGGTGATGTTGAAGTTTGGGATGGACAAACAAAAACGATGCTTGATGATATGCACAAGCGTAAAATCGATTTAGCCGATGAAATTTTTGTGATTAATGTGGGTGGCTATATTGGTAAGAGCACGGCCTCTGAAATTCAATATGCGCATGAGCATGGTAAAAAGGTCAATTATCTTGAACCTTTAACTGAATAAGAAAAGTGGAAGTTTAGAAAGAAGATGACTTATGGAAGAAGCAGTGAAACAAAGAGCAGAAATCCATTATCGTAAAATGACGGAAATGCCAGTCGATAAGTTGATTTTATCTTTATGTGTGCCGACGGTAATCAGCATGTTGATTACAACGATTTATAATGCCGCAGATACTTATTTTGTTTCAAAAATTAGTGTTTCTGCTAGTGGTGCTGTAGGAATATTATTTAGCTTAATGGCAATTTTGCAGGCATTCGGCTTTATGTGTGGGCATGGTTCGGGTAGTTGGATTAGTCGTTTATTAGGTGCAAAAGAAATTGAACGAGCGCGCCAATATAGTACAACAGGCTTTGCGATGGCTTTTTTTATGGGCATCTTTTTCTTGTTTTTTGGGCTTTGGTTAATTACTCCTTTGATGCATTTTTTAGGGAGTACACCGACGATTTTACCTTATGCAAAAAGTTACGGTTTTTACATATTAATTGCGGCACCTGCGTTTACAACTAGTTGTGTTATGAATAATATTTTGCGTTATGAAGGCTTGGCGAAATTAGCGATGGTCGGATTGGTCACTGGTGGCGTATTAAATACGATTTTAGATCCTATCTTGATTTTTACTTTTCATCTAGGGATACAAGGTGCCGGCCTTTCTACAGCTATTTCGCAGTATATCAGTATGTTTATCCTTTTTGCGATGTTTGCTCAGAAGCGTTCACAAAGTAGAATTGAATGGCGATATTTGAATTTTAGTCCTAAGTTGATGTTAAATATTATCAAAAATGGTTTTCCAAGTTTAACGCGTCAAGGTTTGAATAGTTTGTCTAATCTATGTTTGAATGTCCAAGCGGGTCTTTACGGAGATGCTTGTATTGCGGCGATGAGTATTGTGGCGAAGTGTATGCAATTGATGTTTTCTGTTTGTGTGGGGATTGGTCAAGGATTTCAACCTGTATCTTCATTTAATTATGGGGCAAAAAAATTTCAACGGGTGAAACAAGGAATTCTTTTTACATGGGGATTTTCAAGTTTAGTCATCGCTGTTTTAAGTATAGCTAGCTTTATTTTTGCTCCTGAGTTGATTCATTTTTTCAGACATGATACTGCAATTTTAAATATCGGTGTATTGGCACTCAGAATTTCTTGTGTGGCTCAATTATTTTTACCAACTGTATCAATAGCCAATATGACGTTCCAAAGTACTGGCAATAGTGGGAAGGCAACGTTTTTAGCTTGTGCGCAAAATGGCTTGTTTTTCATCCCTCTAATCTATTTATTGCCAAATATTTATGGCTTGATGGGGATTCAAATGGCCCAACCACTTGCATTTTTCTTAGCTGCAATGGTCTCATTACCGTTTCTATTAAGATTTCTCAAAGTTTTGAGTCAGTGATTTTCATATTCTCCTTCTTACGCTATAATGTTTTTCAACAAAGCATAAGAAGGTGATAAAATGTTTGGTTATATTTATTTTGGAGTGATAAATTTATTTACTTTTTGTGTATTTGGGGTTGATAAACAGCGTGCTATGCGTCATAAATGGCGGATTAGCGAGGCAACATTATTTGGACTATCGATAATTGGCGGAAGTGTCGGCGGTCTATTAGGGATGGCAGCCTTCCAACATAAAACGAGAAAATTTATGTTTCGTTATGGATTGCCTGTTATCTTTGCTGTTCAATTTATAGTTGCCTTATTGTTAAAAGATTATATTTTTAAATAGAAAAATAGGACGTGTTGAGTCGCGTCCTTTTTCTAGTGCATGATTTGTAGTTCTAAATGAGGGTGGTGCATGTGGTAGGTGGCTTCAAAAGTCTCTAATATTAAGAACTGATGGCAGCCTTCTTTGATTAATTTTTCTAATTGTTTATTTAGCTCATTTTTTTGAATATGGCAAACACAAGCTTCTTGGTTTTGTAAATGAAGGATTTGTAGGTTAGCTGTTTCTCGTGTGTGGCCTTCAATTTCTAAGGCTAGATATTTTTTTAATTCTCCGTTTTGCCAACAGATAAAGCATCCCATCCGATTATAGTATTGAATATGTCTTTCTTGGATACATTCTAACATTTTTTGCAAACCAACATAATATTCGCTAGTAAAAAACTCTCCCTCAAATGGTTGTAATAAATAGTCACTATGCTCTTTCGTGACGGAAAGTTCATGGGATTGGTGAACTTGTTTAGAAATATTGATTTGATTTTGTAAATTGTGTAAGAAAGCACGGTCTTTTTGTAATTGACTTTGTTTTTCTTCTAATAGTTGTTGCATCAAGTCGATGATTTTTTGCATATCAATTTTATTGTCTTGAATCATAAATTCCTGAATGTTTTTCAGTGGAATCCCATAATTTGCACACATTTTAATAATATTAACATAGGTTACTTGATCATAGGAATAATACCGATAACGATTGGTTTCATCGATATATCGTGGGGTTAATATTTGAATTTTTTCATAATAGCGTAGGGCTTTAATGGGGATACCAGTAAATTTAGCTAATTGATGAATGGTAAAAAGTTGAGATTTTTCCATAATAACTCTTGAGTCTCCCTTTAAGGTATAGTTTATACTATGAGTATAGCAAGGGAATTGATAAAAAGAAAGTAGGGATTATTATGGATATTCAACATGCATATCATCATGATTGTGAACACCATCATGTACATTCTCATGAAGGACATCATCATCATGAATCAAAAACCGCTTTATCATTATATTTTGTGGGTATTATTTTAACTATTTTGGCGTTGATCTTACCCTTTTCACCAACAATCAAACAAGTGCTTTTTGCTTTGTCATTATTTATTTCTGGTTATCATGTGATGTTTGAAGGAATAGAAGATACGATTGAAAAAACAAAAATCCGCCATCGCTTGACACCTAATGCGCATGTATTGATGACATTGGCAGCAATTGGGACGGTATTGTTAGGTGAAGCACTTGAAGGCGCAGTATTAATTTTCATTTTTGCGGGTGTCCACTTTTTAGAAGATTATGTGGAAGGAAAGAGTCGTCGAGAAATTACCAATTTAATGTCGCTTAGTCCTAAAAAGGCTAAAAGATTAAATGCCAGTCATCAATTAGAAGAAGTGTTGGTTGAAGAATTACATGTCGGCGATTATATTCAAGTAGCCAATGGTGAACAAATCCCAATTGACGGTTTGATTATTAAAGGGATGAGTAGTATTGATGAATCCACTATCAACGGTGAATCCATCCCTCGTGAAAAACAAGTGGGCGATACCGTGTATGGTGCGACAATTAATCTTGATGCACCGCTTGTCATTCAAGTAACGAAAAAATATTCACAAACTGTCTTTGCTAAGATTGTCCAAGTCGTTTCACAAGCCCAACATAATGTACCAAAGATTGCAACAAAAATTGACCGTTATGAGCCAGTATATGTTAATTTTGTCATTGGAATATTTATTTTATTACTACTTTTTGGGTCAATGTTATTTGGGTGGAGTAGCGATGTCTTATTCAATCGTTCGTTAGTGTTCTTAGTTTCTGCTTCTCCATGTGCTTTAGCTGTTTCTGTTGTTCCAGCTACTTTAAGTGCCATTTCAAGTTTGGCTAGAGCGAAGACCTTGTTTAAAGGGGGCAACTACTTATATCAATTAAAAGAAGTACAAGCCATCGCCTTTGATAAAACAGGAACTTTAACGCAAGGCAAACCGCAAGTCGTGAATTATGAGATGCAATCACGCGATGGGTTTACAAGTGAAGATTTCGTTCAATTGGCTGTTTCAATGGAAGCACAAGTCAATCATCCACTTGCCCAAGCGATTGTTTCACGTTTTTCTGATGTTCCCCAATTAGAAGACATGAAAATAAAAAATGAAGTAGGTGTTGGGGTCAAGGGATATTATCAGGGAAATGAATTTTTAATTGCGAAACCTTCGCACTTTACAGCATTAGATACATTTTGGCAAGAAAAGGTAACAAAAAATGAGAAAGCTGGCTGTACGGTTGTCTTATTTGCGATTAATCAAGAAGTTATTGGCTATTTTGCTCTTCAAGATTTACCAAAAGAAGAATCTGCTAAAGTCATTGCACAATTAAGAAAACAAAATATCAAATCGATTATGATTACTGGTGATGCACAGTTGACGGCCCAAAGTATAGCTGATAAATTAGAAATAGATGAAGTAATTAGTAATGTATTACCAGAGGATAAGGCTGAAATTGTTCATCATTTGCAACAAAAATATGATTTCGTGGCAATGGTTGGCGATGGGGTTAATGATGCGCCTGCTTTAGCGAAAGCTGATATTGGGATTGCTATGGGACGAGGAAGTGATATTGCCATTGAAACAGCCGATATGATCTTGATGCAAGATGAATTGCAAAATATTACCCAAGCGATTCAAGTCTCTCACCGTTTGGAGAAAATCACCAACCAAAATATGATTTTTGCCATGTTAAGTGTGCTATGTTTAATTGGCTTAACCTTCTTTGGGCATTTATCGGTTCTTGTAAGTGTTACGTTACATGAAGGTAGCACGATGCTTGTGTTGCTCAATTCATTACGTTTATTAAAATTAAGAAAGGAATGAAGATGTTGCTAGAAAGTGAAATTGTACATGTCTTACGCTATACACCATTATAAAGTCGGGAAGTGTGTAGCGTAATTACCCGCAATTCCGACTTAGATAAGCTGCTATACTTACCTAGGAGGAAAAATATGTCAAATATTCAAATTTCAAATTTAAGCTTTCAGTATGAAGGTAGTTTTGATACTATTTTTGATCAAGTGAATTTACACTTAGATACTACTTGGAAATTAGGATTTATTGGCCGAAATGGACGAGGCAAAACCACCTTTTTAAAAATTTTAGCTGGACAACTACCCTATAAAGGTGAAATTCATGCTTCAGTGCCAATGCTCTATTTTCCGTACGCCATGCATGATGAGCAACGTACACAAATGGCTATTGAAGTCGCCCAAACAGTTAATCCACTGGCTGAAGATTGGGAGATAATTCGCGAGTTGACCTTGTTACAGTTTGATATCGAGCATCTTTATTTACCATATCAGCAATTATCCAATGGTGAGCAGACCAAGCTTCTTTTAGCAAGTCTTTTCGCCGGAGAAGCACGCTTTTTATTAATTGATGAACCAACCAATCATTTGGATGACGAGGCAAGAACGTCTGTAAGTCATTATTTACAACAAAAATCCGGCTTTATTCTTGTTTCACATGATCGAAAGTTACTGGATAGTTGTATTGACCATGTTTTAGCATTAAATAAAGCTAATATCGAATTACAACAAGGAAATTTTTCGAGCTGGTATGAAAATAAAAAGCGTCAAGAGCAATTTGAATTACAGCAAAATGAGTCTCTTAAAAAAGAAATTAAGCGTTTAGGTCAGAGTGCGCGCCAAAAAGCTGGATGGTCAGACCAAGTGGAAGCAACCAAAATTGGCCATGGTGTAGCAGATCGCGGATTTGTCGGCCATAAAGCGGCAAAGATGATGAAGCGTTCAAAAGTTCAAGAAGCACGAATGAATCAAGCAATAGAGGATAAGAAAAAACTTTTAAAAAATGTTGAAGAAGTAGAGAAGTTAACCTTACCAATTGTAGATTTTCCTAAAAAGCGAATGATTTATGTTGAAAATTTAAGTATTTATTATAATCAACAAGCCTTATATGAAACCCCCGTTAGTTTTGAAGTCAATCAAGGGGATAGAGTGTTAATTGCTGGGAAAAATGGCTCAGGAAAATCCAGTCTTTTAAAAGTTTTATTAGGTCAATATTCACAGTATAAAGGGAAGGTTGAGATTAGTACACAATTAACAATTGGTTATGTAGCCCAAGATGCTAGTCAAATAAGTGGAACCTTTAAAGAATTTGCTCAAAATCAGCACTTGGACGTCACCCATTTTTTGATGCTATTACGAAAATTAGGGTTTGCACGTGAACAGTTTGAAAAAAATTTATCAGATTTGAGTGCTGGGCAAAAGAAAAAAGTACTCTTAGCTGCCGTTTTGTGTCAACCTTGTCATATGTATATTTTGGATGAACCGTTAAATTATATTGATTTAGAGTCTAGAATGCAAATTGAAGAGATGTTATTAGCTTCTAAAGCGACCATTATTTTTGTGGAACATGATGAAGTTTTCCAAGATAAAATTGCTACAAAACGAATTGAATTATAAATTTTTAGTCCCTAGCCAAGATAAGTAAGTGTGGTTAGGGACTTGTATTTTAGATAGATATTCATTATTATGAAGTTAATGTTATTCAAAAAGAGGTGCTTTTTTGAAATTTAAAGTTACACCGACAAATAAATCAATCCTTCAAGAAATATTAGATCGTTTATATCATCATTATCCGTATGCGTTATATCTTCCAGAAACTTGTCATGTGGTTTTTCCTACGATAAAAAAATTTGATTACGATAAATTTTGCAAATTAACAAAGAAAATCTGCCCAAATTTACATGCTTGCTATGATTGTCCAGCTGCTGATGTGAATGTGGCAACGGCTTTTTGTTTAGCAGTCACCGTCAAATCATTCAGCAAATTCCAAGATAAGATGGCTTTTATTTGTGAACGCCTTTCGTTAAAAATGAATGCCCTACCAACAGAAATCTATTATATTAGTACGATGATTTACTTTTTGAGTGAAAATGTGGTCGAAGGGATTCAAAGATTTTTGGATTATTTAGAGGACCTTACTTGTTTTGATTATCGAGTTCGTTGTAAAGAAGAGTATTTGATGATATGTTATCTAGCATTAATTGACCTCAATCAGGAAAATGAGGCATTACTAGCTATTGATTGGGAGCAGGCAGTCAAACAACCGAATCATTTGAAAATGCTGTATGAATTTGTCCAACAATATGCACCAGATAAGATAACTACTCGTTCGCAATATGCTACTTTTGCTTATCAAATTATTGAAAATCATATTCAAAAAATAGGGGACAAGCTTTAATTGTTTAGAATCCGAATATTATTGATAAAACTAATATTTTTTTGCGATTTTTACTAGTTTTTTACCAGAGTTTATGCTATCCTAACAAAGATAAAATTTTTTATCTGAATAATTCAAGGAGGCAATGATTGTGGCAGAAAGAAAGATCATTCAAGTTGAAGAAAAAGTACCATTTAAGCTTTTGTTACCATTAAGTTTGCAGCATATGTTTGCAATGTTTGGTGCTTCGGTGTTAGTTCCATTTATTTTTGGTATTAATCCGGCAATTGTTTTATTTATGAATGGTTTAGGAACGCTATTATTTATTTTTATTACTAAGGGTAAGGCTCCAGCTTATTTGGGATCTAGTTTTGCTTTTTTGGCACCAGCTAGTATCGTCATCTCTAAGTGGGGCTATTCTTATGCACTTGGAGGCTTTGTGGCTGTTGGTTTCTTAGGGTGTATCTTATCATTTATTATTTATAAGTTTGGCTCTAATTGGATTAATATCGTATTACCGCCAGCAGCAATGGGTCCAGTTGTAGCGCTGATTGGTTTAGAATTAGCCGGTACAGCAGCTGGTAATGCGGGATTGACTGGAGATAAAATTTCTAGTGCCAACGTAACAGTCTTTTTAGTGACATTACTTGTAGCTGTATTTGGTTCTGTGATGTTTCGTAAGTTTTTATCAGTTATTCCAATCTTAATCGCAATTATTGTCGGCTATATTGCCGCGGTATTGTGTGGAATAGTAGATTTTACTCCAGTCGCTCAGGCACCTATTTTCTCACTACCTAACTTTTCAATGCCGAAGTTTAAATTAGAGGCGATTGTAACGATTATCCCGGTGTTGTTAGTGGTTACTTCAGAGCATATTGGCCATCAAATTGTAACAAGTAAGATTGTCGAACGAGATTTATTGCAAGATCCAGGCTTGCATCGGACTTTATTTGCGGATAATTTTTCTACAATGATTTCTGGTTTTATTGGTTCTGTTCCAACGACTACTTATGGTGAGAATATTGGAGTTATGGCGATGACGAGAGTTTATAGTGTTTATGTCATTGCCGGTGCGGCGGTTTTATCGATTATTAGTTCATTTATTGGTAAGATGACAACGTTAATTAGCACTATTCCTGGGCCGGTTATTGGTGGGATTTCTTTCCTACTTTACGGTATGATTGGTGCGTCAGGTATCCGTATTTTGGTGGATTCACAAGTAGATTACAGTAAATCAAGAAATATGGCGATGACTTCAGTAATTATGGTCACAGGTTTATCTGGAATTAAAGTTCAATTTGGTTCTATCCAACTAACTGGTATGGTTTTAGCTTGTGTTGTGGGAATGTTAATGGGCTTAATCTTTTATGTTTTAGATAAATTCAATCTAACCAATGATCGTTAATGAAAATGATTTTTTACGTCAGGCTTTAGGGCTTGACGTTTTTTGCGATAAAAACATTCTATC
>CAMMST010000056.1:0-16067 GCA_946499615.1 Enterococcus cecorum | reverse complement strand
TTTTTTTAGATGATTTTTAATAATTAAAAGGGGAGACAAGATAAATGAAATTAAAAGAAACACTCCATCTTGGAAAAACTGGTTTTCCAATGCGTGGGAACTTGCCAAACCGTGAAGGCGAATGGCAAAAAGAATGGGACGAAAAAGATTTATATGGTCAACGTCAAAAATTAAATGAAGGCAAACCAAGCTTTGTTCTACATGATGGCCCTCCATATGCGAACGGGAACATCCATTTAGGACATTCTTTAAATAAAATTAGTAAAGATATCATTATCCGCAGTAAGTCTATGTCAGGCTTCCGTGCACCTTATGTACCTGGTTGGGATACGCACGGTCTACCAATCGAACAAGTTTTAGCCAAACAAGGTGTTAAACGTAAGGAAATGGATATCGTTGAATACCGCAAACTTTGTCATGATTACGCGTTATCTCAAGTAGATAAACAACGTGCCGACTTCAAGCGCTTAGGTGTTTCTGGTGATTGGGAACATCCATATGTTACTTTAACACCTGATTATGAAGCAGCTCAAATTCGTGTATTTGGTAAGATGGCTGAAAAAGGCTATATCTACAAAGGGTTGAAACCAATTTACTGGTCACCATCAAGTGAATCTTCACTAGCTGAAGCCGAAATCGAATATCATGATGTGAAATCACCATCTATTTACGTTGCTTTCAAAGTGGTCGATGGAAAAGACTTATTAGATACAGATACTTCATTCATTATCTGGACAACTACGCCATGGACTTTACCTGCTAACTTAGGTATTTCTGCTAATCCTGATTTTGACTATGTACAAATCAAAGCAGATGGTCGCAAATTTGTCGTTGCGAAAGACCTATTAGAAACTGTATCTAAAGAAATTGGTTGGGAAAATGTTGAAGTCTTACAAGAATTCAAAGGGGAAGTCCTTGATTTAATGACGGCACAACATCCTTTCTATGATCGTACTTCATTATTAATGTTAGGGGATCATGTTACATTAGATGCCGGTACTGGTTTAGTTCATACCGCTCCAGGACACGGGGAAGAAGACTACATCGTTGGTAAGAAATATGGCTTAGATGTGCTTTCTCCATTAGATAGCCGTGGTTGCTACACTTCTGAAGCACCTGGTTTTGAAGGGATGTTCTATGATAAAGCTAATCCAATTGTAACGAAGATGCTTGAAGAAAATGGTTCATTATTAAAACTTGATTTCTTCACCCATAGCTATCCACATGACTGGCGTACGAAGAAACCTGTTATTTATCGTGCAACGCCTCAATGGTTTGCTTCAATTGATAAATTCCGTCAAGATATCCTTGATGAAGTCGAAAAAGTAGACTGGATTATCCCATGGGGTAAAACTCGTCTGTATAACATGATTCGTGACCGTGGTGACTGGGTAATCTCTCGTCAACGTGCTTGGGGTGTACCATTACCTGTATTCTATGCAGAAAATGGTGAAGCAATCCTTACTCATGAAACCATCGAACATGTTGCTGAATTATTTGCTGAATATGGTTCAAATGTTTGGTTTGAACGTGAAGCGAAAGATTTATTACCAGAAGGCTTTACACATCCAGGTTCACCAAATGGTATCTTCACAAAAGAAACAGATATCATGGACGTATGGTTTGACTCAGGTTCTTCACATGAAGGCGTGTTACGTAATCGCCCTGAATTGAAATTCCCAGCTGATATGTACTTAGAAGGTTCTGACCAATACCGTGGTTGGTTCAACTCAAGTATTACAACTAGTGTGGCTATCAATGGGGTTGCGCCTTATAAAGCAGTCTTATCTCAAGGATTTACTCTAGATGGTGAAGGACGCAAGATGAGTAAATCATTAGGAAATACGATTGTTCCTGAAACAGTTATTAAACAAATGGGTGCTGATATCTTACGTCTATGGGTAAGTAGTGTGGACTATGAATCTGATGTACGTGTGTCGATGGATATCTTAGCACAAGTATCTGAAGTTTATCGTAAAATCCGTAACACCATGCGTTTCTTATTAGCGAATTCGACTGACTTTGATCCAAAAGCAAATCGTGTGGCTTTTGAAGATTTACGCTCAGTAGATAAATACATGATGGTTCGTTTAAATCAAACCATCGAACAAATCAGAAAAGAAGGTTATGACAAATACAACTTCTTACACATCTATCGTACAGTTGTTAACTTCTTAACGGTTGACCTTTCTTCATTCTACTTAGACTTTGCCAAAGATGTGGTCTATATCGAAGCGGCTGATAATCATGAACGTCGCTGTATGCAAACTGTTTTCTATGATATTGCTGTGGCCTTGACGAAATTATTAACGCCAATCATCCCACATACAGCTGAAGAAATCTGGAGCTATCTAAAAGAAGAGGAAGAATATGTACAATTAGCTGAATTCCCTGAAGTTGAAACTTTTGCGAATCAAGAAGAATTGCTTGATATGTGGAATGCCTTCATGGACTTTAGAGATGATGTATTGAAAGCATTAGAAGTTGCGCGTAATGAAAAATTAATTGGTAAATCAATGGAAGCGAAAGTAACGGTTTATCCAAATGAACAAGTTCGTGCTTTATTAACTGCTTTAAATGCAAACTTACCACAGTTATTAATCATTTCACCAGACTTCTTTACTGTAAGCGAAGAAGGTCCAGCAAGTGCGCCTGAAGCTGCTCAAAAATTTGAAGATGTTGCTATCTTAGTGGAACGTGCAGAAGGTCATGTATGTGATCGTTGTCGTCAAGTCAAAGCTAAATTAAGTGACCATGAACACCTAGAACATGTATGTGAACACTGTGCAGAAGTGATTGAATCAGAATTTCCTGAAGAAGCAAAAGTGGGCTTTGAATAAAAGATCATAACTAATTTTTTAGAGGAAATCGCCGACCAGTCGATGAAAGCTGGTAGGTGCTTTCCTCTTTTTTTGTAAGAATGTGAATGAACACCGAGTATTTTTGGGACATTCATAGTCTATTGATAACGATTCTCAATGAAAACAGTGAAAAATATATTGGAATTTTCTAAAAATTTATGTAATATTAAAAATATTCTTAAAGAAACTCATTGAAAATGAATAATAAATGAGAAAGTTGATTGTTGGTAGGTTTAGATGAAAAAAGGAAGGTGTAATCAATGACGACAGCAGAAAAATCAAAATTAATGTATGATCCTTCATTTGAAAAAGATGCTTGTGGGATGGGATTTATCGCGCAAAAAGATGGCAAAGCAAGTCACCAACTAGTCGACTATGCATTAACCATGTTAGAAAGAATGAATCACCGTGGGGGAACTGGTGCGGAGCCTGATACGGGTGATGGGGCAGGAATTTTAATGGCCATGCCTGATAGTTTCTTCCAGAAAAAAGCGCAAGAAGCAGGCGTACAATTACCACCAAAAGATGATTATGCGGTGGCCATGCTATTTTTACCAAAAGAAGCCGAGCAAAAAGCGACTTTACAACAGGCGATTGTCAATGATATTGAACAAGCAGGATATCATGTCTTATGGCAAAGAGATGTCCCATATGCATTTTCAAACTGTGGACCTGGTGCCCAAAAAGTGATGCCAAGTTTTGTCCAAATTTTTATTGAAAAACCAGTGGATACGAAGGCAGGACGAGCATTTGAAGATCAATTATTCTTGCTTCGTCGCAAATTAGAAAAAACGTATCTAGCAAGTGATTTGACGATTTGTACGTTATCGAGTCAGACAATTTGTTATAAGGGGATGCTGCATGCTTATCAAGTGCGTCTATTCTATCTAGATTTACAAGATGAAGCGATGGAAACAAGTATTGCTTTAACCCATTCGCGCTTTTCAACCAATACTTTCCCTAGTTGGAATCGTGCGCAACCTTTCCGCTTTTTAGCCCACAATGGTGAAATTAATACCTTACGTGGTGCGGAAAACTGGATGCACTCTCATCAGATTGAAGTCTATGATGAAGAAAACTCTGACTCTGCGAAATTAGAAAACTGTATGGAATACCTTTATCGCAATGGTCGTGATATGGCGCATGCGTTAATGATGATGGTCCCTGAGGCGTGGTCTAAAGAAGCCAATCTATCTGCCAGCCAAACAGCTTTCAATGAATATAATGCAAGTTTTATGGCGCCATGGGATGGACCGGCTGCTTTATGTTTCACTGATGGTCAATTAGTAGGGGCTGCTCTTGATCGTAATGGATTGCGACCTTCACGATATTCGATTACCAAAGATGGTTTAGTGGTTGTAGCTTCTGAATCTGGTGTGGTTGACCTTGAGCCAAGTACCGTGATTGAAAAAGGTGTATTAGGACCAGCCAATTTCTTCTTAGTGGATACCAAAACTGGTAAAATCATGCATTCAGCAGAAGTCAAAGCCCATTATGCGAGCCAACATCCTTATGAAAAATGGATTGCGAAAAATACGTTAACTTTAGACAAAATTGCGCCTGTGAAACAAACTGCGACAAGCTATAGTGAACGTGACATGCAACAAATGTGGAAAGTCTTTGGATACACCGATGAAATGATTCGTACCGTGATTATTCCAATGTCTAAAGACGGGCAAGAACCGGTTATTTCTATGGGATTTGACTCTCCATTAGCGGTATTAAGTAAGAATCCACAGTCTTTATTTACGTACTTTAAGCAACAATTCGCGCAAGTCACCAATCCACCAATTGATGCGATTCGTGAAAAAATGGTCATTGGTACAGAGCTATTCTTAGGTCGCGATGTGGATGTTAAGGCTGATATTGAGAAGAACTGTACGAAATTAAAAGTGGATTCACCGGTGATTTCAACTGAAGATTTCTTAAAGATTCAATCCTTAAAACAAAAAAATCATCGTGCTGTGACTTTATCGACACTCTATGATTATGAACCAGATAAACGTCATACACTCGAAAAAGCGTTAGAACAATTATGTCGAGAAAGTGAACGTGCCATCGACCAAGGCGCAACGATTTTGATTTTATCTGATCGTGATTATCAAAAAGGAAAACTTGCGATGCCGATTCTCTTAGCGGTTTCTGGTTTGCATAATTTCTTAGTCCGTCAAGGCAAGGCGGCTTTGGCTTCGATTGTTGTAGATACAGCTGAGGTCTGCGAAGTGCATCATTATGCGATGTTGGTAGGCTATGGTGCAGGGGCGATTCATCCTTATGGGGCTTATCGTACTTTAGCGCATCTTGAATTGACCGACAAACTAGAAAATTACCGTCATGCGTGTGAAAAAGGCATTATCAAGGTGATGTCGCGGATGGGGATTTCGACGATTGCGGGTTATCATGGGGCACAACTATTTGAAGCAGTTGGGCTAAGTGAGAAAGTTGTGAATGAATACTTTACTGGTACGCAAACTCGAATTGGCGGTTTAAGTTTAGAGCAAATTGAAGAAGAATATGCTAAACGCTATGAGCTTGCCTATGGTCCTAAAGCCAATGATTACTTGCCATCTGGCGGTAGTTTCCAATACAAATCAGACGGTGAACATCATTTATACAATCCTAGAACGATTTATAATTTCCAAAAAGCAGTACGTGCCGGCGATTATGAATTATTTAAAGAATATGTGGCGCAGATGGAAGCAGAAATGGCGGAAAATCCTACCACCATTCGCTCACAATGGGAATTTAAAAAGACTCGTCCAAGTATTTCACTTGATGAAGTCGAGCCAGCTGAACGCATTGTCAAACGTTTTAAAGTTGGGGCGATGTCTTATGGTTCTTTGAGTGAAGAAGCGCATAAATGTTTAGCTGAAGCGATGAACCGTATTGGCGGAAAATCCAATAGCGGGGAAGGTGGCGAAAATCGCAATCGTTTCAAAGTGCAAGTAGACGGGCGTAACTTCAATAGCCGCATCAAACAAGTGGCTTCTGGTCGTTTTGGGGTCAATGCGGAATACTTGATGAGTGCCGATGAAATTCAAATCAAGATGGCACAAGGGGCAAAACCAGGTGAAGGTGGTCAGTTGCCAGCAAAGAAAGTCTTCCCTTGGGTAGCGGAAATTCGTGGTTCAACGCCAGGGGTTATGTTGATTTCACCACCACCACATCATGATATCTATTCTATCGAGGACTTGGCACAGTTAATTTATGACTTAAAGACGATTAATCCATATGCCAAAATCAATGTGAAGCTAGTTTCTAGTACAGGTGTGGGTACGATTGCGACTGGTGTGGTCAAAGCAGGTGCCGATGTCGTCGTGATTTCTGGTTATGATGGTGGTACCGGTGCTTCTCCGAGAAACTCTGTACGTGATGCTGGTCTACCATGGGAAATGGGATTAGCTGAAGCCCATCAAACCTTATCTATGAACCATTTACGTCAACGCATGACCTTAGAAACAGATGGTAAATTGATGACGGGTCGTGATATTGCGATTGCGGCGTTACTAGGTGCAGAGGAATTTAGTTTTGCCTCATTAGCTTTGGTCTCTATCGGCTGTGTCATGATGCGTGTATGTAGCTTAAATACTTGTCCAGTCGGGGTAGCTACACAAAATCCAGCCTTACGTAAATTCTTTGCCGGTAAGCCTGAACATGTCATTAATATGATGATGTTCTTAGCAGAAAATCTACGTGAAGTGATGGCTGAATTAGGCTTTAAGACAGTCGATGAAATGGTTGGTCATGGGGAAAACTTACAAGCACGCTTTGTGGCAAAAGGAAAGGCGAAATCATTAGACCATTCACGTATGATTGGCCATGAAATCGGAATTGAACGTAAAGTGGTTGATCCATTCTATGAAAAACGTCAATGGAAAGATTTAGATAGCTTTGCCAAAGGAGCGATTGAAGCCAAACAAGCGGTTACCGTTAGTCAAAGCATCAACAATGTCAATCGTAGTGTCGGTACACGGATGGCCGGTTGGATTGCGGAACGATTTGGAAATTATGAAGTTGATCCAGGTCTAATCAAATATGAATATACAGGTATTGCCGGTCAAAGTTTTGGGGCTTTCTTAACCCAAGGAATGGAATTAAAACTAATCGGTGAGGCCAATGACTATGTAGCGAAAGGGCTAAGTGGTGGTCGCTTGATTATCGTGCCACCAAAAGACGCGGCTTATGATATCGAACATTCACCAATCGTTGGGAATGTTGCCTGCTTTGGTGCCAACCGCGGGGAAGCTTTCTTTAGAGGATTAGCCGGTGAGCGTTTCTGCGTTAGAAATAGTGGAGCGCATGTCGTAGTAGAAGGCTGTGGTGACCATGGTTGTGAATACATGACTGGTGGTGTGGCGGTCATCTTAGGTAAGACTGGTCGAAACTTTGGTGCCGGGATGTCTGGTGGGGTAGCCTATGTCTACGATCCAGAGCAAACCTTTAGCCAACGTTGTAATTTGGAAATGGTTGATTTATATCCAGTCGGCCAAACAACTGGTGATGAAGTCTTAAAAGAATTAATTGAAAGACACTTAATGTTCACAGATTCTGTAAAAGCGGCTGAAATCTTGAGTGACTGGGAGAATCAGCAGCAATTCTTTGTCAAAGTTTATCCACATGAATATCATCGAATGGTAGATGCGACGGAAGAATTGGCACAAACTGGTTTAACAGGCGAAGAATTAGTCAACCAAGCATTTGAAAAAGTCGTGGGACCACAATTAAGTATCCCACAAGCACAAGGAAAGGGGTAAGAATGTTATGGCAGATCCATTTGGTTTTTTAAAACATGCAAGAAAAGAAAATCCATATCGCAAAGTAGACGAGCGAATTAAAGATTGGCGCGAATTACAGATTCCCCTTTCAGTTGAAGAACGTCAAGAACAAGCTTCTCGTTGTATGAATTGTGGGATTCCGTTTTGTCACACTGGGACCTTTTATGGTGGAAAGCGCGCGGTGTCAGGTTGTCCCAATGATAATCTAATCCCTGAGTGGAATGATTTGGTTTATCAAGGTCGCTTCAAAGCTGCTTTCGAACGCTTAGCACGTACCAACCCATTACCAGAAATGACGGGGCGTGTGTGTCCGGCACCTTGTGAAAAAGCTTGTACCGAGTCTTTAAATGGTTCAGGTGTTACAATCCATGATAATGAACGCTTTATTATTGACACTGCATTTGAAAATGGTTGGGTGAAAGAATCCGGTCAGCCAGCACAAAGAACGGGCTTTAAAGTGGCGATTGTCGGTAGTGGCCCGGCTGGTTTAAGTGCGGCATGGCGCTTGAATCAATTAGGCCATGAAGTCACCGTCTTTGAACGTAGTGATCGCTTTGGTGGTTTATTGATGTATGGGATTCCAAACATGAAGCTAGATAAAGAAATCGTACAACGACGGATTGATTTAATGGCGGAATTGGGCATTCATTTTGTGGCGAATACGGAAATTGGTCGTGATATTACGGCTGAAGAGTTACAGCGTGATTTTGATCGTGTCATTATTGCCGCTGGTGCAAGTGTGCCGCGTGATTTGAAAGTCTCTGGTCGTGAATTAAATGGTGTGAAATTTGCCGTTGATTACTTGACTGAAGCGACAAAAGATGTCTTAAAGCACGGTAAAGAAGCAACGAGTCGTAAATTAGAAGGAAAGCATGTGATTGTCATTGGTGGTGGCGATACGGGAAATGACTGTATCGGTTCAGCCATTCGTCAAGGTGCTGCTTCTGTTAAACAATTAGAAATCACGCCACAACTCCCCTTAGAACGTCAAAGCGATAACCCATGGCCAGAATATCCGATGATTAATCGGGTCGGCTATGGTCAAGAAGAAGCATTGACTGTTTTTGAAAAGGAACAATTGACTTACTATAGCACTTCAACTACTGGGTTTATTGGCGCAGAACGCGGGCAACTAATCGGGATTGAAATAGTGAAAGTGGACCAAAAATTTCAACCAATTCCAGGAACAGAACAAGTGATGAAAGCTGATTTAGTTTTATTGGCGATGGGATTTTTAGGTGCGGAAAATAGTCTGTTAGAAAGTTTTGGTGTCAAAGAGGTCTATGATGATTCGACAACCAATAATGAACGTGTTTTGGTTGCTGGAGATGCTAAACGTGGCCCAAGTTTAGTCATTTGGGGCATTCGTGAAGGACGTCTAGCTGCTGAAAAAGTAGACCAAGCTTTACGTGCATTAACTTACCAAGTATAAAAAATAAGCCGTTGGATGATTCCGGCGGCTTTTATTACGTTTATTTGGCTAATGGGGTCAATTGCCAGTTACCATCTAAATAGACGGCTAGGTGATTCACGCCATGTTTTTCCAGTAAGCTTGACATATCTGCAAATAATAAGCGATAATCACTTGCGACATGGGCATCCGAACCAAGTGTAAAGAGTTGACCACCAAGTGAGCGATAGAGTGGAATAATGTAGTCATAAAGCACTTTGTTTTGATATTTTCCATAGCTTTTAGCATTTAATTCTAGGGCCATTTCTTTTTCGATGATGAGTTGTAAGATGCGTGTTAATTGTTTTTCGTAATTTTCTCCTAATTCTTCAGGAGTAAAGGCTAAGCGGCGTAAACCATATTCAAAATGCGTTAAAATCTGTGCACCGGTAAAGCTTTTTAGTACGTGTTCCGTTTGATTAAAATACTCAGATGCCACTTCAAATTTGTCTTTGGAGAGCACGACATCATCCATATAATCGAAATGTCCATTTTGGTGAATGCTCAATAGCTTTAAATCATAAGGATGACTGGCAAGGTAATCTTGAATTTGACGCTCTTGACTAGGCACGACGCCTAGTTCGATGCCTTTTAATAGACGTGTAGGATATTTGTCGGCTAATTCGTGATGTTTTTGCACGAGTTTTTCATAGTCCGGGATATCATCTTGATACTGACTACATGGATTTTTTTAGTCTAAATGATCCGTTGCAACAAATATTTCAGGTTGATACGCAAGATAATTCTCGAATTGCTCTTCAGAATCAAAAGACAAGAACGTATGTAAATGTTGATCGTAATATTGCATGAAACCACTCCTTTTTATTGGTATGTATATTATAGAATTAGATATATATTTTGAAAAGTAAAAAGAAGTCAATTTTTTAAAGACATTTTTTGTTGATTATGTTACTATCCATGTAAGGAGGTGATTTGAATGGAGAAAGCAAAAGAATCAATTACAATGAAAGATGTGGCTCAGTTAGCAGGTGTGAGTGTTGGAACAGTTTCTCGCGTGATAAATAATGAAAGTGGTATCAAACAGTCTACATTAAATAAAGTGGAAGCTGCGATAAAAGAATTAAATTATATTCCAAATGCTTATGCTCGAGGGATGAAGAAAAATCAAACATCGACAATTGGTTTGATAGTTCCCACGATTTGGCATCCATTTTTTAGTGAATTCGCACAATACATCGAACAATTGTTAGCAAGCAAAGGATATAAAACACTTTTATGTAATATTGGTCAGTATAATTCAGAATTGGAAATTATCCAAATGTTAGAGCAAAATAAAGTTGATGGCATTATTGCGATTACTTATAGTCCAATTGAAGAATATTTATCGACCAATGTACCTTTTGTCAGTATTGACCGTACATATACAGATAAAAATATTGCTTGTATTTCAGCAGATAATGCGCTAGGTGCGACAATTGCAGCAGAAAAGCTTATCGAAAAAGGTGGGACTTATTTCGCATTTGTGGGAAGTCATAACAAAACCATTAATGAAACGAAAAAACGCCGACAATATTTTGAAAAAACAATATTAAATGCGGGCCTACCATTTGTTGCTTTTGATTTAGAAGAACCATTTACTGATTTTAAAGGAAAGCTACATGAATTTTTAGTAGAAAATCCATTCATTGATGCAATATTTACAATTAATGATTTTACGGCATTAGATGTGATAGAGGAATTGAAGCTAATTGGTAAAAGCGTACCAGAAGATGTTCAAGTGATCGGTTTTGATGGGATTAAAATGGCTGTGGAACGAAACACACCAGTTACGACTATCCGTCAACCGTTGGAATTAATGGCCCAAAAAGCTGTTGAGTTGATTGTACAGAAAATTGCGGGAGAGTCACCTGAAAAGTTACAGTTTATCTTGCCAGTAAGCTATATAGAGGGACCAACTACAAAAAATTAAAAAAATCTATTGACAGGAAGCGTTACCAATGTTAGTATCAAGTTGTCAGAAATGATTTTTTTATTTAGCAAAATTTGAAACGTTTCAAAAAAAGTTAGAGAGGTTACGCGCGACTCTCTTTACTTTTAAAACAAAAAATGAAACGTTTCAAAAAAGGAGGAAATTATGAATAAAGTATCAGCGAATAAGAGTGATTCATTCCTTCAAAAGGTGAAAAAACAGAAATTATTACTTGCGATGTTAGTGCCCGGATTAGTATTAACTTTTATTTTTAAGTATATTCCGATGTACGGTGTGCTCATTGCCTTTAAAGATTATAATCCATTGCGAGGGATACTTGGCAGTCCGTGGATTGGCTTTTCTGAGTTTGAAAAATTCCTCTCTTCACCTAATTTTATGAATTTGTTGATGAATACTCTGAAATTAAGTGTTTATGGCTTATTACTTGGCTTCTTACCACCGATTATTTTAGCCATCATGTTGAATCAATTATTGAGTGAAAAAGCAAAGAAACGGATTCAATTGGTATTATATGCACCGAATTTTATTTCAGTGGTTGTCATTGTTGGGATGATTTTCTTGTTCTTCTCAGTAGACGGACCAGTGAATCATATCCTTGGTTTCTTTGGGATAAAAGCGAGCTTCTTAACTGATCCTGATTGGTTCCGTCCATTATACATCTTTAGTGGGATTTGGCAAGGAATGGGTTGGGCTTCGACATTGTATACCGCGACTTTAGTAAATGTGGATACCTCATTAGTTGAAGCGGCAAAATTAGACGGTGCGAATATTTTTCAACGTATTTGGCACATTGACATTCCAACTTTAAAGCCAATTATGGTGATTCAGTTTATTTTAGCAGCTGGTGGCATTATGAGCGTTGGATATGAAAAAGCTTATTTGATGCAAACTTCACTCAACCTTACTTCATCTGAAATTATTGCGACTTATGTGTATAAAGTGGGGCTAGTCTCTGGGGATTATTCTTATTCTACGGCAGTTGGCTTGTTCAATACGGTGATTAATGTAATTTTACTTGTTGCGGTGAATAAACTAGTTTCTAAAGTTAATGATGGTCAAGGATTATAGGAGGGAAAATCGTATGAATATGAAAATGTATACCAAGTTTGATAAAAGAATGTTGGTATTAAATAAGATTATTATTGCTTTTTTAGTACTAATTACGTTGGTTCCTTTAGTTTATATTCTTGTCGCCTCTTTTATGGATCCGCAAGTATTAGTGAGCAAAGGAATTAGTTTTAACCCTAAAGATTGGACAACAGAAGGATATGCCAGAGTATTTAGTGATAAGTCGATACTTCGAGGCTTTTTAAACTCACTATTATATTCCTTTACTTTCTCAGTTTTAACCGTTGCTATTTCTGTATTAACCGCTTATCCATTAGCAAATAAAGAGTTAGTTGGACGTAAATGGGTCAATATCTTTTTAATCATTACGATGTTCTTTAGCGGTGGGTTAGTCCCAACTTACCTTTTGATTAAACAATTAGGGATGCTAAATACAATGTGGGCGATTGTTTTACCTGGTGCTGTAAATGTATGGAATATTATTTTAGCGCGGACTTATTTCCAAGGATTACCAAAAGAATTGGTTGAAGCGGCAGTGATTGATGGAGCGAATGATTTACAAATATTCTTGAAAATTATGTTACCTTTAGCGAAACCAATTATGTTTGTATTATTCTTGTATGCTTTTGTTGGCCAATGGAATTCATATTTTGATGCGATGATTTATATCAAGGATCCGAATTTAGAACCATTGCAATTAGTTTTACGTAAAATCTTAATTCAAAGTCAACCAGCCAAAGATATGATTGGGGCACAAGCTGCAATGAACGAGATGAAGCGCTTGGCTGAAATGATTAAATATGCGACAATTGTCATTTCAAGTTTACCATTGATTGTTATGTATCCGTTCTTCCAAAAATACTTTGATAAAGGAATTATGGTTGGTTCACTTAAAGGATAAAAATAATTTTAGATTGGAGAAAAATATCATGAAAAAATGGATGACAGTAGGTAGTGTTTTGGTAGCGGGCAGTGCACTTTTATTAGCAGGTTGTAGCAAAAAAGATGAAGCAGCGAGCCCAGATTATAAATTAGAAAAAGTGAAATTTCCTTTAAAAGATGAAGTGACCTTGAAATTTATGACTTCTTCTTCACCATTATCACCAAAAAATCCAAACCAAAAATTGATTTTAAAGCGGATGGAAAAAGCGACAAATGTTCATATTGATTGGACCAATTATCAATCTGATTTTGCTGAAAAACGGAACCTAGATATTTCTTCTGGTGATTTACCAGATGCCATTCATAATGATGGGGCTTCAGATGTGGAATTAATGAACTGGGCAAAACAAGGTGTCATCATTCCTGTAGAAGATTTAATTAAAGACTATATGCCTAACTTGAAAAAAATTCTTGATGAAAACCCTCAATACAAAGCCATGATTACAGCACCGGATGGACATATTTATTCTTTCCCTTGGATTGAAGAATTAGGTGAAGGTAAAGAGTCTATTCATAGTGTGAATGATATGGCTTGGATTAATGTCGATTGGTTGAAAAAATTGAACTTGCCAATGCCGCAAACAACAGATGAACTAGTAAAAGTTTTAGAAGCATTTAAAACACAAGACCCAAATGGAAATGGCAAACAAGATGAAATTCCGATGTCCTTTGTAAATGGTGGAGGTAATGAAGACTTCAAAATGTTGTTTGGAGCCTTTGGTATTGGGGACAATGATGATCATTTAGTTGTAAATAATGATGGTACGGTCGATTTTACTGCTGATAATGAAGAATATAAAGAAGGCGTTAAATTTATGCGCCAATTACAAGAAAAAGGATTAATTGATAAAGAAGCTTTTGAACAAGACTGGAATACTTATATTGCCAAAGGTGCGGAAAAACGTTATGGTGTTTACTTTACTTGGGATAAGGCGAATGTATCAGGCATGAATGATTCTTATGATGTATTACCTGCATTGGCTGGCCCAAGTGGTAAAAAACATATTACTCGCTCAAATGGTATGGGATTCCAACGCGATCGTATGGTGATTACAAGTGCCAATAAAAACCTTGAGTTAACTGCCAAATGGATTGACTACCAATATCGACCACTTCAATCTGTCCAAAATAACTGGGGAACTTATGGCGATAAGAAACAACAAAATATTTTCGAATTTGATAAAGCAACCAATTCATTGAAACACTTACCATTAGAAGGTACGGCACCAGCTGAATTGCGTCAAAAGACTGAAATTGGTGGACCATTAGCCATTCTAAATAGTTATTATGGAAAAGTAACCACAATGCCTGATGATGCAAAATGGCGTTTAGATTTGTTGAAAGAATACTATGTTCCTTATATGGATAATGAAAATATCTATCCAAAAGTATTCATGAAAGAAAAAGATTTAGACAAGATTAGCCAAGTAGAAGCAGATATGAATGACTATATTTATCGTAAACGTGCAGAATGGATTGTAAATGGCAATATTGATAAAGAATGGGATAGTTATTTGAAAGAGCTAGATAAATATGGCTTAAACGATTGGTTGAAGATTAAGCAAAAATATTATGATAGCAATCAAAAGAATAAGTAGGTGAAGTGTATGTATAGTATTGAACGTGCAAATGAATATATTCAAGCAAACAAACATCATGTGACGGCAACCTATCAACCTAAACTACATTTTATTCCAGAAATCGGTTGGATGAACGATCCTAATGGCTTTGTATATTACAAAGGAGAATATCATCTTTTTTATCAATATAATCCATATGATAGTAAATGGGATACAATGCATTGGGGTCATGCGAAAAGTAAGGATTTAGCGCATTGGGAATATTTACCTATCGCCTTAGCACCAGATCAAGATTATGACAAAAATGGTTGTTTTTCAGGTTCAGCTTTAGTAGTTGATGATACACTTTGGTTAATGTATACCGGCCATATTGTGAATGAAGATGGCTCAATTTCTCAAGTGCAGAATATGGCTTACTCTACTGATGGTATTACTTTCCATAAAATTAAGGAAAATCCAGTTATTACGGGTCAACAATTACCTAATGAAATTAGTAGAAGTGATTTTCGAGATCCAAAATTGTTTGAAAAAGATGGCAAGTATTATGCAGTGGTTGCGACTCAGCATTTGGATCAAGTTGGTTGTGTAGTATTAATAGAATCTGAGAATTTGCTTGATTGGTCTTATAAGTCGATTTTTCTAAAAGGTGAGCAAAATCAAGGTATTGTCTGGGAATGTCCGGATTATTTTGAAATGGATGGTCAAAGTTATCTGATTGTATCTCCAATGCAATATCATTCTGAGTATTTAGACTTTAATAATCAAAATTCAAATATCATTATGCAAGGTCGAGTCGACTGGCAAGTAGGGAAATTTTATCCTAACAATCTGAAAGAAATTGACCATGGTCATGACTTTTATGCCGCTCAAACAACTAAAAATGCAAATAATGAACGAATCATGATTGCTTGGATGCATACTTGGGGACGTCCACTGATTACAGATCAATTGCAGCATGGTTGGTTTGGCTCGATGTGTTTGCCTCGAATCTTAACTGTGCAAGAAAATCAAGTCATTCAAAAACTGCCAGAAAGTTTGGCTAATCAGTTCGTAGAGGTTCAATTAAACGAAGAGTTAAACCAACCTTCAAAACTTGAAATCGACATAAAAGAAACGATTGAATTAAAATTAGGAACCAAAGAGGATTATATTTCTTTTGGATATGACGCTTTTAGAAAAGAAGTTTATATTGATAGAAAAAATCTGAAGTATCAGCTAATTGGCGAAGAACGCAATCCTGTTTTATACCGTGGTGTGCAAATTCAAGCGACTCATTTGACCGCTTATATCGATCAGCAAAGCATTGAAATCTTTGTCAATGATGGCCAAGAAGTGCTTACCTCTGTCTTTTATATCGAAGGACCAAAAAAGGTTTATTCGCAAATATAAAAGGCTCTGTCACAACAAATGGTTGATTTTTGACGAGAAATAGCGTATAAT
>CAMMST010000055.1:0-16314 GCA_946499615.1 Enterococcus cecorum | reverse complement strand
TATCCATTAGCTGGTGATCCGGTATATGGGCCTAAAAAAACACTGAAAGGGAAAGGCCAGTTTTTACATGCGCGTGATTTAGGTTTTGAACATCCAACAACCGGACAGTGGCTAGAATTTACTTGTCCACTTCCAGAAATTTTTTCATCAACTTTAGAAAAACTGCGAAAAGAAGATGTATAAATCAAAGGCACTCAAGATTTGGGTGCTTTTTTATTTTATTAGTAGTTTTGAAATATATTTTTAAGATAAACTGTTTTACTTGAAAATATATGTAAATTTTCACGAAAATAGATTGCTTTTAATCGTAATTGCGCGTATATTGATTGTAACAAGAAATATTAGTCCTTTAAGTTTAGTCCCGTGAGGCTAAGAAGGAAGCAATCAAAATAAATATCTAGCTAATATTCTATCCATTTTTGAATATTGGCGCCTTTGTTATAGATAATTTTGTGAACTTCACTCCGACCTCGCGCAGGTGGGAGTTTTTTTGTTGTTAACGGAAGGCAAAAATAAAGGATGAGACATTTTGGAGGGATATTTATGTCAGCAAAAGAAGTCATTGATTCAGTTACTATGAAGCGAGCAATTACGCGAATGACCTATGAGATGATTGAACGTAATCGAGGATTGGAAGATTTGGTATTAGTTGGAATTAAAACAAGAGGAGTCTATATTGCTCAACGCATTGCCCAACGTTTAAAACAAATTGAAGAAATTGAAGTCCCAGTTGGTGAATTAGATATTACTTCCTATCGCGATGATCAAAAGAAACATTCATCTGAAAAGCAAGAATCAGTGATGCCGGTATCACTTGAAGGTAAAGAAGTCATTTTAGTAGATGATGTTTTATATACTGGCCGTACGATTCGGGCTGCTTTGGATGCGGTAATGGACTATGGTCGCCCAAATCGCATTGGTTTAGCTGTGTTGGTAGACAGAGGACATCGTGAATTGCCAATTCGTGCAGATTATGTCGGAAAAAACATTCCAACTTCATCAGACGAAGAAATTATTGTTGAAATGGAAGAAATTGATAAGCAAGATAGAATCTTAATCAATAAATAAATGATGAAGGAGTAGGCAAATGATCATTCAATCACAGGCAATCAGTTTAAAGCACTTATTAACAGTTGAAAGTTTAAGTGAAGCAGAAGTTTTAGGATTAATTAAACGTGCAAGTGAATTTAACGCAGGTGCCAAGTGTGTATTACCTAAAGAAAAATATTTTGTGGCCAATTTATTTTTTGAAAATAGCACACGAACCCATAAAAGTTTTGAAGTGGCCGAGAAAAAATTAGGTTTAGAAGTGATTGAATTTGATGCTTCTACTTCATCAGTCCAAAAAGGCGAAACATTATATGACACTGTTTTGACTATGTCGGCTATCGGGGTTGATGCAGTGGTCATTCGTCATAGTGCGGAACATTATTATAATGAATTGGTAGAAAGTAAGACTATCCAATGTAGTGTGATTAATGGTGGGGATGGTAGTGGACAACATCCTACACAATGCCTATTAGATTTAATGACGATTTATCAAGAATTCGGCTACTTCGAAGGTTTGAAAGTAGCAATAGTCGGTGATTTAACCCATTCACGTGTCGCAAAATCAAATATGCAGATGCTAAAACGATTAGGGGCACAAGTTTACTTCTCTGGTCCGCTTGAATGGTACGATGAATCCTTTGAAGTATATGGAAAGTATCTTGCTATTGATGAATTAGTCGATAAAGTAGACGTGATGATGATGCTACGGGTACAACATGAGCGTCACGTGGGCAATCAGCAATTTTCTAAAGAGCAATATCACAAAACTTATGGATTAACAGTTGAACGTGCGAAGAAAATGTTACCTCATGCGATTATTATGCATCCAGCACCGGTGAATCGCGATGTAGAATTAGCAGATAGCCTGGTAGAAGGATTGCAATCAAGAATTGTGCAACAGATGACTAATGGTGTATATATTCGCATGGCAATTCTAGAAGCAATATTAAATGGAAAGGCATAGGGAGTAAGTATATGAAAACTTTATTAAAAAACGGGCGAATGGTTACAAAAGAAAATATCTGCAATCAAGTAGATATTTGGATTGAGGATCAAAAAGTTTTCGCAATCGGGCTTGATTTTGCAGAAAACGACTTTGATCAGGTGATTGATTTAAAAGGAAAATTAGTTATGCCAGGTTTGGTTGATGTGCATGTTCATTTTAGAGAGCCTGGTTTTACGTATAAAGAAACGATTTTAACAGGAAGTCAAGCAGCAGCAAGAGGCGGTTTTACAAGTGTATGTGCGATGCCAAATCTTGATCCCGTTCCAGATAGTGTAGAGAATTTTCAAAAAGTTCAGGAAATAATTGATCGTGATGCTTGTGTGAAAGTGTATCAATATGCTTCTATTACAGAAAAATTAAGAAGTGAAGTGTTAACGGATCAAGTTGGTTTAAAAGCTGCTGGGGCCTTTGCTTTTACGAATGATGGTGTTGGTGTCCAAACAGCAGGAACTATGTACTTGGCCATGAAAGAAGCCTCTAAAAATAATATGGCCATCGTGGCTCACACCGAAGACGAATCACTTTTATTCGGTGGCGTGATGCATGCCGGCAAACGAGCAGAAGAATTAGGCTTACCAGGAATTTTAAGTGCGACAGAAAGTTCTCAAATTGCTCGAGATTTAATTTTAGCCGAAGAAACTGGCGTGCATTATCATGTTTGTCATGTCTCAACGAAAGAAAGTGTACGCATTATTCGCGATGCTAAAAAAGCTGGGGTTCATGTGACTTGTGAAGTTTGTCCGCACCATTTGCTATTAAACGATATGGATATTCCTGAAGATCATGGTTTTTGGAAGATGAATCCGCCATTAAGAGCGAGTGAAGATCAGCAAGCACTTATTGAAGGTCTTTTAGATGGCACGATTGATTGTATTTCAACCGACCACGCGCCACATGGTCATGATGAAAAATGTCAATCTTTCCTAAAAGCACCATTTGGCATTGTTGGTTCGGAATATGCCTTCCAGTTAATCTATACAAAATTTGTTAAGACGGGTATTTTTACTTTAGAACAAGTCATGAATTGGATGGCGATTAAGCCGGCGGAAATATTCAATTTACAAGCGGGTCAATTAGCTGTTGGTAGTCAAGCGGACATTGCAGTGTTTGATATTGATCATGAATATGTAGTTGATGCCGCTAATTTTAAATCAAAAGCGGATAATACGCCGTTTACAGGTTGGCAATTATTTGGTGATACCTATCTAACAATGGTGGATGGTCAAATTGTCTATCAAAAGGAGGCAAATAACTAATGAAACGTTGGTTAATTTTAGAAGATGGGACGCATTTTGTTGGTGAAGGCTTTGGCGCGACAAATAGTGTGGTTGGTGAGTTGGTTTTTACTACAAGTATGACCGGTTATCAAGAAACCATCACTGATCAAAGTTTTAATGGTCAAATTATTACTTTCACCTATCCAATGGTGGGAAATTACGGGGTTAATCGTGATGACTATGAATCAATTGCACCTACTTGTAAAGGGGTTGTAGTAAAAGAACATGCTAGACGTGGAAGCAATTGGCGTAATCAAATGACTTTAGATGAATTCTTAAAGCGTAAAGGGATTCCAGGTATTTCAGGGATTGATACCCGTGCATTGACGCGTAAAATTCGTCAACATGGAACGATGAAAGCAAGTATTGTTGATGCAGCCGATGATTTCAATCATGCTTATGACCAATTAAAAGCAGCCGTGCTTCCAACTAATCAAGTCGCCCAAGTATCTACTGCTAAGCCTTATCCAAGTCCTGGTACTGGTTTGAATGTCGTCGTAATTGATTTTGGTTTGAAACACAGTATCATGCGCGAGTTTTCGAAACGTCAATGTAATTTAACGGTTTTACCTTATAATACGACTGCCCAAGAAATTCTAGAATTGTCTCCAGATGGTGTCATGCTGACAAATGGGCCAGGCGATCCTAAGAGTGTGCCGGAAGCCATTGAGATGATTCAAGGAATTCAAGGTAAAGTGCCGATTTTTGGTATTTGTTTAGGTCATCAACTATTTTCACTAGCAAATGGTGCGGATACATTTAAAATGAAATTTGGTCACCGCGGTTTAAATCATCCGGTAAGAGAAATCGCAACTGGCCGTGTCGACTTTACCTCACAAAATCATGGCTATGCAGTGGATGCGAACACGATTGATCCTGAAAAATTAATCGTGACGCATGTAGAAATCAATGATGGGACGATTGAAGGGGTTCGTCATCGCCACTATCCAGCTTTTAGTGTGCAATTCCACCCAGATGCTGCACCTGGTCCGCATGATGCCTTATATTTATTTGATGAATTTATCGAAATGATGGAAGCATGGAAGGAGAAACAGAAAAATGCCTAAACGTACAGATATTTCAAAAATTTTAGTCATTGGTTCAGGGCCAATCATTATTGGACAAGCCGCTGAGTTTGACTATGCCGGAACCCAAGCTTGTTTAGCGTTGAGAGAAGAAGGCTATGAAGTGGTATTGGTAAACTCTAATCCAGCAACCATTATGACCGACCGCGAAATTGCGGATAAAGTGTATATTGAGCCGATTACTTATGAGTTTTTAGCACGTATTTTACGTAAAGAACAGCCAGATGCCATTTTACCAACATTAGGTGGACAAACTGGCTTAAACATGGCGATGGAATTATCTAAATCAGGAATTTTAGAAGAATTAGGAATTGAATTATTAGGGACTAAGCTCTCAGCAATCGACCAAGCAGAAGACCGTGATTTGTTCAAACAATTAATGGAAGATTTAAATCAACCTATTCCTGAATCAACTATCATCAATACAGTAGATGCGGCAGTTGATTTTGCCAATGAAATCGGCTATCCAGTCATTGTTAGACCTGCATTTACTCTAGGTGGAACTGGAGGGGGAATGTGTAATAATGAAGAAGAACTACGCCAAATTGCCGAAAATGGCTTAACACTTTCTCCAGTTACACAATGTTTAATTGAACGCAGTATTGCAGGATTTAAAGAAATTGAATATGAAGTGATGCGTGATAGTGCGGATAATGCCATTGTGGTATGTAATATGGAGAACTTTGACCCAGTTGGTATTCATACCGGTGATTCGATTGTTTTTGCACCAAGCCAAACTTTATCTGATATTGAATACCAAATGTTACGGGATGCTTCTCTATCCATCATTCGCGCCTTGAAAATTGAAGGAGGCTGTAACGTTCAATTAGCCTTAGATCCAAATAGCTTTAATTATTATGTGATTGAGGTAAATCCTCGGGTTTCTCGTTCTTCTGCCTTAGCAAGTAAAGCGACGGGGTATCCAATCGCAAAATTAGCAGCGAAAATTGCAGTGGGATTAACCTTAGATGAAATGAAAAATCCTGTTACTGGAACCACTTATGCTGAATTTGAACCAGCTTTAGACTATGTGGTTGCGAAGATTCCACGTTGGCCATTTGATAAATTTGAAACTGGTGAACGTCTACTTGGTACGCAAATGAAAGCAACTGGTGAAGTCATGGCAATTGGTCGTAATATTGAAGAATCACTGTTAAAAGCTGTGCGTTCATTAGAAATTGGTTGTATCCATGTTGAAGTTCCTGAATTGAACCAAGTTGATGATGCACTTTTAATGAATCGAATTGTCAAAGCCCAGGATGATCGTCTATTTTACTTAGCGGAGGCTTTACGTCGCGGATTTTCAATTGAAGAATTACATCAAATGACGAAAATTGATTTATTCTTCCTTGACAAATTATTGCATATTATCGAAATTGAACAACAGTTAAAAGAAGCAGTTCAAGATGTAGATACGTTACGTTTAGCCAAACAAAATGGTTTTGCGGATAAAAAGATTGCTGAGCTATGGCAAATGACGATGGAAGAGGTTCGCCAATTTAGATTAGCCAATCAAATCAAACCTGTTTATAAAATGGTTGATACTTGTGCGGCAGAATTTGAATCAAGTACGCCATACTTCTATAGTACTTATGAATTTGAAAATGAATCGATTCGCTCGCCTAAAGACTCAGTATTAGTGTTAGGCTCAGGTCCTATCCGTATTGGTCAAGGGGTAGAGTTTGACTATGCGACCGTTCATTCGGTTAAAGCCATTCAAAAAGCTGGTTATGAAGCTGTCATTATGAATAGTAATCCTGAAACGGTTTCTACAGACTTTTCAATTTCAGATAAATTGTACTTTGAACCATTGACGATTGAAGATGTTTTAAATGTGATTGAATTAGAGCAACCAATTGGCGTGATTGTACAATTTGGTGGGCAAACAGCGATTAATTTAGCCGAACAATTAGTAAAAAATGGCGTTAATATTTTAGGTACGCAAATTGAAGATCTTGATCGTGCGGAAAATCGTGATTTATTTGAACAAGCCTTAAAAGATTTAAATATTCCACAGCCACCTGGTGATACCGCGACGAATAAAGCTGAAGCCGTAGAAATTGCTAAACGTATTGGATATCCAGTACTAGTCCGTCCAAGTTATGTCTTGGGAGGTCGTGCGATGGAAATTGTCCAAAATCAAGCCGACTTAGAAGATTATATGGAAAATGCAGTCAAAGCTTCTCCAGAACATCCAGTATTAGTAGACCGTTATTTAGTTGGTAAAGAATGCGAAGTCGATGCAATCAGTGATGGTAAAAATGTCTTAATCCCTGGAATCATGGAGCACATCGAACGTGCCGGTGTCCATTCAGGAGATTCAATGGCTGTTTATCCTCCACAAACTTTATCACCAGAACAAATTCAAACGATTGAAGACTATACTAAGCGATTAGCCATTGGTTTAAATTGTGTGGGCATGATGAATATCCAGTTTGTTATTCATGATGAGCAAGTTTATGTTATTGAAGTCAATCCACGAGCAAGTCGTACTGTACCATTCTTAAGTAAAGTAACTGGTATTCCGATGGCGCAAGTAGCAACTAGAGCGATTCTAGGGGAAGATTTAGCAGAAATGGGCTATCCAGATGGGTTATATCCAACTAGCGAAAATGTTCATATTAAAGCACCGGTCTTCTCATTTACTAAATTGTTAAAAGTAGATACGTATTTAGGACCTGAAATGAAGTCAACAGGTGAAGTCATGGGTTCAGATAAAAATCTGGAAAAAGCATTGTATAAAGCTTTTGAGGCAAGTGGTTTGCATATTCCAAGTTTTGGTACAGTTTTATTCACGATTGCTGATGATAGCAAAGAAGAAGCACTTTCCTTAGCTAAACGTTTTGTCGAAATTGGCTTTAGTATTTTAGCCACTTCAGGAACAGCAAAATACTTTGAGCAAAATGGCATCAAATGTAAGACAGTGGCTAAGATTAATCAAGCCCCTGAAAAACATGTGATTGACTATATTCGTGATGGTAGCTTACAAATGGTGATTAACACGATGGATAAAAATCGTCAAAATAATGCTGAAGACGGCTTCCATATCCGCCGCGAATCAGTCGAACATGGGGTGCCACTATTTACTTCATTAGATACAGCCGATGCAATCTTAAAAGTAATGGAATCTCAAGCATTTACAACTCAAGCAATTTAACGTGAAAGATAGGCAAGGTTATTCTTGCTTATCTTTTAAAATGATGGCAGGAAAGGAAAGATAGTGGCATGAAACAAGAATTAATGACAGTGGTCTCAAATATTCAACTTGCACCTAGAATTTTTGAATTGGTCTTAACGGGACAATTGGTCAAAGAAATGCATCATCCAGGACAATTTTTACATTTACGTGTCCCACAAGCAGATTTGTTATTACGTCGACCAATTAGTATTAATCAAATCAATCAAGAAAAACAAACAGTCACTTTAATCTATCGTGTGCAAGGACAAGGGACACAAGTTTTCTCTCAATTACAGGCAGGCGATCAATTAGATTGTATGGGGCCTTTAGGAAATGGATTTAGTCTTGAGGGTGTTCATGTAGGCGATAAGGTCTATATTATTGGTGGTGGGATTGGCATACCACCATTGTATGAACTATCCAAACGATTAATTGAAAAAGGCGTACAACCTGTGCATTTCTTAGGTTATGCCAATAGTGAAGTGAGCTATTATATTGATGAATTTCAAGCTCTTGGTCGCACCTTGATTGCTACAGATGATGGTTCGATTGGTTTTGAAGGTAATGTGGGTCAGCTATTAGATGATTATTTATCAAAAAATACAGAAATGCCAAAAGCGGTTTTCACTTGTGGCAATAATGGAATGTTAAAAAAAGTAGAAAGCCTATTTTATCAAAAAGTAGCCGATGTTCAACTTTCTTTGGAATCAAGAATGGCTTGTGGGATGGGTGCATGTTATGCCTGTGTCTGTCATAAAAAAGATGACCCAACCCAACAAGCAAGTGTAAAAGTTTGTGATGAGGGACCAATTTTTCAAGCAGGGACGGTGATTTACTAATGAATCGATTACAAGTCAAACTTCCTGGATTAGACCTGAAAAATCCAATTATGCCCGCTTCTGGTTGCTTCGGATTTGGGAAAGAATATGCCAAATATTATGATATTGAACAGCTCGGGGCAGTCATGATTAAAGCGACCACCCCAGTTGCCCGTTTTGGCAATCCTACGCCGCGTGTGGCAGAAACACCCAGTGGCATGTTGAATGCAATTGGGCTACAAAATCCGGGGTTAGAAGTTGTTATGAATGAAATCTTGCCTCATTTAGCAAAAGAATTCCCACGATTACCAATTATTGCCAATGTTGCTGGTTCTACAAAAGAAGATTATATCGAGGTTTGTGGTAAAATCGGGGATGCTAAAAATGTTCATGCCATTGAGTTAAATGTATCTTGTCCAAATGTCAAACATGGTGGCATTGCTTTTGGTACAAATCCTGAAGTGATATTCGATTTAGTCACTGCGGTTAAAAAGGTCAGCAGTGTACCAATTTATGTCAAACTTTCACCAAATGTTACGGATATCATTCCAATTGCTCAAGCGGTTGAAAGTGCTGGTGCTGATGGCTTCTCGATGATTAATACCTTATTAGGAATGCGCATTGATTTAAATACAAGAAAGCCTATTTTAGCAAACCAAACAGGTGGCTTATCAGGTCCAGCAATTAAACCAGTCGCCATTCGCTTAATCCATCAAGTAGCGAGCGTTTCTGATTTACCTATTATTGGGATGGGGGGCGTAATGCATGTTGATGATGTCATTGAAATGTATCTTGCTGGAGCGAGTGCCGTAGCGGTAGGCACAGCGAACTTCACGGACCCTTATATTTGTCCAAAATTAATTGAGGCCTTACCAAAGCGGATGGATGAACTAGGAATTGAAAGTCTATCCCAATTCATTCAAGAAGTGAGAGAGGAAAAGAAAAATGCAAGAAAATAGACCTATCATTGCCTTAGATTTTGCTTCTAAAGCGCAAATCGAACAATTTTTAGCGAAATTCCCTGCAGACGAATCACTATTTGTGAAAATTGGGATGGAATTATTTTATCAAGAAGGCCCAGTGATTGTCCAATTTTTAAAAGAACAAGGTCATGATATTTTTTTAGATTTAAAATTACATGATATTCCTAACACGGTCGAAAAAGCCATGAAAGGAATTGCTAAACTTGGCGTAAAATTAACCAATGTTCATGCTGCAGGTGGTATTCAAATGATGCAAGCGGCACTAAAAGGATTAACGGAAGGAAGCGATGGAGAGGTACCGCTGTTAATTGCAGTTACGCAGCTCACTTCTACTAGCCAAGAACAGATGAACCAAGAACAAAAAATTCCTGGTGATTTATTGGCAAGTGTTATCAATTACGCCAAATGTAGCCAACAAGCTGGTTTAGCAGGAGTGGTTTGCTCGGCTTTAGAAGCTAGTGCCATCCACCAAGCAACGAGTGACGACTTTGTCTGCTTAACACCTGGTATTCGTCCAAGTGGCAGTCAAGTTGGTGATCAAAAACGAGTCGTAACCCCAGCCTTAGCCAAAGCGTATGGTGCTAATTTTATCGTGGTGGGAAGACCAATTACTCAAGCTGTGAATCCTTATGAAGCTTACCAAGCAATAAAAAAAGAATGGAATGGTGAAGAATGAGTCTATCAATTGAACAACAAGTAGCACAAAATTTATTAGCGATTAAGGCGGTATTTTTAAGCCCAAATGAACCCTTTACTTGGGCGAGTGGGATTAAGAGCCCAATTTATTGTGATAACCGTTTAACGATGAGTTTTCCTAAGGTTCGTCGTTTAATTGCCAAGGGATTAGCTGAAAAAATCAAAAAGCAATTTCCTGAAGTAGAAGTAATTGCTGGCACTGCCACTGCTGGGATTCCGCATGCTGCTTGGGTAGCAGAAATTTTAGATTTGCCAATGGTGTATATCCGTAGTAAAGCGAAAGATCATGGAAAAGGCAATCAAATTGAAGGACAAATTACCCCTGGTCAAAAAATGGTTGTAATTGAAGATTTAATTTCTACAGGTGGAAGTGTACTAGAAGCATGTCAGGCAGCCAAACGAGAAGGGGCTGATGTCTTAGGGGTAGCAGCTATCTTTACCTATGAATTACCAAAAGGAGCGACTAATTTTAACACAGCAAAATTACCACTTGTTACCTTGACCAATTATACAACGCTTATTCAAACTGCTCTTGAAGAGGGTTATATTTCAGAGGCTGACTTAGCTTTACTTACAGCTTGGAAACACGATCCAGAAAATTGGTTAAAGTAACCCATTTTTGCTGCAATTTGCCTTTTTTATTGATATATCAACACTTTATAGCTTTTATTTGTTTTAAAGAGTGTAAAAGGGGCGGAAAAGGGGCAACTATAACAGGTTTAGTTTTTCTGTTATAGTTGCTTTTTGCTTGCTTGTCACGTGATTATAAATCTTTAGTGTAGTATCAGGGTCTGAATGCCCAACCCTATCAGCTTCTTCATAAGTTAGATATTTTTCAACTACGCTATTGCTATCGTAATTATCGTTTTTTTCTAAATTAACAGCAGATAATGGGTTATTATCAATGTAATCAAGATACACTACATATTTTAGTGTTTGATTGAGTATTGATTTTGTTGTTGATATATAGCTAAACGACAATTCTTCATCATGTAATTGTTTGATAAACCGAATAAGAAATCGTTTATCTATACGGTCAACCAAAATTTCATTGTCAATATATTTTTTTCAATCTATTAGATTTTATATACAAGGTTGTCTCTTTCAACTTCTCTTGCGTTTTCCACCATTGATTGACTAGTTCATCAAACGTGCTAGATCCGACTTCTTGATAACCCGTTTTAGCAATCTTCTTTTCAATCTTTTCTTGCAATAACTTGGTAGCTTTCTTCTTAGCTTGTGGCGATTGACTATCCATAGTTACGGACACCTTGTGCATTTTACCCGTGTATGGGTGTTCGTAGCGTTCCACAAACTTATACGATACTTTCCCTTGTTTGTCTGTTACTGTTTCTATCCACATAAAACTCATTCATTTCAAACGTACGTTCGGTCATAGGCTGTGAAAAGGGGCTTGTAATCGTGGATAAATCAGTTATAATTAATGTATCAAGTCTTTTCAGATTTGTTTTATCTTTATTACAAGCCCCCGTTTTGTCGAGAATGGGGGTCTTTTTTATTGTTTGGGTGTAAATGTATATTCGCCTAAATATTGGTCATTCGCTTGTGAGTAAACCGTAATTTTTATTGGTTTAGTTGTATCTTCAACGAAATAAGCTACATAAGCGGTCATAGATTTATGCGGTAACAACAAATTGTTATTTGCGTTATCCCTATCTATAAATTCGTTGTATTTGTCAGTATCTCCTTCAGGCGCAGAGTCTTCAACAGGATATAGACTATCCAGCTTCACAATTTGATTATCGGTTTGTTGTGTTAATTCTAACCAATTTAACGCTTCAAACGGCATAATATTTTGGTCCGACTCATTCGTTAATTCGTATGTTACGTATACACCATACTTATCAATATACTTGCTTTTTACGATTTCAGAATTAACATATTTAATCGTATATTCGCCGTTACTAAAGATACCTTTAGTGATATCATCTTCTATTTTCACACCCGTTTCTTGCATAGTGCTAGTTTGCTTTGTCTGTTGTGTTGACGAGTCTTCAAGTATCGGTTTATCGGGTTGTTTTTCGCAACCAACCAACAACAATATAGGTAAAGCTAACAGCATTCCTTTTAAGTGTTTCAACATATATACCCCCTAATGCAAAGATTGCCTAAACATTTCTTCTAGCCAATCTTCATCACCCATTTTCAAACCGTAGTTTTTCGATACCAATTCTATGTTTATAACACTATCTTCATTCACTATATTTTCAAGTTCATTCTTCATTGATTTTCGGACCGCTTCATGTTCAAGTTTTCTTCTAGATGTAGCCGTTACATTGTAGTACACAACGAAGTCAGCGTGTTCTTCTATATGCACTAATTCATGAAATACAGCAAACTCTTCTTCATATTCTGACAGTCTATTTTTTAGTACGATAAGTTTTAGACCGTTTAGATACAGTCCGTTTGTATCTTCTAAATATCTATACAAAACGGTAATGCCTAATTATTTTATTTTGCTTTTAAGTACTTCACTCAAAAAAATCAACACCTTGAATTGATATCACTATACGTATCATTTTTTACTGTTGAGATACGCTTCAACAAGATTGCGCACCACCTCTTTATCGTGTTCACTCAATGGTTTACCGCTGAAAGTCATAGCTTCATCTAACATTTTTTCTAAGTCGATACCTTGTTGAGTGTTCGCTTCTTCATTACCCAGTAAGTAGTCAATAGATACACCAAAGTAATCGGCAATGGCTTGTAGTTTTCTTACAGAAGGTTTTCTATCACTATTCTTAAGACCGTACAGATAATTTTCGCTAAAACCTAAATCGTCCGTAACTTTTCGCAAGGTAATAGACCTACTGTTTGCAAGAAATTTAATTCGTTCAAACACAGACATATCAACGTTTCCCCCTAAATTTTTCACAAAAACAATAAAAACTTGCAGTTTTTTGTTGGCATAAACTACAATAAATTTTAGTATTGTTTGTGTAAGAAAAATCGATAGAAATAAACAGGCTTAAGAAAAGTAAAATAAGCATAAGTTTATCAGACACACGCTAAAATTTACGACTTTTAAGGTTTATTTCTTACGCCATTATACTACAATAAATTGTAGTTTTCGTCAATGGTTTTCTATAGGTTTTTCTTGCAAAAATACCAACAAAAAGGAAGTATATAGAAATGCCTACAGTAGATAACGGTAGAGAAAAAATCAAACAATTCATGGAGGAAAAAGGTATTAGCGTTCGGGACCTTGCGACAGTTTACGGGTTACAACATACAGATTTATACCGATACCTTGAAGGAGAATTGAAGACAAAACGTTCAAACGAAGTAATTCTTCAAATCATTTCAGATTACAAGATTAGATAGAAAGGAACGAACAATAGATGAACGAATTAAAAAATATTGGAAAACAAACAATCGGACAATATGAATATACTGGAATTGAAGGGGGGTGAAGGAAAGAAAGCAATGTTGGTAAAAGATATCGCAGAAATTCATACACAAAAGAAGTTAAAGAAATCAATAGATTAATTAACCCATTTTTGTTAATATAAGGATATCAGGCTAATCTTACTTTTAATCAATTGAAAAGTGAGTATTAGCCTTTTATGATAAAGGACGGTGAAAGCGATGCATCAAAATTTAGATGTTTATTGGGATTATAGTGGGAAAACTGGACCAGAGTATTGGCATTTATTGTGCGATAGATTTAAAAAAGGAGCGGAATTTGCCTATCAGTCTCCGATTCATTTAAAAAAGCAAGAAACAATAGCGATTCCAACATCAGAGAAGATTCAATTCTTTTATCAGAAACAAAAATTTACAGAGAAAGAATTCAAAAATACCATTCACTTTGTTCCTTTTGATCAACTTTCGCATTTGGTTTATCATGGTGAAAAATATTTTTTAACCGATATTCATTTTCATATGCCTAGTGAACATGTATTAGATGACATTCAAGCCCCTTTAGAATTTCATTTGGTGCATACTAGTAAAAAACAAGTGAATCTGGTTGTGGGCATCTTATTTGAAACTGTCTTTATGTCAAATCACATCTGTCACGATCATGGAGATGAAATTTGGGATTTTGATCATCATATTCAGTGGTTTAATCCGGATATCTTTTTACCAAATCAAAAAAGTTATTATCACTATGTCGGTTCATTAACAACACCGCCTACTGTAGGACCGATTCAGTGGTTTGTTTTTGATGAAGTAGGTCAAATGAATAGCGAATTTATTAAAATGTTTAAAAATGAACTACTTCTTAAAAATAATCGGCCCTTACAAAAGAGAAAAGGGCGTATAATTTATTATCACGAAGAATGACAAAAAACGTTATCTTACCTATTTGGAAAGATAACGTTTTTTGTTTATTGTTTTCTTAAACGCTCGATAACATCAGCTTTAGGTGTGACAAAGTTAGTCGTTTGATTAGTGTAAATGACAAAGCCCGGTTTTGCACCATTTGGTTTCTTGATATATTTGACTTGTACACAATCGACAGGCACTTGGGCTGAATAGCGATATTTTGAGAAGTAGGCAGCTAGTTCACTTGCTTCTAAGATATCTTGATCACTTGGTTGGTCCGTTTTTAAAATGACATGTGAACCAGGTATATCTTTGGTATGGAACCAGTAATCCGTTTTTCTAGCTTGCTTTAAGGTTAATTGATCATTTTGTAAATTATTTTTACCGACTAAAATTTCGATCCCACTTGATGTTTGATAGCTATCTGGTTTACTTGGTGTTGCTTTTTTACTTCCTTTGATTTGTTTGTTTTTTAAATAGCCTTGACTGACTAGTTCTTCACGAATTCCCTGTAATTCAGTTGGTTCAGCTAGTTCTAATTGTGCTAGAACAGATTCAAGATAATCGATTTCGGCTTTTGCTTCATCAATTTGTTCGTGAATTAATTTGACTGCATTGCGCAATTTTTGATAGCGTTGAAAATATTTTTGCGCATTTTGATTAGCAGATAATGCTGGATTTAAAGCGATTGTTAAGGGTTGATTATTCTCGTAATAATTATCTAAAGTTACTGTTTCAGCTCCTTTGGGTACTTGTGACATGAATGTAGTGAGTAACTCGCCTTTTTGTCTTAAAATCTCAGCATTTTCGGATTCTGCTAATGTTTGTTCACGTTTTTTGAGCTTGGTTTGATTTCTACTTAACTCATTTTCCACTTTTTTGATTAATTCATTCCCTTGTTGGCGTACGCGATCTCGTTGGGCTTTATCATGGTAAAAGGCTTCAAGTAATTCGCTTAAGGTATTAAATTTCTGAATTTCTTCAGCTTTGTTTGTTTGGTAAGTATAATTGATTGGACTAAAAAATTCTTTTTGATTGATACGTGTTAAAGTTGGCTGAACTTGTTTTAACTCTTGAAAGAATGTTTGCCAAACTAGGATTTTATCGTTTGGATGTTGTTGCAAACGATAAATTAACTCATTTGCCGTATCTTTTCCAAGCCCTTGAAAGTTTTGTTGCAAGTATTTGGCAGTTAATTCATTGGTTTGTGAGAGTAATTCAAATAGCTGTACTTTATCGATGGTAAATGGATTAGCTGCTGTTTGCTTTGGTGGATGGACATATTCGACACCGGGAAGTAATTGGCGATAACTATTTTGTGAGCTGCCGATATGTTTAATAGCATCTAAAATTTTACCTGTTTGTTTGTTCACTAAGCAAATCGTACTATGTCTGCCCATAAGTTCCACAATCAAAATAATTTCTTGCATATCTCCGAGTTCATCGCGCTTTTTGATATGAAAATGCACAACCCGGTCATTGTCGATTTGTTCTAGAAAATCTAAAATGGCACCGTCCAAATATTTTCTAAGCATCATAATAAAATTTGGTGGTGTATCTGGATTAACATAAGGGGTTTGTGTTAATTGGATACGTGCATAACTTGGATGCGCAGAGATTAATAATTTATGATTTTTTCCTTGTGACCGGATAGTTAAGATAATTTCATTTTCATAGGGTTGATGAATTTTACTGATTCGACCACCACTTAGTTGTTGATTTAATTCATCAACCATTAAGTTGGTAAAGATTCCATCAAATGACATATACTTTCCTCGTTTCTTTCAGATTACTTTTCTTATTATAGCTAAGTTTTCAGTAAAAATAAAATAAAATCTATATCGTTTATATGTATATGTATTATGTCAACTAATAGAAAAAGATTAAAAAGTTTTCATTTTTTTATTGACGAGTTCTAAATATTTTTGTAT
>CAMMST010000054.1:0-16827 GCA_946499615.1 Enterococcus cecorum | reverse complement strand
TACACATTGGTTGTTTGCATTTATTTGTTCAGTTTTCAAAGGTCTACTTTGTCGTATTGACAACTTCTAAAGTTTACCACATCAAACTTTGTTTGTCAAATGTTTTTTAAAACTTTTTTCAAAAATTGATTAAAGATGTTTTCTTAAATCAAGCACTTTGTTATAGTATCATATAACTTTTTAGATGTCAATTACTTTTTTTATTATTTTTTAAGTCCTCATTTATCTCAAGGACAAGTAATAATATACCAAGTCTTTCTACAAAATGCAAGCATAAATTTTATATTTTTTTGATTATTTTTTGTCTCGAACATAAAGAGCATTTATTGTAATATAATTCGGAATTCATTTTAAAAGCACAAATATCATCGGCGATTTTTAGATTAATTATTCGTAAAAATGAAGCAGCCGCAAATAGCAACTGCTTCATTATAAAATATTAATATGAATTTTGTTCACTTTCAATAATTGGAACATATATTCTGAAAATTGTACCTTGCCCTAGACTACTTTCAACGGTGATTCGTCCTTTATAGCTTTCTAACAACTGATAGGCAATTGAAAGACCTAAGCCATTCCCACCTTTTGTCCTTGCCCGTGCCTTATCCACACGATAGAAACGATTAAATACTTTTTGCAGATCTTCAACTGGAATTCCTTCACCAAAGTCTTGGATGGCAATTTCAAGTTCTTTCATGTTACTTGAAATACTTACGTGGATTTCTTTACGATCTAAAGAGTATTTTACCGCATTGTCTAGAATGATAATTAAGATTTGCTCGAAATGATTACGATAAATTTGTAGTGTTCGTTCTCTTGGTAAATCATCATCCATCACAAACATAAAATCAGGGTATAACAATTTAAAGTTGTTAAATACTTGATTAACCACCTCTTTAGCCTGACAAGTTTCATTACCATAGTAAATGTCTACTTGTTTCGCGCGTGATAAATCAAGCATTTCTTGAACCAAATCTTTCATACGCTTAATTTCCTGCATACTTGCAGATAATGATTCTTCCAAAATTTCTGGATCATCTTTTCCCCAACGATTCAGCATGCTCAAATGACCTTCAATAATGGCTACCGGTGTTCTTAATTCATGTGAAACATCTTCCACAAATTGTTCTTGCTGCTCAATATAAGTACGCATGCGATCAATCATTTCATTAAAGATTTCCGACAAATCAGATAATTCATCTCGTGTTTCAATGACCGGTGCATGAATATCAGATTGTGGGTCTTTGCGGATTGTTTCCATTGTATCGCGCAACATCTTTAACGGTTTCAAATAATATGAAGATAGCAAAAAGGCTAAAATCAGACTAAGTAAGAGTGAAATCAATTCAACTGCGATTAAAATCATTAATAGACTGCGCTTCATCTCATACATTGAACTCAATTCATAGAAAGTTTGCACATAGCCAATTTTTTCTCTCGTTTGCTTTGATATCACAGGTTGCACGCTCAACAAACCAGCTTGTTGATTAATCGTTGTGAGCTTATTTTCAATGGTCTCCACCGACTGTAGAGAAAGGCTTTCTTCTTTTGTTTTAAAAACCAGATGATAATCCGGATTATATACATAAAGGCGGAAATTATTTTGACCTAACTCAGCAATAAATGGATCGATACTCATCATATTGCCTTTTAATGTCGAAGTACGGTCATATAATCTAGCTTGACTTTCTGAACTATCTGTTAATTTGCGATACACATTAATCAAAGTCAGCGATTGATCGTTATCGGCCAATTTCGATACGATTTGATAAGTGGTTTCTTCACTTTGTTTGCGCTCTTTTTCTACCAAAAGACTAACAGCTGATTTATACGTTGTTACTGCAAAAACCGTAAAAATGACAAAGATGAAGAAAGAGCTTGCTAAGGCCCACTTAATGGTTAAAGAAGGCCCCTTTAGCTCCTTGTTTTTCTTCTTAATCATTTTCATCATGAACGCATCACATATCCAGTACCACGAACCGTTTGAATGTAACTATCTTCACCAGGTACATCAATTTTATTGCGTAGATAACGGATATATACATCCACTACATTAGTTTCGACTTCAGTTTCATATCCCCAAACTTTATTGAGCAATACATCACGTGCCAATACCGCATTCACACTTTCCATTAATGTGAGCAATAATTCGTATTCGCGTTTGGTCAATTCAATAATTTCATTGCCACGACGAACGACACGATTTTCCTTCTCAATGGTTAAATCACGATAAGTTAATGTCGTTTGTTTAGCCGCGTTTTTATCCCCTTCAATGTCAATGCGACGTAATAAAGCACGAAGACGAGCAAGTAGTTCTTCAATCGCAAAAGGTTTAACAATATAATCATCCGCGCCGTGATCAAGGCCAGATACACGATCAATCACTGAATCTCTAGCAGTCATCATAATAATTGGCGTATTTTTACTTTGACGAATGCGACGACAAACTTCTAAGCCATTTAATTCAGGTAACATTAAATCAAGTAAAATAGCATCCCAATCCTTATTTAAGGCAGCATCTAAACCAGTTCTACCATTATAATGAACTTCTGTACTATAACCTTCATGTTTTAATTCTAATTCAACAAAGCGAGCAAGATTTTTTTCATCTTCAATAATTAATACGTTACTCATCTATACATATATCTCCTTTAATCTTTTTAATCATGCTAGCCCAATTCTATCATGGATACGAAAGAAAAAAAAGGGGCAGACTCAAAAGAATTCATTGAGCCTGCCTAATCTAATTATTCATACCAATTGTAATGGAAAATACCTTCGCGATCTGTACGTTTGTAAGTATGTGCACCAAAATAATCACGTTGAGCTTGGATAATATTTGCTGGTAATTTTTCCGCACGATAAGAGTCAAAGTAGGCAATCGCTGATGAGAAGGTTGGTACTGGAACACCTGCTTGAACAGCTAATGCCACTACATCACGAACAGCTTGTTGATATTTAACTGTAATATCAAAGAAATAATCATCTAATAATAAGTTTTCAAGATCATCATTCTTTTCATACGCATCGGTAATCTTTTGTAAGAATTGCGCACGAATGATACAACCTGCACGCCAAATTTTTGCGATTTCGCCAAATGGTAATTGCCAATCATATTCTTTAGAAGCTTGGCGCAATTGAGCAAATCCTTGTGCATAACTCATAATTTTGCTAAAGTATAACGCTTGACGAATTTTTTCAACGAATTCAGCTTTATCCCCTTGGAACTCAAATTGTGTTTTAGGGAATTTTTGACTCGCATTGACGCGTTCTTCTTTATAAGTAGAAATAAAACGAGCAAATACAGATTCCGTAATTAATGGAAGTGGCACACCTAAGTCTAATGCACTTTGACTTGTCCATTTACCGGTACCTTTATTACCAGCTGCATCTAAAATGACATCAACAATGGGTTTACCTGTACCTAAATCATCTTTACGTGTTAAAATGTCAGCTGTAATTTCCATTAAGAAGCTATCTAGCTCACCTTTATTCCATGTAGCAAATGTTTCAGCTAATTCTTCATTGGATAAACCTAAAACATTTTTCAATAGGTCATAACTTTCAGCGATTAATTGCATATCACCGTATTCAATTCCGTTATGCACCATTTTAACATAATGACCAGCACCATTTGGACCAATGTATGTCACACAAGGTGCACCATCTTCAGCTTTAGCAGAAATTTGTTCTAAGACTGGTGCGATTAAATCATAGGCTTCTTTTTGGCCACCAGGCATGATAGATGGACCTTTCAACGCGCCTTCTTCACCACCAGAAACCCCTGTACCGATAAAGTTAATACCAGAGTTAGCTAATTCTTCATTACGACGCATTGTATCTTTGAAGAAGGTATTCCCACCATCTACTAAAATATCCCCTTTATCTAAGTGAGGCAGCAATGCTTGAATGGTAGCATCTGTTCCTTTTCCTGCTTGAACCATCATAATGATTCGACGAGGTTTTTCCAATGATTGTACAAATTCTTCAATGGTATATGTTGCTTTAAAGTTTTTTTCAGGATGTTCATTTACAACGGCCTCTGTTTTTGATCCTGTACGATTGTATAGCGCAACAGAGTAACCGCGACTTTCAATATTTAAGGCTAAGTTTTTACCCATTACAGCCATACCAACAACACCAATTTGCTGTTTCGTCATGTTCATTCCTCCTAATTTTACCTGGATATTTTCACAGGCTTTTCAATAGACTCTTTCATTATAGCCTAAAACGCTTATGATTAAAAGTAAAATCCTTTTGAGTAAAAAAAATAAACCCTAGGCCCCATGGTTAGCCTAAGGGTTTAACTGCTTACTTGATTTTAAGCATTATTTAGCTGCCACATCTTTACCATCGTAGTAGCCACAGTTTGCACATACGTGATGGCTTTTCTTTAATTCACCACAGTTTGGGCATTCGTTTAAGCCGTTGATTGATAATTTGTAGTGAGTACGGCGTTTTGCTTTTTTAGCTTTAGAAGTTCTTCTAGCTGGTACTGCCATTTGCTACACCTCCTTATTTCTAGTTGCAGAAAATCTGCATTTATTCCAATCTTACTTATCTTCATCCTCTGAGTCGAGTAATGCCGATAATTTTGCAAGACGAGGATCAATTTGACTTTCACTCTCTGCTTGTTTCTGACTAAGATATTCATCTTCTGAAATCACTTGCCAATCTTTTCCAGATGGTAAGTCATCATTTTGTCTTTCCTCTTCCGACAATACTTGAAGTGGAATCGCAAGCAAAAGATTATCGATGAATGATGCTTCTAAATCCAAAGTTTGAGTATCTAAAATCAAAACTTCTTCATCAGGGATACTATCATCTTTCATTTTAAATTGCTCAGGTGTCATAAATAGTTCATCCACATCAACTGATAATGGAACAGCCACAGGTTCAAGAGACCGACTTGAAGGTAAAGTCATTACAGTAGTTAAATGATAATGGGTAAAATACTCATTTGCCTTTACTTCTAAAAAGCCACTTACTTGAACAGGTGCTAGATCAATAACTTGTGAGTCACGTGCTAAGACAGCCTCTTTTAAATCAAGTGTTTCATTTAATTCAATGGTTTGTTCTTGATACTTTCTTAATTCTAATAAAGAATATTTCATCTTATCTCACCCCTAAGCAACAAAAGCTATTATACAGTTGGTTTTTAGCTTTGTCAATGAATTTTTCTTGACACCTTAAATTTATCTGTAATTTCTAATAAAAAGATTATTTAAAAAAGGTGGATAAACCATCTTTCGACAATCTACCCACCCATGTTTATCTAAAGAATCGTTTCAATTAGATAGTTGTTGTTTCTCCACGGTATACAATACCACGACGAGAATCTACAGTTACAACTTCGCCATCTTTCACAGCAGAAGTTGCTCCTTTAGCACCAACGATAACTGGTAGATCTTTAGCAATACCTACAACAGCAGCGTGTGAAGTTAAACCACCATCTTCAACAACTAATGCACTTGCTTTTTCGATAGCTGGCATAAATTCTTTATCAGTAGTAGGCACTACTAATACCATGCCATCTTTGGCGTTGGCAATTGCTTCTTCAGCAGTTTTAGCAACAACTGCATTGGCAACTACAGAGCGGCTACCAACACCTTGGCCTTCAACTAATTTAGAACCAATTAATTGAATTTTCATTACGTTAGTTGTTCCGCGTTCACCAACTGGTACACCAGCAGTGATTAAGATTAAGTCGCCTTCTTTAGCAAAACCTAATTCTACAGCCTTCTTAGTAGCTAATTCAAACATTTCATCAGTTGTAGTTGGTTTTTCAGTAACTGTTGGATAGACACCCCAGTTTAACATTAAACCACGTTTTGTACGTTCGTCAAAAGTAACTGCTAAGATATCTGCATCTGGACGATATTTAGAAATCATTTTAGCAGTATGTCCTGATTCAGTAGCTGCAACGATTGTTTTCACACCTAAGTTTTTAGCTGCAGTTGCAACTGCCATACCGATTGTTTCAGTAACATCTGTCTTATCAAAGTTGTCAATTTTGTATGTGCCGATTTTAGCTAATTGTTTTTCAGCTTCCATGTCGATACGAGCCATAGTTGAAACAGCTTCAACTGGATATTGACCATTAGCAGATTCACCAGATAACATTGTAGCATCTGTACCATCAAATACAGCGTTCGCAACGTCAGAAGCTTCCGCACGAGTTGGACGTGGGTTGTGTTGCATTGATTCTAACATTTGAGTTGCTGTAATTACGGCTTTACCTGCAGCATTACATTTCTTAATGATTGTTTTTTGAACCATTGGTACCATTTCAGCTGGAATTTCCACACCCATGTCACCACGAGCAACCATGATACCGTCAGATACTTTCAAGATTTCATCGATATTATCGATACCTTCTTGAGATTCAATTTTTGAGAAGATTTGAACGTGAGTCATGTTCTTTTCTTCTAAGATTTCACGAATTTCTAAAACGTCTTGTGCTTTACGAACAAAACTTGCAGCAATAAAGTTAATATCATTATCAAGACCAAAACGGATATCAGCTGCGTCTTTTTCAGTAATACCAGGTAAGCTGATAGATACACCAGGAGCGTTAACCCCTTTACGAGAACCTAAAATACCTGCGTTTTGTACTTCAGTAACTAATTCACGATTTGCTTCATCTTTTTCTAAAATCTTCATGTCGATTAAGCCGTCATCAAATAATACATGACCACCTACATGAACATCGTCATATAATCCTGGATAAGTAACAGCAATCTTTTCTTTTGATCCTACATGTTCGCCATCCATTGAAATACGTACGATATCACCGATATTGAATTCGATTTTACCTGATTCAGTACCTTGAACTGTTGTACGGATTTCAGCACCTTTAGTATCTAATAAAATAGCTACATCTTTGCCAGTTAATTTAATCGCTTCACGCACCATGTTCATACGAGATAATTGTTCTTCGTGGTCACCATGTGAGAAGTTAAAGCGGAATGCGTTAGCCCCTGCTTCGATTAATTTTGCGATTGTTTCGACACTATTACTTGCTGGTCCTAATGTACTAACAATTTTTGTTTTTTTCATTACTACTTTGCTCCTATTCGTTTATTTTAAAAATAAGTAAAATACTTATTATTTACTAGATTAACTTTTCAATTAAACTGATAATTCACGGTTTAATTGATATAATGATAAATCTGGTTTATGTTTATGATTTTCTAACATATCAATGATGTCACGAGCAACGATTTGTTCGTTTTCGATACCGATACATAAACCACCTTTGTTTTCTTTTAGTAAATCTACGGCATAACCACCAAATTTACTTGCCAAAACACGGTCACGAGCACTTGGAGAACCCCCACGTACAATATGTCCTAAGATAGATACGCGTGTATGGAAATCGCCATATTCAGCTAATTTGGCAGCGAATTCGTTACCACCCATCACACCTTCAGCTAATACGATTAAGCAGTGTTTTTTACCGCGGTCACGACCTTGTTGAATACGTTCAGCAACATCTTTCATATCAAAATCATGTTCAGGAATGATAATATCGTCAGCACCACCAGCAACACCAGCCCACAAAGCGATGTCACCCGCACCACGACCCATTACTTCGATAACGAAAGTACGCACGTGTGAAGTCGCTGTATCACGAATACGGTCTAAAGCATCTAATACAGTATTGATTGCTGTATCAAAACCAATTGTGTAATCAGTACCTGGAATATCATTATCAATTGTTCCTGGAATACCAACAGCTGGATAACCATGTTTTGTTAAAGCCATCGCACCATGATAAGATCCATCTCCACCAATGACAACTAAACCTTCAATACCGAATTTTTTCAATTGTTCGATACCTTTCAATTGACCTTCTTGAGTAGCAAATTCAGGATAACGAGCAGAATAAAGGAAAGTACCACCACGTTGGATTTTATCACCAACATCAGCTAAATCTAAACGGCGGATATCCCCTGCAACTAATCCTGCGAAACCATAGTTGATTCCATATACTTCCATTCCTTCATAGATGGCCTTACGAGTGACAGCACGAATCGCTGCGTTCATACCTGGCGCATCTCCACCACTGGTTAAAATTCCAATGCGTTTCATATAATTTCACCTCATTAAAATATTTTGACACATTAAAATAAATGTTCCCTGCTAATCTTAGCCACGAACAGTATTTTACCATTAATTTATGAAAATGTCTTGTAGTATCTTGAAAAAATTAGAAAAATGTAAAGATAAATTGAAAATATGTGCATTTTATTTCATAACAACGTTTTCTTTTCCTAACAATTGTCTAAGTTCAGCATACAAGTCAGCAGATTCTTTAATCCAAAATTTTTCATCTATCATTTGCTTCTGGTGATTAAGCGCATCAAAAATAACAACCGGAACCGTTCCGTGATGTTTTTCTAACACGCTTTGTAACTGATACATCAAACTTTCATTTTCAAAACCATTTTCAAAACGAAGGTAGCACGTCTTCTGTTGTAACTGATTTTGGATTTGTTCATTAAAATACATTTGTTCAGCTAAAAATTGAATTTGTCCACTATAATTACTGATTTGGCTTTTTCCTTTAATCAATACACACTGATTGACTAGCAAGTTTTGGCGAATTTGTCGGAAAAGTGTCGGAAAAATGGTCACTTCTATTTCTTGTGTCCCGTCATTTCCGGTAATAAAGGCCATTTTTTCCTGCTTTTTCGTAGTTATCTCTTTAATATTGGTTAGATATAGTAAGATGTTAGCCCGTTGATTGGCTACCAAGTGCGCAACTTCTCGTACTTTTTCTTGTTGGAAGTAAGCCTGATAGCGATCTAGCGGATGTCCAGATAGATACATCCCTAGATATTGATTTTCTAATGCTAATTTTTCTTCAAGGGCATATTCAGCAACTTGCTCATCTACGCTTAAAGTCATTGTTTCTAATAAGTCTAGACTCCCTGCACTTATGACAAAATTTTGAATCTTACTGGACAATTGTTGCATCAGAAGTTTGCGATTTCCACCTAATTGATCAAAACAACCGACTGCAATCAAAGGCATTAAAAATTCTTCTTTGAGCCAATGACTATTCTGATGATAAACACGCATTAAAAAGTCATCAAAGTCTTTAAACGCTCCATTTTCGTAGCGTTCTTTAACCATCTGGCGCAAGAAATCTTTACGAGTACCCTTGATATTCGCTAAACCAATTCTGATGGTATGTAACTGAACCATCGATGTTTCTAATTGACTTTGATTAATATCTGGTCCAAGCAATTGTACCTGATATTTTTTTAGTTGATGGGCGTATTCTTTTAATTTTTTCACATCGTTTTGGGCAGATTTCATTAATGCTGTAAAGAAGGCTGCTGGATAATGAACCTTTAAATAGGCCATTTGATAAGCTACTTTTGAATAAGCAAAGGCATGAGACCTATTAAACCCATAATCTCCAAAGCTTTCAATATAATCGTAAATCTGATTGGCACTTGCTTGTTGTACTCCATTACCAACAGCACCTTGAACGAAAATTTGGCGATATTTATCCATTTCTTGTTTATCCTTTTTACTTATCGCTCGACGCAAAATATCGGCTTGCGCTAGCGTAAAACCGGCTATTTCTGAAGCAATTTGCATGACTTGCTCTTGGTAGACAATGATGCCATAAGTGTTGGATAGAATTTTTTTCATCCGTGGATCGATATAGGTAACCTTTTGTTTTTTGAATCGTCTAGCCACAAATTCATCAATATGTTGCATAGGTCCTGGTCGAAACAGTGCATTTACCGCTGCTAAATCCTCTAAATTCTGCGGTACCACTCTTTTTAATACTTGGCGGATACCAGAAGATTCAAATTGAAACACCCCTGTAGTATCCGCTTTTTGAAAGATTTTCATCGTTTCTTCTTCATCAATAGGTATTTCAGCTTGACTACGTATCGCATTTGGAAAATGTCGCATCGCTTTTAACGCATCATCAATAATCGATAAATTTTTTAACCCCAAAAAGTCAAATTTTAACAATCCAGTGGCTTGCACATCGTTCATTGTATATTGACTTAAAAGTAATTCATCTGAACCTAATTGTAAAGGAATGAAACTTCTCAAATCTATATCACTAATAATGACCCCTGCTGCATGGGTTGAAACATGACGTGGCAATCCTTCTAAAATAGAAGCAACATGATAGATTAGTTGATTTTTCTTAGAGCGCTCAATTAGCTGGCGAAGGTCTTTAGATTGCTGATAGGCTTGTGCTAAAGTAATTTTTAAAGTATTAGGAACAGCTTTAGACCAATGACTGCTTTCACTTTGCGATAATCCAAATACTCTTGAGACATCTCTTAAGACCATTTTTGCTGCCATCGTACCAAATGTCGCAATCTGCACCACCTGATAATGACCGTATTTTTGGTGTACATAACGCAAGACTTCTTGACGGCGATTATCTGGAATATCTAAATCTATATCGGGCATTGTTTGACGATCAGGATTCAAGAAACGTTCAAAAAGTAGCTGATACTTGATTGGGTCGACATCCGTAATGCGAAGTAAATAGGCAACTAAACTTCCCGCCGCCGAACCACGCCCAGCTCCCGTAACGATTTTTTGATCATGAGCATATTTCATTACATCATATACAATTAAAAAGTAATCATCAAAGCCCATATTATGAATGACAGATAATTCATAGGCTAATCTTTCTTGGTAAGTAGGATTATCCTCTAAATGAAATGATTGTAATTGCTGCTCACAGAGTGCTTTTAATACTTCATCAGCTTTTTGACCAGCCGCCAATGGAAACTGTGGTAAAAGGGACTGATGCAAAGGGATCTCCAATTGTACTTGCTCACATAAATGACTTAAATGTTCAAGTGCACTAGGGATACTTTCTTGATAATAGCGCTGATAAGATTCTTCAGATAAGAGCGAATAGGCCTGGGTATGTTGTGGTGATTGGATTTCTTCTGATGTTAATACTTCACCACGCTGTACTTTTTGTAAGACCTTCAAGGCAAATGCTTCCTCAGTATGCAAGATATTTACTTTAGAGAGTGCTAATGGCATTAAATCAAATGTTTCTAAAAAGTCTTGATCCACCTTTTCATAAATCTGTATGCCATAATAGACTTTAGGAAGGTACGCTTTGATTTCATTTATCAAATCAAGGCGATAAGTATTTTCCATCTCAGGATTAGCCAAGGGATGTTCAATATTAATAACCCAAGCTAACTGCTGTACATGAGTGATTTCAGCTAAATGAACGACTTCTTCACATTTTCTTTTTGTAGATATTTCCATTAAAGACTGAAATCCCTGATAATTTAAAGCAATGGCAATTAAAGGCATATTTCGTTTCATACGTTGTGAGTAGTATGAAAATTTTAAGCCAATAATTGGTTGGATATTTGCTTTTAGACAAGACTGATAAAATGTCAAAGCCCCACTTAACGTATCTTCATCAATCAATCCCAGCCTTTGATAACCCATCTTTTGGGCTAAATCAATATATTCGTTAACCTTAACAGTGCTATTCATCAAGGTATAGGCACTATTGGTATAGATTGGCACATATCTCATACGCATGCTCCTTTCGTTGATTCTTCCTTTTTATTGTACTGAAGATTATCGCAACTGACAACAAGCAAAGACTTTACAATCGCTGAAAATATGTTAAACTAAAAGACGATTAAACAGGAAAGAAGGAATTTCTGTGAAATATATCGTTACCATGTTTTGGGCAATGATTTTAGGTCAAGTTGTTGGCTATCTAGGTAGTGCATTAACAGGTGGTCAATATGATTTTACTGTTACCGCACAACTATCTTTTTTAGTAGGCATCATTGTCATCATTGTTGCAAATGTCTGCGTTCCGAAAAAAGCGAAACATAATTAAAAAAACGTGATTGCTTACATTTAGCAATCACGTTTTTTACTTTATTCTGGCATATAATAGACAATCGGCTTACGAAAATTAAAGAGTGATAAGCATAAATTGCAAAAGATACAAATCGAAGTCACAATAAACACGCTACGATATCCAAATCCATGCGCCACAGTCGAACCAATCATAGGTCCAACAACTTGTCCAAAGTTTGAAAACATTTGATTATAGCTGTAAATCCGACTCACTCCTTCAGGCGGCGTAATCTTACTAATCAAAGTATTGACTGATGGCATTAAAGCACCGGTAGAAAAGCCTAGTAAAAATCGTAAAATCCCTAATTGCAAAGTACTGTGAACAAATGCCATCGGTAAAATACACGCTAAGGAGAATATTAAGCCACCTAATAGAATCTTATGGTTACCAATCTTATCGCCAAGTTTTCCTAAAGCTGGCGAAGAAATCATCGCAGACACCCCTGAAATAGAGACAATCAAACCACTTACAAATAATACATTGCCTTGATTGCCATTTAATTGACGAATAAATAAGGTTAAAATCGGACTAATTGAAGTAATCCCTACCTGAATAATTAGTGAGGTAACGAATAGACCAAATAATAATTGTACATTATGCATTTTCGCTAACAACTCTTTTAACGAAAGCATTTCTTGTTTGTGAACAGGTTTGAAATCTTCTTTGACCATCGTAACTGTCAAAATTAATGTAATTAATAGCACGGTTCCGGTAATTAGAAATACATTGCGAATCCCAAATATTTCCGCTAAAATTCCTCCTAATGAAGGACCAATCATCGTTCCGGCAATCGCACCAGTCGCCAATGTACCAAGCGCCCAACCACTTTTCTCACGAGGAGCTTGTGAGGCGATTAAAGCCGTAGCATTAGGAATATATCCTGAAAGTACGCCTGTTAAAAAACGCATAAATAACAGCCAATAAACATCAGGTACGAATGCCAGTGCTCCCATCGAAAAAGTCATCCCTGCCGCTGCTCGAATCATCATTAATCGTCGGCCTTTACGATCAGCTAAATTTCCCCAAATCGGTGCAACAAGTGCTGCGGCCAAAGCGGTCACTGAAATTGCTAATCCTGCATATAGTTCCACTTGGCTTTTAGGTGTATGTAATTGCTCAATATAGATTGGAATAAAAGGCATCACCAAACTAAAACTAGCCCCAGTAAAGAAGCACCCAATCCATGATATGTATAAATTTCGTTTCCAATCAATTTTCAAACTAATACCTTCCTTCTTTTTTCACCAAATAATACTATAGCGCAATTTTGCTTAGATTGACAACAGATTTACCGGAAATTTTTATTCTTACAAGAAAACAAAAAAGACGACCGCAAAGAATCGCCCTTTTTATATTCATTTGATATAAACAACTAGATAATGGCAAGAATCACAAAGTTTAAAATGAACAATGCATTTACTGCCCAAATAACTGGTGAAACTTGGCTTGCTTTGCCTTTTAAGACTTTCGTTAAGGCATACATGATAAAGCCAGCTGCGATACCATAAGAGATGCTATAACACAAGCCCATAAAGATTGAAGCAAAGAAAGTTGGAATTGCTTCTTCTAATTCTGTCCAATTAATATCTTTAAAGGAAGCCATCATCATTACTCCAACTAAAATTAAAGCTGGTGCAGTGGCTTGACTAGGTACAATTGAAATTAATGGTGAGAAGAAACTACTAATTGCAAAAAGAATAGCGACAACAACAGAAGTTAAACCGGTACGTCCACCAGCACCAATTCCGGCAGCCGATTCAACATAAGTAGTTGTATTAGAAGTACCGAATACCGCACCTACACTTGTCGCAATCGCATCAGCAAATAACGCACGATCTAGACGCGTATTTAAACCACGACCATTGTCTAATGAATCTTCATCAGCTTTAGAGAAGATACCCGTACGACGACCAGTACCAATAAATGTACCAATTGTATCAAATGTATCAGATAGACTGAAAGCTAAAATCGTCATAATCACTTGCGGAATTTTATGAGATTCACTAAATAAAGATTGCATCCCTTCTGGACCAAAAGCGGCACCAAAAGTTGTACCTAATTGTTTGAATGAGTTAGCCAATGAATTCGTGTGCCAATCAATCGCACCTAAATCAACGACACCCATTAGAATACCGATAATTGTAGTACCTAAAATCCCAATAATAATTGCACCGCGTACATTTAAGACCACTAAAATCGTCATTAAAAACAGACCGATTAAAGCTAAAAGTACAGGGGCATTATTGAAGTTAGCTAATGCAGGAACGATGCCACCATTCATTGAAACACTGGCCACTTTACCTTTTTCAACAATCGCATTAGTAATTGTTGCACCATCAGCACTAAAGCTTAATAAATTCGCATTTTTAATCCCAACATAAGCAACAAAAATACCAATCCCACCACTGATAGCGTGTTGCATACTATCAGGAATCGCATGAATAATCATTTTACGAATACGAGTAACCGTAATAAAAATGTTAATTAAACCACAGATAAACACCATCGCTAAAGCTTGTTGCCATGAATACCCCAAACCAAATACCACAGTAAAGGTAAAGAAGGCATTCAAGCCCATACCTGGCGCTTGCGCATAGGGTACATTGGCAAATAATCCCATGACTAAAGTACCGATGACTGAAGCAATAATCGTTGATAAAAAGACCGCTTGAAACGGCATGCCAGATTGAGATAAAATATTTGGATTAACGAACAATATGTAACTCATTGCAAAGAATGTTGTTAATCCAGCTAAAACTTCTGTAGATACAGTCGTTTTATTTTCCTACAATTTGAAAAATTTTTCCATTTTAATAAGTCCACTCCTCAGATATTCTGATATATTCCGAAAAAATCGATTTTAAATGTACGTTTTTTTCGAACTACACAAGGTAGTATAGTCGAGTAATTTTCGGAATTCAACTATAAATGAATAAAAAACTTTAAAAAACTTTCGAATGTTCGTGTTTTACAACATTCACCTCTCAACAACTAGAAATTATCTATTTCCTTATTGACTTTTTTATAAAAAACAGTCAAAATATAACTTACGGAGAGTTGGCAGAGTGGTAATGCACTGGACTCGAAATCCAGCGAGCCGAATTTTTCGGTGCACGGGTTCAAATCCCGTACTCTCCTTTTCGCAACTGCAGCTTTGTAGTTGCTTTTTTTGTTCACTTTTCTTGTAATCAGGACAGATTTCTGACTTGTTTTACCCAACATCTTGTGATATGATTTTTCATGTTGTCAATATATTGTAGTTTAGTAGAAAAATGATAATTGCTGAACTTTAAGGAGTTTTGTTATAAATGAAAGGAGCTAACCAAGCTGTGATAGTACTTGCAGGTATGATTGGTGCCGGAAAAACCAAATACACTGAAATGATTGCGAATGAATTAGGCAGTTTACCTTTTTATGAAAGTGTCGATGATAATCGCATTTTAGAAATGTTTTATAAAGATCCGAAGCGTTGGGCTTTTGCATTACAAATCCACTTTTTAAATACACGCTTTAAGAGCATTAAAGAAGCTTTGAAACATCAACACAATGTTTTAGACCGTTCGATTTATGAAGATGCTTTATTTACCCAAATCAATTTTGAAAATGGCAATATGTCTGAAGCTGAAATGGATACTTATCTTTCTCTTTTAGATAATATGATGGAAGAGTTAGACGGTATGCCTAAAAAAGCACCAGACTTATTAGTATATTTACAAGGACCACTTGATATTCACTTACAACGTATCAAAAAACGTGGTCGCGAATATGAACAAGTAGATGAAAATGAAGAAAATGATGAGTTATTAGCCTACTATAAACATCTACATTCACGCTACGATGATTGGTATAACGCTTATGATAAGAGTAAAAAAATTGCGATTCCAATTACCAAATATGATATTGAAATCCCCGAGCATAAAGAAGCTGTAATGGCAATTATCAAAAATGCTTTAAATGAAATGAATTAACAAAAGAGCACAGAATCCTCCAAAATTCTGTGCTTCTTTTGTTATAAACTTAAATACTTTTCTAAATAGCGTGCTAGACCATCTTCGTCATTCGTATATTCAGTCATATCGTTCGCGACTTTTTTCGCTTGCTCAGAACCATTCTTCATAACCACACCACGACCTGCGAATTCGAGCATTTCCACATCATTGTATTCATCGCCAAATGCCATAATATTTTTTGGCTTAAATCCTAAATCATCCGCAATTAGCGCAAGACCAGTTGCTTTGTGTACTCCTTTAGGGGTCATTTCCAGCATATTATGTGGTCCACCCCACGTTTTAGTCGCAACATCAGGATAAGAACGATTTAATACCTCAGCGACACTTTCTAAGGTTTCTGGGCGTGTTTTAATTAATAAAGAAGTAGGATTTTCTTTTAAGTTCTCTAGTAAATTATCATTCGTTACCTTGGTTGAACCGAAAAAGGTAGGATCAACACCGTCTAACTGGCTAACAAAAAAATGACGACGATCTTCTGCGGCTACAAATTCAATCCCTAGTGCTTCTTTTTTAGCCTTTAAGTCAAAAGCAATAGCACGATCGATAAAATATTCGGTTTCTTTTTCCCAATATTTAAAAGGCTTATGCGTTAATGAGCCGTTAAAATTAACCATTGCAGAATCCAGTTTTAATTGACGATAAAATTGTTCACTCATTCTAAAAGGACGACCCGTTGCAATCACTACTGTATGCCCTTGTTGCTGAGCCTTAATTAAGGTCTCTTGGGTTTTTGGAGTAATCAGTGATTGCGCATTTAATGTCGTGCCATCTAAATCTATCGCGATTAATTTCTTTTCCATATATTTCTCCTTCCTTGAAATCTTTCTCTATAGTCTAACACATTTCTGGAAGAAGAAACAAGTAAAGGGGCTGACCCATTAGTCCCTTTTGAATCCAAAAATCGAAGGCACCCTTGAA
>CAMMST010000053.1:0-17393 GCA_946499615.1 Enterococcus cecorum | reverse complement strand
ATGGAACTTATGTTGTTCATATGAATATTGCCAATCATAAATACAATCGTGGAACCTATACAACACATGTATATATGTATGGTAATAATGGAAAACAACATGGAATGGTTGTAGGTAACACAGTATTGTCAGATATCCATACGAAATTAGATGCCGAAATTAAAAATATTAATCAAAACAAAGGTAGCTATGACGTAGTCATCAAAGGTCAGATTGATTCTGGAGTAAGAGAAATTTTAGTACCAATCTGGTCTGATAAAAATCAAAAAGATATCAAATGGTACAAAGCAAACAAGCAAGCTGATGGTAGCTATGTTGTGCATATGAATATCTCAAACCACAAATATAACCGTGGAACTTATACAACACATGTATATATGTATGGTAATAACGGAAAACAACATGGAATGGTTGTAGGAAATACAGCATTACCAGATATCCATACGAAATTAGATGCCGAGATAAAAAATATTAATCAAGACAAAGGTAGCTACGATGTAGTCATTAAAGGTCAAATTGATTCAGGAATTAAGGAAATTCTAGTACCAATATGGTCAGCAAAAAATCAAAATGATATCAAGTGGTATAAAGCTGAAAAACAGATTGATGGTAGTTACGTTGTGCATATGAATATTGCCAATCATAAGTATAATCGTGGAAAATATACGACCCATGTTTACATGTATGGCAATAACGGAATACAACACGGTATTGTGGTTGGGAATGTTGAAATAAAAAATATACCTAATAAATTAAGTGGGAAAATAATAAATGTTAATCAATCAAATAGTAGTTATGATGTTGTCATCGACGCTTTTTCAAATTCTGGCATTCGTGAAATATTAATTCCAATTTGGTCTAGAAATGATCAAAGTGATATCAAGTGGTATAAAGCTGTAGAGGGGACAGATGGAAAATGGCATGTTCATATGCAAGCTGCAAATCATAACTTTAATTCTGGGGCATTTTACACGCATGTTTATATGTATATGAATAATGGCAAATTTGAGTTTTTGAATTTAGGGCAAACCGTACTAAATGATATATCAAAATCAAGTGGGACTTCTGCGCGAATTGTTAATGTAGACTACGATAATGGAAATTATGATGTATTAGTGAAGGTTGATAATAAGTTAAATGTCAGTAAAATCTTAGTGCCAACGTGGTCAAGTATTGATCAATCAGATATCATATGGCATGAAGCAAAAAATATTGGAAATGGCTATTATAAAGCTCACATTTCTGTCATGGACCATCAGCTTTTATCAGGAATATATAAATCTGACGTATATATTTATCAATTTGAAGTAAAGAATCCGATTGGTTTACCTGCGGGAAGTATCAATCTTTCGAAACCATATAAGATAATAGATATTTCTGAACATCAAAAACCTGATTTAATCAATTACGATGAATTATCAAAGCATATTAGAGGAGCTATTGTTCGTATTCAATATGGTCAAAATTATGTTGATATGCATTATAAGAAACATATTACAGAATTAAAGAAACGTAATATACCAATAGCAGTATATGCTTGGGTTAGAGGTCAAGACTATAATCAAATGGTTAATGAAGCAAAATTATTTTATAGTAGAGCAAAGGAATTTAATCCTTCTTTTTGGTGGTTAGATGTCGAAGAACCGGGGTTAATGTCTCAATCAAATAATAATGTTAGAAGTGGTGTTGAGTTATATCGGTCAACATTATCGAGTTTGGGTGCAAAAAAAATAGGTTTATATATTGGTAATGATAAGTATAAATTATATAATGTGGATACAAGTAAATTGCAAGGTATTTGGATTCCAACTTATGGATTAGATAATGGCCTCTATCAAGGGTATAATCCTACCAGTACTAACGAATATGATTTACATCAATACACTTCTACTGGCAGAATAAGTGGCTACGGATATAACTTAGATATTTCAAGGCTAGTTAATAAAAATTTTGATTATTTTTTCTAGAAACAAATAATTGAGAAATAATTTTTTTGGAATATTAACTATTGGAGGAGGGAAAACTTCCTCCATTTTTTATGTGATAGGTTAAATAGAATTGTACACAATGTTTAAAGTTATTTACATTTTTGCTAATTACCTTGCTATTAGTATTTTCATTATGTAAAATAGGACTGTTAATTATCTTACTTTTTCAATATACTGAATGACTTCGAAAGGAATATAAGGATGATAAAAGATTTGTTTTCTATTTTTAAAGATGTTTTAACTAACAAAAAACTATTAATGCAATTTTCGTATAATGATTTTCGTTCTAGATATGCTAGCTCTACACTAGGAATTTTTTGGGCTTTTGTAAATCCAGTAGTAACCGTACTAACTTATTGGTTTGTCTTTGATGTTGGTTTAAAATCAGGATTAACAGATGGGAAATACCCATTTATCTGTTACTTATTAACAGGGATTGTTCCATGGTTTTATTTTTCTGATGTCTTGGGTTCAGCAACCAATGTTTTTAGAGAATACAGTTATTTAGTTAAAAAAGTTGTCTTTAATATTCGAATTTTGCCGACTTCAAAGCTGATTTCTAATTTATATATGCACATTTTTTTCTTGGCAATTGCATTTCTAGTAACGATTTTGAATGGCTTTATTCCTAGTATCCAAACGATTCAAGTAATCTATTATGGCTTTTGTATGATGATGTTCTTAACTGGCTTGACTTGGATTACAGCCTCTATTCAACCATTTTTCCCTGATATCAATCAATTTATTGGTGTCATCATGCAAACTTTGATGTGGGGAAGTCCGGTACTTTGGAGTGTGAGTGCTTTTCCACCAGTTGTTCAAACTATTTTAAAATTAAATCCACTATTTTATGTGATTCAAGGATACCGAAATGCATTCTTTAGTGAAGGTTGGTTCTGGCAACATCCCGCTTTAAGCATTTATTTCTGGGCTTGGACGCTCGCGTTGCTGTTAATTGGTAGTGTCGTCTTTAAACGCTTGAAACCACATTTTTCTGATGTATTATAAGGAGAGTTTCTATGAGTGAATATGCAATTGAATTAAAACATATAACAAAAACTTATGCGATGTATGTCAAGCCGACTGACCGCTTAAAAGAGGCGCTAGATTTTCGTCGTCGATCTTATCATGACACTTTCTATGCCTTAAATGATGTGAATATTCATGTCAAAAAAGGCGAAATGATTGGCTTCATCGGTGAAAATGGATCTGGCAAATCAACTTTGTTAAAGATAATTACGGGTGTTTTGACGCCAACAAGTGGTGAAATGCAAATAAATGGGAATATTGCTGCGTTACTTGAATTAGGTTCTGGATTTAATCCTGAATATTCCGGTTATGATAATATTTATCTAAACGGGATGGTACTAGGATTTACCAAAGAACAAGTGGATGAAATGGTAGATGACATCATTAGTTTTGCTGATATTGGTGACCATCTATACCAACCAGTGAAAACCTACTCTAGTGGGATGTTTGTCCGTTTAGCTTTTGCAGTGGCAATCAATGTCGATCCGGAAATCTTAATTGTCGATGAAGCCTTAGCAGTGGGCGATTTAGAATTTCAGTTAAAATGTATGGAAAAATTTACTGAGTTTCGTAATGCGGGCAAGACGATTCTCTTTGTTTCTCATGATGTAAATGCGGTTCGTCGTTTTTGTGACCGAGTATATTGGTTGAAAAATGGCGTTGTTGAAAATGAAGGCGAAACAATGGAAGTGACTGAAGAATATGAGAACTTCTTAAAACGTAAATCATTAAAAACGGTCGATCGTGAAAAGAGTGTAGTAGAAGAACATAGTGCACCTGAAATCGTAACGGTTGATTCAGCAACACTTTTGGATGAAAACCTTGAATCAGTAGATATTGTGGAACAAAATTCGACCGTTTATGTCAAAGTTGAATATACGGTTAAAGATGAAAGTCCGAAAAATCCTGTATTAGGTGTAGCCATTCGTACAGTGCAAAATCATTATGTCTGTGGCTTAAATACACTGCTAGATAAAACGGCTATTCCATGGAAAAAAGGGAAAAATGTTTTTTACATCAAATATCCAAATATGTCTTTACTAAGCGGTGAATATTACTTTGATGTGGCCTTCTTTGAGGAAAATGCCACCGTACCATTTGTATATAAAACCAAATACGTGACCATGTTTATTACAGGGAAATATGTTGGTGAAGGAATTGTGGTCCTTGATCATGAATGGAAGGAATCGATTTAGATGAAATACGATTTTGAGCTTTCTTTAGATGAGCACACAAGTTTAGGAAAAATAGTTAAACAAATTAAACCTAACAGCAATGTCTTGGAATTTGGTCCAGGCAATGGGAGAATGACGAGATATCTAATAGACGAGTTACATTGTGAAGTTTCTATTGTCGAGTTTGATAAAGAGTTATTTGATTTTGTCATGACCTTTGCTAAAGATGGTGTTTATGGCAATATTGAAGATTATCATTGGGTTGAAAAATTTAAAGGTCAAAAATATGATGCAGTTGTTTTCGCTGATGTTTTAGAACATTTAACCAATCCTGAAGAAGTATTAAAACAAGTCGTGTCCTTCTTAAAAGAGGATGGACAGGTATTAATTACTTTTCCTAATCTGGCACATAATTCGGTATTGATTGATTTATTTAATAATCAACTAAATTGGAATCAGTATGGATTATTAGATGCCACTCACCACAGCTTTTTTACAGAAAAAGGATTTTTAGATTTATTTCAACGGGTGGGCTTAAATGTCGCAATTGAGGACTTTACTTATTCACAAGTTGGGCAAAATGAAATTGATTCACATTACGAAGACTTACCTTTAGATGTTCAATTTGCTTTTAAAAATCGCTTATTTGGTGAGGTCTATCAGTATTTCTTTGCTTTACAAAAATCACCAGTGACACAGCCAATTTTGAAACAGCCAGAGAATTCAAGCTTTGTGAAACATGTGAATATATATTTTGAGACACCTTCAGGCATTACTCCGCTTACTTACACGCTGAATAATCGTACAGGTGAAAATCGTCGCTATGACTTACAAGTGGCTGAAGATGTGCAAAATGTGTATGTCGAGCCATTACGTGGGGATGGCATTGTGAGTTTCAAAGCCTACATCAATAACCAACCTTATCGACGCTTTACGCAAAAAGCCATGTGGAATAAAGATGGTATCTATCTATTTTCAAATACCGAGTCAGAAAATCATTTTGTTTTTTCTGGCAAAGAGGTCGCAAACAAGACATTGAGTATTGAATTGGAATATTTATTTGACGGAGAATTCAGTGAAATTCAACATGTCATTTTGAATGATTTTAAACGTCATCGCTTGGAAAAAATGCGTATCGAACAACAACGAGCTGAATATGAAAAACAAGTACAAGCTCGCTATGAATCAATGGCTTTACGCTATAATCAAGTGGTAGAATCCAAAGCATGGCAACGTCATCGAAAGTTCAAACAGTTTCGTGATCAATTATTTGCCAATCGCAGTCATAAAAAATTACGCGATGAGCTGATTCATCTAAATATCGAATCAGTGGAAGTAGACAGTGAATTACACACTACGATTATTAAAGGGTGGGGATATTCCAAAGTAGACCACGAGCCGCTAAATTATCAATTACAGTACGACGAAGGCTGCTTTTATAAAGTGACCCCCTTATATCGTAAAGACGTCAATGATGCTTTAAAACTACCAGAAAAGAAAAAATATGGTTTTATTATCGAAGTAGAACATTTTGAAAATAAAGGCAATGTACATCTCTATGTGCAAACAATTAATGGGGAACAGATTCCAATCTTAATTGACCGCCATAATTTATCCAATGCTTCTGTGTATCGACGTGTGCGCTATTTACTTGGTATGATGCGCCATTTAGGAATTAAAGGAACGATTCAGCACATTAAACAACGTAAGAATAATCAAGATGCCTATGATCGTTGGATTGAAGAAAATGAGTCATATGATATCAATCAAATCAAGCAGGAAATTGCTACATTTAGTTATCAACCAAAAATCTCAATTGCGGTGCCAGTGTACAACGTAGAAGAAAAATGGCTAAGAGCTTGTGTAGATTCCCTCAAAAATCAATACTATTCGAACTGGGAATTGTGTATTGCAGATGATGCTTCAACACAAAGTTATATTCGTCCGCTACTTGAAGGGATGATGGCGGAAGATGAAAGAATTAAAGTTGTATTCCGTAGTGAAAATGGTCATATTTCCGAAGCCACCAATTCAGCTTTAGGCATCTGTACTGGAGATTACATTGGGTTCATGGATAATGATGATGAACTAGCGCCAAATGCCCTATATGAAGTGGTCAAAGCTTTGAATGAAGACCGAGCTATCGAATTTATTTATACGGATGAAGATAAGATTACGACCCGTGGCAAACGTTTTGATCCATTCTTTAAACCAAATTGGAATGAGACTTTGTTACTAGGACATAATTATATTACGCACTTTGTTGTGGTTAAAAATGATCTAGTCTTGCGTGAAGTGGGCGGCTTAAGAAAAGAATATAATGGTAGCCAAGATTACGATTTTGTCTTGCGTGCGACCCAAAAAGCCAAAAAAATCCATCACATTGCCAAGATTTTATATCATTGGCGTACCGTTGAGACTTCTACGGCACTTGATCCACAAACAAAGGAATATGCTTATGTGGCAGGTAGAAGAGCCTTAGAAGATCATATTTTACGAATGAATCAACGTGGCAAAGTTACGATGACGAAAAACTATGGGGCTTACAAGATTGATTTTGATCATGGTGATAAGGCTAAGATTTCTATTATCCCTACCAATCCGGAATTGGTGGATGCGACCTGGGCGAAGGCGTTGTTGGAAAAGACTAATTATTCGAATTGTGAATTACTCTTACCAGCCAAGGTAACTGACCTTAAAAATCCACGATTAACATTAACATCAGCAACTTCAGTGAAACAATTGATTGAAGCTGCTACAGGTGAATATTTTGTGTTCATTGATGCAAGATTACTACCGGCTGATTATCGTTGGTTAGAAGAAATGATGAACTTCATGAAACAAAAACATGCTGGGTTAGTGACTGGTAAGATTGTGAATCAGGATGATTTCGTAATGAATATCGGTGTAGTAGTGGCTGCTCAAGCAAAAGAAATCCAATACGAACAAGCTGGGGTTTCTAATAAAACAATTGGTTATTACTTCCGCCCAGTTTTACCTCGGGAAATTTATACAGCAACTGAAGATTGTTTGATGATTAGTAAAGAAGATTATCAAAGAATTGGCGGCTTTGATTTTGCTTTAGCGAATCAGCTTCAGGGGATTGATTTAAGCTTGAAAGTACAGGATTTGGGTAAGAAAGTCATCTTTACACCGTATGCAACATTAGTAGAACAAACGAATATCAATCGTCAAATCGAAAGAAAAGCAAAAGAAAACTTTATCGATACGCATCAATCACAAATTTTAGCAGATTACTATCAAAATCCCAATAAGCTAGGTTAGGAGTGAAAAAATGGCAGATCAATATACAATTTACATTGACAGTATTTTACGCAATGGGAACAATAATAGCATTGTCATTAGCGGTTGGGCTTTGGATGAAGAAACGAAAACCGTCCCTTCCATTCATGTTGAAGGATTTGATGGTATTGTCCAAATTTCCTATGTGTATCGTGGAGATGTCAATGCTTTACACAAATTAGCATCTAATGTTTCTGCAGGTTTTCAAGTTGAATTAGACGGAAATCATAATCATAGTAATGTAATCCAATTAGTTTTTGAAGGAAATAATCACACAACAAAAAAAGAAGTAAATTTGAACCAAAAATTTCCACTTGTTCCCGGGACAGAAGGAAAGATAGTCCAAGGATTGAAAAAAATTAAACGTGGTTTGGGTTATTTTCGTAGGAATGGTCTAATGTCTACTCTACGAAGATTAAAAATGGATCAATCACCGGGAAAGAGTGTACAAGATTATCAAGTTTGGATTTCACAAAATGAGAACTGGGATGTTGAAGCAATTCAGGCAGAAATTCAGAATTTTAAGTATCAGCCCAAAATTTCCATTTTAATGCCGGTTTATAATGTTGAACAGAAGTGGTTAGAAAAATGTATTCAATCTGTACAAAATCAGTTCTATTCAAATTGGGAATTATGTATGGCAGATGACTGTTCGACGGATTCGAGTGTTCGGTCAACATTAGAAAAATATGCAGCAAGTGATGAAAGAATTAAGGTTGTATTTCGTGATGAAAATGGGCATATTAGTCGAGCAACTAATTCGGCTCTAGAAATTGCTACAGGCGAGTTTGTGGCACTATTAGATAATGACGATGAACTTGCACCTATCGCATTTTATGAAGTGGTGAAAGCCTTAAATGAGAATCCAGAGTTAGATTTAATTTATAGCGATGAAGATAAAATTGATACTGAAGGCAATCGATTTGATCCAGCCTTTAAGCCAGATTGGTCGCCAGATTTATTATTAGGTACCAATTACATTTCTCATTTAGGTGTATATCGACGTACTATTATGAATGAAATAGGTGGGTTTAGGCCAGGTTTTGAAGGTTCACAAGACTATGATTTAGTGTTAAGATTTACAGAACAAACAACGGCTCGAAGAATTCATCATATTCCTAAAATCCTTTATTATTGGCGTATTTTGCCAACCTCTACAGCGTCAAATCAATCTACTAAAGGATACGCGTTTGAAGCTGGTTTGAAAGCTGTTCAAGAAGCTTTGGTTAGGCGTGGTATTAAGGGTACTGCTCATCATGCTGCAGGCAATGGGCTTTATGATGTTGATTATGCTATCTTAAGTGAAGATTTGGTAAGTATCATTATTCCGACTCGTGATGGTTATGATGATATGTTACGTTGTTTAAATTCGATTGTAGAAAAAACAACTTATCAAAATTATGAAATTATAGTGGCAGATAACGGTAGTACTGATGAACGGATGGAAAAGTTGTATGCGAATTATAAGGAACATCTGGGGGAATGCTTCAGAGTAGAGTCGATTGATATTCCGTTTAACTACTCTAGAATCAATAATTTAGCAGCTCAAAAAGCAAAGGGTAAATATTTATTATTCTTGAATAATGATACAGAGGTGATAACTCCCGATTGGATTACAAAGATGGTTTCATTTGCTCAATTTGAACGAATTGGAATAGTGGGAGCAAAACTTTATTATCCAAATCAAACTATTCAACATGCGGGTGTCATTGTTGGATTAGGAGGAGCGGCAGGACATTGTCATCATACATATCCAAAAGGTGATTTTGGTTATTTTGGTAAATTGGAGATTAATGTCAATTATCTTGCAGTTACGGCTGCATGTTGTATGATTCGTAAGGCTGATTTTGAACAATTAGGTGGATTTGAAGAAAAACTTACTGTTGCTTTCAATGATGTTGATTTATGTTTACGTGAATATGAAGCTGGTCATGATAATGTTTGGTTGCATGGTGTGGAATTATATCATTATGAGTCTCAATCTAGAGGGTATGAGAATACACCTGAAAAACAAGAAAGATTTAATAATGAAACAAAATTTATGGAGAGTCGATGGGCGAAATATATAGAAAACGATCCATTTTACAATCCAAATTTATCTCGCGTGGGTGGACATTTTGGGATTAGAATAAAAGAATAAACAGGAAAAGTTGTACAATTTGAAAGAGAAAGTGAGTATATAATGAGTTTTAAATTTAATAAATCAATTGCATATTTTGTTTTTTCAATTTTCACTATATTAATTTCACAATTTTTTGTAAGTTTTTTACCTCTGCAGATTCCAGATTTTCGAAAATATTTAGTAATATGTATTTTTTTAATATTGTTTTTTATCCTATATACTATTGAATATAAAAAAATGGATAAGCTATCTTATATTGCATTTATTACTATTTTTTTATTTGGAATAATTTTTTCTTTAATTAAACCTGTACAATTTGGTTTGGATGAAGAAAGTCACTTTTTGAGCACAATTAAGCTTTCTGATAGTGGTATTTTTATTAATCAAAATGAAGCTTACCCTGATTTCGATAAAGTAAATGTCAGTTTTGATATATTAAGACACCCGAACGAATATAAAGGTGAAGAGAATTTTTATACTATTGAGCATCAAAAATCAAATATATCAGGAAAAATAGTTGGAATTAATAATTTGTCATTTTTACCTTCAGCAATAGGTTGGAAATTGGGGGCTATAATTTCAAAAAAAATATATATATCGTATTTTTTAGGCAGAATATTTAATTGTTTGTTTTATGCTATTTTAGCTGCACTGGCAATAAAAATTTCACGAAACTATAAAAAAGTACTTTTTTTCATTTCTACATTACCTTTTGCAACTTATATTTGTGCTAGTTATCAATATGACTCCCTATATTTCGGGCTTTCCTTACTAATTATTTCATTAATACTAAACTTTTATAATGAAAGCAAATCTGTGGGGATTAAGGAGATATGTATATTTACATTAATGTGCTTTTTATTCGCATTTACGAAAATACCATTTATTTTGCTAGGTTTACTGATTGTAATTCTTCCTTCTGAATCATATAAACATGCGAGTTGTAGGATATATGCAGGAGTTGCATTTATTTTCGAACTACTGCTATCATTTGGCTACTTAATTTTAGTTCACATATCTCATACTTCAGCAAATATTGGAGGTACCCAAGGTCTTGTGTATTTTATTAAACACCCATTTCCTATCATTAGAACATTAATTGATTTTTTGTTTATTTCAATGAATAGTATTTCAAATCCCCTTCAATACATTATTGCTGAATCAAGGTTTATGAGTACTTGCTTTACAATAATATTTGTTGTAACAATTATTTTTCTGTCAGTTAATTTAGATATTAAAATGAAAAACTATTTTACAGTTACTCTATTCTTTTTATTATTTATTATTACATTATTGATAATTTATGCAATTTCTTCAGATTCACGTGTTTTCAAATATGGTGATTTATTTGTAAATGGTGTTCAAGGAAGATATTATTATTTCATGATATTGGTAATTCCAATATATATTAGCCCTGCATTAAATAAATATATAGTAAATAGTTCCAATAATGAAATAAATATTGTGAACTATCTATTGTTTAGTTCACTGTTCTTAAATATAGTAACTTTAGGAATTGCTATGTATACAGTAATTCCACATGTGTTATAACTTTAGGAGGATTTATGAAAGTTTTATTAATTATCCCTGCTTATAATGAAGAGGAATCGATATTAAACACAATTAATAATATTAAACAGAATAAGGATAAATTTACTTTTGATGTCGATTATATAGTCATAAATGATGGTTCTACTGATTCGACTTCTAAGATATTATCTGAGAATAATATTGAGCATATTGATTTATTGTTGAATCTTGGTATCGGAGGTGCTGTTCAGACTGGCTATATGTATGCAGAGAAAATGAATTATGATATAGCTGTTCAGTTTGATGGTGATGGTCAGCATGATATTTCTTCGCTCCCAAATTTAGTTTTACCGCTTATAGATAATGAAGCTGATATAATAGTTGGTTCGCGTTTTATTAATCCAGCCTCTTCGGACTTTAAAACGACTTTTATGAGAAGGTTTGGAATAAAAATTATTTCTTTTATAATTTTTATTACTACTGGAAAAAGAATTTTCGATACTACTTCCGGTTATCGAGCTGCAAATAAAAAGGTAATTTCATATTTTGCAAATAGATATCCTGTAAAATATCCAGAACCGGAATCAATTGTACATTTGATTAAACGAAAGTATAGATTTAAGGAGGTTGGAGTTAATATGTTTGAAAGACAAGGAGGAAAATCCTCAATAACTCCCATAAAATCTATTAGATATATGATAGAAGTATGTTCTGTTATATTAATTTCAACATTAATGAAAGAAGGAGATTGAAATGGTTAATACAATCGTTATTTTAATAGTGTCTATTATTTTTGTTTATTACGTTGTAAGAAGTATTAATAAAAATAAAATATTACTGAGTAATGCATTATTTTGGATCTTTGTTGGAATTATTATGATTGTTTTTGCTGTAATTCCTATTATTCCTGATACAATATCTAGCTTATTAGGTTTTGAAGTAACTTCAAATTTTTTACTATTTATGGCTGTGATTTTTTTGCTTGTATACTCATTTACTCAATCATTACAGATTTCAAGGTTGAAATTACAATTAACTGAAATCGTTCAGAAAATATCTATTGATAATAAAAAGAGAGTTGAGTAAAGTGTATTTCTTTTTTAGGTCCTTTTTTAAAAAAAAATATTCCAGTAGAGAGAATTCACTGTTTTATGGATTAGGTATGTTGATGTTTTCAGCCTCATCTATAGTGCTATTAATATCTGTAACAAGAATTTCGGGTGCTTTTCTTTCAGGCGTATTTTCAATTGGTTGGGCAGTATGCCAGCAGATGCTAACAGTAGGACAATTTGGTTCTAGAAACGTTCAAGTTTCCGATTTAGATGAAAATTTTAAATTTACAGATTTCTTACTATCTAAATTAATTACAATTCCGTTGATGCTCATGCTTTCTCTAATGTACTCTAATTTTATTAAATTGAATTATCAAGAGACAATAATTGCACTGGTATTAACTTTATTAATGTCTTCTGAAGTAATAGCTGATGTATTTGCGGGATTTTTTCAAAAGAATGAAAAGCTTGCATTTACGGGTTTATCCTATTTTTTTAGGGTGTTAACCTATGATATACTTTTTGTTTTAATCTTGATAGTTTTTAAAAATATCACATTGTCAATTGTTATTGCAAGTATATCATCTTATTTATGGTTAATTTTGATTGATTTTAAAATAATTATTGAATATTTTAATCTAGATTTTAAATTTAGAGTTAATAATATTGTTTCAATATATAAAGTTTGTTTTTCAATTTTTATTGGATTATTCTTGACTAACTATATAGTAAATATTCCTAAAAATTCTATTGCAATTCATCTTAGTACAGAAAGTCAGGCAGTTTACAATATATTAGCAATGCCTTCATTTATTATATCATTGTTATTTCAAATGATAGTTGTTCCTTATTATACTTCAATTGCTAGTATATTTAGAGACAATATTTTAAAATTTATTAGAACAATAATGAATATTACTTTGGCAATTTTTTGTTTAACTATTTTATTTGTTGTAGCTGGTATTTATATTGGTCTTCCGTTGATGACGTTAATATTTAATATCGATATTAATCACTTTGATTTTGTTTTTGGAATATTAATTATTTCAGGAGGGTTAAGTAGTATTTCCATTTTTTATATCTATTTGTTAACTTTAATTAATAAGACCAAATTCATAACATATATTTATTGTGCAAATGCTCTGATCTCAACTTTTTTAGGTGATTATCTTGTAAAATTTTATGAATTGAAAGGTGCTGGACTTACGTACTTATTTTCAACAGCTTTTAATTCTTCTATCCTAATAATTATTGTGATGCACTATGTTTTTGTGAAATACAAAAAATTTAAATAAATTATTTGATTCTATCAAAAACTTAGTGTATACTAACAAAGGTGTGGCATTCACACTAAACATACATTCTTATTGGATTGTTGGTAGGTGCTAGAAATAGTTTGCCAGCAAGGTTAAAGATAAGAAGAAGAAAGAAAAACCAAATTGGAGGAATTTAAACATGGCAGTTATCTCAATGAAACAATTGCTTGAAGCCGGCGTACACTTTGGTCACCAAACACGTCGCTGGAACCCAAAAATGAAGAAATACATCTTCACAGAAAGAAACGGAATCTACATTATTGACTTACAAAAAACAGTTAAGTTAGTAGATGCAGCTTACGAATACATGAAAGAAGTCGCTGAAGATGGCGGTATCGCTTTATTCGTTGGTACTAAAAAACAAGCTCAAGAAGCAATCAAAGACGAAGCTATCCGCGCTGGTCAATACTATGTAAACCATCGTTGGTTAGGTGGTACTTTAACTAACTGGGGTACTATCCAAAAACGTATTGGTCGCTTAAAAGCTATCAATGAAATGGAAGAAAACGGAACTTTTGAAGTACTTCCTAAAAAAGAAGTTGCTGGCTTAAACAAAGAACGTGAACGCTTAGAAAAATTCTTAGGCGGTATCGCTGAAATGCCACGTATTCCTGATGTAATGTACATCGTAGACCCTCGTAAAGAACATATTGCTGTTCAAGAAGCTCGTAAATTAAATATCCCAATCGTAGCGATGGTTGATACAAACTGCGATCCAGATGAAATCGACGTAGTTATCCCATCAAACGACGATGCAATTCGTGCGGTTAAATTAATTACAGCTAAAATGGCAGATGCTTTCATCGAAGGTAACCAAGGTGAAGACCAAGAAGTTGTTGAAGAAGCATTATTCGAAACAACAGAAGAAAACGCAACTTCAATCGAAGAAATCGTTGAAGTAGTTGAAGGCGACAACGCATCAGCTGAATAATTAGATGTACACAATGGAGCTGTTTTCAAGGGCCAAGTGAGGAGCCTCACTCTCCTTTGAGACAGCTTTTTTTGAAAGTAAAAATAATTTTTTAAAAAGATATAGGAGGAATTTTTCAAAATGGCACAAATTACTGCTAAATTAGTTAAAGAACTACGCGATATGACTGGCGTAGGGATGATGGATGCTAAAAAAGCTTTAGTAGAAACTGAAGGTGTTATCGAAAAAGCAATCGACTTATTACGTGAAAAAGGTATGGCTAAAGCTGCTAAGAAGAGCGACCGTATCGCTGCTGAAGGTTTAGCTTCTGTTGCAATCAAAGGTAATGTGGCTGCAATCGTAGAAGTTAACTCAGAAACTGACTTCGTATCTAAAAACGAAATGTTCCAAAACTTAGTTAAAGAAATTGCTGAATTAATGGCAGAACATCGTCCAGCTAACATGGAAGAAGCTTTAAAATTAGAGGCATCTAAAGGTACATTAGAAGCTACTTTAATCGAAGCTACTCAAGTTATCGGTGAAAAAATCAGCTTCCGTCGTTTCCATGTAGTAGAAAAAGGCGATAACGACGCATTCGGTGGTTACTTACACATGGGCGGACGTATCGCTGTATTAACTGTATTAGAAGGAACAACTGATGAAACTGTAGCTCGTGACGTTGCAATGCACGTAGCAGCTATCAACCCTCGTTATGTTGATGAAAGTCAAATTCCTCAATCAGAATTAGATCACGAAAAAGCTATCCTTACTGAACAAGCATTAAATGAAGGAAAACCTGCTAACATCGTTGAAAAAATGGTTGAAGGTCGCTTGAAGAAATTCAAAGCTGAAATTGCATTAGTTGACCAACCATTCGTTAAAGATCCTGATATGACTGTTGGTAAATTTGTTGCTGATAAAGGCGCTAAAGTTGCTTCATTCACTCGTTTTGAAGTTGGTGAAGGTATCGAAAAACGCGTTGATAACTTTGTAGAAGAAGTTATGAGCCAAATTAAACAATAAGCTCATTCATTTAAATAGGAACGCATAGATTATTATGCGCTCCTTTTTTTTGGAAAATTTCAGTGAATCGATTGGTTTTACTGGATTATATGCTATAATTAGTCGAGTAATTTTTTTAGTCAGGAGGAATTAAAATGGTTGAACCTAAATATAAACGTGTCATTTTGAAATTAAGTGGAGAAGCTCTAGCTGGTGAAAAAGGCTTTGGTATTAATCCTCCAACTATTAAAGAAATCGTGAAAGAATTAAAAGAAGTTCATGATTTAGGTGTTGAATTAGCAATTGTAGTCGGTGGTGGAAATATTTGGCGTGGACAAATTGGTGCGCAAATGGGAATGGAACGTGCACAAGCTGACTATATGGGCATGTTAGCAACTGTGATGAACGCATTGGCTTTACAAGATACCCTTGAAAATGAAGGGGTACCAACTCGTGTTCAAACTTCAATTGAAATGCGTCAAATTGCAGAACCATATATCCGTCGTCGCGCTGAACGTCATTTAGAAAAAAATCGTGTGGTTATCTTTGCTGGTGGTACGGGTAATCCATACTTCTCAACAGATACAACCGCAGCTTTACGTGCAGCTGAAATCAATGCTGATGTTATCTTGATGGCAAAAAATAATGTAGACGGTGTTTATTCTGCAGATCCTAAATTAGATGAAAATGCTATAAAATTTGAAGAATTAACACATCTTGAAGTCATTGCTAAAGGCCTTCAAGTAATGGATTCTACTGCAAGTTCACTAAGTATGGATAATGATATTCCATTAGTAGTCTTTAACTTAAACGAACCAGGTAATATTCGTCGTGCAATCATGGGCGAAAATATTGGTACTACAGTTAAAGGAAAATAATTTTCGTTTACTAAGATTAAGCCTTCCTACTTTTGCTAGTGGGAGAGGCTTTTTTTGATAACAATCATTTAATTTTTCATAGCGTTCAAAAATGTTTTGTGATAAAATTTAGTTAAGTGGTAGATTTCAATCACCAAGATAATATAGATAAGAGGAGATTATTATGGCAGACGCAATTTTTAACGAAGCAAAAGACAAAATGCATAAAGCAGCCGAAAACTTACAACGCAATTTAGGTCAAATTCGTGCTGGACGTGCAAATGCTTCATTATTAGACCGAGTTCAAGTAACTTATTATGGGGTACCTACTCCATTAAACCAAATGGCATCAATCACAATTCCTGAAGCACGTGTATTGATGATTACACCATTTGATAAATCAATGGTTCAAGAAGTAGAAAAAGCATTATTAGCTTCTGATTTAGGAATTACACCAACAAGCGATGGTAATGTAATCCGCTTAGTCATTCCACAACTTACAGAAGAACGTCGTAAAGAATTAGCAAAAGAAGTGAAAAAAGAGGCTGAACAAGCAAAAGTTGCTATTCGTAACATTCGTCGTGATGCAATCGATGAATATAAGAAACAACAAAAGAATAGTGAAATAACCGAAGATGATTTACGTTCCGCTGAAAAAGATATTCAAGACTTAACAGACAAGAGTATCAAAGAATTAGACAAGATTGCTAGTGACAAAGAAAAAGAATTATTAGAAGTATAATTTTACATGGTCTTGTCTGTTTTAAGTCAAGACCATGTATATTTTTTTGCTAATAAATAATCATAGTTATATAGAAACACCTAAAAATATAGGGTATGACTTCGATAAAATTCTACATATATTTTTATTGATTTTAGGAGTGGGAAAATGAAAAAATCAAAAAAGTGGCTAACATTTAGTGTATGTGCAGCAACATTATCTTTATTCTTAGCAACAAATAATTTTGCTGATGAAACCCAAACAACGAATACAACAACTAGTTCAACAGTGACACTTTCAAGTAGCTCAAGTGCACCTGAAACGGAATCTACGGAAACAAGTGCTATGTCAACAGAAACGACAACAACTACTACAACAAGTCAAAGTA
>CAMMST010000052.1:0-17677 GCA_946499615.1 Enterococcus cecorum | reverse complement strand
TTGTTCTTTTTGAGGAATACTTAAGTAGTTTCCTAGTTTCCGCTGTTTCCAAGCAATTCTGTACTAATTTTTACTAATTGTTTGTGTATCAAGCCAGATTTAACTAGAAAATTTGCAAAATTATTTATATAATAGCCTACATTTTATTAACTGTAGTACTAAAAATTTTCCCGCTCTTGAATTTTTAATTGCTGCCTACCATCTTCCAAAAAATCATCTGAAAACATCTCTAAACTAGCTAATAAATTAGACCATTCATTTTCTAAGAGATTGATTTGTGTAGCTTTGATTTTTTTCTTTATACTTATTAATCTGTTTTGAGTGTTGAGATTCATTTTCCTTGTGTGTTAAATCACAAATATTATCATCCTTCTTTCTAGCTTTAATATATTCAGGTAATGGAATACAGTCAAATTTTTTACGTATAAATAAATTCCCAACCTCCTCGTGAAGTGATTTTCGTTGTATTATTCCCTATTTTTTCGTTATCAGGTGAGAAGTAGCTTGTTCATAAAAATCAATGTCTTTGAATACTGTCTTTGTGCAATTCGCTCCATTTGTAAAAAAATTATTTAGTTTTTGTAATTATTTTTAGAAATTCCGTGCATTTTAAAAATAAAATAGTATAATAGTAAGTGTAAATGAAAAGGTTTTCATTATTAAAGTTCTGTAGGAGGTTTGTAGTATGTCAACAATTCAACAATTCAGTCGTAGCGAAATTACCAAAGAGAATCCACGCTTTTCCCCATTTAAAGTGTTGGTAGAATCCGCTTTTTATGGTAATCATGTGAGAAGCGTTCAAAATATTCAAGAAGCCTATGAAATGGCTAAGAATGCACCCGGAACAGTAGTGACTGATATGCCCATCTTACACGCCAAGGATTTAGGATTAGCTGAAGATACGAAGATTTTGGCTAATAATGATGGTGCTATCGTAGGTCGTACCGCAGCAGCTCGGGTCATTGTGACTGAACCAGGTATTGATCGTGAAGGGTATCGTCGCGTGTTACGAGAAGCTGTTTATCAAGCTACTAAGCAAGAATTCTATAAGACAGAAGTAGTGGTGGGACTTGATGAAGAATTTATGGTTCGTAGCCATTTGATGCTACCAAAAGGCTTTGAAATGAACCTATACTCATATATGTTGAACTTCCAATTAGCGACTCAAGAATGGTTAGACAAATATAAACAATCCAAACCTTATCCAGAAAATGATATTTATATTTTTGCCAATCCAGATTGGTCACATCCAGATTTCCCAAATGGCCTTGCTTTATTTATGCCAGAAGCAAATGCGGCTGCAATCCTAGGTTTACGCTACTTTGGCGAATTGAAGAAAGCAACCTTGACTTTAGCTTGGGCAACGGCACATCGTAATGGCTTTGTGGCTTGTCATGGCGGAATGAAACAATATCACTTGCCAGATAAGACATTTACGATGGCAGCGTTCGGTTTATCAGGTTCAGGTAAATCAACAATCACTTTAGCCAAGCACCATGATGAAAATTCTAAGGTAGAGGTATTGCATGATGATGCGTTTGTGATTAATCGTGCAACAGGAAGTACCACTGCTTTGGAACCTGCCTATTTTGATAAAGTGCAAGATTATCCACTAACCGATGATGCAGTGAATTATTTCTTAACTTGTCAAAATGTCGGTATTACCTTAGACGAAGAGGGTAAGAAAGTATTAGTCCTTGAAGATGTGCGTAATGGTAATGGTCGTACAGTGAAATCTCGTTATGTTACACCAAATCGTGTCGACCATTTATCTGAAAAAATCGATGCCATCTTCTGGATTATGAAAGATAATACTTTGCCACCAGTGATTAAAATCAATAATCCTACGTTGGCCGCTGTGTTTGGCTTGACCTTAGCTACTAAACGTTCAACGGCAGAAAACTTAGTCGGTAAAGTTCGCCGTGATCAATTGGTTATTGAACCATATGCAAATCCATTCAGAAGTTATAAATTATCTGAAGACTATCTTGCTTTCCGTGAATTATTCGCAAACCAACATACAGCTTGTTACGTATTAAACACGGATGAATTCAATGGTAAGAAGGTTACGAAAGAAGTTACTTTAGGAAGTATTGAAAAGATTATTGCTGAAAGTGGGGAATTCAAACCATTTGGCACGATTGAAGATGTAGAATACTTAGCAATTGATGGCTATCCAGTTGATTTTAAGGATAAAGCTTATTGTGAACGCTTAAAAGATAGAATGGAAACTCGTTTGGACTTTATCCAAGCGCAAGATCATCTCAAAGACGGCTATCATGCATTGCCTCAAGAAACGGCTGAGTTAATGCGTAAAATTGTCAATCAATTGAGTTAAAAGAAAAAGGCTATAGCTAGTTTAAGGGTTGTAATAGGTAGGTTGTAGCCGATAAAGAGGGAATAAAGATGTTACTTTTAGAAAAAATGATTATCATATTAACAATTATTACTTATCTGGCGAATTATTTAACCTATTTGTTTATGAAGCACAAAAAAATCAAAAATGGTTTTGAACGGTGCGCCCTATTTCTAGCAGTGAATATGAGCTTAATGCTTTTTGATGGCTTATTTGCTGTCATTGGCAAGATTTTATTTGATGAACTCTTGCTATTAGAATAAACAGGAAGAAAAGAAGTCCAGCGATGCAAGATGCTGCATCGCTGGACTTTTATTCGTCTTTGGCTTTTTTTCGTAATTGTAGGTAATATTTGATGCTAATGGCTATAATCAATATCCCTGAAAGTATTTGTGATAGACTCATTAACTTTTGTACAGTCAATAATCCTTCATAGGCCAAAAAGCCAACTAACATTGAAGTACAACTATGGATAAATAAAAACATCGCTGCATAGCCAAATACTTTGCCAGTGATTTCTTTTCGCAGAAATTGAATCACCATGCCTAAAATACATGTCCCCATAATCAGCAGTATCAGAGTTTCCATTTTCTTCACCTACTTTTTTCTTTCATTATAGCAAACATCTGACTGAAAACGATTGAATGTCAGGTGTTTTTTATTTTTTTTGAAATTTTATCAATTGATTGAATTTTTTACTTGCAATTTTTTTCGTTTGGGTATATTATGACAAGGTGTCATGTGACAGAGTGTCATAAATAAACGAAATGAGGTGAGCCTATGCCAACAGAAACATTTTTGCATTTGCCCGAAGAAAAGCGCAAACGTATTACCGATGCTGCGATTCAAGAGTTTTCGCGTGTCCCATTAGAAGAGGCATCGATTGCTAATATTGTGAAAAATGCAGAAATCCCGCGGGGCAGTTTTTATCAGTACTTTGAAAATAAAGAAGATGTCTATTTCTATTGTTTTCAAACGGTTCAAAGTATTGGATTTGACTTCTTAAAAGAGATGCTGATTGAACAAAAAGGCGATTTATTTGCGGCTTATCGTGAATTTTTTAAACAGGCGATTCCGCATTTGTTTAATAGTGAGTATGCGAATTTCTTTAAATTTTCGTTTATGAATATGAATTATCGTTCTTCTAAAAAATTTACAGCGAACTTTCATAAACATCATCAGAAAATGCATAAGAATAAAGAATCGCAAAGTCAGATTTTTCAGCAGTATGTCAATTTTGATTTACTAGTTCTTGATTCTTTTGAGGATTTGGATTTGTTAATTCAAATGATTATGAATGCATTCATTTCCAGTGTAGTAGAAGGGTATCGTAGTCAAAAGGATCAAGAAAAAGTGGATGTTCAAAAAATCATTACCCGCTATGAGAAAAAATTAAATTGGCTAGAGATGGGTGCTAGCAGAAAGGAAAAATAGATGTTTAAATTAATGAAACGTGTGTCAGTCATGTCTGCGATTATGGCGTTTTTATTCATGATTGTCCAAGTCTTAGCGGATCTATATTTGCCTAATTTGACCTCTGATATCATTAATAACGGGGTAGCTAAAGGCGATATTGATTATATTTGGCATACTGGTTTTGTGATGATTGGTTTTTCATTAGTCAGTATTGTTGCCGCGATTTGTAATACGTATTTTGCGACCCGTGAATCACAAAAATTAGGGAAGGAATTACGTAGTTCGATTTATGAAAAAGTGGAGCGTTCTTCTTTACATCAATTTGATAAATTCGGGACCGCTTCTTTAATTACTCGTACCACCAACGATGTGAACCAAATTCAATTGGTGGCGCAAATGTTTTTACGAATGATGATTAATGCACCGATTACCTTAGTCGGAGCGAGCTTTTTGGCTTATCGAAAAGATGCGGAATTAACCAAGATTTTCTTATTCGTGATTCCGATTATCGTAGTCTTTATTGTCCTTTTGATGATTTTTGCCGTACCACTATTTAAGAGCATGCAAAAGAAAACCGACCGTCTGAACTTAGTCTTTCGTGAAGTCTTAACAGGGGTGCGTGTCATTCGCGCTTTTAGAAAAGATGATTTTGAAAAGAAACGTTTTGATGATGCTAATACCGATTACACTCAAACGGCGATTAAAGTTAATACGATTGTAGCCTTTATGATTCCATTTATGACTTTAGTAATGAGTGGGACGAATATTGCCATCACATGGTTTGGGGGTCATCTAATTGCTGATAAGAGCTTAGAAGTCGGTAACTTGATTGCCTTTATGACTTACGCGGTGCAAATCTTAATTAGCTTCATGATGTTGTCGATGATTTTCGTCTTGGTACCACGTGCGCAGGCCTCAGCTGAACGTATCAATGAAGTGCTTGAATTACCAGACGATATGCCAGATGTTAAGCAACCTCGTGAAATTGCCTTAGCTGGTAAAAAGAGTGAACTAGCTTTTGAACATGTGAATTATCGCTATACCGGTGCTGAAAAGTTAGCCTTAGAAGATGTTGACTTTAAAGTAACTGCGAACCAGACATTAGCGATTATCGGAGGGACTGGTTCCGGTAAATCAACCTTGATCAATCTGATTCCACGTCTATATGACATTGAAAGTGGTACGATTAAGATTAATGGTCAAGATATTAGTCAAGTGAAACAACATGATTTGCGTTCAGTCATTGGTTTCGTTCCACAAAAGGCCGTGCTATTTTCTGGTACGATTCGCGAAAATATGCAGTATGGCGCTGAAAATGCCGGTGATGAAGTGATTTGGAAAGCTTTAGAAATTGCCCAAGCGAAGGATTTTGTTGAAAAATTTGAAGATGGACTTGATCATCACGTTGAACAAGGTGGCGGCAACTTCTCTGGTGGACAAAAACAACGTCTAGCCATTGCCCGTGCGTTAGTGAAACAAGCTGATATCTATGTCTTTGATGATTCTTTCTCAGCATTAGACTTTAAGACTGATGCTAAATTACGTAAGGCGTTGAAAGAACAAATGCATGATAAGATTAAAGTCATTGTCGCGCAACGGGTAAGTACGGTCATGGATGCCGATATGATCTTAGTCTTAGATGAAGGAAAAGTGGTTGGTAAAGGGACCCATGATGAGTTACTTGCCAATAATACCACTTACCAAGAAATCGTTCATTCCCAATTAAGAGAGGAGGATTTGGCATGAGTGAAGAAAAACAAAAACAACAAGCACCACGACATCCAGGTCCGGGTCACGGTCCAGGGCATGGCGTTGGAGCAAAAGGTGAAAAGCCTAAAAATTTCTGGAAGACAACCAAACGACTATTTGGCTACATGTCGAAGCGTTTAGTAGCGATTGGTGCGGTTTTTGTCTTAGCCATTCTTTCGGTTATTTTCCAAATCCAAACACCAAAAATATTAGGGAAAGCAACGACTGAAATCTTTAAGGGTGTGATGAAAGGTTATGCCCAAATGCAAATGGGACTAAAAATTGATAAGTTCCCAATTAATTTTGATAAGATTGAAAAAATTATTTTGATTGTGATTGGCATGTATGTCATCTCTGCCGTCTTTAGTTTCTTACAACAATTTATTATGACTCGGGTTTCACAACGCACAGTGTATGAAATGCGTCGGGATTTAGATCATAAAATGTCACGTTTACCAATTTCATATTATGATACGCATACCAATGGCGATATCATGTCACGGGTCATCAATGATATGGATAATATTGCGGCGACTTTACAACAAAACTTAACCCAATTTGTAACCAGTATCGTGACTTTAGTTGGGGTCTTATACATGATGTTAACCATTAGTTGGCAATTAACTTTGGTTGCCCTAGCTACTGTGCCACTTAGTTTGATTGTGGTAATGATTGTTGCGCCTAAATCGCAAAAATATTTTGCAGCTCAACAAAAGAGTCTAGGTTTATTAAATAACCAAGTAGAAGAAACATATGGTGGTCATACGGTTGTTAAAGTATTCAACCATGAAGCCAGTGATAAAGAAGTTTTTGAAAAAGAAAATGAAGAACTTTATAAAGCTGGTTGGAAGGCACAATTTATTTCAGCGATTATTATGCCATTGATGAATTTTGTGAAAAACTTAGGCTATGTCTTTGTAGCTGTACTTGGTGGCGTACGTGTGGCTCATGGTGAATTACCATTAGGGGATGTCCAAGCCTTCTTACAATATACGAACCAATTTTCACAACCAATTACTCAATTAGCAAGTTTAATTAATACCATTCAATCAACCATCGCCTCAGCAGAACGGGTCTTTGAAGTATTAGACGAAGAAGAAATGCAAGATGTGCCAAGCGGGGTAGCTAAAGAAGAAAATTCACCTTATAAAGTCCGTTTTGAACATGTCCAATTTGGCTATACTGAAGATAAAGTGTTGATGCAAGACTTTAATTTAGATGTGAAACCGGGTGAAATGGTGGCAATTGTCGGTCCAACTGGTGCAGGGAAGACGACCTTGATTAACTTACTTGAACGTTTTTATGATGTTAAAGGTGGAAGTATCCGTTATGAAGGTCAAGATACCCGTGATATGACGCGTGAACAATTACGTAGTCACTTCTCAATGGTTTTACAAGATACTTGGTTATTTACAGGAAGTATTTATGATAATATTCGTTACGGTAATGAATCAGCGACGAAAGAACAAGTGATCGCCGCAGCCAAGGCAGCCCACGTAGATGAATTTGTTCGTAAGTTGCCAGAAGGATATGATACGATTTTAAACGAAGAAGCAAGCAATATTTCTCAAGGTCAACGTCAATTAATTACGATTGCCCGTGCTTTCTTAGCCAATCCAGATGTTTTGATTTTGGATGAAGCGACTTCTAGTGTAGATACGCGTACTGAAATCTTAATCCAACAAGCGATGAATCGTCTGCTTGAAAATCGTACAAGTTTTGTCGTGGCACACCGTCTATCTACTATTCGCGATGCCCATAATATTATTGTGATGAATCAAGGATCGATTGTTGAAACGGGTAACCATGACGCTTTAATGGCGAAAAATGGTTTCTATGCTGATTTATATAATAGTCAGTTCCAAGAAGAGTTGGCTTAATAGACGCAATCAGGTATCCAATGCGAATCATTTCGTGTTGGGTATCTTTTTTTGCTTGAAAGTTCATGTTTTCTTCATAAGATTTTTGCTATAATGAAGATAGTCTATTTTGGAGGATTGAAGATGACTTTAACAGTGAAGCATTTATCAGGAGGCTATTTTCAGCATCCTGTTTTAAAAGATTTAAATTTTGAAATTGAAAATGGGGAGTTAGTTGCTTTAATCGGTTTAAATGGTGCCGGGAAAAGTACAACTATCAAAGAAATTATCGGATTACTAAAGCCGACGAGTGGGACGATTGAAATTGATGGTCTATCTTTAAATAAGTCAGCGAGTCAATATCGTCAAAAAATCGGTTTTATTCCAGAAAGTCCAGTGCTATATGAGGAATTAACTTTAAGAGAGCATATTGAAGTGACTGCCATGGCGTATGATATTCCCATGGATGTGGCGATGCAAAGAGCAGATAAGTTATTGAAGACTTTTCGATTGGAGAAGCGTTTGGATTGGTTTCCGGCCAACTTTTCTAAAGGGATGAAGCAAAAAGTCATGATTGTTTGTGCCTTTTTAATCGAACCGAGCCTTTACATTATTGATGAGCCATTTCTAGGGTTAGATCCTTTAGCGATTCATGCTTTGTTAGAGCTATTAAAAGAAGAAAAAGCAAAAGGTAAAAGTATCTTGATGTCTACTCATGTCTTGTCCACTGCTGAAAAGTACTGTGACCGGTTTATTTTCTTGCATGAGGGACAAATCAAATCGCAAGGAACACTTGCTCAAATCAAAGAACAATTTGCGATGCCAGATGCTTCATTGGATGAATTATATCTAGCCTTGACATTGGAGGAAGCGTGATGAATCAGTTGTTTTCGAGTCGTTTAGCGAACCATCATCGCCAGCTACAAAAATATTTACGCTATATTTTGAATGATAGTTTTGTCGTGATTTTAACTTTTTTATTTGGCGGTGCGACTTTATACTATTCACAAATCTTAAAACAATTGCCCACCCCTTTTTATCCAGGTCGTTTTTTGGCTTTAGCGATTTGTATTCTTTTATTATTAGTCGGCAAGCTAGCTACTTTATTAAAACCGGCTGACCGACTCTTTCTCTTACCCAAAGAAGAAGAGATGAATCGCTATTTAGACCAAGCGCGGAATTATTCGCTGATTTTACCGGCGATTGTCTTAGCATTTGGACTAGGATTTTTGATGCCCTTAATCAAAGTTTCGCTCGGCTGGGACTTAGCAAGCTATCCGCTGATATTAATTGGCTTAATTGGTTTAAAATTTGCGGATTTACAGGCCAAACGTCAAGCTGTTTACCAATTGACCAAGAAAAAACGGCAAATGGCTCGCGCAGTTTGGTGGATAGGCTCCATTTTGGCTTTAGTCGGTTTGTTTTTCATTCATTGGTTGATCTTTTATTTGATGGTTCTTTTAGTCAACTTACATTTTTTCAGTCAACAAAAACGGTTGAAAACGAGTTTGATTGATTGGACGTATACCATTGATAGTGAACAAAAGCGGATGTATCGGATCTATCGCTTTATTAATTTGTTTACCGATGTGCCGTTTATTGAAAGTAAAATGCGCAAGATGCGTGGGGCACAATGGTTATTTGATCGAGTTGCAAAAAAGCAAACAAAAACTTACAGCTATTTATTTGTGCGTCGGTTCATGCGCAGTGATGAATATTTTGGCCAAATCGTGCGCCTATTACTCTTAGGGGGCGCTTGCTTGTTGGCGGTGGATGATTGGCGTTTTAGTCTAGTTGTTAGTGGCTTGTTTTTATACTTGATTACTTTCCAAATGATTCCTTTGATGACGCAATATCAAAGTCAAGTACTTACTAGACTCTATCCAGTAGCTAAAGAAATCAAAGAAAAGAACTTCTATATGATATTGCGTTGGACATTAAGTGTGAGTGTGTTGATTTTCATATTGGTTAGTTTGCTGACTATCCAGTTACACCTAGTACCTTTTGTTATATTGGGAAATATTGTCATTGTAGTTATATTACAGGGCGCGTATGTACCGATGCGCTTAAAGAAAATAAAATATTAATAAAAAAAGGGCGTTGTCTTCAAATATGAAAACAACGCTCTTTGTTTGCATTCATTATTTAGCACTTTGTTCTTTTTGTTGTTCTTGCATCGTTGCCATGATGACGAATGGTGCATAGATTAAAGTAGAAACCGCTAAGTTCACAGCTGCTAAGATACCACTTTTTTTCTCTTTTGCTAAGTTTTGTCAACGCTTGAGACATTGATAATTAATAATAATCAAAAAATTGCTGATTGAATGAAGGTAATTTTAACTTTTGCGCCTTAGCACTTGCTTGTAAACGCTGGGTAAAAATTGCCTCATCCACGGTAAGTTCCCCTAGTAAGAGAGCACTAAAAGTGGTGATATCTGCGCTTAAATCCGCCTCCTTAGTTGTTGTTTTTTGCCAACTATCACCAATATATTGCCAATAGCCGACATTTTGTGAACAGATATCATCTTGTGTAACCTGAATCACTAGGGAATTTAATGCTTCATATTGGGCGATAATTTGCTCAATATGGAGTATGCGTTTCATCATGTAAGGACGAATCTTGATTTCAATGCGCTTTTGTTCAGGAAAGAGCCATTCTAATCTTTCTTGGATACTCGCACAAATGGTCACTTCTTGAAAGGTCGATTGATGGGACTTAATGTACTGTAGGCTTGCTTTTAAGGCATTCAAGTGAAGGTAAATCAATTCTTCTACTTGAAAGGTGCTACCCATTTTACGATAGATGAGATAGCCTACGGGATGAGCCTCGTCATAAATTACGACATAAAAGCGATTTGGATAATAAATATGTAGTCTTTGCCACCACCACTCTTCACGCCAGAGCCCACCTTGATGCGCTTTTTGATAAACGGTTTGGATATCTGCTAACAGTTCATCATAGCTGCCGCGCTTTAAGGTCAAGTCATGCTGAAAATTAGTGCGTTCAAATGCGTCAAAACCAAAGCGATATTGTTTTTGATAAAAGGCCTCTTCAAAACCAAATTGACGATAAAAGCCTGCCGAGAATGGAGCGAGTTGCGCATAGGCTACTTGTTTTTCATATAAGTATTGCAAAACTTCATCAAAGAGTGCTTTGATACTCCCTTGTCCACGATAAATTGGATCACTCGCTACATAACCTACACCAGCCATTTGTACTTTCTGATGATTAAGATAACTTGGAAATAGATTAATCATCAGGCCGTTTGTTAACTGATCATTATGATAAGAACCAAAACATAATCCGTGCTGATAGCGGGAATGAAATTTTTCTTCATTTAAGACAGATGATGTTTTATCAAAAGCATAAGTGACTAAATTTGCAAAATCAGTCATCGCTTGTGTGGATTTGGGTAGTTGCATCTTGATTTCCTCCTTACGCCATTCATTATACTAGAAAACGTTTACTTTTTAAAGAGGGGGATGGCATAAGTTTAAGTTGTTGTAACAAATTTTGGTTAAAGAATATACAAATCTATGAAACTGTTTAGAATTGTTCGATGAAAAAAGAAATAGTATTGACTTTAGTTTTTTAGTACAATGAACTTGAGGTGAATGAGGATGCAAAAATGTAGTTGGGCGTTGCAAAGTCCACAAATGCAAGACTATCATGATACACGTTGGGGCAGAGCTTGTCATGATGAGCGACTATTATTCGAATATTTAGTACTAGAAATGATGCAAGCGGGTCTATCGTGGGCCATTATCTTGAAAAAACAAGCAGGCTTTAGACAGGCGTTTGATGATTTTGATGTTCAAAAAATCGCTACCTATAATGAAGAAAAAATTGCAGCCCTTTGTCAAAATCCAGCCATCATCCGCAATCGCATGAAAATCCAGGCGGTCATTAGTAATGCACAGGCCTTTTTAGCATTGCAAGCAACATTTGGTAGTTTTGATGCTTATATTTGGTCGTTTACTGATTATCAGGTGATTCATCATCAATGGCATAATGAAGAAGAAATTCCTAGTCAAGATGCACTCTCCCAAAAAATTAGTAAAGATATGAAAAAACGAGGATTTCGCTTTGTCGGTCCAACGATTATTTATTCTTATTTACAAGCAATTGGTGTCATTAATGATCATTTGTTAAGTTGTCCATGCTATGATGAGATTTTAGCAGCTTCTCAAGTAAAATAAAATTGTGATGAAAATGCGTGTTGATTGGTTTTCAGCTATTGACGATTTTTATATAAGGGGCTACAATTATAGTTACTGTTAAAATGAAGGGAGTAAAATTTGATGGAGATTCGTGTGGATAACGAATGGCGTATGCAACCATTAAAAGGCGATACGGGTAAAGCATTTGTCGGCATGCGTGCAAAAGAAAAAGTCTTTATCAAACGAAATACCACTCCGATGCTTGCGGCGTTATCCAAAGAGGGGATTGCTCCTAAGTTAGTATGGACGAAACGCACGGGTTCAGGAGATGTTTTAACAGCACAAGAATGGTTAGATGGACGGATTTTACAAGCGGATGAAATTGGTAAACGCAATGATGTGATTGATGTGCTATATCATTTACACCATTCACCTTCCTTAAAGTCCATGCTCCAAAAGACAGGTGGCCAACTGTTCCCACCTGAATTGATGTTGCAAAATTATTGTGAGAAGTTACCAAAAGAGATTGCCCAAAATTCATTTTTACAGATGGTGATTCAGTACTTACAAGAGCATATCCCACTTTTTGATGTGCGTGATGCCTGTGTGGTACATGGAGATGTGAATTATAAGAATTGGATTGTCTGCCAGAATTATCTTTATTTAGTGGATTGGGATTCGATTATGTTTGCCGATCCAGCGGTAGATATCGCAACCATCCTAGGCTCTTATGTACCAGTTGCCAGTTGGAGTGCTTGGTTATTAAGCTATGGGATTGAGCCTGAAAGTGACTATATGGAAAAAATTTATTGGTATGCTTTATTGAGTATTTTACAAGAAATTAAAAAGAATGTATTAAAAAGTGATTATCGCCAGACCAACCGCGAAATTATCCAACTAAAAAGACTATATCGCTCTTAATAGACGGAATTCTCAAAAACATAGATTTCCGTCTATTTCTTTAGGAAGATAAAGTTGGCTGCGAAAAAGAAAGGAAAGAAGATGCGAGTTAGAAAACGTAAAGGGGCAGAAGAATTGATTTCATCTCATCCAGAATATGTGGTGGATCAAGCCCATACATTTAAAGGAAAGTGGCATGAGCGCTTTGGCAATGACCATCCGATTCATATTGAAATTGGGATGGGAAAAGGCCAATTTATTACGGAAATGGCTAAGGCACATCCAGAAATTAACTATATTGGTGTCGAGATTCAAGTCAGTGTGGTCTCTTTTGCTTTAGATAAAGTTTTGGCTGAAGAATTGCCCAATGTACAATTATTGCATGTAGATGGTTCAAGTTTGACAGAGTATTTTGCAGATGGTGAAGTGAATCGAATTTATTTGAACTTTTCTGATCCATGGCCGAAAAAACGTCACGAAAAACGTCGCTTAACGTATAAGAGTTTTTTAGCGGTTGATGAGAAAATCTTAAAACCAGCTGGAGAAATACATTTTAAAACCGATAATCAAGGCTTATTTGAATATTCATTAGCTAGTTTTTCACAGTATGGCATGACGATTTTACAAGTCTGGCTAGATTTACATCATAGTGATTATGAAGGCAATATCATGACAGAATACGAAGAAAAATTCTCTAGTCGTGGGCAAAGAATTTATCGTGTTGAAGCCAGATTTAATGGGAAAAAATAGCTATTTTGCTGAATAATGGCAGTTAGTACTAGGCTAACTGTCTTTTTTTTGTACGATTTTTTAGGAAAGCATCCTTTTTGACAAAGTGACAACATGATGGTATTATAAAGTAGTCACTTAAAGAAAATCAGAAAGAAGGGGATTGAATGAGTAAATTAGAAGTTAAGCATTTAACGAAAATATTTGGACGCAAAACCCATCAAGCATTAAATATGATTGCAGAAAATAAAAGCAAAAAGGAAATTTTAGCCAAGACTGGCGCAACTGTCGGGGTCTATGATGCAAACTTTCAAGTAAATGAAGGTGAGATTTTCGTTGTCATGGGATTATCTGGTAGTGGGAAGTCTACGTTGATTCGTTTGCTGAATCGTTTAATTGAACCAACAGATGGTCAGATTTTTATTGATGGTCAAGATATTGCCAAGTTAGATAAAGAAGGTTTGCGAGAAGTTCGCCGTCACAAAATTAATATGGTGTTCCAAAGTTTTGGATTATTCCCACACCGTACGATTTTAGAAAATGTCGAGTATGGTTTGGAAATTAAAGGTGTTACTAAAGAAGAACGCGAAAAAAGAGCAAAAAAAGCGTTGGATAATGCGGGTCTTTTAGATTTTGCTGATCAATATCCGGACCAATTATCTGGTGGGATGCAACAACGTGTAGGATTGGCTCGTGCATTAGCCAATGATCCTGAAATTTTATTAATGGATGAAGCTTTCTCTGCGCTAGACCCGCTCATCCGTCGTGAAATGCAAGACGAATTATTGGATTTACAAGCGAGAGAAAAACGTACGATTATCTTTATTACGCATGATTTAAATGAGGCTTTACGAATTGGCGACCGAATTGCTTTGATGAAAGATGGACAAATCATGCAAATCGGTACGGGTGAAGAAATCTTAACCAATCCAGCAAATCAATTTGTTCGCGAGTTTGTGGAAGATGTGGATCGTACCAAAGTCTTAACTGCCCAAAACATTATGGTTCCGGCGATTACGACGAATATTGAATTAGATGGACCAAATGTTGCTTTGAATCGCATGCGAAAAGAAGAAATTAGTATGTTAGTCGCAGTCGATCGCAAACGTCAATTAAAAGGAATTATTACTGCCGATGCCGCATTAAGAGCAAGAAATGAAAAATTAAGTTTACGCGATGTACTGGATGAACAAATGCCAACGATTGATAAAGACATGTTGGTTACCGATATTTTTAATGTTTTATATGACGCCAAAACACCATTAGCCGTTGTTGAAAATGGCAAAGTCTTAGGTGTCGTCATTCGTGGTTCGGTCATTGAAGCATTAGCAGAAACACAGCAAGGAGAGGAAGTTGTCAATGGATAATTTAACAAATACATGGCCCGTTGCTAAAGTAATTGAGCAGCTGACGGACTGGTTGACGGTTCATTTTTCTGGGCTATTTAACTTATTACAAACTGTCGGTCAAAAAGTGATGGACACAATTACGGGAATATTAGGTTTAGTACCTATTCCAGTGTGGATTGTGTTACTGACAGTGATCGCTTATATCATTACGAACAAGAAAAAAGGTTTACCGATTTTTACCTTTTTAGGATTAGTTTTTATTGCTAACCAAGGTCTATGGGATGCACTTTTACAAACGACTACATTGGTGTTAGTAGCTAGTGTGATTTCGATTGTTATCGGGGTGCCACTAGGTATTTGGATGGCAAAAAGTGAGACGGTCAGAAAAGTATTAACCCCTATTTTAGACTTTATGCAAAGTATGCCAAGTTTTGTGTATTTAATTCCAGCCGTGGCGTTCTTTGGTATCGGGATGGTGCCAGGGGTCTTCGCTTCTGTGATTTTCGCTTTACCACCTACTGTACGTTTCACACATTTAGGGATTAAACAAATTCCAACAGAACTAGTGGAAGCTTCAGATTCATTTGGGGGCACCGCTTGGCAAAAATTATTGAAGTTAGAATTACCTTTAGCGAAAAAGACGATTTTAGCTGGGGTCAATCAAACAACGATGTTAGCTTTATCAATGGTTGTTACAGCTTCAATGATCGGAGCACCTGGTCTTGGGCGCAATGTCTTGGCAGCCTTACAAAAAGCGGATATTGGTAGTGGATTTGTCAGTGGTTTAGCATTGGTTATTTTAGCCATTATGATTGACCGCTTTATCCAATATACAAATCGTGAAAAACAACATGTACATCAAAGAATGCCGAAAAAACAAAAAATAGCTTTGACTTCAGCGGTTTTAGCTGTTTTAGCAATCGGTGCTATTGTCCAAAATGTGGTGTTAGGTACACAAACCAAAGAAACCATTCGTTTAGCTTATGTGCAATGGGATACTGAGGTGGCTTCAACCAATGTGATTGCGCAAGTGCTTGAAGATGAAGGCTATCAAGTAGAGATGACTCCACTGGATAATGCTGTCATGTGGGAAGCAGTTGCCAATAAACGGGCCGATGCGATGGTGGCAGCTTGGTTACCAAATACCCACGCGAGTCAATACAAAAAATATAAAGATCAATTGGTGGATTTAGGGGCTAATTTAAAAGGGGCGAAAGTAGGTTTAGTCGTTCCTAGTTATATGAAAGTTGATGCGATTAGCGACTTATCAGATGAAGCTGCTAAAAAAATCACTGGAATCGAACCAGGGGCAGGGGTTGTTGCTGGTGCTAAGAAAACCGTCAAAGCTTATGATAATTTAAGTGATTGGCAAGTGGAGACTTCTTCATCAGGTGCAATGGTCGTGGCCTTAGATAAAGCAATTAAAAATAAGGAAGACATTGTCATTACAGGTTGGTCTCCTCATTGGATGTTTGCCAAATATGATTTGAAATACCTAAAAGATGATAAGAAGAGTATGGGTTCAGCTGAAGAAATTCATACAATGACAAGTAAAGGTTTTGCCAAAGAACATCAAAAAGCCAATCAAATTTTAGATAATTTCCATTGGAGTACGAAAGATATGGAAAGCGTCATGTTAGCTATTCAAAATGGGAAAGAACCAAAACAAGCTGCCAAAGATTGGATTAAAGCCAATCCAGAAAAAGTCAAAGCTTGGGTTAAGTAATCTAAAAGCGTTGGATTTGTCTCCAACGCTTTTTGTTTCTAACAATGAACGCACATGCCTAAAAGACATGTGCGTTCATTGGAATATGGGAAAAGATAATTTACATTAACTTGAAACAGCAAATACATATGTAAAGATGTAAAGAAAAAATATATTTACAATCTTTACATACTCCATTATCTTATAAAATGCTCAAAATGAAAAGGGGTAAATGCAAAAAAAATCAAAAAAATTTAAAAATTATAGGCCAAATAAGATTATCAATGCTATTTTTTTATTTTTGGAATAGACCAAAATACCTGTTTTTGACATTTTATGAATTGTTCTGAATGAAAAATGTGTATGATTGAAAAGAAAGGGATGACGAAAAAGAATAATAGGTTAACGATTTTAACCTAAATCAGAAGACGAAACAAAACAGCAAAATCTATGTAAGTGCTTGCTACAGATAATGTTTCGTTGATAAAATAAAAAAAGTGATTATTTATGCATTTGAGTAAAAAAACGAGATATCAGGAATGTGATTCTCTCTGATGATTATTTTGATATATTATTTTAATTTAGAATTATTATAAAAATAAAATTCAATTTAGTTATTATTCATTTGGAAATGTTGAAATAATAGACTTTTAAGACGTGTGGGAGAATATGGAACAAAATAGTTTACATATGTAAATATTTATTTATACGAGTATTTACATATTTATCTTTGTTTATTAAAATAGAAACTACTAAAAAAAGTTGTTGAAAATTGATAATTTTTCTTGTATTTTACTAGCAAATGGTTGTATAATGATTTTGGGGAATGAAAGAATATTAGAGGGGAATAGTATGGAGTCTATTCGAGAAGTACAGTATTTTACGTTAGATAGTGAAAACTCACTTGTACAAGCTGAGAATCAACCATTTGAGTTTGCAAAATTATTAACTTTGAATTCTACTTCTAAATCATGGACAGCTTCCAAGCGTGTTCATGCAAGAGAGCGCGGAAGATTAGAGTGCGATATTGCAACATTAGATGAAAAATATCGTGCCTATATGATGATGCAACAATCCAATCATAGAGGATAATCAAAAAGAGTCAACCATTTGTCGTGGTGTGACTCTTTTTTTAATTATTATAAGCGAATGGCTCGTTTGAAATAATTTGGCATACGATTTTGATCTGCGGTAAGGAAAGGCTCTTGTAAGCGGCCACGTCTAGCCGCATGGATTCTTTTTGAAACGGTAAATGGTTCGTCGGCTAAAAGTAGTTTTTGAATATGAGTTAATTCTTTGTAGGCTTCCTTATCATAAGTAGAGGTGTGTCTAGTCATCTTTTTTCTCTTTTCATTAGTATTTTGTCTAAGATTATACACCCAGAAAATTATTTTTCAATAGTTTTATAAGAATATGTAGGTTATTTAATAATTTATAATTATTGATATGCAAA
>CAMMST010000051.1:0-18019 GCA_946499615.1 Enterococcus cecorum | reverse complement strand
CTTTTTCGGTGTGCGCGACGTCGTTTTTCTTCTAATTCTTTTTCTTTTTCTTCCATTGGTTCAATATAAACTTTTTTCACCAATTTAGCCGTACCTAACGCAGCTAAAACAGTTGCCGCAGTACCTGTTAAAAATCCACTAAAAAATTTTTTCATTGCAATCACCTCATTTATTTCCTAGCTCTATTATAACAAAAGATAATATATAACTCCATTTATATCTCATGAATTTAACAAAAAATGAAAGCCTTTAATTTTTTTGAACTAAGCTATTGAAAATATTTAGTAAATAAACTATAATAAATTTACTAAAACTTTTATAAGTGAGGCGTTCATAATGGAAAATGAATTAAAAGCAATCTTTACTGAACAATTTGGCGTTGCACCAACTGGAAGTTACTTTGCACCAGGTCGGATTAATTTGATTGGTGAGCATACCGATTATAATGGGGGACATGTTTTTCCAGCTTCCATCACAATTGGAACTTATGGACAAGCGCACAAACGAGAAGATCAAAAAATTCGATTATATTCTGCTAACTTCCCAGAAAAAGGGATTATTGAATTTGAATTAGCAGATTTAAGCTATCAAAAAGTGCATGATTGGGCCAATTATCCTAAAGGGGTGGTGAAGTTCTTAATCGAAGCTGGTGGTAAAATTGATTCAGGTTTTGAAATTGCCTATAATGGAAATATTCCAAACGGTGCCGGGCTTTCTTCATCTGCATCGATTGAGCTATTAACCGGGGTTATTTTACGTGATTTATTTGACTTACCATTTGAAATGTTAGATTTAGTAAAAATTGGTAAAAAAGTTGAAAATAAATTTATCGGTGTGAATTCAGGTATTATGGATCAGTTCGCTATTGGTATGGGCAAAAAAGATCATGCCTTATTACTAGATACCAATACTTTAGAATATGAAGTGATTCCAGCAGCGTTCGGTGAATATGTCGTAGCGATTATGAATACGAATAAACGTCGAGAATTAGCAGACTCTAAGTATAATGAACGTCGCGCTGAATGTGAAGAAGCTTTGGCACGCTTGCAAAAGAAATTAGATATTCAATCATTAGGTGACTTAGATGAAGCAACCTTTAATGCAAATACAGATTTAATTGGGGATGCAACCTTAATCAAACGGGCGAAACATGCCGTGACTGAAAATCAAAGAACATTAAAAGCAAAAAATGCATTACAAACTGGAGATTTAGTAAAATTTGGGTTATTATTAAATCAATCACATGAATCTTTGCAATATGATTATGAAGTAACTGGGGTTGAATTAGATACTTTAGTCGCTGCGGCTCAAGCAAATCCTAATGTTTTAGGTGCGCGTATGACAGGTGCTGGTTTCGGGGGTTGTGCGATTGCCTTGGTGAAACAAAGTGCGTTTGAATCCTTTACTGAAGAAGTCAAAGCAAAATATCGTGAAGTCATTGGTTATGATACCGATATTTATTTAGCAAAGATTGATGATGGTGCACGTAAATTAAGTAAATAAGTTAAGGGTGAAAAAATCATGTCAATTTTAGTTTTAGGTGGAGCTGGCTATATCGGCTCACATGCAGTGGATCAATTAATTCATAAGGGTTATCAAGTGGTGGTTGTGGATAATTTATTAACCGGTCACCGTCAAGCTGTACACAAAGATGCTACTTTTTATGAAGGCGATATCCGTGATAAAGCATTTTTAAATCAAGTGTTTGAAAAAGAAAGCATTGATGCAGTCGTGCACTTTGCAGCTAGTTCTTTAGTTGGTGAATCCGTTGAAAATCCATTGAAATACTTTAATAACAATGTTTACGGGATGCAAATCTTACTTGAAGTGATGGAAGCACATGATGTGAAGAAAATCGTCTTCTCTTCAACGGCAGCTACATATGGTGAACCTAAAGAAAGTCCAATTACTGAAGAAACACCAACTAATCCGAAAAATCCATATGGTGAAAGTAAACTAATGATGGAAAAAATGATGAAATGGGCTGATAACGCTTATGGTATGAAATATGTTGCTTTACGTTACTTTAATGTCGCTGGGGCTAAAAGTGATGCAAGTATTGGTGAAGACCATACACCAGAAACACATTTAGTGCCAATCATTTTACAAGTCGCTTTAGGTCAACGCAAAGAATTAAAAATCTTTGGTGATGATTATCCAACACCAGATGGTACTTGTATTCGCGACTATGTACAAGTAGAAGATTTAATCGCGGCCCATATTTTAGCGCTTGAATACCTAAATGCTGGTAATGAGAGCAACTTCTTTAACCTTGGTAGCAATCAAGGATATTCAGTAAAAGAAATGTTAGAAGCTGCACGCAAGGTAACAGGTAAAGAAATCCCTGCTACGATTGCCCCAAGAAGAGCGGGGGACCCAAGTACTTTAGTTGCTTCCAGTCAAAAAGCCAAAGAAATTTTAGGCTGGCAACCACAATACACAGATATCGAAAAAATTATTGAGACTGCGTGGAATTGGCATGTATCCCATCCACATGGTTACGACGACAAAAAATAAAGAGTGTTAAGCGATAATCTATTTTAGGTTATCGCTTTACTTAATAGAAGGTGAAAAGATGTCAATTAGTCAAGTGATTACTGATTTTACAACGATTGCCATTCAAGCAGGTGGCTGGATGGAAATGGATAGAATTTATGTACAAAACCGATTATTGCATTTAATCGGTGAAGACGCGTTAGAAAATACCCAAGTGCGCCCGGTTACCCAATCTTCTTTGGAGTTATTGGATCAACTATTAGAACAAGCTTTAACAAATCAGGTCATTGAAAATAGCCAAAGCGAAAAAGAACAGTTAACGGCACAAATAATGGACTTTTTAACACCTCCGCCATCTGTTGTGAACGCCTTTTTTGCACAACATTATTCTAAGTCACCAGAAGCGGCAACGGATTATTTTTATCAATTATCTAAGCAAAACGATTATATTAAAACGCGTGATATTGCTAAAAATATTGTTTACACCGCACCAACAGAATATGGGGAATTAGAGATTACGATTAATTTATCCAAACCAGAAAAAGATCCTAAAGATATTGCTAAGGCGCGTGAAGTTCAGTCTGTGAGCTATCCGAAATGCATGCTTTGTATGGAAAATGAGGGATATCAAGGTCGCAGTAATTTTCCTGCTAGAGCCAATCATCGCATTATCCGCATGAATTTAGATGGTCAAAGTTGGGGCTTCCAATACTCGCCATATGCTTATTATAATGAACATTGCATCATCCTTTCTGAAGAACACCGCCCAATGCAAATTAATGAGGCAACGTTTGAAAGATTATTACGTATCGTTGAAGTATTGCCGCATTATTTTGTCGGTTCGAATGCCGATTTGCCAATTGTGGGTGGTTCGATTTTAACGCATGACCATTATCAAGGAGGCCGCCATGAGTTTCCAATGGCCAAAGCTCCCATTGAAAAAGAAATCAAATTAGAGAAATTTCCGCAAATCAAAGCGGGTATCGTGAAATGGCCAATGTCAGTGATTCGTTTGCAAGGTTTGGAAAAAGAACCTCTCGTGCAAGCTGCGAATGAAATATTAGGCAAATGGCGTGAATATAGTGATGAAAGTGTGCAAGTTGTAGCAGTTACGCCAGATGGTACGCCACACCATACCATTACACCAATAGCTAGAAAACGAGAAGGCTTGTTTGAATTGGATTTAGTATTGCGCGATAATAACGTCTCTGAAGAACATCCAGACGGTATTTTCCATCCACACAAAGAAGTTCATCATATTAAAAAAGAAAATATTGGCTTAATTGAAGTGATGGGCTTGGCAGTCTTACCACCAAGACTAAAAGCAGAATTAGTCGAAGTTGAAAAATATGTGTTAAATCAAGAAAATGAGCTAGCTGATTATCATCGTCCTTGGGCAGATGAAATGAAGAAGAAATATTCATTCACCAAAGATAATGCAACGGAAATCATCCGCCAAGAAGTAGGACAAATTTTCTCACAAGTTTTAGCAGATGCTGGTGTGTTTAAACGTAATGAACAAGGTCAAGCAGCCTTCATGCGCTTCATTCAAACGCTTTAGGAGGGGAAAACTATGGCAACAATCAAGGATATTGCAAATCTTGCCCAAGTCTCACCAGCCACGGTGTCTAGAGTCCTAAATTATGATATGGAGCTTTCGGTGAGCCAAGAAACACGTCAAAAAATCTTTGAGGTTGCCGAACAGCTCAACTATACCAAACATAAGAATAAGAAAAAAGAAGTCATGACCTTTCGTTTAGTGCAGTGGTATGATAGTGAAGAAGAGTTGGCAGATTTATATTATTTAGCGATTCGATTAGGCATAGAGAAAAAAGCCGAAGAATTAAATATTGGCTTGTTAAAAGAGTCTTTGCATCATCTATCGGAACAAACCACTGATGGCATTATCGCTTTAGGAAAATTTGAAGCTCAAGAAATCAAACTACTTGCACAAACCAATGAACCGATTTTATTTGTCGATTCAGATGAACTGATATCTGGGTATAATTCTTTAGTCATCGATTTTGAACAAAGTGTGGCCCAAGTGGTGGATTATATCGTGAAATCTGGGTATGAAAATATCGGTATGCTCAGCGGAGTAGAATATACGAAATCCAATCACCATCAAGTAGCCGACAAACGATATCAATATTTTAAAGCAAATTTAGAACGTTTAAAACTCTCATGTCAGGAAAACTATTTGTTTGCACCTTTCACAGTAGATGGTGGCAAACAAGCGATGCAAAACTTTTTAGCCAAACAGCCTGAAACGTTACCAGATGTTTTTTTTGCTGCTAGTGATGCCTTGGCGATTGGGGCGATGCAAGCAATTCAAGAACACGGATTAAAGGTGCCGGAAGATATTGCTGTGATAGGATTTAATGATATTTCAGTGGCTAAATATGTCAGCCCGAGCTTAAGTACCATCCAAGTGCCTACCGAATGGATGGGAGAATTAGCACTGGATACGATGGTTCAGTTAGCAAAAGAGGATGCCCCATTTCCGCGAAAGATTACTATTGCAACAAAATTAATTTTACGAGACTCAACTAAATAAGAAATGAACACGTACTTTTCATCAAGTGCGTGTTTTTTTCAAAGCAAATAAAAATACCGAATATTAAGGTAAAGTATGGTAAAATATATTAGAGAAGTATTTTTGATTTGGAATTTACTGGAACGATTGATAGGGAGGTAAAGTAAATGAATAATGATTTTTCTGTTATTTTAACATTGATTATCCCACAAGTTGTAGAGCTAATTAAAGAGCATTATAAATTGGATGAAATTACTGCAACGAAAGAATTTTATCAGTCTGAAGTGTATTCATTACTAGAAGATGAGCACAGTAAAGTCTGGCATTTTAGTCCAAGAACACTTTTTCAAATGTATAAGGAAGAACGCGAATATGGTCATTTTATCATTCCAGTGGAGGCGGGATAAATGAGTAGACAAGGAGATTTTTTAATATATTGTGTCGAGATTTATAAGAATGCAAAAAATTTATCCGGCAAACAAGTGGAAGCCTTATTTACGAAATATCATATTTGGAATTATCTGTATGATTATTTTGAATCGCTGCATACTGTTGGACCACTGTATATTATTGCGGACATAGATGATTTTATTGCAGCAAGAAAAATATCGATATAATCCCACTATTTACACGTACTTTTCATCAAGTGCGTGTTTTTTACTTGGATTGTAAAAACTAGTTCTTAGGTTTGATGACTGGTGTCTGTGATATATGTTACAATTATCCTATATTGACAAGGAGTGATGAAAAATGATTGAAGTGATTCATGCGGAGAAGTTTTATGACCAAAAACAAGCGCTCAAAGATGTGAACCTTACAATTAAAAATGGTACAGTGTTTGGTTTGTTGGGACATAATGGTGCGGGAAAATCCACATTGATTAAAAGTTTAGTCAGTGCCCATGATTTAACAAAAGGCCAAATTAAAGTGGATGGACGCGAATTAACGATGCATCGCCAAGAAATTAAGCAAAAAATTGGCTATGTACCTGATAGTCCTGACCTCTTTTTACAATTAACAGCGATGGAATATTGGCGGTTAATGATTGATATTTACCGCATCAACTACCAAGATGTGGCGGCCAGAATGCAAGAATATATTCAGCTTTTTTCGATGGAAGCCGACCAAAATACGTTAATTTCTAGTATGTCTCATGGGATGCGCCAAAAGGTCATATTAATTGGTGCTCTGACATTAGATCCTGATATCTGGATTTTAGACGAACCATTGACAGGCTTAGATCCTCAGTCAGCATTCGAATTAAAAGAATTGATTAAAAAACATGTAGCAAATGGTAATACAGTGATTTTTTCAACACATATCTTAGCTATTGCCCAAGAAGTTTGTGATGAATTGGCTATCTTGAAAAAAGGAGAAGTCATTTATACCGGAACTGTGGAGGATTTATTAGCTAGTCAACCAGGCAAAACATTAGAAGAAATCTACTTATCGATGACTGGCGAAGAAAAAGTAGGTGAGGCACATGAATAAACAACAATTTGTGGCCTTGCTTAAACTGGGATTAATCCAGAGTAATCCCCAAATGACTAATCGTCTCCGCAGTAAAGGAAAGTATGGCGATGATTTAATCAAAGGTTTGGTATTGCAAAATCTGATATTCCCAATTTTTATCGTTATTTTGTATGGTGGCATATTTATGGCCCAAAATCTTTATCGATATCCTGGGCAATTCAATGGTTTGTTTTTAGTTTTAGTAGGTATTTCGCTATCTCAAGGTATTTCTCTGATTTACAATACTTTTTTTGATAATAATGATTTTGACCATTATAAAACCTTGCCCATTCCGCTAAACTTAGTGATATTGAGTAAGTCTTTTATCACGGTCTTTACGATGATTATCTATCTATTTCCTTGCTTAGCCGCCTTTATGAACTACAGTCTACACGCAGGGACGAATCCTGTGCTTGCTGTCATTCTTTCCATCTTTTTATGGATTGTACTTATTGTTTTTATCTTCTTGCTTTCATTATTACTGCTTTTTGGTTTGAGTTTGATTCCAGCTTTCAAGCATCGCCTCAAACAAGTGGCTAAGGTGATGATGATTCTTACCTCAGTATTAATAGTGATTGCGATTTTGTTGAATAGTTACACAGCGCAAAATTTAGAAGCAGCGCCCGTTTTCTTTATCCAACCATTTTTATTCGCCCTTTCGCAACCTTTTTCAGTTCCAGGAGCGAGCAGTTTGGTTGGCCTTGTGATGGTGATTGCATTGATGGTCATCCTTACCCGAAGCAAAATCTATCCATTATTGAGTCAAAATGAAGTCAATGTCGTAACCAAAGCGACGAAAAAAGCAGTCGGTCAAAAAGACAATGCTCATTCTATTCTTTGGCGCTATCAATGGCGATTAATAGGAGAAAGTACTTTATTATTTCAAATTTTTAGTGCGACGATTTTATTACCATTATTTTTTGGTTTTAGTTTTATGCAGGTAATCGCAGAATTAAAAGCTGGCACTGAGTATTATGGCATCTTTTTATTGGTCGGCGTATTATTGGCTAGCTTAATGGTTACCCCGAATAGTTTACCATCCATTTTAGTTTCACTTGAACGGCAAAATTTTCACTTTTTAGCTACTACGCCACAAGATATAAAAAAATATTTACGCTTGAAATTTCAATTTATCTTAATGATTCAAGGCACACTCACTTTCCTTATTTTGATTGCTATTGCCCTGATAGGTAAATTTACGTTATTTAGTGCAGTCGTCTTTGTCTTAGGTGGTGTCCTTTATACGATTCCAGCAACAGCCAATTATTTACTGAAAGATTATCGTCAACCGTTCTTTGAGTGGAGTGATTATATCCAGTTAATTAATCGCGGTCGCAGTAATGCCAAGATGGTTTTAATTATGTTTGCTAAATGGATTGCGACAATTATCGCAGTGGTGGTTGCGGTTGTTTTAGTTGCGCTTTTCGGTGCTTTTTGGCCCAATATGCTCTTGTCATTACTAGTCGTTGGAGGAATTCTTGCCATGTATATTCGGCAGATTCTAAAATGGCAAAAAATCTAATCAATTCAAACCGAACATCCAAACTGTATGCGAATTTGTATACAGCAGATGTTCGGTTCTTTTTTTGTTGATGAAAGATTGTTGTATGTTTACTTTATTGAATAATGTAAGAATTTGAAATCCTTTAATGAAAGTTAGTCATGGTCACAGTTTTCTGTTATAATAGAAAAGACATTGAAAAGGTAGGGAAAAAACATGAAAATTTTAGCGATGGATACTTCAAATGCAACCTTGGCAGTGGCTGTACATGAAGAGCATCAACTACTCGGTCAAATTCAGACCACAGTAAATAAAAATCACAGCATCTCGTTAATGCCAGCAATTGATCAATTAATGCAAATGGTCAATGTAAAACCAACTGATCTTGATCGGATTGTCGTGGCACAAGGACCAGGCTCATATACCGGTCTGCGTATTGGGGTAACCACGGCCAAAACATTAGCGGATACCTTAAATATTGATTTGGTGGGCGTATCTAGTTTGAAAGTGCTCGCTGCAAATTGTGTCAATATTTCAGAAATTATTGTGCCTATTTTTGATGCTAGACGGAAAAATGTGTATGCACAAGCTTTTGTATGGCAAGAAAATGAACTAGTAGAAGTGATGCCAGCCGGACACTATCCAATCGTTGAAGTGTTAGCGCATTTTAAAGATCAAGCCATTTATTTGGTCGGCAAAGATGTAGCAAAGTTCACTGACGAAATTGCGCAGTATGCACCACAAGCGAAAGTGAACACCATCGAAAACTGGCAATATCCAAGTGCCAGTAAATTAGCGCAATTAGGTTTTGACCAAGTGCCGGTAACAGATGTAGCTAGCTTTTTACCAACGTATTTGAAGTTAGTGGAAGCTGAGGAGAAGTGGTTGCAGACCCACGCACAAGAAAAGAGCGATCAGGAATATGTGGAAAAAATCTAAAAATTTCATTTTTTCATTCATTACTCGTAGAAAACGCAAATATCACGCCAAACTCGTACGCTTTAATGCACTTGATTATTTGGTGCGCGAAATTTTTCCCACAGATATGAAAGAATTATTACGGATTGAACGGGTGGTGTATGAAGGTGATTTACCATGGACGAGAAGTATTTTCTTGTCTGAGCTCTATTCGAAAAAGCCACACTTATATCTTGGCGTGTTTGATAAGCGTGAATTAGTAGCTTTTATCGGGATGCGCGTAGATATTTATGATGGACATGTGACGAATTTAGCAGTTTTACCACAATATCAAAAACAAGGGATTGCTTCTTTTTTATTAGGAGAAGTGGAGCAGTTTGCCCGGAAAAATGTCTGTATGCAAATGAGTTTAGAAGTTCGCGTGACTAACCTTGATGCCCAACGCTTATATCGCAAATTTGGATTCATTTCCAGACGGCGCTTACCACGTTATTATGATAAAAATCATGAAGATGCCTTAGAAATGGTGAAAATGTTAGATGATTAGAAAAGTAAATGAAACAGATATAACCACCAAGATAGCATTCTTAGATAATCAAATCACTCAAATCTATCAAAAAATGAATCAAGCCTTCACTTATGGGGCACCTTGGACATTAGAACAGTTTACGGCTGATTTAAATAGTGCAATGACCAATTATTTGTTTTTGGAAGTACAAGAAGAGTTGGTTGGCTTTATTAGTTATCGTCAAATTTTGGATGAAGTCGAAATAGATGAAGTATTGATTTTTAAAGAATACCAACATCAGGGCTTTGGTTATCAATTGATGCAAAAATTTCTAAAAGTTGCTTTTGAAAAACAAGTGCAAACCATTTTTTTAGAAGTCCGTCAAAGTAATCTGCCAGCTATTCATCTATATGAGAAATGTGGTTTTAAGCAAATTGCCAAGCGCAAAAATTATTATCAACATCCAGTAGAAGATGCTTGGATTTATCAATATCAAAGAGAGGATTAGTAACAACATGAAAGAATTAATCTTAGCTATTGAAAGTTCTTGTGACGAAACTTCAGTAGCTGTGGTTTCTAGTGAGGATGAAATATTAAGTAATGTGATTGCTTCTCAAATAAAAAGTCATCGTCGTTTTGGAGGGGTCGTGCCTGAAGTAGCCAGCCGCCATCACGTCGAGCAAATTACTTTATGTATCAATGAAGCATTAAGTGAGGCAAATGTGCAACCAGATGATTTAAAAGCAGTGGCCGTAACTTTTGGACCTGGGTTAGTAGGTTCGTTACTCATTGGTTTGTCCGCGGCTAAAGCTTTTGCCTGGGCGCATGGACTACCTTTAATTCCTGTTAATCACATGGCCGGACATATTTATGCTGCCAAATTTGTACAACCTCTGGAATTCCCATTGATGGCTTTATTAGTCAGTGGCGGACATACAGAATTAGTGTATATGCAAGCAGATGGTGAATTTGAGATTATTGGCGAAACCCGTGATGATGCCGCTGGAGAAGCCTATGATAAAGTCGGTCGTGTGATGGGCTTAAGCTATCCAAGTGGGAAGGAAATTGATGAATTAGCTCATCGTGGGAAAGATACTTATCATTTTCCAAGAGCAATGATTCATGAAGATAATTTTGATTTTAGTTTTAGTGGCTTAAAGAGTGCCTTTATTAATCTGGTTCATAATGCCAAACAGCGTAATGAAAGTCTCGTTTTAGAAGATTTAGCCGCAAGTTTTCAAGCAAGTGTCGTCGAAGTATTGGTAACAAAAACAATACGCGCTTGCCAAGAATATCCTGTGAAACAATTAATCGTTGCAGGAGGCGTGGCTGCCAATCAAGGACTAAGAGAAGCACTACGACAAGCCATGACCGAAGCATTACCAGAAGTGACCTTATTAATTCCACCATTAAAATTATGTGGAGATAATGCTGCGATGGTGGCTAGTTACGCTTTTACTGCTATGAAAAAAGGCGATTTTGCTGATTTAAGTCTTAATGCGAAACCATCATTGGCTTTTGAAAGAGAAGAATAGGAAGAATTTATGGAAAAAGTATTGATAAGCATTGTCAGTCATAATAGTAGCGATATATTTCGGACGCTTGATTGTCTACAAAGAGAAGTGGGTCAAGATGAGCGTTTTGAAGTGGTAGTTTATGATAATGCCTCAGAGGAAAGCTATCGTGAAAAATTACGAAAATATCAGTTTATCCGCTTAATTGAAGCAGCGGAAAATCTAGGTTTTGGTCACGGACATAACCAAGTCTTGCTAAATACCTCAAGTAAATATGCGTTTATCTGCAATCCAGACATCATTGTGACAAAAGAAGTATTGACGCATATGTTGACGCTGATTCAAAGAGATAAAATTGCTGCAGTGAGTCCGAAAGTCTTAAATGAAGATGGTACGACCCAACATTTGGTACGGCATAAGTTAACGGTTTTCGATTATTTTTTACGCTTTGTGCCTTTTCAATTTGTCAAAAAGCTATTTGACAAGAGGCTAGCTGATTATGAGTGTCGCAATTTACCTGATGATAGAAGTAGTATCATTACGATGGGCTCAGGCTGCTTCATGCTAATAGATGTCAATGTATTTAAACAAATTCAAGGCTATGATGAACGCTTCTTTATGTATTTTGAAGATAATGATTTTTGTTTACGCCTGAATCAAACGGGCAATCATATTTTGTATTCACCATTTGATACGGTGATTCATTTGTATGGTAAGGGCGCACATCGTAGTCGAAAATTATTTATGGTCTTTATGCAATCAATGGCAAAATTTTTCAATAAGTGGGGATGGCGATGGTTTTAACTTTACCTTATCTGGTGCAAGTTTGTTATGAGAAAAACTGGCAAGATATACCAAATATCAAAGAAACAGCCCAGCAAGTCGGTCAAACGATTAGCGGCTATTTATTGATTGATCATAGTCCAGTTGCGCAAAAATTACCGGCTGATTTATCTATTACGTATATTCATCGCCCTGAAAATGCTGGATTAGCCCAAGCATATAATTTAGCACTAGAGAGAATGGGTGAGGCGCAATGGCTTATCTTACTAGATCATGATACCGCAATTACAAGTGACTATTTACAAGAAGTAGCCCAACAAAGTCAACATGTCCCCCAAGATTGTGTCGCGCTTTGTCCACAAGTTTTTGAAAAGACGAGACAAATTTCACCAATTCAGGCAAATCAATATATTAATCGCCATTTTCAAGCATTAACTACCGGGCTATATCAGCAAAGAGTTATGGCTATTAACTCTGCGACTGTTTTGCGTCAATCTTTTCTTTTGCAGCTTGGGGGATTTAATACACAATTCCCACTAGATTTTTTGGATCATTGGCTATTTTTCGAAATTTTTCAGCAACAAAAATCAGTTTATGTCCTTGAATCTAAACTACAGCATGAATTATCAGTCATGCATTATGAAAGTATGACGACCAAACGCTATCAATCTATTTTACAAGCAGAAAAAAATTATTATCAAAATTACGAAACACAACAATTGGGCAATCATCGCAAACAATTATTAAAACGAACACTCAAACAATGGGTGAAGGTTAAAAATCGCCAAATTTGGAAGATGACTTTACGAAGTTATTTTGAGTTGAAACGAGGGAAGTAACTATGATTTCGGTTTGTATGACGACTTATAATGGAGAAAAATATTTAAAAGCACAGTTATCAAGTATCCTCAGTCAGCTTTCTTACGACGATGAGTGTTTAATCTCTGATGATGGCTCCACTGATCATACGCTTGCAATTATCCAAGAATTTCAAAATAAATACCCACAAATCCGCTTGTTACAGGGGCCAAGAAAAGGTGTCATTGCTAATTTCAACTACTGCATCTCTCAAAGCCGAGGCGATTTTATCTTTTTAGCCGATCAAGACGATGTCTGGCATGCGAATAAAGTGGAAAAAATACTGGCTTTATTCCAAAAACAGCCACAAACCAAACTGATTTTAAGTGATTTAGCTATTGTCGATTCTGATTTAAAACTTGTACATGCTTCTTATTTTAAGTATAAAAAGGTAAAAACAGGAACGATTGCCAATATTATTCGCAATCGCTATATCGGTGCAGGTATGGCCTTTCGAGCAGACTTAAAGCACGAAATTCTACCCATTCCTAAACATGTACCGATGCATGATATGTTTATAGGAATTATGGCTGAACCAAATGTTGCGCTTTTACCAGAAGTTTTGACCGATTATCGTCGTCACGAGGACAATGCGAGCCAATTACAAACCAAATCGTCCAAATTACAGCAACTCATCTGGCGGGTGAATCTGATTGGAGCGATTATTTACAAGAAATTCATTAGAAAATAAAAATTTTTTACATTTTTTTATCAAAATCTAGAAACTTGTGACAAATGTTTGGTAAAATGAGATAATCAGATAGTAAATAAAAGTTGAAGGAGATTTTTACTTATGAAAGGAATTATTCTAGCTGGCGGAAGTGGCACACGTCTATATCCATTAACTCGTGCAACTTCAAAACAATTAATGCCAATTTATGACAAACCAATGATTTATTATCCAATGTCTACTTTGATGTTGGCAGGAATTAAGGAAATCTTGATTATTTCTACCCCTCAAGATACACCACGATTTGAAGAATTATTCGGTGATGGTCATGAGCTAGGAATTCATATTGAATATGCTGTACAACCAAGTCCAGATGGATTAGCACAAGCCTTCATTATCGGTGAAGAATTTATCGGTGATGATAGTGTCTGCCTTGTTTTAGGAGATAATATTTATTACGGTGGCGGTTTATCAAAAATGTTACAACGTGCTGCTAGCAAAACAGAAGGTGCGACCGTCTTTGGTTATCATGTCAACGATCCAGAACGTTTTGGAGTGGTTGAATTTGACGAAAATATGACAGCTATCTCAATTGAAGAAAAACCAGAACATCCAAAATCAAATTATGCAGTAACAGGTCTTTACTTCTATGACAATGATGTGGTTGAAATTGCTAAAAATATTAAACCATCTGCGCGTGGTGAACTAGAAATTACTGATGTGAATAAAGTATATCTAGAGCGCGGTAAATTATCTGTTGAAGTGATGGGTCGTGGCTTTGCATGGTTAGATACAGGTACGCACGAATCTTTATTAGAAGCTTCTACCTTTATCGAAACGATTGAAAAACGCCAAAACTTAAAAGTCGCATGTTTAGAAGAAATTGCTTATCGTATGGGGTATATCGGAAAAGAACAATTGGTTGAATTAGCACAACCATTGAAGAAAAACCAATATGGACAATATTTATTACGATTAGCTGCGCAAAACTAGGAGGATTTGTTGTGAAAGTTTATGATACAAAGCTACAAGACGTAAAAATCATTGAAATGGACGTCTTTGGAGATCATCGTGGTTTCTTTACAGAAAGTTATTCAAGAGCCAAATTTTTAGAACATGGTTTAGACTATGATTTTGTGCAAGATAATCATTCCTTATCTTCACAAGCGGGTGTCTTACGTGGCCTACATTTCCAAAAAGGAGAAGCAGCACAAACCAAATTAATTCGTGTCGTCACTGGTGCTGTATTAGATGTAATCGTGGATATTCGTAAGGGTAGCCCAACTTATGGACAATGGGAAGGTTATATCCTTTCAGAACACAACCATCGTCAATTACTTGTACCAAAAGGCTTTGCGCATGGTTTCGTGACTTTAACTGATAATGTGAATTTCTTATATAAATGTGATAATTATTATAATGCCCCTGCAGATGGTGGAATTGCTTTTGATGATCCAGATTTAGCAATTAACTGGCCAATCGATATTTCTAAAGCGATTCTATCTGACAAGGACAAAAAACATCCTACTTTGAAAGAATTTGAAGCAGAAAACCCATTTGTATATGGCGAAATTTAAGGAGAGACTTATGAAAAAAATTATCGTAACTGGAGGAGCCGGATTTATCGGTTCAAACTTTGTACATTATGTTGTCAATAATCATCCAGAAGTGCATGTCACTGTTTTGGATAAATTAACCTATGCTGGGAATAAAGCAAACTTAGCAGGACTACCTGAAGACCGTGTACAATTGGTAGTTGGTGATATTGCGGATGCGAAATTAGTCGATGAATTGGTGAAGGATACAGATGCAGTTGTTCATTATGCTGCTGAATCACACAATGATAATTCCTTAAAAGATCCATTCCCATTTGTACAAACCAACTTAATCGGTACGTATACTTTGATTGAAGCATGTCGCAAACATAATGTACGTTTCCACCATGTTTCAACTGATGAAGTATATGGTGATTTACCATTGCGCGAAGATTTACCAGGTCATGGTGAAGGAGAAGGTGAAAAATTCACTGATAAAACACCTTATAATCCTTCAAGCCCATATTCTTCAACTAAAGCTGGTTCAGACCTTTTAGTAAAAGCTTGGGTTCGTTCTTTTGGTTTACAAGCAACAATCTCAAACTGCTCTAACAACTATGGTCCTTACCAACATATTGAAAAATTCATTCCACGTCAAATTACCAATATTTTAAGTGGCATTCGTCCAAAATTATATGGCGATGGTAAAAATGTACGTGACTGGATTCATACCAATGATCATTCATCAGCTGTATGGGCGATTCTTACTAAAGGCCGTATTGGTGAAACTTACTTAATCGGAGCTGATGGTGAGAAGAATAATAAAGAAGTCATCGAATTGATTCTTGAATTGATGGGTCAAGATCCAAAAGCTTACGACCACGTCAATGATCGTCCCGGACATGATTTACGTTATGCCATCGATTCAACGAAACTTCGCGAAGAACTAGGCTGGCAACCACAATTCACTAACTTCAAAGACGGTTTGGCCGATACAATTAAATGGTATCAAGAAAACCGCAGTTGGTGGGAAGCTGAAAAACAAGCGGTGGAAGCAAACTATGCGAAAAACGGTCAATAAGCAATCTGACTGGTAAAAAACTCAATAAAAACTTTTAAAAGGCTCGCTCGAATCATTCTGAGCAGCCTTTTTCAACGATTTAAAGCATAAAGTCATTTAAAAGATTTTTAAAGGAGAGAAAAAATATGATTTTATTAACTGGTGGAAATGGTCAATTAGGTACCGAATTACGTCATTTACTTGATGAAAAAGGAGTGAAGTATGTCTCTACTGATGCCAAGGAAATGGATATTACGGATGCTCAAGCGACAATGGATTATATCACTAATCTAAAACCAACTGTTATCTATCATTGTGCTGCTTATACTGCAGTAGATAAGGCAGAAGATGAAGGAAAAGCATTAGATGAAAAAATCAATGTGGATGGTACACGTAATGTTGCACTAGCAGCTAAAGAAGTAGGTGCTACATTAGTTTATATCAGTACGGACTATGTATTTGACGGAAAATTAAAGGATGGTGAATATGCAGTAGATGCACCAATCAATCCGTTAAATGAATATGGACGTACCAAAGCTTTAGGAGAAAAAGCGGTTCAAGAAATCATGGATGATTACTACATTATCCGCACTTCTTGGGTATTTGGTAAATATGGTCACAATTTTGTCTTTACGATGCAAAAATTGGCTGAGACACGCGATGAACTTACAATCGTTAATGACCAATTCGGCCGCCCAACTTGGACACGTACATTAGCGGAGTTTATGTATTTTGTGATTGATCAAAAAGCGCCATTTGGTATTTATCACTTATCAAATGACAATGCTTGTTCATGGTATGAGTTTGCTAAGGAAATTTTGAAAGATACAGATGTGAAAGTATTACCTGTCACTTCAGAACAATTTCCACAAAAAGCAACTCGCCCACAATATTCAGTTATGGATTTATCTAAAGCTAAAGCACTTGGATTCCATATTCCTACATGGCAAGAAGCGCTACAAGGCATGCTAGCAGCAGTTGCACAAGGGGAATAAAAAATTCAGAGTGGGGAAATAATATTTGGGAGGAGAAAAGGGTTTATGAAAATGAAAAAATGGATGACTTTAGGTGTTTGTGTCACAACACTTTCAATGCTAACAGGGATATATCCGACTTTTCAATCAGTACATGCCGATGATACGCAATCAACAAGTACAACGAATGCATTAAATGAAACTTCGACTACAACTTCCACAACCTCAGTTACCAAATCTGAGGAAACAACTTCTACTGCGCCAAACACTGCCAATACGACTTCTGAGGTAGCCGTACAAGCAGCTGTTCAAGCAGTTAAACCAATCGAAGGTACGATTAAGAATGTGAATCAAGAAAATGGTACCTACGATGTTGTTGTGAAAGTGAATGAAAATGTCCAGTCAGGCATTAAAAATGTATTTGTTCCAATCTGGTCAGATGCACAGCAAAAAGATATCAAATGGTATGAAGCAAAATTACAAGCTGATGGTACATGGATTGCTCATATGAATTTTTCTGAACATCAATATCATCGAGCAACTTATCATACTCATGTTTACGTGTATTCAAACGATAACAAACATAATATTGGAACTGTTTTAGAGGATACTGCTATTGAACCACGTGAAACCAAATTGAGTGCTAAAATTCAGAATGTAAATACATCAACAGGAAGTTATGATGTAATTGTTTATGGAAGCAGTAGCTCGGGAATTCATCATGTGAAAGTCCCAATCTGGTCAGCAAAAGATCAAAGTGATATTAAGTGGTATGATGCAGTTAAACAAGCTGATGGAAGCTATTTAGTGCATATGAACATTGCTAATCATAAATATCACCGTGGGATTTATCATACGCATGTATATATGTATAATAATGATCATTCTGGTAGAGCAATTGTAGTTAACGATACTAATTTACCGGAAATAAATACTACGAAATTAGATGCGAAAATTATAAATGTAAATGTTTCAAGTGGGACTTATGATGTAGTTATTAAAGGTGAAATTGATTCTGGGGTTAAAGAGATTTTGGTACCGATTTGGTCTGATAAAAATCAAAAGGATATCAAGTGGTACAAAGCAAGTAAGCAAACTGATGGAACTTATGTTGTTCATATGAATATTGCCAATCATAAATACAATCGTGGAAC
>CAMMST010000050.1:0-18093 GCA_946499615.1 Enterococcus cecorum | reverse complement strand
CCCTATAAAAATGGCTATTTATCAACTGTTTGTTGTGACATAGCCAAAAATAAAATAAACAAGTCAATATTTACATGCCAATAACAAGCAAACGTCTATATACCAACCATAACAAACTAGATAATCTATTTATTGAATAATAAATAACTAAATTAATAAAAGAAAGGTAATAAAAACCTATCCATAGAGACTTTTAATAAATTATAAAATATGATATTTATATTAGCTGTTTTTTCTCAATGTTAACCGCATTTTAATTTTAAAGAAATAAAATAATTTATAATGTAAATCATTTGCATTCTCATACTTTGATACATCAATTATTTTGTTTAAACAAAATAATAAATAACTAAAAATATACACTCAATATTGTTGCACAACAGGAACCGTCATAGAAAAACGCTGTGTTTTTATGACAAGACACTCATTCAATAATCGGTTCACCACAATCTATAAATAACATAATTAAAGTGTTCTCATTTCAGGTGAAAATTATTCATTCATTTTGAGAATTTTTTACACCAAAAAAGCCTACAACAGTGTGTAGACTTTAGAAATTCTTAATCTTTTTTTCTTCCAGGTACGCTCGATGTTTTAAACCGAAATAATGTAATTGGTCCAAAATAGGTGCTAATTCTTTACCATGTTCCGTCAAGCAATACTCGACTTTTGGTGGAACAGTTGGGTAAACGACACGCTTAATTAAATCTTCTGCCTCTAATTCGCGCAAATTTTTCGTCAACATTTTCTGCGTAATACCAGGAATCGCTCGTTGTAAGACTGAAAAACGTACGGTCGGATTTTTAAATATTTGCATCAGGATTTTCAGTTTCCACTTACCGCTCAAGACTTCCAAACCATCTTCCACACGGCAAGTCATCACATTAAGCGTCTTAGGATTTGCGATTGTTTCTTCGTTCATAGGCCATTCCTTCCAATAGTATCTTTTTGGTAACTAGGGCAATAAAAAGTGCCTACTTCTCAAATGCTTTTTGATATTCTATAGTGATTATACGAAAAAGAAAAGAAAAGAGGAAATAAAATGATTGAATTAGGAATCTCTACTTTTGGTGAAACAACCCCTATTGAACATACCGGCGAAGTATTATCCCACGATCAACGCATTCGCAATATGATTAAAGAAATCGAGCTTGCCGATCAAGTCGGATTAGACATTTATGCCGTTGGTGAACATCACCGCAAAGATTTTGCCGTCTCTGCTCCTGAAATTATTCTAGCTGCAGGTGCCGTGAATACGAAACATATCAAGCTATCGAGCGACACCACAAACATTTCGTCCAACGATCCAGTGCGCGTATTTCAAAATTTTGCAACAGTGGACGCTTTATCCAATGGTCGTGCAGAAATCATGCTTGGTCGCGGCTCATTTATTGAATCTTTCCCATTATTTGGTTATAACTTAGAAGATTATGAGGAATTATTCAATGAAAAATTAGCCATGATGCTAGAATTGAACAAAGGTGAAATACTGACATGGAAAGGAGATTTCACGCAAACCGTTGATCATCGGGGAGTCTATCCGCGTCCCGTTAATGGGAAGTTACCATTATGGGTAGCGACAGGCGGCTCACCAGATTCAACATTACGTATCGCAAGTCTAGGCTTACCGATTGTTTATGCGATTATCGGAGGCAATCCAATGCATTTTAAACCATTAATTGATTACTATCATCGCGTGGGGAAAGCTTACCATCATCCTGCTGAAAACTTAAAAGTCGCCGCACATTCTTGGGGATTTGTGAAGGAAAATCATGAGGAGGCCATCGAGCAATATTTCCATCCTACGAAAACTTTAACCGATCAATTGGCTATGGAACGTCCACATTGGCAAGAAATGACAAAAGAACAATATCTACAAGCTGTTTCCGATGAAGGGGCGATGTTTGTCGGTAACGTTGAACATGTCGCGAACAAAATCATTCGTATCATGGAAACCCTTGGCCTAGAGCGCTTTATGCTGCATCTGCCGGTTGGTTCGATTCCTCATGAAGATACCATGCACGCGATTAAATTATATGGTGAGGAAGTCGCTCCTCGTGTAAGACACTATTTTGAGAAGAAAATCTAAGAAATGAAATAAAAATTTAAGTTTTCATTTGAATTTTTTCTAAGCTTTTGCGACAATGAATAAAACAGTTACCATAGGAGTTTATACGATTATTATGAGTAAAATCCATCGTCTCAGTCAAGTGGCTGCCTTTATCTTTTTGTTAGTCGCACTTAGTTCATTTTTACTTGTGTATGCCCCACTTCGCAGTATCGATGGGGATAAGCAAAATCTGATTTTCTGGCTTGATTATGGGCTAATCATTTACCGCATCGGCATCTTCTCTTTGTGCCTAGCTGTATTTAGCCAACTAATTAGCCTGTTAAGCAAAAAAAGTGAAGCAACACAATAAACATGTTGCTTCACTTTTTGTTATCCTTTAAATCTTTTTAGACATAGGGCATTTAATAATACTGAGACGGAACTAAAACTCATCGCCGCACCTGCTAACATCGGGTTAAGCAAAGGACCCCCAAATAAGTGTAATACCCCCATCGCTACCGGAATTCCTAAAACATTATACGCAAAAGCCCAGAATAAATTTTCTTTGATATTGCGCATGGTAGCTTTACTCAAACGTAAGGCTGAAACGACGCCATTTAAATCTCCGCGCATCAAAACGATATCGGCAGACTCAATGGCAATATCCGTACCTGTACCTATTGCGATACCAACATTTGCTTGGGCTAAAGCTGGGGCGTCATTAATGCCATCGCCAACCATCGCCACTTTTTTTCCTTGCGCTTGTAATTCTTGAATCACTTGTGACTTTTGATCTGGTAACACTTGGCTAATCACCTGCGTAATACCTGCTTGTTTGGCAATCGCTTGGGCAGTCTGTTCATTATCACCGGTTAACATCACAACTTCTAAGCCCATTTTTTGCAAGGCTTGAATCGCTTGAGGACTGCTTGTTTTGACCGGATCACTAACCGCAATTAGCCCAATCAATTCTCCTTGGCTTGCGACATACATCACCGTATTGCCCTGGCTAGATAATTGAGCCACTTGAGCTTGCACCGCTTCAATTTCGATATCAAAACTTTGCATGAGTTTTTCATTTCCTAATAGCACTTGTTTTTCATCGACTTTGGCTTGAATCCCTTGACCAGTCACAGTATGTACGTCAAAAGCTTGTCCAAGAGTGATCCGTGCCTCTTTGGCTGCTTGTAAAATGGCTTGAGCTAGTGGGTGTTCTGAGCGTTTTTCGACACTGGCTGCTAAATAAAGCATTTCTTCAGTTGTAAAATTGGCAAAAGTTTGGATATCGCGGACTTCTGGTTGACCTTTTGTAATCGTGCCAGTTTTATCAAGGACAATGGTTTGAATTTCTTGAGCGGTTTCTAGTGCTTCCCCATTTTTAAAGAGAACTCCTAGTTGCGCGCCTTTTCCAGTACCGACCATAATCGCCGTTGGAGTCGCTAACCCCAATGCACATGGACATGCAATAACTAAAACGGAAATCATAATCGTTAAAGCAAACACTAAACCAGAGTGGCCAAAAATCAACCAAGCAAGCCCAGCTAAAATGGCCAAACTCATCACCACGGGAACAAAAATCGCTGAAACTTGATCGGCTAATTTGGCAATCGGTGCCTTGGTGCCTTGTGCTTCTTCGACTAATTGAACGATTTGTGAAAGGGTGGTATCTTCACCGACTTTGGTTGCTGTAAATTGGAAGCTGCCTGTCTTATTAATGGAAGCACCGATAACAGTATCACCCACTCGTTTTTCTACGGGAATGCTTTCTCCGGTCAGCATCGATTCATCCACCGTACTTTGACCTTCTGTAATCACACCATCGACTGGGATACGTTCGCCTGGTTTAACCAAAATGACATCTCCTACTGCCACTTGTGCGATATCGACTAATTTTTCTTTACCATCTTTCAGTACGACTGCTTTTTTCGGTGCTAAAGCTAATAATTCCTTGATAGCTTCCGAAGTTTTTCCTTTACTGATGGCTTCAAAAGTTTTACCAAGCGTAATCAACGTCAAAATAACCGCTGCCGACTCATAATATAAATGCATGGCAAATTCCACTTGACCTTGATACACGGCAAATGTACCGACTAAACTATAGATAAAAGCGGCACTCGTTCCTAAAGCGACTAAAGAATCCATATTCGGATGGCCCTTAAATAACATCTTAAAACCATTGAGGTAAAAAGAACGACCAAAGTACAGCACTGGCAAGGTTAAAACCAACTGCGCCGTCACAAAAGCAATCGGTGAGGTACTTGGATGAAGAAAACCAGGTAGTGGCAAGCCAACCATGTGTCCCATCGATAAATACAATAAAGGTGCCGTAAAGACGAACGAAAGAACAAATCTACGCCACATTTGTTGGATGGCTGCTTGCTTTTCTTGCGCTAATTTTTCTTCATCGTCTTTTTTTAAGATAAATGCTTGATAGCCCGCATCTTTAACAGCTTGCATGATTTCATTAGCTGTTAGTTCTTGATGGTTATATTCAATGCTTAATTTTTCGGTAGCTAAGTTCACATTGGCACTAGCAACCCCGGGTAATTTACGGGTCGCTTGCTCAATTTTGGCCGCACAAGATGCACAGCCCATCCCTTGAATCCCAAACACTTCTGTATCGCTTGGTTTAACTAATTCAAAACCGATTCCCTTCACCGCTTGCGCCATATCATCGACATTGACTTGACTTTGCTCATAATCAACGGTTAGCTTTTCACTGGCTAAATTCACATTGGCCCTCTTTACTCCCGGCAAGGCTTTAATCGTGCGTTCGATATTTTGCGCACACGAAGCACAGTGCATGCCTTTAATTGGATAAGTTGCCTGACTCATAAACATCCCTCACAATCTATATTTGCTTGCAAAAAACTTGCAAGTTGTTTCGTCTACATTTGTAATCAACTTACAACTATAGTGTACGCATCTAGGGTTCATTCGTCAATCATTTTTGCTTGATTTTTATGAAAAATAGCTATACTGTTTGACAAGCCAAGTGATTCTTATTTGAAAAAAATCGCTTACATGTTATACTTAAGCTAGTAGAGGAAGTCAGGTAGGAAAATAGTTGTTAAGCTTACGAAAAATGAAAGGTGTGAGTACAATGATGATGTATACTCATTTAATACCGTTGCTAAGTTTTATATTTGGACTCGTTCCCATCGCTTTACAAGTCGTGATGTGCGTATTACTTTACAAAATCTGGCAGAAAATGAAATAAAAAAATAGGCTCGTCTAGCTATGGAAACTAGATGAGCCTTTTTTATTTTGTTTCACTTGACCACTCAAAGCCATCAAATTGTTCGCCGTCATAATATTTCAGCAATTCTTCATAGCTAAGTAACGAAGAAGTCATCGGTTCTTCTTCTAAATCTTGGGCATATAATTTACGTTGCTCCTCGACATAAGCATAATACTGCTCCATCAAGGCTTTATTGAGTTCGCGCTTGGAGTTGGCTATGGCTTGCATATAGGGGAATTCTTGGATAAATCCTTGATAGACAGGCTTGCCATCTTGGACTTCGACGGGCAATTCGACAATATGTAAATCAATTTCTGAAAAATGTTCGAACATCACTTTCACCTCAAAACCATTATACACAAAACTCTTGCGCAATTATAGACTATGATGGCGTCTTGCTTGGCGTGAAATCGTCGGCACTTCCTTGACCGCTTGATTTTTGGCCATTAATTTTAATTGATAAGGTTCGTGGAAAAGTTGACCATTCATGTAAAAATCGCCACCAGATAAGAATAATCCAACTGGTTTCAATTCTTCTTCCTCGTTTAGGCGAATCATTCCGACTTCAAATAAACGTTGATAACTCGATCCGATGCGCACTACATATTCTTTTTGTCCGACTTGGGCTAAATCATAAAATGGAAAGAGTGTGTTTTTTTCTAGTGCATACCCTTGTTGCTGCTTGATAAAAGGCTCAGCAAGTGGCAATTGTTTGGCTTGGATACATTGTTCAACCACTTGATTGAGTAAGAGTTGATAGTCTTTGCCAAAGTGAATTGGTACTTGCATTAAGTCTAATTCGCCAGCAAAAGCATTATTTTTCTTAGAGCTGCTCGTTTGTATATTCAGTGCATCCTCTGGTAAATATTTGGCGAACAGTTGCGTCACATCGTATTTCGAATTTTTATCCAGAAAATAATAAAAACTATTCAATACGATAAAATAAACCAAAACTAAAAAGACTAAGCTATATAAGAGCATTTGCAGATAGTGTTGATTTAAAAACAAGCCATAAATAATCCGCAAAATATATAAGGTCGGAAAAATACTAAGAATCGTATACGCGCGATTTAAATATTTGGGACTGATTTCCAAATAACCTAGAAACTTATGAAAAGAACTAATTAAATCAATTAATAATGTCAATTTCGTTCACCTCTTAGGACTGACTGGCTTCATTCGCATTTGCTTGCGTGTCTGTTTGGGCATTTTCTTGTGTGCTACTCGTTGATTCTTGGGTCTTCTCTTGACTATTTTCCGTTTTTTCTAGGTTTTGATTCGTGTTTGGATTATTGGTATTTTGATTTTGTTTCTCATCTGTTGCGTTATTTTGACTCTCTGTATCTTGACTGGTTGTCGTCTGCGCTTTATCAGTGGTTTGGTCTTTTTTTGTCGGTGTACTTTCCGTCGAACTAGTTGTTGTTTGCGTTTTTTCTTCTTTTGTCGTACTCGTTTTTGGCGTGGAAACAACCGTGCTCGTAGTCGTTGTACTCGTTGGTGTTTTTACGCTTGGTTGACGGTAACTTTCACTATTGATAATTCCCGTTGTGGTCGCAATTAATACCGATAAAGTTAAGACGGCAATAGGTTTTACAATCGGCGCTACTTTCTTCAAAGCCTTTCCCTCTCTTCTTTGATTTCTTATTCTTTATACGCCGATTTGCTGAAACTTTCAATAAGTCCGCCTAAAACTTAGCCAACTTTTAATAGTCTTAAGATTAACTTTACTTTTGTGAATTTTGCATGAAAAAAGCACCGGCACAATTACCGATGCGCTTAATGTTTGCCCTTATTTCAATCGATTCACTACATCCTGTCTCTTATTCAATATACGGACAACAAGAATTTGAGATTTTATTTTTATTAATTTGTAAAAGACGATATAGCTTTTCACATTAAAATATCTCAATCCTAAAGATGTCCACGGCTCATCAGGAAACACAGGATATCTTTCTGGAAATATTCTTAACTTTTCGATTGCAGAAATAATGGATAATACGTACCTACTAGCATATTCTTTTGAAGAGTAAAAAGTTAAATACTCTTTAATATTTATCAAATCATTATCCGCTTCTTTTGAGTATACAATATTCCAATAAACTGAGCTCATCAAGTTACTCCTCAAATTTTGCCTTTACTTCTGCAACAGTTAAAACTCTACCCTTTTCATAATCATCCAACCCTTTTTGAATTTCGCGGTCAAAGGCTTCTTTGGTTAAGGAATCGTAATCTACTGGTTTTTGCGGTAGTTTTATTTCAAACGGGATTCTCTGTTGATTCACCACTTGTTGTAAAAACATGCTTAACGCGGTCGACATTGGAATTTGTAGCTGATCGAGAACTTTTTCCGCTTCTTCTTTTAATTCGGGCGTCACTCTGGTAAAAATACTAGCTGTTTTTTTTGATGATACAGACACACTTATCGCCTCTTTCTTTTCTTCTTACCGTAAATTTAACACAACAAAAAGCAAAAAAGCAATCATTTGATATACAATCGATTGTCAATAGTAAAAAAGGATGTCAAGCAATGTACGATTCTTGCCTCACATCCTGTTATGATTCGTCTATCTTCTAATTGGCATATACTCGGTTAAATCATAGAACTGTGATTTATCCACTGCATTGGCCCGATATTGCCGATTGATACCCGCCTCATTAGCATAGTGGTTCAATTCGTTAATCAGCCCTTCTTCTTGCGGTGTAAAGTGTAAACGAGCATCCACCGCGGTTAGATAAATATAGTTTACGAGCTTACTCACCAAAATCGGCGGAGAAGGATTGGTGTCGATTTTTTTGTAAACTTGCAACAGACAATCCGTAATATCTAACCATGATGTCGCTTGTTCTTCCTTCGTATGCGCAATTAGTAAATTATACAACTCATGTACCTTTTCTTTTACAGCTGATACTTCCATCACAAACCCTCCCCTCTTTTACTATACTATCACTTCGAATTTCTTTGCTCACCCCATATTTAAGCGTTTACATTTTATCCGCTTAAAAAAGGAAAATCAAAAATTCAGAATTTTCCCATACCCTTATTTTACTCCAATTTTACTATTTACTCAAGAGATAAGTATTGGTTCCCGATTGACATCCAGCTTAGTTAAAGTATGCTATAATAAGCTAGGCCATGTACCTCTAGTCAAGAGTATTCGTGGTACGTTCAGCAAAAGCGAGGCAATCCGATGGAAGTTAACGAATTAATCAACCGCAGTATTCAAATTAGACAACGTTACCATGAATTAGAACGCCAGCATCATGGCAGCGAATGGTCAGTTGAAGAAGATCTTTTAGCTCTCAGTAATGATATTGGCAATCTCAATCGACTAGTGATGACCAAATTTGGCCGCTATTATGATGAGACGCCCTATACTTTAGAACATAAATTAGCAGAAAATGTCTGGTGGTTAATTGAATTAGCGAATCGATTAGACATAGACATTGAACAAGAGCTCGAAAATTTTTTAACCGAAAAAGAACAATTATAAGACAAAAAACGTTACTGACTCTCTCTTGAGCAGTAACGTTTTTGGGTTTCATTATTTAAATTTTACAGCAGTCCCATATGCGACCACACTTTGCATCTCTTGCATGATTGAGCCGCTATCAAAGCGCATCATGACAACCGCATCGGCACCCATGGCTTTGGCGTTTTCTTTCAGACGGTCAATCGCTACTTCTCGTGATTCTTCTAACATCTTCGTATAGGCTCTGACTTCTCCACCAACTAGACTCTTCAAACTTGCGCCAATATCTGAAAAGGCATTTTTCGATTGGGACGTTAAGCCAAATACTTCGCCAATAATTTCATATTCTTTTCCTGGAATTCTTTCTGTTGTTGTAACAATCATCTTTATTCTCCCTCTTCTTCTATCTTTTCTTTTACTTCTGGTTGTACTTTTTGTCCTTCAAGTGCTGCAACAATTTCTTGGTTGGCTTGTTTTCTGGACATCGTTTCGTTGATTAAGTTCACTAAATCAAGGCCTGTGGTTTCTTTGATGGTTTCAAAAGTACGTGCCAAACCAGCTTCTCCCATTTGATGAACACCATCGCCAGCTCCAAAGCTAACCACTTTATCGATATTGCTAATTGGCGCATTGACTTCTTTAGCAATGGCAGGTAAGACTTTGATAAATTCGACTAATACCCCAGCTTCGTTTAATTTTTGTAAAGCCAAGGCCATTTGTTCCTTGCTTTGCGCTTGTGCTTGACCGACTTTGGCAATCTTTTCGGCTTCAGCTTGCCCTAGTTTTTCAATTCTTTGGGCTTCAGCTTCGGCAGCTAATTTGATTTTTTCGGCTTCAGCTTGGGCATAGGCAATTTCTTGAGCTTTTTTCGCTAAGGCATTTTGTTCTACCACATATTTATCGGCTTCAGCTTTTTTACGAAGGGTTGCGGTTAATTCTTTTTCAGTTAATTCGGCTTGTTTTTCTTGAATTTCGATATTCTTTTCTTGTTCAATCAAACGAACCTTCATCTTTTCACCCACAGCCACTTGTTCTGCTTGTGCCACAGCTACTTCTTGTTCTTGTTTATAGTGCGCTTGTTTTAAGGCCATGTTTTTATTCGCTTCAGCAATTTCGGTTTTGCGGCGAATTTCTTCTTGTTGCGCCAATTGTTCGTTTTCGGCTTGTTTGATACGAGTTTCACGCAACGCATTAGATTCTGCAATTTCAGCATTTTTCTTCACTTCGGCAATTTGTGGACGTCCCAAAGCATCTAAGTAACCATTTGGATCACTCACATCTTTAATCGTAAAGGAGACAATTTCTAGACCCATTTTTTGTAAGTCGGTTGATGCCACGGCTTGGACTTGTTCCGCAAAGTCATCACGGTTTTTGTAGATGGCTTCTACAGTCATCGTCCCTAAAATTGCACGCAAATGACCTTCCAATACTTCTTGTGCTTCATCTTCTAGTTCAGCAGTTGATTTGCCTAAATATTGTTCAGCGGCTGTTTTAATTGCTTCGGTACTATTGCCCACTTTTACTAAAACGGTCGCACTGGCTTTGATTGGCACGCCTTGTTCGGTATAAACTTCTGGTGTGCCGATTTCTAATTTGTGGGTAAGTAAACTCAATTTATGCGCTTTTTGCACAATTGGAATCACGAAAGTCCCACTGTTTTTTAAAATCTTGATGCCTTCTTTACCTAAAAATGAACCGGTTACAATCAAGGCTTCATCGGGTTTCCCTATGCGATAACGGACCATCAAGAAGATCACTAAAGCTAAGACAACGAATACAATCCAAAAAATCGGATTTCCCAAAAAACTAAACATCTACACCACTTCTTTCTTTTTTAACGCGGATAATTGACGACGAGTGCCCGACCTTCAGCATCAAATTCGACAATCAAGACCTTACTACCAGCCGGAATTTCAAGGTTTGCTTTGATATCTTTTGGACGGAATAATTTGGCAGGAAAAGTCGCACGTGCATGACCACTACCTGTTTCCATTACTTCCCCAATCGAATCCCCTTTAATCTTGACGGTCAATTCACCTAATAAATAATCTTCCTTTGAGAGTGAATTGCTTTGATTGCGGTCGGTCCACTTATTATAAAGATACATAAACGGCGCAAAAATTAGACTAAAAATCAGGTAAAGTCCGATAAGCCCCAAACTAATGATACCTACCCACACCAGGGCTTGCATCAAATCCGGTAAGGTGGCTATTGACTGATTAAACCAATTGATTAGTGCTTGCATTTTGCTCATCCCTTTAAGTTCTATACCTGTATAATAACACTGTTTAATTTTCTGTTCAAGCAAGAGAGTTAAAAATCCATCTTAAGACCTAGATGTTAATCCTTATGATGCAAACAATTGAAAGAGATTTATCTACAATTCAAACAATTTATTCAGTCGTAGTAAAAAAACAAATATAGGTAAAAAAGCACTTTTTCTTCCTATATGTATAGCACAAAAAAAGACCGCCAAGAAAGCAATCTAATGTTGATAATCGATTTGAATCGCAATGCCGTCTGTATCTAGCAATTGAAGTTGGCGGGTGGTTTGATGCTTGATTTGAAACCCTAGCTTAGGGGCGCGACTGGCGATGGCTAAGAGTTCGGCTGCCTGGTCACTTACAAAACTGATTTTAGAAAGTCCAGCTTGCTTGTTTTGATGCACTGTATAACGTCGTTGCCACTGGTTAAACGCTAGATGATGGTGATAACTACCGCTCGCAATCCAGGAAGCCTTGACATATTGGTGTTTTTCTTGCATATCGAGTAGCGCTTGATAGCGTTTGGAACTAGCCAATGCATCGCCTACTGCTAAGTGCACATGCCCCATCTTAGTGCCTTGAGGTAAGACAAAGGGCTCACTTACTTGTGAAATCATCTCATAAATCTCTTGAGCGGCTAATTCTTCAGTGACTCCTATAATCCGTCCATCGCTTCTCACATCCCACTGAGTCTGTGGTTTATCGCAATAAATTTCAATTCCATTACCTTCTAAATCATGAAAATACAAAGCTTCACTATAGCCATGGTCTGCCCCACCTTCTAATGCTACCCCACATTGAATTAAATGATGCAAAACTTCAGAGAGTGCAAGCCGTGTCGGTACCAAAATTGCCAAATGATAAAGTCCGGCTGTTTGCTTATCTTCCTTAGCGGCTAGTTGCAAGATCACTAATGGACGCTGATCTGCCTGAATGCCTAATACGATTTGTTCTTTTGTTTTGGATAATACACTTAACCCGACAACTTCTTGATAAAACTGAGATAGTCTTGGTAAGTCAAGTACATTGAGATAAACGGGACCTAATTGTAACATATATATTCCTTCTTTCTGCTCTTTACTATAGACCTAAAGCCAACAGATAGGAAGTAGGCACTTTTTTTGCCGTAAGTTTCCAAAAAGATACCTTTGCGAAAACTCAGACTTGTGAAACTGCCCTTATCGAAAAAATGCGACCTGTGCTATAATGAAACCAAAAAGAAGAAAGGGTGGCAGCATGAACTATTTAATTGTCGGCGCGGGACTTTTCGGGGCAACTATGGCACACAAACTCGCTAAAGCTGGACATCAAATCACCATCATCGAAAAACGCGACCATCTCGCCGGAAATATTTATACTAAAGAAGTAGCGGGTATTCAGGTCCATCAATACGGCGCGCACATTTTTCATACCTCGAATGAAGAAGTTTGGCAATTTGTGAATCAGTTTGCTGAATTTAATCATTTTATCAATTCGCCGTTTGCCTTCAGCCGTGGCGAACTCTACTCTCTGCCTTTTAATATGAGCACCTTTTATCAGCTTTGGAAATTAACCAAGCCTAAAGATGTTCAAGCAAAAATCGACGAGCAGCGCCAAGTCCTTCATGGGAAAAAACCGGAAAACTTAGAAGAACAGGCGATTGATTTAGTAGGAACGGATATTTACGAAACGTTGATTAAGGAATATACCGAAAAACAATGGGGCCGTAAATGCAGTGAATTGCCGCCGTTTATCATCAAGCGTCTGCCAGTCAGATTGACTTTTAATAACAACTATTTCAATGATAAATATCAGGGAATCCCAATTGGTGGCTATACGAAAATGGTGGAGAAGATGCTCGATTTACCAAACATTACCGTGCATCTCAAGACAGATTTTTTTGCTAAGAAAGCGGACTATTTGAACAATTACGATAAAATTATTTTCACCGGAATGATTGATCAGTTTTTTGATTACAGGTACGGTCCTTTAGAGTATCGTTCTTTACGCTTTGAACATGAATTGCTAGATGAAGCCAATTATCAAGGCAATGCGGTCATTAATTATATTGATGCCAAATATCCTTTTACGCGCATCATCGAACATAAACATTTTGAATTTGGTCAACAGGAAAAAACGGTGATTACCAAAGAATATCCTGCGAATTGGCAAAAAGGCGACGAACCTTATTATCCCGTACAAACACCGGAAAATGCCGCCTTATATCAAAAATATTGTCAGCTTGCTAAGGACTATCCGAATGTGATTTTTGGTGGGCGTTTGGGTATGTATCAGTACTTTGATATGCATAAAGTCATTGAAGCTGCCTTAAACGTAGCGAAACAAGAATTAGCCCAATAAAATCTTCCCCGCACTTTGAATGAAAGTGGTGGGGATTTTTTATGCGCCAAAAATTTGCTCTGTACTGAAAATTTACCTCTACAGTCCTCCTTGTTTCTTGGCATCATTTTTGCTAGAATCTACTCATTCAATCATTTTGAAAAGAGGGGTTATTGTGCCAGTAGGAATTATCGTCAATAGTATTGCCATTTTTCTAGGAGGGATTTGTGGCGGATTATTAGAAGAACGGCTATCAGATCGTTTCAAACAAGAAATCACCCTTATCTTTGGGTTATGTTCGATGGGAATGGGTGTCAGTAGTATTGTCTTAATGAAAAACATGCCCGCTGTGGTATTTGCGGTCATTATTGGGACTGCTGTTGGATTAGCCTTTCATGTAGAGCAACGATTACGAGGCGCAGCAAGTGTAATGCAAAAGCCAATCAGTAAACTAGTCGGTGAGCAAACCCATATGAGTCAAGAAGCTTTTCAAATTCAACTCGTTACCATCATCGTGTTGTTTTGTGCTTCAGGTACTGGGATTTATGGAAGTTTGGATGCAGGGATGACTGGCGACCACACCATATTGATTGCAAAGTCGATTTTAGATTTCTTTACCGCGGCGATTTTTGCTTGTAATCTTGGCTATGTAGTATCCGTGATTGCTTTGCCACAATTTGTCATTTTCTTTTTATTATTCCTTGGTGCAAAGCTGATTTTTCCACTAACCAATCCAACAATGATCGCTGATTTCAAAGCAGTGGGCGGCTTTTTAATGTTAGCTACCGGATTTCGCATGGTCAACATCAAACAATTCCCAACCGCTGATATGATTCCAGCGATGGTGTTCGCGATGCCTTTTAGTTATCTCTGGACAGTAATCATTATGCCGATGCTATAATTTTAACCAAAAAGTCACTCAGTTTGTGGGCTGAGCGACTTTTTTTATTTCAAAATATTTTCGACTTGTTGTTTTAAGCAAGGCAGCACTTCTTGGTCAAACCAGGGATGTTTTTTCTGCCAGATTTGATTTCTTGGCGAAGGATGGATCAATGGAAAATACGTAGGCAAATAACGCTGATAATCTTGCACCACTTGTGTTAAAGGGGTACTTTTTTTGATGCCTAGATATCTTTCCATCGCATAATGTCCGATTAAAAGGGTTAGTTGAATATCCGGCATTTGTTCTAATAGCAGAGGATGCCATTTTTGCGCAAAACCTTTTCGCGGTGGAAGGTCCCCTGATTTGCCCGCTCCTGGAAAGTAAAAATCCATTGGCAAAATAGCAATATCCCCACTCTCATAAAATAGCGCCTCATCTACTCCTAGCCATGCTCTTAAACGATTGCCACTCGCATCTGCAAATAATTTTTGACGATCTTGGGCTTTTTGACCAGGTGCTTGCCCGATAATTAGAATCTTGGCTTGCGGACTGACTTGAAATAATGGTTTAATCTGTTGACAAGTGTAGCTTTGATTAGCCTCGTCTTGCATAATAGCTGATTGAATCGCTGCGATATCCATTAGCCGATTCGCCCCCACTCGATTAACTGTGCTTGATTTTCCGTCACATCCACAATCGTCACACTCGCATTAGGTAGTAAGCCATCTTTACGAAAATCAGCTGTTCTGTTCCCTAATAAGCGTTGAATTAATAACGTTAAATGAACACCATGGCCGACTACTAACACTTGACCATCAGGAAAACGTCCGCACAACTCATCCACCACGGCTTTTCCACGAGCGAAAACTTCTTCATAAGACTCCATCTGATAGTCTGCAGTCGGAAAAGCTTCCGGATGATCATGATAAAGTTGGCGGGTTTCTTGTGGGACTTCTTCAAATAAGATCCCTTCCCAATCGCCAAAATAAAACTCACGCAAACGTTCATCGACCACATATTGCTTAGGATTAACAGCTAATTGCAAGGTAGTCTGCGCCCGAAATTGTGGGGAAACATATATCGCATCAAAACGTAAATTAGCAAAAAATGGTCGCAATTTTTTCGTCTGTTCGATGCCTTCTAGTGTTAATGGCGAATCCACACGTCCCCCATTAAAGCGCCGTTGTTCATTAATTTCAGTAATACCATGTCGTAAAAAATAAAATCTTGTCATACTTACACTCTTTTCTTCGCAGTTTCTGTCTTTATGATACAAGAGTTTGCTTTGATTGACCAGTCTTTGCCCCTTTTGAATTGACGTATCGATAAAGTTCGATAGAGAATCTACCTGCTTTGCCTGGTGCTGAAAGTATTCGTTTGCTGCACATCAGACGTTTTGATATGTATCGTAAATAATAAAAAATGCCATCCTCACGTGATTGCGAGAATGGCATTTTATTTTTAATGAATATTTCCCATTAATTTTTGAATTGGTTTGCGATTGAAGTACAGGATAATACCTGCAATCACAGCCACCGCACCGACAATCCCGTAATAAGCGGACTCGGTTTGCGGTGTATAGAAGCGAGCAATTTGCGCATTGATGACTTGTGAAGATGCATCAGCCAATAACCAAATCGCTAAAGTTTGCGCTTCAAAGGCTTTTGGTGCTAATTTAGTCGTTACGGATAAGCCAACTGGAGATAGGCACATTTCCCCCGCAATCATAATGAAGAAGCTGCCGATTAACCATAATGGACTGACGCGACCTTCTACACCATAAAGCATCCCCGGTAACATTAATAGCACAAAAGAAAGACCGGCTAAGACTAAACCAATTGAGAATTTCACAACGGTTGATGGTTGTTTCTTGCCCATTTTAGACCATAACCACACAAAGAACGGTGTCATTAATACAACGAATAATGGGTTGAGCGTTTGATACCAACTAGCTGGAATGGTAAAGCCAAAGAAGGTTGCTTGGGTTCTTTCACTGGCAAATAAAGCTAAAATCGATGAGCCTTGTTCTTCTAAGGACCAGAAAATAATCGCCGCAAGAAATAGTGGAATATAGGCACGTACCTTTGATTTTTCCTCAGCAGTCACTTCATCGGAAACTAACATACGCGTGAAGTAAATAATTGGAATCGCAATCCCCACCACGCTGACAAAGTTTACAAAGAAATCAATCGTTAGCACGCCTAAAGCATAGGCACCGACAAAAATAACTAAGACAGCTACAATTAATAGCGCAATGGTACGAAATACTTTTTGACGCTCTGTGCCTTCAATTGGATTCGTTGGCTGAGTCGCAATGCCATTTAACGTAGATTTGCCTTGGAAGTAATAAACTAGTAGTCCGATAAACATCCCTACCGCAGCAATCCCAAAGCCTAGATGGTAGCTGTAGCCTTGACCAACTGTTCCGACAATAATCGGCGCAAGTAGCGAACCGATATTAATGCCCATATAAAAGATCGAAAAACCTGCATCGCGGCGTAAATCTTCTTTTGCGTAAAGGTGTCCGACCATACCTGAAACATTGGCTTTAAGCATCCCGGTACCGATGACGATTAAAATCATGGAAACGAAAAGTCCGATAACCGCTAAAGGCAAGGCTAAAACAATATGACCAAACATGATAAAGACGCCGCCATAAAAGACGGTCTTATGCGAACCAAACAATCGGTCTGATAACCAACCACCTAGAATACTAGACATATACACTAACGCACCATAGACCGACATAATGGCTACAGCTGTTGATTTTGGTAATCCTAGACCGCCATTCGTCACTTGATCATACATGAAGTACAGTAAAATCGCACGCATTCCATAATATGAAAATCGTTCCCACATCTCCGTGAAGAACAAGGTAGCGAGTCCTCTAGGTTGACCTAAAAAAGTTTTTTCTTCGTTTTGCATCGAAGACCTCCTATACAATAATTATGTACTGACTGAGTAGATTCAGCCAAATAAAAAAAGACAATAAATATTTTACCCTTAATTATAGTGTTATGTAATAAAAAAGAGAATATCTTAATTTATCATAACTTGTATCTCAAAAAATATTTCATTATTTTTATTGTATAGACATTTTTATATGAAAAAAAATTATTTTTTATCATAATTTATTCATTTTTAATCGGTATTTTTTTAATAATTATTATCCTATACCAAATCTTAGTTATTTATTACGCTTGTTTTCTTAATAGTCTGACAATTGAAAGCCTTTCGAATATACAAAACATCTGAAATTTTATAAATCGTTGCAACAATTCATCCAACGTAAATTTTTCGTTGCATAATCGTTGGATAATTTGCCACGAAAACAGCAGAATCGTTGGGTGAAAATCGCAGAAATTGACTGAAAATCCCTATACGACGCAAAAAAATCGTTGCACGCGGAAATGCAACGATTTTTTATGATTATTATGAAACGAGCTTTTTTACCATCCGATTTTCTCAGCGGAAGGTAAACACACGAATTTCTTCATGTCTAAACGAGCTGGTTCTAATCCGTGTTCGAAGGGTAGCTACATCGCATCTAAGCCGGACTGTCTAGGAAAATCTTTAACACTAGTGGATTTTCCTGTCATTCCGGACAAACTTAGCTTTCTCAGTATCAATCAACTAAATACTCGGAAAATTCACCCTCCTGCTTAAGAAAATCTCCTTTCATCCGATTTTCTTAGCAGTAGGTTACACATGAATTTTCTCGTATTTGAGCAAGTTGATTGATAACCTTTTGCTTGTAGCTGGGCAACCCTTCTCACAACTTTACCCCACAACTTTTCCTGACGGTGTTCACCAGCTAGACATTGTGAAATTCGCCCTCCCGCTTGAGAAAATCTCCTTTCATCCGA
>CAMMST010000049.1:0-18106 GCA_946499615.1 Enterococcus cecorum | reverse complement strand
ATATAGCGTGTCTTAATAACTTATGTAATATAACCTCTGTGATTATTGCGCAGAGGTTATTTGTGTTATTCTCTGTACTTACTATCCATAAAAGACTCCTATTATAAAAATTAATATCATAAAACAGATTTATGAAATAGGAGAAATTAGCATGTTAAGAGAAAATTTAGAATACAATAAAAACGTTAAAGCAAATTCTGCATTTTTAGAAGAATTAAAACTTAAACTACCAGAGTTTTTTACTGCTGAGAAAAAAGATGACGATGGTAATGTTGTCGAGGAATCAAAATTCGATTATTTAAAATTTAAGAAGATGTTAGACGAGCAAAACATAGAAGAATTTACAAGTGGTTATCAGCTTGATTTTATTGGAAAAAATTATGCTAAAAAACAATCAGGTGAACGCCCTAACACAGTAATTGTCCCAGATATCGAACATAATACTAAGATGGAAAATAAAAATAGTAAAAATATATTTTTAACGGGTGATAACTTAGAAGTGTTACGTCATTTGAAACAAAATTACAATGGTATTGTTGATGTTATTTATATAGATCCATTATATAATACGGGGAAAAAAGATGATTTTGTCTATCAAGATAAGTTTGAGTATGATGATGAAACATTAAGAATAACTTTTGGCTTAACTGATGATGAATTATCTAAGTTAAAGTCTATTCAAGGTAGTTCTTCTCATAGTGCATGGCTAACTTTTATGTATCCAAGATTATACTTAGCAAAAAAATTATTAAAAAGTAGGGGAATGATATTTGTTTCGATTGATGAAAATGAGTTTGCAGACTTAAAGATATTGCTTGATGATATATTTGGTGAGAGTTGCTTTATTGGAGATATGATTAGAAAAACTAAATCGATGACTAATGATGCTGATTCAGGATTAAATTATCAACATGAATATGTATTTTGTTATGCAAAAAATATCAATAGCGCTAGATTAAAGGGTGAAAAAAAAGATAATTCAAATTATAAAAATCCAGATAATGATATAAATGGTCCATGGATTGTTGATAATCCTAGTGCAAAAAGTGGTGGTGAGAGTACCTATTTTGAAATTATTAATCCTTATACTGGGCAGATTGACCTTCCACCAAAAGGAAGATATTGGGCTTTCTCGCAAAAAAGTTTTAATAATTGGGTTACTTCAGGAAAAATTATATTTAAAAACAAAATAAAAAATGGCGAACGCGGATTTATTTTAAAGAAATATTTGACTGATTTAAAAAGTGAATATAATCCAGTAAATAGTCTTTTTTCAATTGATAACAAATACATGAATCAAGTCGCTACAAAAGAGTTTATTAATTTAATGGGTGATGGATTTTTTAGTAATCCTAAACCAACAGAATTTATAAAAAAGCTTTTACAGTATTCAACATTAGAAGATTCAATTATCATAGATTTCTTCGCTGGTTCGGGGACGACTGCTGATGCTGTAATGCAACTGAATGCAGAAGATGGTGGAAATAGAAAGTTTATTTTGTGCACATTGCCTGAAAAGACTTATACAGTAAATGCAGATGGAACAGAAATTCCAACAAAAGGTGGAACAGTGGCATATGAGGCTGGATATAAGTCTATTGATGAAATTTCTAGAGAGCGCATTAAACGTGCCGCTGAAAAAATTAAGCAAGAAAATCCAGACTTAGCAGACAGTTTAGATTTAGGTTTCAAACATTATCGGGTGGTATCTCCTAGTGTAGAAACATTAGAAGATATTGAATTTAATGATGTAATGCAATTAGATTTACTTGAAGATATGATTTCAAAATTCTCAAGTGAAAATTTGGGTGTAGATGGAAATGCTACTGGAGATGACACAATCTTACAAACATATCTTGTTCAGGATGGCTATAAATTTGATGTCAATATCGAATATATAGAGTTAGGTGAATATAAAGTCCCATATATTAATAATCAGAGAATCTACATCATTTCTAACAATTGGAATAATAAAGCTACTGAAAAGTTAGTGAATATGCTTGGTAGGAATGAAATTCAAGTTCAAACAATTGTAGTTTATGGATATTCATTTGATGCCAAAAATTTAAGAACGTTGGAATATGCATTAAATCAATTAGATAATAAAGTGAACTTGCAAATTAGGTATTAGGGAGTTTGAAAATGAAGATATTATTAGAGGAACTTGCTCATCAAAAGGAAGCTCTTGATGCAATTGACTCCGCATTTTATGGAATAAATGAAGTAACCACAGATCCAGATAAAGATTTCGTTTATGCTAATCCAATTGTAAACTCAAGAGGTAATGAAAAAGCATATATTGATATAAAAATGGAAACAGGTACAGGAAAGACGTATGTTGGTGTTAGGACAATGTATGAACTTCATAAAAAATATGGATTATTTAAATTTATTGTAGTTGTACCTAGTCCGGCAATAAAAGAAGGATGGAAAAATTTTATTCAAGCTGATTATGCAAGACAACATTTTTCACAGTTTTATGAAAATACATCAATAAATCTGAGTGTCATTAATGCAGGTGATTTCAATAGTAAAAAAGGCTTGTTACCAGCTCATTTAGTTGAATTTATTGAAGGTGATCGTATAAATTCAAATACTATACATGTATTATTAATCAATTCTTCAATGTTAAATTCAGATAATATGAAGGGAATATATTCAAGTGGTAAAAATGCTGGAAAAGATCGCTTTAATCAAACATTGCTTTCAGGATTTACTAGACCATTAGATGCTATTCAAGCAACTCGTCCTATAGTTATCATAGATGAACCCCATAGATTTCCGCGTGAGGGTAAATATTATAAATCAATTGAGAATACTTTGCCTCAATTGATTATTAGATTTGGTGCAACTTTTCCGGATAAGAAAATAGGTAAAGGAAAGAATACTAAAATTATAAAAGATTACTATCGCGAACAACCGCAATTTAATTTAAATGCAGTATCTGCTTTTAATGATGGATTGGTTAAAGGAATTGATATTTATTATCCAAATGTAACAGAGGAAGAAGCCAAAGAGCGGTATGTTGTGGAATCTGTCACGAATAAAGAGTTAGTACTCAAACATAAAGATGCAAAATATGTTATTTCAAAAGGCGATGATTTAGGATTTGAGGGCGATATTACCTATGAAGGAGCTAAAACCTTATCTAATGGATTAGAGCTGGATAAAGGAATGGTATTTTTACCTGCTACAATGACTAATTCTTACCAAGAAATGATTATTCGCGACGCTATTGAAAAGCACTTCGAAGTTGAAATTGCGAATTTTATGCGTGAAACACCGTATCAACCAAAAGTAAAGACTTTATCTTTATTTTTTATTGACTCAATTAAATCATATCGCGATAAAGATGGTTGGTTAAAAAAGATTTTTGAAAGAATATTGAAAGAAAAACTACAGTCCTTAATTAGAGAATACCATATGAAGATTAAACCTAGAGAAAAAGAGTACCTTGAATTTTTACAGGCTACTCTCAGTGAAATTGAAGAAAATGTACATGCAGGTTATTTCGGTGAAGATAGAGGAACAGGCGATGAAGCTATTCAAGCAGAAGTTGATGATATTCTAAAAAATAAGGAAAAATTATTGTCATTTAAAGATGAATATGGGAAATGGCAAACGCGAAGATTTTTGTTTTCAAAATGGACTTTAAGAGAAGGTTGGGATAATCCTAATGTATTTGTCATTGCTAAATTACGTACTTCTGGCAGTGAGAATTCAAAGATTCAAGAAGTTGGTCGCGGATTAAGGTTACCTGTTGATGAAAATGGACATCGATTATTACAGGACGAACTATCAAGCAGATTGAGTTTTTTTATCGGATATGATGAAAAAGATTTTGCAGAAAGATTAACTTCAGAAGTCAATTCTGATGTGAAAATGCAATTAAATCATGAGACACTAACAAATGATATGATAACATCTATCATTTCGAAATATCCTGATTACAATGCAGAGAGCTTGTTAGAATATTTGGATGACATGGATATTATTAAAAGAAATAATGATTTTAAAAATGGTGGATTTGACAAATTGCTCGAACTATTTCCTGCAATTCAAGATGACCATGTGGTTAGAAAAGATAAGATTACAAATGGCGGCCCTAAGTCGAAGCAAAGAGTTAAATTAAACAAAGAAAACTGGCATAAAATGACCGGATTATGGCAAGAACTGTCTAAACGGTATATGTTGGTATTTGATGAAATGACTGAAGAAAATATTTCATTTTTATTGGAAGAAGTATTTAATAATCTGGACAATTTCTCGTACTATGAGATGGATATTATAAAGAATGAAATTCAAATGGATGTTGAATCGAAAAAAATAACTGTTAGAGAAGAAAAAACAGAACAATATGCCACAAGAAGAGTAAAAGGAATGAAATATGGTAAGTTCATTTCTATGATAGCGAGACAAATAAAAGTATCACCAAGCTTAATTCATCAGCAATTATTTTGTGTTTTAAAAAATCAATTAGATGGTGATTGTGACTATTTAAATGAATTAACTCTTTCAAATGTTGTGAGAGATTTTAAGGAACGTTTTGAGCGAAGATATTCTCAAAGTTATCATTATGAAGCATTAGATTTTCAGGCGAGTACTTCTATTTTTGATGTGAATCAAAATGAGTTTAAAGATGATGTACTTGCAACATTAATTGGTGTTAATGAAGATTTTGGTGTGAATGAGAATGATAATCGACAATTATATGAATTTCCACCTATTAGATATGATTCGGTTAGTCCAGAAAGAGAGTTACTGAAATATCAATATCCTAAAGAAGTAATTGCCTTTGGAAAATTACCAAAAAAAGCAATTCAAATTCCTAAATACATGGGAGGTAGTACTACACCTGATTTTGTTTATTTAGTTGAAAAAGAGGATGGTTCACATATCTATCTACTAATTGAAACAAAAGCTGAGGGTTCTGGAAAGAGAATAAGTGATCAACAGATAATAGAAATTCAACATAAGTTTTTTGATCGATTAAAATCTATTGGCGTTGAATATCAAGAAGCAAGTAGTTTAAATGATGTTCGGAGTAGATTGAGGAAGGTAGTTGATAAAAATGAAAAATAATTTATTGGAACTCGTTAAGAAGGGTGAAATTGAAAAAACGGGAGCAAAACCTAAATTACCAACCACTGTGCATGGTATAGCTGAAAGTGTATTAGATGTATATCGAATCCCGCTTAAATATCTATACTTTAATAACGAAAATGGTAGAATTGCTTCACAGATGAGAAGAAATAATGAACTATTAGAACCTGTTACAGATGAAATTAATCCTAATTATAATAATTTGTTTGCAAAATTAATTGATGAAGATAATCATAATAAATTAGTTCAGACAAAAAAATCGATTCAAAAAAATGGACAACAAGTATACGGGTATGTACTTCAAGACGGACGCATTATTGATGGTAATAGAAGATTTACCGCACTCAGACAAATTCAACAAGAAACTGGCGAAACACATTATTTTGAAGCTGTTATCTTACCTTTTTCGTATAATGAAAAAGTTTATCGAGAAAAGATTAAGAAATTAGAACTAGCAATACAAATGGGGGTTGAAGAAAAAGTACCATATGATCCTGTTGACCTTGCAGTTGATATTTTTCAAACCGTAGTAATAGATAAATTAATGACTGAAACGGATTATGCGCGAGAATCAAATTTAGAAGTTTCTACAGTAAGATTGGCTATAGAGACAATATATCTGATACAAGATTTCTTACAATTTATAAACGCTCAATCAGAAGCATATTTTATAGTTAAAGATGCAAAATTATATAATGCTATTTCTGAACTTGCAAAATATTATAAGAAAACATATCCAGATAAAGGACCTGTATATGAACAGAATAAATTAACTGCATTCACCTTGTTATGTAAGAATTTACAAACTGGTGGTGACATTGTCCGTATCATGCGTGATTATCAAAATGATATTGCAAAAACAAAAGTAAATAACGAATTTAATAACGAAATTGAGGACACAATTAATGATTTTAGAGATAAACTTGAAGAAGAACCCATAGAAGATGTAATAGAATTTCGTAAGGTATTGAATAAATCAAATCCTGAATTTAGGAAGATTAATGATACATACAATAAAATTGTTAATCGAGAAAATAGAGGTAAAAATGTAGAGAACTTTTTAAATGATATAGAAAAATCAGTAACTTTATTAGAGGACTTAAAAAAATATAACGGATTATCTGGAAAGTTAAAATATTCCGATTTCAGTAGTGAACAGCTTGAAAAATTAACAAAAATGATGATCTCGCTTCATATAACAAGTCAAGATTTAATCGAGGTATACCAAGATGAGCAACAATCCTGAAATAGTTTATAAAGAAGGAAGGTTTCAACTAACCGATAACGATGAGGGGATATTGAAAACTAAAAAGGCGGTTAGAATTTTACAGATGTATAATTCGTTCTTCTCCAACTTAGTTAAACTTAATCTCAAAGAAGATATCACCTATGTTCAAATTGATGAGTTGTGTAATAAAATCTCTAATAAGTTAGGTATAAAGATAAAATTTTCTGAAGAAGCGCATAACGTTATTGAAAATGAAAGATATGCAATCAATGAACATAAGACAGCAGGGATAACAATTAAAAATAATGATACTAGATGGGGTCAGGAATTTATCGACTTTATGAAAATAGTCGATAATCAAATTGAGAGACCGTTAGTTGATATCCAACAACATGCAAGTTTTTACTTATCTGTTATGAAACGCGCAGCAAATTTTAGTGTCCCTGGTGCTGGAAAGACAGCAATGATGTATGGGACTTTTGCATATTTATCGTCAAATGAAGTTTCAAAAGTTGAAAAAATAATTATTATTTCACCAATAAATGCTTTTGGGGCATGGCAAAGTGAATTTACAGAAGTTTTTGGTTCAAAACGCAAGCTTCATTATATGAACTTAAAAGATTATCATGCGCCGAGTGATGTAAGATTTGATTGGGGAATTTCAAATGTTGTACAAATAAACTACGAATCATTGAGGGGATGGAAATTGGAAGTATTAAATGAGCTTATTGATGATAAAGTTATGATAGTATTTGATGAAGTTCATAGAATAAAGAATCCAATTGGTCAATATGCGCAAAATGCCTTACTTTTAGGTAAGAAGTCCCATTATCGATATGTATTAACGGGTACTCCTATACCAAATTCGTATGTGGATATTTATAATTTCTTGCATATTCTATATGACAAAGAGTATCCAGCTTTCTTTGGATGGCAGATTGGGGAACTCAATTATATTGATAGTGAAGAAATAAATGAAAAATTGCAACCATTTTATTGGCGTACTAATAAAAAGGACTTAGGCGTTCCAGATGCTGAAGATGATATAATATTAAAATTTTCACCTGACGAAACACAAATACAATTAGCTAAATTAATTTATGAAATGGAAAACAATGCACTTTCTAGGTATATTCGTTTATTACAAATCTCTACAAATCCTTCCTTGTTAAAAAAAGCGATTGACTATAAGAGTATTGGATTACTATCTGATGAAGTGGACAGTATTGAAAAAGCGTATGATAATTTTGAAAAAAAGTTATTTAAGGAAAAAACATATTCGGAATTAGATGTAGATGACATAGAAACAACTAAGTTCGTAAAAGGAATAGAATTAATCCAGAAGCTTGTTTCAGAAGGTAAAAAAGTGCTTGTTTGGGGCCTTTTCGTTGATACAATGCACAAAATACAATCAAAATTAGAATTTTTAGGAATAGATTCGTATTTAGTTTATGGTGAAACTCCCAAGGGTGAACGCGAGACAATCATAGATGCCTTTAAGAACGGTAGTACTCAAGTGCTTATTTCAAATCCGGCGACTTTAGGTGAGTCTGTTTCATTGCATAAAAATGTTCATGATGCAATATATTTTGAATACAATTTTAACTTGACTTTTATGTTACAATCACGAGATAGAATTCATCGGCTAGGATTACCTAAAAACCAGTATACTCGGTATTATTATTTAATGACAGAAGGCGACAAAGCACATGGAGGAGTGATTGACCAACAAGTATATAATAGATTGAAAGAAAAAGAAAAAATTATGATGGATGCAATAGAGGGTAATTTGCTTGTTCCAGAAGTTCCAGATGATTACTTAGAAGAAATAAAGAATATTGTGATGTAGTAATTTTTTAAAGTCTTGCACCCAAAAGTATACAGTTTTGGGTGCAAACTTTATGACTTTTATTATTTATCCTAGCCCACTAAAAATTCGTGGGCTTTTTTGTGTGTTCGCATTTAATAGAACGTGCATTCGTGGTATAATGAAAAAGATTGAAACTAAATGAAAAGGATGTTGTCAATGTCAGTAAATAGCCCGTTACTTAATGGAATGAATCCACGTCAGAGCCAAGCCGTGACGACTACTCAAGGCCCACTATTATTAATGGCTGGTGCAGGAAGTGGGAAGACACGGGTGTTGACTCATCGCGTGGCTTATTTAATTGAAGAATGTTTCGTAAATCCTTGGAATATTTTAGCGATTACCTTTACCAATAAGGCCGCTCGTGAAATGAAAGAACGTATTCATCAGTTATTAGGAGATGTAGCTGAAAGTGTGTGGATTTCAACATTCCACTCGATGTGTGTACGCATTTTACGCCGAGAAGTTGAAACGATTGGCTATTCGCGTAATTTTACGATTTTAGATAGTTCAGAACAGCTTGCCTTGATGAAGCGAATTGTTAAAGAGTTAAACCTAGATCCGAAAAAACATGAGCCGCGTGGGATTCTTGCAGCGATTAGTAACGCGAAAAATGCCATGCAAACAGCAGATGATTATGCCAGTTTAGCAGGGGCCGATTATTTCAAACAGACGGTGGCTAAGTGTTATGCCCGTTATCAAGATGTATTGCGTGAAAATCAATGTATGGACTTTGATGATTTGATTATGAATACCATTGAGTTATTCCGTCAATCACCAGATACGCTACGTCACTATCAAAACAAATTCCAATATATTCATGTCGATGAGTACCAAGACACCAACCATGCGCAATATTTATTGGTGAATATGTTAGCGCGTGGCTTTCAAAATATTTGTGTCGTTGGGGATGCAGACCAAAGTATTTATGGTTGGCGTGGGGCCGATATGCAAAATATTTTAGACTTTGAAAAAGATTACCCTGATGCCCAAGTGATACTACTGGAACAAAATTATCGCTCAACGAAAAATATTCTAAAAGCGGCCAATCAAGTCATCGAAAACAATGTGAACCGTAAAAAGAAAAATCTTTGGACCGAAAATGAAACTGGTGAGAAAATCCAATATTACCGTGGTGATAATGAACGTCATGAAGCTCAGTTTATCGTCAAAGAAATCAATGACCATATCCAAAAACAAGGGAAAAACTATGGCGACTTTGCTATTTTATATCGAACCAATGCACAATCACGTGTGGTCGAAGAAATGTTATTGAAATCAAGCATTCCTTATAAAATGGTCGGCGGTCAAAAATTCTATGAGCGTAAAGAAATTCGTGATATTTTAGCTTACTTGGCGATGATTGCTAACCCGCAAGATTCGATTAGCTTTGCGCGTGTAGTCAATGTGCCAAAACGAGGGATTGGTGCGACATCAGTGGAAAAATTCCGAGACTTTGCGCAACTACATGGGATGTCGATGCTAGAGGCTTGCGAAAGTGTGGCTTTATCCAATGTTTCAGGAAAAGCAGCTAAAGAATTAGCGAAGTTTGGTGAAATGATGGATGGCTTTGCGAAGATGCAATCGTACTTATCGATTACCGAACTCACGGAAGAAATTTTAGCAAAAACCGGGTATCTAGAAGCTTTGAAAAATGAAAACACGATTGAAGCCAATGCCAGAATTGACAACTTAAATGAATTCTTAACCGTTACCCAAGCATTTGACCAACAATTTGCACAGTCACTGGAATACGAAAATGTAGAAGAGGATGAAAAATTAAGTTTATTCTTAAATGATTTGGCTTTAGTGTCTGATATTGATAGTTTAGAAGAAGAGACAAGTCAAGTGACACTCATGACACTTCATGCAGCAAAAGGATTGGAATTTCCGATTGTCTTTTTGGTGGGGATGGAAGAAGGATTATTCCCATTATTGCGTGCCAATGATGATGAAGCCGATATGGAAGAAGAACGTCGCTTAGCCTATGTAGGAATTACCCGAGCGGAAGAAGTGTTGTATATTACCAATGCGATTTCACGAACGATTTATGGTCGTACTCAATTTAATCGACCTTCACGCTTTGTCGATGAGATTGAGGAAGATTTACTTGAGCCAATCGGTACCTATGCCAAACGTCAATTACAATCAGGCGACGAGTTTAAAGCCTCCTTTGGTCAAGGAATGTCGGCTGCTGATTTTATGAAGAGTCGTCAAAATCAAAGTAGTGCCAAATCAAGCAGTACTTATGGTAATCGTACTTATGGTCAAACGCAAAATCGTCCTAGTTACCAAAAGCCACAGTACCAAACAATTGCGAAAAAGACCTTCCCCAATACGGCTACACCAAAAGCAAATGTTTCTTGGCAAGCTGGTGATAAAGTCAATCATAAAAAATGGGGAGTTGGAACTGTGGTGAAGGTACATGAAAATAATGGGGATTATGAATTAGATATTGCCTTTACTGGTCAAGGAATTAAACGACTTTTAGCTAGTTTTGCCCCAATTGAAAAAATATAAGAATGGAAGAAAATCATGGAAAAAGACCAAGCATTAGCAAAAATCAAAAACTTGCAAAAAACGTTAAACGAATATGCTTATTTCTATTATGTCAAAGATCAACCAAAAGTGTTAGATAGTGAATATGACAAACTTTATCAAGAACTTGTCCAATTAGAAGCCCAATATCCTGAAAGCATTACGCCAGATTCGCCTACTCAGCGTGTTGGCGGCGTAATCTTAGATGGTTTCGAAAAAGCTGTGCATGAGGTGCCACTTTATAGTTTGAATGATGCTTTCAGTAAGGAAGAGCTTGAAGCCTTTGATACACGGGTGGCAAAAGCACTAGGCCACCACAATTATAGTTATGAATGTGAGCTAAAGATTGATGGCTTGTCTATTTCTTTGCGCTATGAAAATGGTCGCTTCGTGCGTGGGGCCACTCGTGGGGATGGTAGTGTCGGTGAAAATATTACCGAAAATCTGAAAACTGTTCGCTCAATTCCGATGACTTTACCAGAACCGATCTCAATTGAAGTCCGTGGCGAATGCTATATGCCAAAAGAAAGCTTTATGAAATTAAATGAAGCACGTGAACAAGAAGGACTAGAAACATTTGCTAATCCTAGAAACGCTGCGGCAGGAAGTCTTCGTCAATTGGATACCAAAGTAACTGCACAACGGAATTTAAGTACTTTTTTATATACAGTAGCGGAATTTGGTCCCTTAGAAGTCGCCACGCAAGAAGAGGCCTTGCAAGCTTTGGATCACTTAGGCTTTAAGATTAATCCAAATCGTCGTATCTGCCAAAATGTCGATGAAATTTGGGAGTATATTACGGAATATCATGAAAAGCGTGCGGACTTACCTTATGAAATTGATGGGATTGTCATTAAGGTCAATGATTTAAATCTACAAGATGAATTAGGCTTTACTGTTAAAGCTCCACGTTGGGCCATTGCTTATAAATTTCCACCTGAAGAAGCTGAAACGGTGATTCGTGAAATTGAGTGGACGGTGGGACGTACTGGGGTTGTGACACCGACTGCAGTGATGGATCCAGTGGTAGTGGCAGGAACTACTGTCAGTCGGGCGAGTCTGCATAATATGGATTATATTGAGGCAAAAGATTTACGCTTAAACGACCATGTAATTATTTATAAAGCGGGCGATATCATTCCGGAAGTCGATCATGCCATTGTCGAAAAACGTGAGGCAGCAAGTACCCCTTATCCTAAACCGACGCATTGTCCAGTCTGTGGCAGTGAATTGGTCCATTTAGAAGAGGAAGTGGCACTGCGCTGTATCAATCCTAAATGTAGTGCGCAAATGAAAGAAGGTTTGAGTCATTTTGTTTCTAGACAGGCGATGAATATCGATGGCTTAGGTCCGAAAGTTATCGAGCAAATGTATGAAAAAGAATTAGTGAAAGATGTCGCGGATTTATATTATTTAACCCAAGAACAGCTATTAACTTTAGATAAAGTCAAAGAAAAATCAGCCAATAATTTACTAAAGGCGATTGAAGCAAGTAAGGCGAATTCTGCGGAGCGTTTATTATTTGGTTTAGGCATCCGACATGTTGGGGCTAAAGCTGCAAAAATCTTGTTAGAGCACTACGAAACCATTGAAAACTTAAGCCAAGCCAAAGCCGAAGATATCTTAAACTTGCATACCATGGGTGAAACGATTGCCAATAGCTTAACGACTTACTTTGCTAATGATGAAGTCCATGAATTATTAGCAGAATTAAAAGCAGCGGGCGTGAACTTGCGCTATATTGGTGTTACCCAAGCCCAGTTAGCCAGTGTTCAGTCCCCATTTAAGGATAAAACCATCGTGCTTACAGGTAAATTAACAACTTATACGCGCGATGAAGCAAAGGCCAAAATTGAAAGTCTTGGTGGTAAAGTCACGGGTTCGGTATCGAAAAAAACAGATTTAGTCATTGCCGGTGCCGATGCTGGCAGTAAATTAACCAAAGCTCAAAGTTTAGGCATTGAAGTTTGGAGCGAAGAGCAAATGGTTGAAGCACTAGCAGACTAAAAGAGTGAAGAAATTGTGCTATTTTACAAAATATTTTCAGAAAATGTGACTTTTTTGAAAAAATGTTTAAAAAGATTTCTGAATTAACTAGGATGATTTTCAATTAAATGTTACAATATCCAAGTATAGATAGAAAATGAACGGAACTAACAAAAGGTCTGTGAAAAATAGGAGGAAGATTATGGCGATTAGTGAAGAACAAGTAAAACATGTCGCTAAGTTGGCGAAACTAGCCTTTCCAGATGAAGAATTACATGAATTTACGACTCAATTAGGTAAGATTATCGATATGGTTGAGTTATTAGAAGAAGTGGATACTACGGGTGTTCCTTTTACTTCTAACGTCATCGAAACTGTCAATGTGATGCGTGAAGATGTGGCGCAACCAGGTTTTGACCGTGAAGAATTATTACGAAATGTACCTGAAAGTGAAAATGGCTTTATCAAGGTGCCAGCAATTATTGATAACGGGGAGGCCGGTGCATAATGACGAAATTATATGATCAATCATTAGAACAATTACATGCCCTATTAGTCTCAAAAGAAATTACCGCACAAGATTTAACCCAAGCGACTTTTGACCGTATTAAAGAAACGGAAGACACCATGGGTTCATTCATTACTTTAAACGAAGAAAAAGCCTTAGAATTGGCTAAAGCTTTAGACGAAAAAGGCATCAGTGAAGGCAATGTTTTAGCAGGACTTCCAATCGGGATTAAAGATAATATTGTAACGAAAGATTTGCGCACAACTGCGGCTTCTAAAATTCTTTACAACTTTGATCCAATTTATGATGCGACTGTCATGGAAAAAGTATATCAAGCAGATATGATTCCTGTGGGTAAATTAAATATGGATGAATTTGCGATGGGTGGTAGTACCGAAACTTCTCATTTCAAGAAAACAACTAATGCCTGGGATCACACCAAAGTTCCTGGAGGTTCTTCAGGTGGTTCTGCAGCTAGTGTCGCAGCCGGTCAAGTACCTGTTTCATTAGGTTCTGATACAGGTGGTTCTATCCGTCAACCAGCAGCCTTTAATGGGATTGTCGGTATGAAACCAACTTATGGCCGCGTGTCTCGTTTTGGTTTGATTGCCTTTGCGTCATCTCTAGACCAAATTGGACCATTGACTCGTAACGTAAAAGATAATGCCTTAACTTTAAATGCGATTAGTGGTTATGATCCAAAAGATGGCACTTCTGCTGGGGTTTCTGTACCTGACTTTACAGCGAAAATTGGTCAGTCTGTCAAAGGCATGAAGATTGCTTTACCAAAAGAATATTTAGGTGAAGGAATCCAACCAGGTGTCAAAGAAGCTATCTTAAAAGCAGCTGATACTTTCCGTGCATTAGGTGCGACGGTAGAAGAAGTAAGCTTACCACACTCAAAATATGGGGTAGCTGTTTACTATATTATTGCCTCATCTGAAGCAAGTTCAAACTTACAACGCTTTGATGGTATTCGTTATGGTTACCGTTCTGAAAATATTTCAAACTTAGAAGATGTTTATGTTAACTCAAGAAGTGAAGGTTTTGGTACAGAAGTGAAACGCCGTATCATGTTAGGGACTTTCTCACTTTCAGCAGGTTATTACGATGCATACTTCAAAAAAGCCGGACAAGTTCGTACATTAATCAAACAAGATTTTGAGAATGTTTTTGCGAACTATGATTTAATCATTGGTCCAGCTTCACCAACTGTTGCTTATGGTTTAGGAGAAAATATTAATGACCCAATTACCATGTATTTAAGTGACGTCCTAACCATTCCTGTGAACTTAGCGGGTCTACCTGGTATGTCAGTGCCATGTGGCTTTAGCGAAGGATTACCAGTCGGCTTACAAATTATTGGTAAACATTTCGATGAAGCAACCATGTATCAAGCAGCGGCAGCATTCGAACAAGCAACTGACTTCCATACGAAAAAACCAGTCATTTTAGGAGGCGCGAACTAATGAATTTTGAAACAGTCATCGGGCTTGAAGTCCACGTTGAATTAAAAACGGACTCTAAAATTTTCTCACCTGCTCCAGCGCATTTCGGGGCAGAACCAAATAGCAATACCAACGTCATTGACTGGGGCTATCCAGGTGTGTTACCAGTAATGAATAAACGTGCTTTGGAATTTGGGATGAAAGCTGCTTTAGCGTTAAACTGTGAAATTAGTCAACATACACACTTTGACCGCAAAAATTATTTCTATCCTGATAATCCAAAAGCTTACCAAATTTCTCAGTTCGACCAACCAATCGGCCATGATGGATGGATTGAAATCGAAGTCGAAGGGAAAAAGAAAAAAATCCGCATTGAACGTGTGCATTTAGAAGAAGATGCTGGGAAAAACATGCACGGGAACGAAGGATATTCTTATGTTGATTTAAACCGTCAAGGCACACCATTAATTGAAATCGTGTCTGAAGCGGATATGCGTTCACCAGAAGAAGCCTATGCCTATCTTGAAGCATTGCGTTCAATCATCCAATTCACTGAAGTATCTGATGTGAAGATGGAAGAAGGTTCGATGCGTTGTGATGCCAATATCTCATTACGTCCTTATGGTCAAGAAGCATTTGGTACTAAGACAGAATTGAAGAACTTAAACTCTATGACCTTTGTGAAAAAAGGTTTAGCTTATGAAGAAAAACGCCAAGCTAAAGTCTTATTATCAGGTGGCGAAATCAAACAAGAAACACGTCGCTTTGATGAAAAGACGAACACAACAATCTTGATGCGTGTCAAAGAAGGTTCATCTGATTATCGTTATTTCCCAGAACCAGATATTCCTCGTTTTGAAATTGACGATGCATGGATTGAACGTGTGCGCCAAAGCTTGCCAGAAATGCCTGCGAAACGCCGTGAACGTTACATCAATGAATTAGAATTACCAGAATATGATGCGATGGTCTTAACGCAAACGAAGGAAATGTCTGATTTCTTTGACGCAACGATTGAAAATGGGGCTGATGCGAAATTGGCTTCTAACTGGTTAATGGGTGAAGTATCAGCTTACTTAAATAGTGAAAAACTAGAATTAAATGAAAGCAAATTAACGCCAGAAAGCTTAGCCGGCATGATTCAATTAATTGTGGATGGCACGATTTCTTCTAAGATTGCGAAGAAAGTCTTCCATGAGTTAATGAAAAATGGTGGCGATCCTAAGGTTATTGTAAAAGAAAAAGGGTTGATTCAATTATCTGACCCAGCACAATTATTACCAATCATCAACGAAGTATTAGATAATAATGCACAATCTATTGAAGACTTCAAGAATGGTAAAGATCGTGCCGTTGGTTTCTTAGTTGGTCAAATTATGAAGGCAACGAAAGGTCAAGCCAACCCAGGTGTGGTTAACCAATTATTAAAACAAGAATTAGGTAAACGTTAGAGGAAAAGTTATGAAAAGAGCACGTGTGATATATAATCCAACTTCCGGAAAAGAAACTCTAAAACGCAATTTAGCGGATATTTTAGAATGTTTAGAGCAAGCGGGATATGAAGCAAGTGCCTATGCAACCACTCCAGAGCCAGACTCTGCAAAAAACGAAGCCAGACGCGCAGGTGAGTCTGGCTTCGATTTAGTGGTCGCTGCTGGTGGCGATGGTACAATTAATGAAGTGGTCAATGGGATTGCTCCTTTGGAAAATCGTCCGAAAATGGCAATTATCCCTGCAGGTACGACCAATGATTATGCCCGAGCACTGAAAATCCCTCGAGGCAACATCAAGGCCGCAGCTGAAGTGATTATCAAAAATCAAACAGTCAAAATGGATATCGGTCAAACAGATCGTGACTATTTTATCAATATTGCAGCAGGAGGGCACTTAACCGAGTTAACGTATGAGGTACCTTCTGAATTAAAGAGTATTTTTGGTTATTTGGCTTATTTAGTCAAAGGGGCCGAACTCTTACCGCAAATAAAACCTATTAAAATGCATTTAGAATATGATGGTGGTGAATACCAAGGGGATGCTTCAATGTTTTTCTTAGCCTTAACCAATTCAGTCGGTGGCTTTGAACAAATCGTCCCAGATGCTAAGCTAGATGATGGTAATTTTACCTTGATTATCGTTAAAACCGCTAACATTTTAGAAATTCTGCATTTAATCGGTTTGGTCTTAAATGGGGGCAAACATGTCGATGACCCACGAATCATTTATGCCAAAACGAGTTATTTAAAGGTACACACACCTGAAGATGGCAAACAATTGATGATTAATTTAGATGGCGAATATGGTGGCGATGCGCCTATGACCTTTAGAAATCTAAAAAATCATATCGAATTCTTTGCTAACCTTGATGATATTCCTGATGAAGCCGTGATTGGTGAAGAGGAAGACTATGAAGAAATTAGTCAAGACTTTATCAAGGAAGTTGAAAAATTAAACGACGAAGATATCGATGGCGACAATAAAATAGGATAAAAAAATGAACTCTTTCAAGCATGCACGACCTAGGCATATTTGGAAGAGTTTTTTTATTTGAATTTTTGAATTGGCTTTAAATGAATTGTCATAGTGGATGTTTTTTTTTAGTTTTAAAAATGGTAAAATAAAGACATAATATTAGTAATAGAACTGAAGGATGTAATTATGCAAACAACAAAAAATAAGCCTAAACGTACTGAATCAAGATACCATGAAATTGCTTTAATGGTGGCACAACGAATTGTCGATGGAAAATATCCACTTGGCGAAAAAATCCGATCACGTACGACGATTGCTTCAAACTTTGGGGTCTCACCAGAAACTGCCCGTAAAGCGGTGAATTTATTGGCAGACTTGGAGATTGTCGAAGTGATTCATGGTAGTGGTGTTTATGTACGATCAAAGGAAAAAGCCAGTGCCTTTATTGCTCGGTCACAAAATCTCAAACAATTAACACAAACCAAACAAGAATTACGAGAAAGTATTAAGCGTCAACAAGAAGAATTACAAACGACTCTTGAATTAATCGGTAAATTGGAAACTGAATCACGCCGCACACAGGATAGTTTGACTTTAGTACCGTTTGAATTGATTGTCACAGATGCTTTTAAAGAATTAGGACAAACAGTCGGTCAACTTAATCTATGGCATCGTACCAAAGCGACCATTATGGCTGTCAAACGTGGCGAGGAAATGATTTTATCACCTGGACCAGTATTAACGATTGAAGTGGGAGATATCGTTTATTATATTGGTGATGATCAAGCGAAACAAATGATGGAGTTATTATTTACAGGAGAAACTGGAAAAGAGGGATAAGCATGAAAAAAAGTGTGTTAAATGGGTTCGTGGCCGCTCTATTAGTGACAAGCTTAGGTCTAGCCGGCTGTCACCAAACCAAAAAGACCGAAAGCAAAACAACCACCAGCAGCAAAGTC
>CAMMST010000048.1:0-18444 GCA_946499615.1 Enterococcus cecorum | reverse complement strand
GAAAAGAGAGATATATATGAAAAAAACTAATTTTAACTTCATTTGCACTTTTATCTTTGTTATTTTTTTGCAGGTTGCAGACAGATGTTACATGAATTACCAAAAGAAGTGAATGGGATTCCAACCGCTTCGTTAACTGTGGAGGATGCCAAGAATTTCGGACTTGCGGATACGATAAAATTCTATCTTCCTGAAAAATATGACAAGGAGGAAGTAAAAACTTTCTTAAAGAACTACTACAAAGATCAAATTTCCGCTGAGGTTATCGACTATATCATCGACACGGCCAGCGAGAAAAAAGCAAACTAAGACAGCAAACGAGCATACACAGCCGAAATGAGCAATAGGTGTGCGTGCTTGTTTTTATGAAGTATCCGAGAACACTCTTGACTTTAGTCTCGAGCGGTTCAAGATTCGTATATTTTGAGATTAGAACATCGCCTTTACTACTAAATTGCGTTGAAAACTTACGATTTTTCCATGAGTCAATTTTAAAATCATCCGGCACATTCTGTTCATTATCAGGGCAATTTTACAAAAGTTTTTGAACGCAAAGCAGTATCAAGTTTCCGCTTTTCGCCGTTCATCAACCAGAAAACATCATCCTTTTCAAAACTAAGATATAGGAAGGCCTGTGGAACTCCACTTCACAAATCACGATTTAACTTTCTTTCCAATCAACTTCATTGCCAACAATACTACTTGACAAAGAGCCGATTTAACAAAAAAATAGACCACCTCCGATTTAGGTAATCCCAAATCAAAAGGTAGTCTATTCAATCATTTCAATTTATACTTTTATTTTACATTTAGTCTACGTTTGACAACTACATAACCACCAAACGCAACTGCCACTACAGCTAATAGAACAACGAATGGGCTAGTCACTAATTTCACACCAGTGTTAACAAGCGAATTAAGCTTATTCGTTACAGCAATTGAGTTAAGATCTCCTGTTTCACTGGTAACATAATCGGTAACTGTTTTTGAATTTTGTTGATCATTAGCCATTTCTTCGTACTCAGCACTATTTTCATCAGCCTCATCTTTAGAATTTGGATTGATATTTACAGAAAAACGTTTACCAGGTGCTTTTTCATATACCTCTAATTTCGTGCCCAAAGGTAACGACATTTTAGCTTTTGCAGTGTCAGTAATAGAGATATCAAATCCCGCTTCACTGTAGTTTCCTTCAACATTCGATGTAGTTGAATCCGGCAATAAATCTAATAGTTCCACACTAAACTTCTCATCACTGTGCTCACCATTAGGCTTAGTTGCAACTACATGAATCGTATATTTATAGTCTTCTGGATTCGTCTCAACATCCATATCTGGTCCTTGTACAAACTTATAGATAAAAACATCTTTCTTTTGTTCTTTAAGACTGTTAGTAAAAACAAGTTCTGTTTCTTTAGTCGCTTCCATACCATCTTCAAGTGCTGCATTTTTTTTACGCACAGTAGCCTCTTGCGTTATGGTCTTTTCATCTTCATCCGTTCGTACTGTAACTCTTAAAATATAAGTCGTATCATCATAATTCCACACAGAATTCCCTAAATCATCTGGTTTCTTTTCCGATATCTCATACATATAGTATCCTGGTTCAGTTAAATCGCTTAATGAATACTTCAGTTCAACTGTCTTTTCATTTTCCGAAACAGTTTCTTTAGCATTTTTTCCGTTAATAACTATATCTTTAATATCATGAGTAGGTGAAGGCGTGACCTTAAGACCAGGCCAATATTTTTCAGCCTCTTCATCTGTTAACTGTCTGAAAGTAAAGGTGAAGTTATCACCATCTGTAGGCTTGTATCCTGCTGTGCCATCCATTATTTTCTTAAAGGTAAGTTCAACAGGTTTCTCTACTTTTACTTTAGATTCTCCACTATCTTCCTCCTTAGCTTCCACACCATTAGTGAATAATAGTGCGCCCACTCCGAATAGTGCCAATAAACTTGCAACACCAAATAATTTGCTCACTTTTCTCCTTTTCATAATAATCTCTCCTCATATTATTTGTTAATTTGATGAATTTTTCTCAAATTTCATTTTAAATATATAGCACAAATTGAGAATTGTCAATTCAAGTGCTTTTTATATGGAAAGATAAAAGTTATCATATGTAAATTTTTTTAAAAAAAGGATTGATATAAAATAATAAACGAAATTTGCTAAAAAACAAAATACATTCACTTTACAAGCAAATAAAAAATGATAGTATTCGAGCAAATCACTTTTTATAAGTCTATGAAAATAATAGTAAAAAAAACGAAAAATATTCGTCCTTAAGAATATATCTTTCAAACAGAGCAAAAATCCCAGTTATATATACACTCTTCAATCTATCCACCTGAGTTATTTTAAAAGACAAAACACTTTCATTTTCAAACTTGAAACAAATGCATAGACAACGAATGATTATTTTTACAATATATAGAACATTTATTTATTTTTTTCTCTTCCTGATTCTCCCGCAATGGCAATATTATAGTTTTGTACAAGCGTATTTTAATCTCAAGATACTCGTATTCATTTAGGATTTCGCCTTATTTCCAAATCCTTCGAACGTAATATTAAATAGTGTTCAAAAGTTATGATTATTTCGTGAGTTAATCGGAATATCATTGGCGCATAATACTCATCATCGGCTCGATTTTTCAAAACCTTTGAACGCAAAGCAATATAAACGAGCATCAGGAAACAGTCCTTTCCCCAAAAAAATACAAGCTTCTCTCACCTTCATCTCAGGTAAGGAAACTTGTATCCTGTTTCTTTTATTATGAATCGCTATTTTCGATTTTTCATGTAATGAGCCACTCTTAAGGCAGCAATGACAATCAAAGCTAACCCTACTAATCCCAGATAAGTCGCCGTTTTGGTCCCCGTTTGTGGTAAATGGAGAAATTTTAACACTTTATTGGTGACACGACTAATTGGATTTCCTGTATTTGGCAATTTAGGCGGTTGCTTATTGCCATCTGTTGAACTTGTGACTGGCGGAACCTGACTTGAACTCGATTCTGTAGTGGAAGTTGATGATTCAGAGGTCGTTTCCGTTGTTGAAGAACCAGAAGAACTTGAACTAGTTGACGAATCAATTGGTGGCAGCATCCCTTTCATTAAAAAGGAGTAGACTAATTCATCCACCTTTTTATCGTTGTCTTCTCGATAAATAATCGCCCTTGTAATGAGTAAATCTGCATTCACTGTAAAATTCAACAGATACGTTGGTGCATCTTTCGCCAAGATATTACTACTTCCTTGATACACGGGTGCAAATCTCAAGCGATATTCCCCTGCTTGTGGAAATGCAATCCCTCCTTCACCAAAGCGCAAGATAACTTTATGCACTTTCGCTTGGTCTTTCGTATTCATCACTTCGAAGGTGGATGGCTGAATATCCAGTTTGGGATAATCATTAATCTGACTCAAGTGATAAGCCATCCGAAAATCTTCAGCAATTCCTTGTCTTTCTATATTCTGAATGATAGATATCTCAATTGCTGGTGTTGCTTCTTGTAATTCATCCGCTCGATTGATGGTTGAAGAAAATGAAAAAATCATCCCCAAAATCAGCAAAGTAACGCCTAATATTTTCTTCACTTTGACCCCTCCTCCTTATTGCACTTTTTCATCGATTGCTTTTCTTTTTGATTTTTTCTTTTTGCGATATAGGTAGTAGGCTAGCAGCACTACCATCCCTACTAAAAAGATAAGCAAGGCACTCATCCATATAGCCCTTTTCTGCGAGCGGGCAGTTTCTTGCTGATAGACTTCTCTTTTCGGTTCAGGATACGCCTTGTCATTGATTTTCACTACGACAATATAACGATTATCCGTTCCGTCAGCACAGGTAGAAAATAGTGCTAATTTGTCATTGGTTGAAATCTCTCTTAATTGATATTGCCCTTTTTCGTGAATATAGTCAATCAACTTTTGCTTATTGGGCGAATCTGCTCGATAGTGACTATAGATAACTGAATCATAAGCATTCGTCTCCACAAAGCTCACTACATCAAATCCATGAAAGGCCCCCTCATAATACAAATTCCCTTTATCATGAGCCTTTGCATAAGATTCTTTCGCATAAAGATCAAGATCACCAAACATCTTTTCCTGATCCATGTGATGACCATAAATGACATTTGAAAACTCACTGAAATCTTTTGAAGTATAGCTATCTAAAAATATACTTCCAGATAAAGAAAATTTTCGTAAGGGATCTAAGTTGATGTATGTTTGGTTAGTTTTTCCTTGTAACATCGGATAATTAATATGGGTATCAAACACATGAATCCATCCGATAATATCTGGATTTTTCTTTTGAAGGGCCAAGAAGCGTTCGTCGATACTTTTAGCACTATCCGCATTATATGCTGCTGGCTGATAGACTTCAAATCGATTGCTACTGGCTTGCTGATAGATTTGATAATTATCCCAGATATTATAAATACCAAAGGATGCTAACACCAATATAACACATAGCACCACCAAATCAACAATAATATTTATTCCTCGGATTATTTTTTGCATTTATTTGTCCTCAAAAGCGTTTCGTTCGGATAATCGTCATGACGGAGCCTTTGATTTCGCTTTGATTGACCACGCCATATTCCCTACTATCCGCCACATCCATACGATAATCACCCAAGACAAAATACTGATTTGCCTGTAGTTTCAATGGATATTTGACTTTTCCTTTGTACGGCAAGGTAGGATGGGTGATTTCAGGATTGGTACGAAGATTTCCATTAACCATTAATCCTTCGTCCGTAATCGCTACTTCATCGCCCGGTCCAGCAACAATCCTTCTGACCTGCTTATCTCCTTTTTTTTCAAGTACGATAACCGAATCAGTGGTGTATTTTTGATTCATGCGATAATAAAACACGATATCTCCCGGTTTAACAGCTTGTGACATCGAATCATCTGGTGAAATCACCACCCCAAAAATAAAGAGTAAACTGACTAGGAAAACGCCAGCTAAAAAGATTAATTTAAAGATCAATTCGATTAAATCTTTTTTCCATGCTTTATTTGTCGCCATTCAATCTATCCTCAAATCTTTTAGAATTATTACCACCGATAACATCATTTACGCGTCTGTTTTCTGCCTTTTGTCACCTTAGGAACTACAAAATAACCTAAGAGCAAACTTGCTATCCCTAAAGAAACCAGCGAAACACGAGAAGAGGCGAGATCAACACGCGTATTTGGAATATCTGCCAATACTTTTACTTTACCATTAATATACGTGATTCGATAATCTTTTGCAAGGTTGGTTAATTTTTCCGGTACTAACTTATCTTCAGCTAGTTTAGGAATCAAAGCATTTTCGATAACTGCTGCATCTATATGTTCGTGATAGTCAATTGCTGGATTTAACTGCACAGATACGCCATTCTTTGCACCTTCTTTTACGCTTGCTTGGACCTCTGTTTGAAATAACTCGTCTGAAATTACATATTTTTGCGTATCGAACTTAAAACCTAAGGCATTCGGCAAGCCTCCTGCCCCCATATTCGCACCGGTTGCTCCGAGTGCCCCTGGTTCAGCCGTGTGGAAAATGGCTGAAATACCATCCGCATTCGCCACTTCAGCAACAGTCTTATTGCCAAGTCCTACGCGTCCTTTCCAAACAAAGGCTTGATCCAAACCAATTTTGTTTTTTAATGTGACACCGCCGACCTTATTCTTTTCATCAGGCGTCAAAGTAATTTCTCGATTACTTAAGTCACCAGGAAAAAGCTGTGCGCCCCCTTCGTTTCCTTTAAAATAATCATAAAAATTCGTTGCATCTACTTGTGCTTCCTGTGCATGGACAAGCTGGCTGTTAAATAACAAAAAAAACCAAAGGCAATAAGGTACATTGCATTATTTTTCTCGTTTTCAAATCATGCACCGCCCCTTCACGTTTCATCCTTACCCTTGCTATTTATATTCTATCTTTACAGAACATATTATATATCACAGCTTTTAGTGAAGCAAATATATCGTTTGCATATGATAACTTATTTATTTACTTAATCAGGCGGTTGACAGACAAATGAGAGCATGCGGCGGCGAGAGTTTAACACTTGTCCCTAGAAGTTTGACACTTGTAATCTATAAAATCTCCACTAATCGATGATATATCAATAAAAATCAAACAAATTGCTTCGTTATTTTTGGTGTATATGTTATACGATATCATCTTTTGCATCAAAATAGCCTAGAAGGTGTTTTTTCGAAACTGTATTAGGATAACCGGCTAAACACTCCGACATCCTACCCTAAAATATCCCAACGGTTTTGTAATACCAGTAATTTTCGATTTACGAGTTGCGAATTACGGGAAAATAAAAATTTTCACATACGGTTGACTCAAGAAATAAAATAAAAAAAGAGAAAGTGTCCATAAAGCAACTTTCTCTCCAATCGACTAAATTACCAACAACACTACTTGACAAAGAGCCAAAAAACCTACTAGCCAAACACAGCTAATAGGTTTCATTCATGCAAATATTAAAAATTATAAAGCATCGAATTCTGCAACATCGACGTCTTTCAAGCTAAATAACCAAGCTTTCATTTCATCTTCTGCGTTTAAATCAGCAGTATTTTCATTAATAGAAGATACCACACCTGCTAAAGGACTCGCAAATTCACAAACTGCTTTCTCTGCTTCAACTTCAACGACTGGTGCGCCGGCTACTACTTTTGCATCCACTTTAGGTAGAGAGGCAAAAGTGACAGCTCCTAAATCGTCTTGGGCTTTTTTCGTCAATCCCACACAGTATTCCTTGCCATTATATAAAATCCATAAATCATCTTTATGTTTTAAGCATTGTTTTTCCATTATGCATCCAACCTTTCATATACATCTTCTTTATAACCGATACTTACAAACACACCGTCTTTTAATAAAATCGGGCGCTTGATTAGCATACCATCTGTCGCTAATAACTCACAAGCATCTTTCATATTTAGTGTATCGACTTTATCTTTTAAATTCAACTCTTTGTACTTCATGCCACTAGTATTAAAGAAACGACGAATCGGTAATTCACTTTGTTCCATCCAAGTTTGTAGCTGACTTGCTTTGGGCGGATTTTCCTTAATATCGATAAATTCTGGCACAATCCCTTTATTTTCTAAGTGTTTCGCTGCTTTTTTACAAGTTGAACACTTTGGATACCAATACATTGTATACATCTTTATCCCTCCAAATGTGAATATGGATTAGTAGATTGATACCTCATAGATAATATCAACCCAATCCCGATTAAATTACTTAATAACGCCGAGCCCCCTTGACTAATGAAAGGCAACGGAATCCCAGTTAATGGTAAAAGCCCGATATTGGCGCCGATATTTTCAAACACATGGAATAAAATCATCATAATAATCCCGGTAGAAATATATGCATAAAACTCATTATTTGTATCAAAACATACGCGAATCATTTGGTAAATCAACATAAAGTACAGCACAATGACTAAGGTACTACCGATAAAGCCAAAGTTTTCACCTATTACAGAAAAAATCATATCCGACTCGCGCACCGATACATAAATATCACTGACATTAAATCCTTTACCAAACATCCCACCAGAAGCAATCGCCGCAATAGAAGAAGCGACTTGCCTTGAAGAACCCTGTAAATCATGGAAAGGATCTAGCCAAGAGTCGATACGAGCAAATTGATAAGGTTTAAAGCCCATATGATATAAAATATTACGTCCTGATTCTGATAAAACAAGGAAAATAAGAATTCCGCCAAATATCGCCATAACAGCAAAGACCGGAATGATAATCTTCCACGAAATACCTGACATTAAAAAGACGCCACTAAAAATAGCTAAGAATACTAACATCGTACCAAAGTCTTTTTGTAGCAAGATAAGTACCAACACAGGCAGCGTGACAGCTAACATTTTCGCAATGAGCTGACCATCTGACTCTAACGTACGCTTGCGATGACGACCATTATGCTGCGTTACGACTAAAGCCAACATCAAAATATAGGCAATCTTCATCAGTTCGGCCGGCTGTAAAGTAAAGCTCCCAAAGGCAAACCAGTTTTTCGAACCCGTCACAGCCGCAATCGAACGGTCATAGAATTTCAACAAAATAGCCATCACAAAAAGTCCAGCACCATAGATAATTGGCGTCAATTTCCAGAGGACTTTTGCGCGAATATGCATAATAACAATAATAGCGCCAATCCCTAAAACATACCACAAGGTCTGAAATCCTACGCCGCGAATGACATTGGGCTTAGCAGGATCTTGGGACAACGCCACATACAACGAAGCAAGACCGATAATACATAATAAAAAGACCGGCAATATCACACCATAATCAATTCGGCTTTCTTGCATCGCCGCATTTCTTCGTGTATTTTCCATTCATTCTCTCTTTTCTAAAAAATATTTCATTTCCTTATTATAGTAATCTTTTAGCCAATTGAAAAGGTAAAACCGACACAATTTATAAAATTCTAAACAACCAAGGCTAACTGAAAAAACCTACAGTGCACACAACACTGCAGGATTTTTCTTTAAATCATGTTTTCAATAAACATTTTTTCGATTTTTTGTGCTTCTTCTTCTGAACGAGAAATAATGACCACGGTATCAAAACCTGCCAGAGAAGCAACTTTTTCAGGGATATCAATTTCATCCACCAAGGCACTAATCATTTGAGCACTATCAGGTTGGGTGTGAACAATCGTCATAAATTGTACACGGTCCACTTTAATCACCATTTCTGCAATTAACTGGTGCAGATGAGCCTGGTCTTCTTGACTCTTCAACTCATCGCTTGTAAATAATTTCAACTGCTTTTCGCCATTTTCCATAGTTGCCTTGATTACTTTTAAGTCATTTAAGTCTCGAGAAATCGTCGCCTGAGTAGCTGTAACACCATGTTCTTTCAAGTGCTGCAACAACTCTTCTTGCGTACGAATGACATGGTTGGTCAAAATATCTACAATTAATTGATGACGCTGTTCTTTTTTCATGTTGACCTCCTCATTACATTTGATTTGGTGCATGTAAACCTAACAAGCGTAAATCTTCTTTTAACAAGACACTTACCGCATAAACTAGACTTAAGCGGGCTTGTTTTTGATCATCATCAGCCAACACTTTACTATGGGCATAGTATTTATTGAAAGCTTGTGATAATTTAATCGCATGTTTTGCAATGACAGATGGTTCATAAGTATTTGCCGCTTGTAAGACTACTTCTGGATAGCTTTGAATTAATTTGATAACTTCCCATGACTCTTCATCATTTAGGCTTAAATCACCCGCATTTTCGACATCAAAGGCAGCTTTAGCCAATAAACTTTGGCAACGAGCATGTGTATATTGTACATATGGTCCCGTTTCTCCTTCAAAACGTACCACTTCATCTAAAGCAAAGTCAAAATTATTCAAGCGGTCATTTTTCAAATCATGGAAAACAACAGCGCCTACCCCTACTTGACGAGCAACTTCCTCTTTATTTTCTAATGTAGGGTTCTTTTCAATAATTTGGGCTTTGGCTAATTCAATTGCTTCATTCAATACTTCAGCAAGTAAGATAATTTTTCCTTTACGAGTAGACAATTTCTTACCATCTTTTGTAATCAAACCAAATGGCACATGATGCATATCTTCTGCCCAATCAAAGCCCATTTCCTTCAACACTGCTTTTAATTGTTTGAAGTGATTGCTTTGTTCATTACCCACAACGTAAAGTGATTGACCGAAATCATAAGTACGTTTGCGATATAAGGCCGCTGCTAAGTCACGCGTAATATATAAAGTCGCACCATCAGATTTGCGGATTAATGCTGGATTTAAATCATAAGCAGATAAATCGACAATTTCTGCCCCTTTATCTTCTTTTAATAGATGTTTTTCTTCTAACATGGTTACGACTTCATCCATCTTATCATTGTAGAAAGCTTCTCCATTGAAAGAATCAAACTTCACTTCTAATAAGTCATAGATGTCCGTAAATTCTTTTAAGGACTCATCGCGGAACCACTGCCATAATGCTAAAGCTTCTTCATCGCCATCTTCTAGTTTTTTAAACCAGGCACGTGCTTCATCTTCTAGTTCAGGTTGGGTTTCAGCTTTTTCATGGAAATCTACATATAAGCGTAATAATTCAGCAATTGGATCTTTTTCCACGGCTTCTTGACTTCCCCAAAGTTTGTAAGCCACGATTAATTTACCAAATTGTGTTCCCCAGTCTCCTAAGTGGTTAATACGAACGGGTTGATAGCCAATTTTTTCTAATAAGAAACCAATCGAATTCCCGATTACTGTAGAACGTAGATGCCCCATTGACATTGGTTTAGCAATATTTGGTGAAGACATATCAATTGGTACTTGTTTATTTTGACCGATATTTTGTGAACCGAAACTTGCTTTTTGCGTTAACACTTCTTGTAAGACCTGACTAGATACTTGTGCTTTATCCATAAAGAAGTTAAGATAAGCGCCTACTACTTCAACTTTTTCAAATCCAGTTGTATCTAATTGTGCCACTAAGTCTGTAGCGATTTGTTGCGGTGCTTTACGGAAGATTTTAGCCAATGAGAATACTGGAAAAGCTACATCTCCATGTTCGGCATATTTTGGTTTTTCTAATAAGTTTTCGATTTGTTCATACGTTAAATGTTCACTCAATGCTTGATGCAAAGTTTTTGCGACAATTGCTTGGTTGTTCATCGAATTTCCTCCTAATGTATATCTGATATTTTTAGCATTTTGTAATAAAAAAGCTCTAGTGTCACGATTATATTAAACCATTAACACTAGAGACGAATTTCATTCCGCGGTACCACTCTACTTGTCCACTTTTTAGGACCTACTTTTGCTATAACGGTAGCTGCCGTATCTTTGTATCAAAGCGCGTTTCAATCTGTCTTACCTATCTGGCTTCCACCTTCCCAGACTCGCTACAAGCAGTGTTAGATTTACTTTCTCTTTAAAGATATCCATATCGATTTGATTATAGCAAACCTATCTCTAAATTTCCACACCCAAAATGAAAATTCATGAAAATAACTGGTGTGTTTTGAAAATAACTTAGAAAACTTATTCTAGCTGACTTACTTCAACAACAAACTAACTATAAATGCAAGAATCGCTAGTCCACCTTGTTTTAACAAAATCGATTTATCACTTGAATAAGCCCCATAAGCTGCTACTAAGACAATGTAAACCAATAAGAAGCGTACAAAGGTTAAGCTATCCTGTACAAAAAACAAACCATACAACAATCCTAAAGCAATCAAGCCATTATAGATTCCTTGATTTTTAAATAGCGTTTGTACATTTTTATTTTGCAATTCTTGTGCAGTCATCTTAAAAGTTTGCGCGGTTTTGTCTGAAGTTGTTGCAAAAGTTTCCAAATACATAATATACAAAAATTCTACTGCCACTAAGACCACTAATACTTTAAACAAGATAAGCATTTTTAACATCCTTTCTCTCATTTTTATGACCAAATAATCATAGCGAAACACGTATTCATTCGCAATTTTTCTGCCTACCTTTTTGATACAATCATCCAAAAGGCATAGCTAGACATTGTGACATCCAAGGCTTTACGAGCTGCTTTGCGACCTTATGAAAAAAAGACACCCTAAAACTTTAGAGTGCCCTTCATCTCATTGAATAAAATTATTTAGCTAAGGCTTTTTTTGCTTCTTCCGCTAGTGCAGTGAATGCAGCAGCGTCAGTTACAGCAAGGTCAGCTAACATTTTGCGGTTGATTTCGATACCAGCCACTTTTAAGCCATGCATTAATTTAGAATAGCTTAATCCATTCATACGAGCTGCAGCGTTGATACGTGCAATCCATAATTTACGGAAATCGCGTTTTTTCTGACGACGATCGCGATATGCGTAGTTGTATGAATTCATTACTTGTTCTTTAGCTGTTTTGAATAATGTATGTTTTGAACCGTAATATCCTTTAGCTAATTTTAGCATTCTTTTACGGCGTTTACGAGTGACTGTTCCACCTTTAACACGTGCCATGTTTAATTCCTCCTAATATATATCCTTGAACTTTATTTACGAGTTGATTAACGCATTTGTGATAATTGTTGACGAATACGTTTGTAATCGCCTTTATGCACCATGCTAGCCTTACGTAATTGACGGCGTTGTTTTTTAGTTTTACCGTGGAAACGGTGGCTTGTGAAAGCACGGAATCTCTTTAATCCGCCTTTACCAGTGCGTTTTACACGTTTTGCTAATCCGCGGTGTGTTTTTTGTTTAGGCATAACTAATTTCCTCCTCAAAAATCTTTCCAATCTGACTATCTACATTTTGTAGACCAAAGATGAATTATTTTTCGTTTTTAGGCGCAAGCACTAAGAACATGCTACGACCATCCATTTTCGCTTGTTGTTCCACACTAGCAATATCTTTTGTTTCTTCAGCCAAGCGATCTAAAACCTTCTGACCAATTTCTTTGTGAGTAATGGCACGGCCTTTAAAACGAATTGACGCTTTAACCTTGTCCCCTTTTTCTAGGAACTTACGTGCATTACGCAATTTTGTATTGAAGTCATTTAAATCAATCGTTGGACTTAAACGAACTTCTTTCACATTGATCACTTTTTGTTTCTTACGGGCTTCGCGTTCTTTCTTTTGTTGTTCAAAACGGAATTTTCCGTAATCCATAATGCGAGCAACCGGTGGTTTTGCATTTGGTGCCACTAACACTACATCAAGATTGGCTTGTTCAGCAATCTTCAGTGCTTCTGCTTTACTCTTAACCCCTAATTGTTCTCCGTCTTGATCAATTAAACGTAACTCACGTGCACGAATGCCGTCGTTTACCATCATATCCTTTGCTATGGTCATTCACCTCCAGGTTTATTTGCCAGAATGAAAGTAGACACAAAAAAACGAGTCCATACTGAACCCGCGCTAAAAGTAAAAAGTCCTTTAAAAAAACTTTTCAACCTATCAGCCCGGCAAGAATATCACCAAGGCGAGAAGCGCGTGCCTCTACTTTCTTTTCTCAACTATCAAATCATATCGCATTTTAAAAATGAAGTCAAGGAATTTTAACAAAAAAATTTAAAATTTTGCCTTCGCTTTCCTTTTTACTTACGATTCTCATTTTTCATAAATAGAATAGGCACTTCTCATTTAATCACGTAGAAATGCCTAAAACTTACTTAAATACTATTTTTCTTATTAACCAAACTCTGTCTCATATTATCCACGATAGCATCATAAGTGATTTCAAATTTTGGATTATGATAGATTTCTTCAATTTGTTTAGCAATTTTGGCTACATCATCCATATTATTGAAATCATAATCCAGCGCATTGATCCGAAGTTTTTCAGAATAATGATATTCTTCAAACCATTCACGATAGCGGAAATGTGCTTCTTGATAATATTCATATAAAAATGGATGAGTCATAATATATTCTTTGACTTTTGGTACTTGATAAATGCGATCGATCATATCATGAAACGGTAAATCAAGGAAAAGTAAAATTTGTGAAGCCTCATTTGAACGATCGAGTGGAATTTCACTTAATCGTTTATTGATCCGTGCAAAATAATCTTCTACTTCTTCCTGGTCTAAAAATCCTAAATCAGCGCTAATTTTCATCCGCAAAACATCTTCATATATAGAACGGTCAAATACGGTATATGGCTCGGTCATCGCCTCACCTACTTGTTTCATCCGTTCCATTAAGAAGTCTTCATCGTAGCTGCAAGAAATAGTCCACTTTGCTTTGTCATAAAGTGGGTTATCCGTTTGACGCGACTCTACAATATGCGCTTTACTATGAAAATACTTGGCTAAATTTTTGGCTAATGTTGTCTTACCTGATGAGTAGACCCCTGATACAATAATCACTATTTTCCCCTCGCTTTTTTAAAAATTTTTATTCCCTCTCCCCGCATTCTCTAGTTAGACAATCATTAAGAAAGTACTAAAGAATGACTTTTACACAAAAAATTTAACAAATTAGTTTAAACTTTGCAACTTTTTTCTTATAATATGCAAGGAACCTTTTTTTGTAAATAGAAGTTTTGTCAGATTGCGAGGATTCAATGAAAAAAATAGGAAATGGTCATGCCACAGGAAAAATTATCTTAATTGGTGAACACTCAGTTGTTTACGGAAAAAAAGCCATCGCCTTCCCGTTTGCTGGCGTTGGTATTCATACCTTGGTTCAAGCAAATCCCACTGTACATATCCAATCAAAATATTTTAATGGAACGCTAGATGAGATGAAGCAAGTCACCAGTATGCATAATCTCGTCTTGTTAATAGAAGTGCTAAAAAAAGATTTAAAACTGCCTAATTTTTGTTTGAACATCAAGAGCACCATTCCTGCAGAACGTGGCATGGGATCTTCAGCAGCGGTGGCCGTTAGTATCATTCGTGCAATTTTCGATTGGCAAGAGTTACCACTAGATGAAAAGACTTTGCTCAAATATGTCGATTATTCTGAACAAATTGCCCATGATAACCCAAGTGGTATCGACGCAGCGGCAACAAGTGGCACGCAACCTATACTTTTTGAAAAAGGGCAGCCATTTGAGACCTTCCAACTGAATGTCGATGCCTACCTTTTAGTTGCAGATACCGGCATCAAGGGACAAACGAGACAAGCAGTCAAAGATGTTGCAAATTTAGTCCAACAAAAAGGCGCAAGTATTCATCACATTATCGATCAACTTGGTGATTTAACGCTAGAAGCCAAAACTGCTATTATCGAAAATCAAGCAGAAAAACTCGGCCAAATTATGACTGCTAGCCATCGCCTCTTACAAAAACTCACTGTCAGCAATCATACCCTCGATCAAGCGGTTGAATTAGCTTTAACACATCATGCTTTAGGGGCTAAACTAACCGGTGGTGGTCGCGGGGGTTGTTTGATTGTTTTAGCCAAAGATTTACAAAATGCAAGATTTATTCAAGAGAAGTTAATCAGTTATGGCATGAAGCGTACCTGGTTACAAGGATTAGGAGTTTATCAAAATGTATAAAGGAAAAGCACGGGCCCACACGAATATTGCCCTCATCAAATATTGGGGAAAAGCAGATGAAACAATCATTCTTCCTAAAAATAATAGTCTCTCACTTACTTTAGATGCTTTTTACACAGAGACGTCTGTTTGCTTTGACGAATCATTAACAGCAGATTGTTTTACCCTTGATGGTGTATTACAAGATGCAAAAGCCACACAAAAAGTCAGCAAATTTTTAGATTTATTCAGACAAAAAGCCAACTGTGACTATTTTGCTAAAGTTGAAAGTGTCAATCATGTACCTACTGCTGCGGGACTGGCTTCTTCAGCAAGTGGCTTATGTGCTTTAGCCGGTGCCTGCAATCAAGCATTAGGTCTTGGCTTATCACAAAAAGAGCTATCAAAAATGGCACGCAAAGGTTCAGGTTCGGCGTGTCGCAGTGTTTACGGCGGCTTTGTAGAATGGGAAAAAGGCTATGATGATGATAGTTCCTATGCCGTCCCTGTTGATTCTTCGGGATTTGAAGAGGAGTTAGCTATGATTTTTATCGTAGTGAATCAAAAGCAAAAGAAAGTTTCTAGTCGTGATGGAATGAAATCCACCGTCGAAACTTCAAGCTTTTATCCTGTATGGCTACAAGAAGCACCTAAAGATTTACAAGCCATCAAACAAGCGATTTTGGCAAAAGATTTTACCAAACTTGGCCAAATCACTGAAGCCAACGCCTTAAAGATGCATGCCTGTACACTAGCTGCGGTGCCGCCATTTACCTATTGGAATGCTGAAAGTATGCTAGCCATGGATGCCGTGCGCAATCTCAGAGAAGCTGGATTGGAATGCTATTTTACAATGGATGCAGGTCCTAATGTGAAAGTCCTTTGCCAGAAGAAAGATGAAGCGGCAATTTTAGCTGAATTAAGCAAACAATTCCGTGACGAACAATTAATTATTGCCCATGCCGGAGTAGGGATTGAATATTTAGAAATGGAAGTGTCGAAATGATAGAAGTATCCGCGCCAGGGAAGCTATATATCGCTGGAGAGTATGCCGTTGTGGAAGTCGGTCATCCTGCCATTATCGTTGCAGTTGACCAATTTATTACCGTAACCATTAACCAAGCAGTCGGAACTAAAGGAAGTATCCAATCAGAACAATATAGTGACTTACCGATTCGTTGGTTTAGAAGAAAAGGCGAACTAGTCCTTGACCATCGCGAAAATCCATTCCACTATATTTTAGCGGCCATTCGTTTAACAGAAAAATACGCCAAAGAAAAAGGGCATCACCTAAGTTTTTATGATTTGAAAGTGACTAGCGAGTTAGATAATTCAAACGGTCGCAAATATGGCTTAGGTTCAAGCGGTGCAGTGACTGTTGCTACTGTGAAAGCTTTAAACGAGTATTACCAACTTGACTTAGATTTAATGACGCAATTCAAATTAGCTGCTTTAGCTCATTTAGATGTTCAGGGGAATGGTTCTTGTGGAGATATTGCTGCAAGCTGTTTTGGTGGCTGGATTGCCTTTTCTACCTTTGACCATCCATGGGTGATTGAAAATTTTGGTCGCTTATCGATTGCCGAATTAGTTGAACAAGATTGGCCGGGTCTGAGCATTCGTCCATTAAAAGCACCCAAAGCATTACGCCTATTAATCGGTTGGACGGGAAGCCCTGCATCTACATCGGATTTAGTGGACCAAGTGCATCAATCTAAAAAAGCCAAAGAACAAGCCTATCAACAATTCTTAGTCGCAAGTAAAGCCTGTGTGGAGCAGATGATTTTAGGCTTTGAAACGCAAAATGTTACTTTGATTAAAGAGATGATTTCTAAAAACCGTCAATTATTAAATGAACTATCTGCAATGACTGGTGTATTAATTGAAACACCTGCCCTAAAGTTACTTTGTGATTTAGCTGAAAACTATGGTGGGGCTAGCAAGTCCTCTGGTGCCGGTGGTGGCGATTGTGGAATTGTCATCGTTGACCAAAAAACGGGAATTTTACCTTTGATGAGTGCCTGGGAAAAAGCAGAAATCACCCCATTACCATTACATGTTTATGCCAAGGAGGGAAACAATGAATCGTAAAGACGAACATATATCACTTGCTAAAGCTTTTCATGACGAGCGTAAAAATGATTTTGATGCGATGCGGATTATTCATCATTCTTTTCCTGAATGTCGCGTGGCAGACGTCTCCATTCGTTCTGAACTAATGGGTAAAAAACTTGCTACTCCATTTTTTATCAATGCGATGACTGGTGGTAGCGAAAAAACCAAAGAAATCAATCAAAAATTAGCCATTATCGCACGTGAAACAGATTTAATGCTTGCCACTGGTTCGGTCACAGCAGCATTGAAAGATCCTTCATTAATAGATTCTTTTAGTATCGTACGTAAAGAAAACCCCAACGGCCTGATTTTAGCCAATATTGGGGCTGGAAATAATGTAGAAGATGCTAAAAGAGCTGTGGATATGTTAGAAGCAGATGGCCTACAAATCCACGTGAATGCTCCCCAAGAACTGGTGATGCCAGAAGGAGACCGTGATTTTACTAGTTGGTTAACCAATATTGAACAAATTGTCAAAGAAGTGGATGTCCCTGTTATTGTTAAAGAAGTAGGCTTTGGTATGACCCGCGAAACGATGCATCAAATTTTAGACCTTGGTGTAAAAATTATTGATGTCGGTGGCAATGGTGGGACAAGCTTTACTAAAATCGAAAATGCCCGTCGTAAAAAGCGCGAACTTTCCTACCTTGATCATTATGGGCAATCCACAGTGATTTCTTTACTGGAAGCTTACGAAATGAAACGAATTTTTGAAATTGTAGCCTCAGGTGGGATTCGCAATGCTTATGATATCTTTAAGTGCTTATGTTTAGGCGCTAAAGCAGTGGGAATCTCTGGCACGATATTAAATTCTCTATTAACAGATGGACTAGATGAAACCATTGAACTGATTTATCAATGGAAACGCGAACTAGTTATGCTTTATACAATGACTGGGAAAACGACAACCAAAGAATTGAAAAAAGTGCCAATTTTCTTGACCGGTATCCCTAAAAACTGGTGTGAAGCACGACAAATAGACCTTTCACATTATAGTATTCATTAATGAGGTTACTGTATAAGCAACATCCCATAGTTCTATTCAGTTAAGATTTCAGCTGAATAGAACTATGGTCTTTTTTTGCCCATCTAAGGCTTGTTTTACAACCATTTAGCTTAAAGCACTCACGATTAAAATCATGAGCGTTCTCGGCTAGTTCATAAAAAATGAGTAAGGTGCGTTCTTATACATCAAGCCCACAATGCATCCGACTTGAAAATTGTACCATACTTGGCATACCAACAAAAAAAAGACTAGACAACCTTTGTCTAGTCATTCAAAGTTGCGTGGCGACGTCCTACCCTCACAGGGGGAAACCCCCAACTACT
>CAMMST010000047.1:0-20176 GCA_946499615.1 Enterococcus cecorum | reverse complement strand
GTAGCTTATTCATTGAAAAAAATAGAAAGGACGTCTGATATTGAGAAAATCCACTCATCACTGGATTTATCCAGAAAAAGTAACGATAAATACAGCATTTAGCGACATTTTAATGCAGCAAAATATCCATCCAGTGATTCAAAAGTTACTCGTTCAAAGAAAAATAGATACACCAGAAAAGCTAAATCAATTTTTAAATCCTAGTATTGAAAATCTATATGATCCATTTTTAATGCACGATATGCAAAAAGCGGTTGAGCGTTTACAAATAGCAATTGAAAATGGTGAGTCTATTCTCGTATATGGTGATTATGATGCAGACGGAATCACAAGTACCTCGGTCATTGTCGAGACTTTAGAAATGCTCGGCGCAAATGTCAGCTATTATTTACCTAATCGTTTTAAAGACGGTTATGGGCCAAATGTCGATGTTTATCGGCAAAAAATTGAAGAAGGTATCGAATTAATTTTAACCGTTGATAATGGGGTGGCTGGTCATGAAGCGATTGATTATGCCAATCAGCAGGGGATAGATGTCATAGTAACCGATCACCACGAATTACCTGAACAACTTCCTGACGCCTTTGCCATTGTTCACCCTAGACACCCTGAAGGCAATTATCCTTTTGGTGAATTGGCTGGAGTAGGGGTTGCCTTTAAATTAGCCTGTGCCTTAATTGAAGAAGTCCCTTATGAATTATTGGAACTCGTTGCAATTGGTACCGTGGCTGATATGGTTTCTCTAACTGATGAAAATCGTATTTTTGTACGCTTAGGTCTAGAAATGATGAAGCAAACGCAAAGAATTGGACTAAAAACTTTAATGGAAGTCAGTGAAGTCAACTCTAAAGAATTAGATGAGCAAACAATTGGCTTTGCACTTGCTCCAAGATTGAATGCCTTAGGTAGACTGGATGACCCTAATCCAGCGGTTCAATTAATGCTGACTTTTGATGAGGAAGAAGCCTATCAATTAGCCAAACAAATCGATTTATGGAACCAAAAAAGAAAAGATTTAGTCGATGAAATCACCAGTCAAGCTATAGAAAAAATAAATCCCGAGAATTATGTTCATGTGATTGCTGGACAAGATTGGCATGAAGGTGTGCTTGGTATTGTAGCTGGTAGAATTTTAAAAGAAACTGGAAAACCGACCATCGTGCTTTCTATTAACGAAAATAATCAGGCAAAAGGATCCGGCCGAAGTGTAGAAAGCTTCAACCTTTTTGAAAGTATGGGACAAGTCAGAGAGATATTTGAAAAATTTGGTGGTCATCATTCTGCAGTGGGACTGACTATCAAGTTAGAAAATATTGCTAAATTACAAGACCATTTGAATCAGTCGGCATTGAGTCAGCATTTAACTTTCGCTGAAGGTTTACCACTTCAAATTGACGAAATCATTGAGATAAGTGAAGTTAGTGTGTCTTTAATTGAACAGTTTAAAGTCTTGGCACCGTTTGGAATGGATAACCCTAGACCAAACTTCCTAATTAAAAATGTCAAAGTATCCCAAAAGAGGGCAATTGGCGCAAATCAAAATCACTTGAAACTAGTTGTGAATGATAAAAGTGATCATCAATTAGATGTCGTCGGTTTCAATCAAGGCATGTACATTGATGAATTAGGCAATGAAAATATTAATTTGGTGGGGCAACTAAGTATCAATGAATGGAATGGCAATACTTCTTGTCAATTAATGCTCAGTGATTTTTCGATTGACGATTTACAGGTATTTGATTATCGTCCAAAAAAATTCTATCGTCAATTGAACTTTGATTTACCAACTTTATATATCGCAAGTTTCGAAAAAAATCGAAAAAACTTCCAAAAAATTCTAGACAAGCCGATTTATTTAGTGGAAGAAATTGATGAAATGACTGATGTTATAAATTATCAACAAATTGTATTTCTGGATTGTCCATTACAAGCCGAGGATTACCTTAAAATTTATCAGCAATTCTCGGTTAGTCGCGTCTATTTTGTATGTTATACCCATGAAGATGCTTATGTAGATGGTGTCGGTAGCAAAGAACAATTTGCAAAATTATTCAAGTTTATCCAACAGCAAAAACGTATAGATGTCCGCTATAAGCTTGATTTAGTCGAAAAGTATCTCAAAATCCCAAAAAAATTATTAATTTTCATGATTCAGGTGTTTTTTGACTTAAAATTTGTTAAAATAGAAGATGGCGTGTTAAGCTATATCGAAAATCCACCAAAACATAGCTTAACAGAGAGTCAAACTTATCAAAATAGATTACAAAAGATTAAAACAGAAGAATTTTTCTTGCTGTCAAATCTGGAGACATTAAAGAATTGGTTAATCCATTCGCAGGAGGAACATTAATATGAATTTGAAAGATTATATTGCTAGTATTCCAAACTATCCATCTGAAGGTATTATTTTCCGTGATATTTCACCTTTAATGGCTGATGGTGAAGCTTACCGTGTAGCAACTCACGAAATCGTTGAATACGCAAAAGAAAAACAAATCGATATGGTTGTTGGACCAGAAGCACGAGGATTCATCGTTGGTTGTCCAGTTGCTTATGAATTAGGTGTTGGTTTTGCCCCTGTACGTAAAAAAGGAAAATTACCTCGTAAGACCATCGAAGTCACTTATGATTTAGAATACGGTACAGATACTTTAACGATTCATGAAGATGCAATTAAACCTGGTCAACGCGTACTTATCTGTGATGACTTATTAGCAACTGGTGGTACGATTAAAGCTACGATTGATCTTGTAGAACAACTTGGTGGTGTTGTTGCTGGTTGTGCCTTCTTAATCGAGTTAAATGACTTACATGGTCGTGATAAAATTAAAGATTATGACATCATCACTTTAATGGATTACTAAAATCTTTTAAAAGTTATCAGCAGTTCAATCATTGAGCTGCTGATTTTTTTGTATTAATGCTTAATGATGAACGACTCACACATAAGCCTCTTAAAGTAAAATATTGATATAAGGGGATTTGCTTTCTATTAAAAGATATGCTAATATAGTTTTATAGAAAATCACTGTTTTCTGTAAACCATAAAAGAGTAAATTTGCTATTATATATCAAAAGACATCCTCTATCGGTTTTTAGTCTTTTAATCGTCACTTCGATAATGACGATATATTAAAGGTTTTTAGAAGTCTTAGAAAGGATTTAGATATCATGCAAGCCACGCAAGCAACAGCTAAAGCCAAAGTATTGGAAAACTTACCAGAATATCCGGATTTTGCTCAAGAGTATTTTCAAAAAAAGATTGAAGAAGAATATTCATCCGTCACATTGTTCGAATATCAAAAAGAAATGAAACGTTTTTTAGAATGGCTTATTCGTGAAGGTTATTCAAAAGCAACATTGATGAAAGATATTCAAATTGCTGAATTAGATGTGCTGACCGAAAAAGATTTGAGCTTATACAAACGTGAACTCCAAAATCGCAAAAAAAATGTTTCAAAAGAAAAACAATCGTTATATGAAGAGTCTGGAGATGAGTTACCTGGCTTATCAAAAAGTACCATCAAACGCAGTCTGACAGCTTTACGATCACTCTTTAATTTTTTATCAACTACGATTAATGATGAAACCAACAAACCTTATTTATCTTCTAATCAAATGCAAGGCGTCAAAAATGTGAATGATTCGGTTAAAATGAGTGTCCGTACTAAAAAAATGGAACCTATGATTTTCTTTGATAATGAAGGTCTGGCTTTTCTACAATTTATTGATCATCAGTATGAGGAACTACTCACCACCCGTCAAGCCATTGCTGCATTTGAAAAAAATAAAATTCGTGACTTGGCAATCTTAGCTTTATTTTTGGGAACTGGTATCCGTTTATCTGAATTGGTCAACATTAATCTACGCGACATGGAATTAACGGATGAATCGATGCATATTCGGGTCATCAGAAAAGGTGGACAAATGGACTGGGTTACTGTAGCCTCTCCGATGATTTCTTACATCACCGACTATCTAAATACTCGCCAAACTACTTATCAAATTACAGAAAATGTCCAACCCCTCTTCTTATCAACTTATGGGGGTGCAGCTAAACGCCTAAAAGCCAATGCGATTGAAAAAATGGTTGATAAGTACTCTAAAGCCTATAACAAGCGGACTACTCCGCACAAACTTAGACACTCCGTTGGCACTCAAATTTATCGAAAAACCGGCTCAATTGTCACCACTGCACAATTATTAGGTCAAAATAATACCAACTCAACTAGTATCTATACCCACATTGGCGCCAAAGAACAAGTCAACATCATGAATCATTTATACGATTAACTAAAAAACCAGCCATCATTGATTAGCTTTGATGGCTGGTTGATTTTAATCAAAATAATAGTTTTTAAAATCATATTTATAGACACGATATAAATATTTTGTATCCGTTTTTTGTGTAAACCGTTGAATCATTTTACCTGAACTCGTATATTCTGCAAAAGTAGCTTGTTGACCAGAATCAACAATAATATGATTTTGATAATTTTGGACACTTGAAACATAAGCTGAATAAGGAACATCAAAACTCTCCACCAATTTGTAGGAGTTGGTCTTTTCATCTACTAGATATTTCATATATTTTGAAGTTTTTCCTGCTGTCTCATCTGCAATTTCCGCTAAAGATATATCAGTCCGCGAATCCATAATAGTTGAATTATTATTAAAAAAGCTTAAGTAATATTGGCCAGCTGATAAATCTTCTGCTGTCTCATACGTAATTGAATGTTGTCCATATTGAGAAGTAAAACTACCTTCTTTTTCTAGCAATAATTGGCCGCACTCTCCTACTCCCTGCCAAATTGCTTCATCCCCCATCATATACTCTACTTGATAGGCTCCATTTTCATCTGGTTTCAAAGCGATAATGGTCGAAGTTTCCCGAGAGCTGACCAAGAGTTGCTGATTATCTGCTAATTGAAGACTATTGATATGAACAGGATCTAAATACCCTTTATTGTTACTATGTTCTTCAATTCCTGTTGCTTTTTTATATAAATCAGGTAAAAGTTCTTCAAAATTAGCAATCTCAGTGACTTCTTGCGTGGATAAATCAATAGTTATGATGCGATCTTCTACATAGCCCGCTTGTTTTTTAGCAGTTTTGCTTGTTGCTAAAGCTATCAATTGATTCTTATCATTCAATATGTAATCATGATGTATAAGATAGTCGGTATTTGCTAAATCAAGAACTTGTTTCACTTGTCCTAACGCATTGATCTTTACAATTTTTGAATCTGAGACAGCCATAAACATTTCTTGCTGATCATTAAAAACTAAGCGCATGGAATTATAATTAACAATCGGCATTTCTGCACGAATATAGCCATCATTATCGACTAAATAGGTTGCTTTTTCGCCAGCTTGATTGCCAATTACTGCAAATAGCCCTTCACTCAAACTTTCATCACTCTCTTGTTTTGAGACTTGGTAGTTTATTTCAGAGGTCGTACTTAGTTTAGGTGGCGTGTAATGAAACTGTATTTGCTGCTGTTGACCATCTTGAGTAGTCGCAGTCAAGGTAATAAGATTATCAACATCTGGAATACAGCCAATGATTTGATACTGATGACTCGTCGAATACTCTTCATTTTGTTTCAAATTTTTTTCGAATGATGGATATCCTTGGGCATCAATACGATAAGAAATTTTTACTGCTTCATCTGTTGAAAAAGCTAAATATAAACCAGTGGTATTGGTTAAAAATGGATTTGATACAATCAGCGGTTGCGTAAAGGTTGCTGTTTGCGATTCAATCAATTGTAATAATTGCTCTTGAATTTTTTCCTGTGTCGCGAATTGATAGACATCCGCCACTTTCTCAATATCCAAATCGCTATAATCTAAAACATGAATATTTGAGCCGGTAGATGAAGTCAAACGATCTACTAAATTACTTTGCGTTGTTTGAGCTATTTCCACAGTTTCCGATGATTGATTTTTAGGAATAAAATAAAAGCTCGTCAACATTCCTACTACAAGAAATAAGCCAATAGTCACTATAGAAAGCTTTCGTGACACTTTCAAGCGAATCTTCCTCTCTATTTTTGATAACTCTATTGAATCATTTTAAACTTAAGCGTAACTTAAAACGGTATTCGAAGGGTAGCTACATCGCATCTAAGCCGGCCTGCCTAGGAAAATCTTATAACGCAATGGATTTTCCTGTCATTCCGGACAAACTTAGCTTTATCGGTATCAATCAACTAAATACTCGGAAAATTCACCCTACTACTTAGAAAATCTCCTTTCATCCAATTTTCACAGCAGTAGGTAACACATGAATTTTCTCGTATTTGCCCAAGTCGATTGATATCCTTTTACTTGTAGCTGTTCGACCCTTCTCATAACCTGGAAAAAACAACCGATATACCATCAAAGTATATCGGTTGTTCAAAACTATAAGATTTCCGCTAATTTTTGTACTTGCTCTTTTGTCGTAGCCCAACTTGTTGCGAAACGAATCACCGTATGACTTTCATCATAATTTTCCCAAAAACCGACTCTTACTTGTTCTTGAATTTGACTTAATTTTTGATTTTCAACGATGACAAAAATTTGATTGGTCGATGTTTCAATGAAAAACGGATATTGTCTTTCCTTAAGTAGTAGTCTAATTTCATCCGCACGCTCAATCGCATTTTGACTCATTTCAAAATAAAGATTATCGGTAAATAAGGTATCAAATTGAATACCTAACACCCTTCCCTTCGCTAAAAGAGCACCGTGTTGCTTGATTTGTGTAATAAAATGTTTAGGTGTATTACCTTTAGTGAATACCACCGCTTCTCCACATAAGGCACCTACTTTTGTCCCACCAATATAAAATACATCAGCAATTTCAGCTAACTCAGGTAAAGTCAGATTGCAATCAGCAGCTTTAAGTCCATAACCTAATCTTGCACCATCAATATATAGTGGAATTTGATAGGTTTGACAGATAGCTTTGATTGCAAGTAATTCTTCTTTAGTATATAACGTACCATATTCAGTAGGAAAAGAAAGGTAGACCATTCCTGGAAATACCATATGTTCATGGTTTTCATCTGAGTAAAAGACTTGCAATAATTGACTAAGATCTTGTGCAGACATTTTCCCTAAACTTTCAGGTAGCGTTATAACTTTATGCCCAGTAAATTCAATGGCTCCAGCTTCATGTGAGGCAACATGACCTGTTTGGCAAGCAATGACCCCTTCATAAGGAGCCAACATCGTATCAATAATAATTTGATTGGTTTGAGTACCCCCTACTAAAAAATGAACATCTGCATCTGGCAATTGACAAGCCGCTTTAATTTTTTCCTTTGCTTGTTTTGTGTAATCATCAGAGCCATAACCTGGTAATTGTTCGAAATTGGTTTGGATAAACTTTTCTAATATTTGAGGGAACGCTCCTTCGGTATAATCTGATTCAAATGAAAGCATTCAAACATTCCTCCTTTTTTAGCTATTGTATCAAATCTATTTTCTAAACACAATTTCTGTAATATAGGTATTATGTAAACTAAATTCTAGTATTGTGAATAAAAATACGAATGTGGTAAAATAAACATAGATTTTTTTGGAGGTGGGTACATGTATCTATTACTTGGACTCTTTGTTGGTAGCCTTTTACCCATACAAACAGCTTTTAATTCAAAAATGAGAGGTATCGTACAATCGCCTTTTTTAGCTTCTTTATTTTCATTTGCTATCGGTACACTCTTTTTAGCAGTGATTGCGATTTTTCAAGGGGTACCTTTATTGATTGGCTCAGATGTTTTTGCTAGAACTCCTTGGTGGGCCTATCTTGGTGGTTTACTCGGAATGCTTGGATTAACAGCAAATATTCTACTTTTCCCGATTTTAGGTAGCGTCCAAACGGTTATATTACCTATTTTAGGACAATTATTGATGTCGATTCTCATTGATCATTTTGGCTTATTTCATACCTTACTACGTCCATTATCATTCATTCGCTTTTTAGGACTTATTTCACTTATTGTGGGCGTACTTTTAATTGTATTTTTACCAAGTTACCTGCAACAAAAACGTCAATTGATGAAAGAGACGAAAGAACATGCGCCTTCCAAATTTCTCTGGCAACTAACAGGTATTATAGCTGGTATGTTAATGTCCACACAAGTTGCTATTAATGGCTTTTTAGGTAAACAACTGCACTCATCCATTCACGCAGCTTTTATTTCATTTTCGATTGGTACATTTTTAGTTTTAGTTGTTGTATTATCTGAAAAATCTTATCGAAAATTACAATTAAGCATCCTTAAACAGGCACCAAAATATGTTTATCTTGCCGGCTTTTTCGGAGCAAGCTATGTCTTTTGTAATGCGTATTTAGCACCATTAATTGGCACTGGGGCGGTGGTCACTCTTTCATTAGTGGGCCAAATTATTTCTAGCTTAGTCATCGATCAATTTGGATTACTAGGTGCTATTAAAAAACCAATCAAATTTATTCAAGTGATTGGCATTATCTTCCTGTTTATTGGTGTATTGGGAATTGAACTTTATTAGAGAGGTGAAAATCGTGAAACAAAGAAACACCGGACCTGTAATTACTGAAGAGAGTGAATTAATTTCAATTATGATTCAACTTTACTATCAAAAACATCCAAACGATGAAATTGGTAAAGACGAAATGCTAAATTATGCGCTAGACCGACTTGCCTATTGTCGCTTTGGAGAAAAGAAAACAACGTGTAAAAAATGCCCGGTTCATTGTTATCAGAAAAAATACCGTCAACAAATGAAAGTCATTATGCGCTATGCTGGCCCACGCATGTTATACCGTCACCCCATTTTTTCTATCAAACATTACTATCGACAATGGACAATAAAAGTAAAAAGATAATAAAAACAGCTATCTACACCAAGTATAAGGAATTAGATAGCTGTTTTACTTGTATTTATTCCAAAATTTATATATTAGTCCCTCTTATCTATTTTTTGTAAACACAACCTACATTGCTGGTCATATTACATGATAGAATAATCAAAACGGATTACTTGTTCGTCTGTATTCACGACCGCATTCACTCCAAATGGGATAATACACCTTGGCATAGCATGACCAATATTTAAGTTATATACAATAGGTAGATTTGGTGTGGTAATTTCCTCTAATATTATTGTTTTATATTCCTGATAATAGGTTTCATTTTGCGGTTTTCCAACGAGTACACCTGAAACGACATCAAAGATTCCAAATTCTTTTAAAGTGCAAATCATTTTTTTGAATAATTCCGGTTTTGGCTTTTCTTCACTTGTTTCCAGCAATAAAATTTTATTATGCCAGTCTGCTAGTTCTGGAAATATATGGTACTTATTACAAAATTTTACTATCTCAGAATCACTTGAAGTATCAATCATTTCATAAATTGATTCTAAACACCCACCTAAGATTTTACCTTTAAATACCGATTTACCACGCAATCGTTCAAATCCGATATTATGATGCTTTATTAATTTTGTTCCGATAGCCTTTTCGCTAAAATCGATTCTTTCTTCATACCATACGTCACTAGATTGTATTTGTGCAATTTTTCCTGTTGAGAGTAATTCTTCAAGGTATTTTTTAGTATAAGGTAACATTTCATCTGAGAGCTCACAAATATCAGGCAAAAATGCTTGTCCATAAAATGTGTTGATACCGAGTTTGTTAAGCATAAAATGATTAACTGTTGTATCTGAGAAACCTAAAAATATTTTTTGTTTTACTACATTCTCTAACTTATTATTATCAAACAAATAGGGTAACAATCTGTATGTATCTTCGCCGCCAATTGCGCATAAGATGATATCTATTGATTCGTCACTAAACGCCGTCATCAAATCGGCCGCTCTACATTCGGGATGTTCCTTGATAAATGAAATACCTTTTTGTGCATTAGGTAAAAATTCAAAAGTAACGCCTAACGAATTTAATCTTTTTTTACCAATTTCTACTTGATGTTTTACAAAGCTTTCCCCAACTAAGCCACTAGATAAACTTACAATTCCGATATGTATCGTAAAAACCTCCTTATTTGTTCAAAAGCATCAATTAGCATCAATTCAATTTACTTTTACTTTATAGATTCTAAGTTCAAAGAAAATCTATAAAATTATTGTATTAAAAAAGAGAAAGCCCGAGTAGACCCTCTCTCTTTTCAACAAATATATTCTAAAATATTATTCTGCACTAAAAGCTAACCCAATTGCTTTTTCCCCTAAATGGGTACCAATTACAGGACCGAAGTACCCAATTTCTACTTGAATATCAGGAAATTGTGCTTCTAACTTCGCCTTTTCCTCTTCAGCAACTTCCAAATTATTGGCATGAATCACATAATATTTTACCTTGCCAGGACATTGTTGCGCACTTTCAAATACAAGTTCCTCTGCCTTAGCAAATGCTTTCTTACTTGAACGAATCTTTTCATGCAAGACAATTTTACCATCTTCAAAAGTTAAAATCGGCTTAATCTTCAATAAACCACCAATAATCGCAGCGCCATTTGTTAAACGGCCACCACGTACTAAATTGTTCAAATCATCGACAATTAAGAAGGCGCGGGTATTTGAGCGAATATAATCTAAATAATCCAAAATTTCTTCAATAGATTTGCCCGCATCTTTCATTTCAAGCGCTTTTTGAACCATATTACCCATTGGCATGCTAGTAATTTTTGAATCAAAAGGATGGATATTGATTCCCTCAACCGTTCCTTGTAAAGCGAATAAGGTATTGACAAAACCAGAAATCCCGCCTGATAAATGGATACTAATAATATCAGTGTAACCTTCTTTGGCTAATTTCTCATATAAACTAACCACTTCACCTAAAGCTGGTTGAGAAGTAGTAGGGAATTCTTTAGAGGCTTTAAGCAAATCATAATATTCATCTGCATGGATATCAATGCCTTCATTATATATCTTGCCATCTAAAATAACAGGGATTGGTAATATATATAGATCTGGATGATTACTAATAGCTGTTGGTATAAAGGCCGTACTATCCGTAACAATTGCTAATTTCATAGAATAATAAATCCTCATTTCAGTATATTAATCATATTATATTAACTATAGCATAAATAAGTTATAAATAAAATGAAATTCAGTTAATTTTTCAAAAAGTTTTCAATGGCATCTTGGTTCATTTTTTTATCCACTTCCAAATAACTGCCGGCTTCATAGCTTTCCCCATATTGCCATGAATTATCTACGGGAATACTCAAACGTTGAATCCCATTTGCATTTTTAGCCGCAATTAAGCCATGTTTTAAAATAAAACTCATCGGGATATCATTTGGTGAATAACCCATGACTTTTCCTGCTGCATAAGGCATTTTAGAAATTGCTGAAAAACTTTTTACTTGTTTGAAGACCTCATTCATCACTTGTTGTTGACGTCGCACTCGGCCAAAATCGCCTTCTTCATCCATTCTAAACCGTGCATACTGTAAGAGAGTAAAACCATTCATTTTTTGTGGTCCCTTTTTAATTGGCACATCAATATAGGCACTCATATCTTTTTCAGCATCAATTTGTACGCCATCTGGGAATAATGCATCAATGACCTTCTCAAACGTTTTAAAATCAACTAAAAAATAATACTTACAGTCAATATTAAAGTTTTGTTTTAAAGTTTCACGTAATAATTCTGCACCCCCGTAAGCATATGAAGCATTAATCTTATTATCGCCTACCCCAGGGATTGTCACATAAGTATCACGCATAAAGGAAATAATTTTTGGTTTACTATTAAGTGAATTTCCCATGTGTAAGACCATAATACTGTCTGAACGCGAATCTTCACCATCGCGACTATCATTACCAATCAATAAAATATTCTCAGAACCATCACTAGAAGTAACGCCATGAAACGTTTGAGCTGATTGGGTATGCTTTTCTTTTTTGCCTTCATTGTACCCTTTTTGATAACCATATACACTATAAGCCCCTACACCCAAAACGATCAAAAGTAAGAGAACAAATAACTTTCTGAATGGATGATGTTTTTTTCGTAGCTTCTTACTAGGATGTACATTTTGGCTATGTTCATGATTTCGCGCCTGTTTTTGATAGGTTTGTTGTTGATTTTCATAGCTATTTTCAACATTTCGATGAGTATCCTCTTCAAAATGATGCGCTTGTTCTTCGTGCCGATTTCTTGTTTTACGAGCAAAGCGATTCGCATGCTGTTCAGATTGACGTAATTCATCGCGCAATTTTTTATTTTTTTCCATTCGATTCATAAAAAATAACCTCCACCTAAGTCAAATCCATTGTAGCATAGTTTACCTATAAACGAATCTGAAATGGGGAGGGTTTAATATTTTTTAAAATTTTCACATCCAAATTAGCTGTGATGTAAAACTGGATACATTCCTAAATTCTGTACCACACAGCCTAATGCTTCTAACTCTTCTATCGCATTTTGATACAAGATATGTGGACGATTAACTTGTAAATCAACAATAAAGAAGTACTCTCCTAATTTGGTTTTTTGTGGTCGGGACTCAATCTTTACTAAGTTTAAATCACGCCAAGCAAATGCAGCTAATACTTTATGTAAAGCCCCCGGAGTGTCTTTAGGTAAGGTGATATACAATGTTAATTTTTGCTCACTGGTTGTTAACCGTGAAGTATCGAAATGCTTCTTTCCTAAAATCCAAAATCTAGTTTGATTAAAATTATTGTCTTGAATATTAGAGGCTAAAATTGGCACTTGATAAAATTTGGCTGCTTGCTTACCGGCAATTGCGGCTAAACTTTTATCTTTTCTTTGCGCAATTTCAAGCACCGCAGCTGTAGTTGACTGAACGGGCTCTAAGAAAGCACAAGGAAAATGCGCTTCAATATATTTTTGACACTGGGCCAAAGCTTGTGGATGCGATAAGATTTTCTTGATTTGTTTTGCATCATAGCCAATCAGTTGTTGATGAATAGGTAAGACAATTTCTGCTTGCACATAACACTCTTTTTGATCATACAAACGATCCACACTAGCATGGACAGAACCTTCAAGCGAATTTTCAATTGGAACCAAGGCAAAATCAAGTTTTTCCTTTAATAAAGCATCTATACATAGTGGAATAGAGGCAAATTCTACTACTTTTTGATTATCCACAACTTGCTTTAATGCTTGAAAAGAAAAAGAACTGACCGGTCCTAAATAGCCTATCGTTTGCTGGGCTTGAATAATTTGTAGCACCACTTCATCTACAGTTAAGCTTGAAGTATCAATAGTCAGTGAAGCAACCTCATCGTAAAAAGGTTTGCGCTCTTGATAAATTTCTTTGATTTGCTCAGTCGTTTTATTTTGGACAACAGGGCGAATGTTTTGCTCATCATTGAAAATACGTTGAACAAGAACATCGCCTTGACAATCTAAAAACACCACCCATGCATCTTTTAAAAGATCACGATTGGTTTTAGAGAGTACAATACCCCCACCTGTCGCAATAATACCAGTTTGTTGTAAAGACTCTTGTAAAACTTGTGATTCTAATTTTCGAAAGGCTGGTTCTCCTCGTTCGGCAAAAATATCAGGGATAGACATCTGCGCAATTTCTTCAATTTTTTTGTCCAAATCTACAATCGGCATAGCTAATTTTTCAGCTAATAATTTTGCAACAGTACTCTTACCAGCACCCATATATCCTACTAATACTATTGTTGTTTTCACATTTAACCCTCTTTTAATTTATTAAACTAGCTAAATCTTCAAAGAAATGTGGATAAGAAACGGCTACTGCTTCAGCTTTGTCTAATTCAATGACTTCATCTGTTAAGAGCGCAGCAATCTGTAACATCATACCAATGCGATGATCCCCTCGAGAACTTACTTTTCCACCGTGTAATTGAACTGGACCATGAATAATCATGCCATCATCAGTCGGTTCAATATTCGCACCTAGTTTTTGTAGCTCTTCACAGGTTGCATCAATCCGATTGGTTTCTTTTACTTTTAATTCTTGAGCATCTTTAATAATGGTCGTGCCTTCAGCTTGTGTGGCTAATAAAGCAATGATTGGTAACTCATCAATTAAACGTGGGATATCCGCCCCTTGGATAGTGGTCGCCTTAAGTGTAGACGAAGAAACAGTAATCGTCGCAGATTCATTGGCTTCATCGATTTCACTGAGTTCAAATGTACCGCCCATCGCTTCTAACACATCTAAAATACCTGTACGCGTTGGATTAATCCCCACATTTTTTAAGACTACTTGACTGTTTTTCAAAATTGCACCTGCCACGATAAAGAAAGCTGCTGATGAAATATCCCCCGGCACAATCACCTCTTGTCCAGTAAGTTGTTGTGGACCGGTAACACGAATCGTTTTTCCTGATACTTCAATCTCACCGCCAAACTGTTTAATCATTTGTTCTGTATGATTTCTAGAAGGTTCTTTTTCAATAATGGTAGAAGTTCCTTGAGCTTGTAAGGCCGCAAAAATAATGGCTGATTTTACTTGAGCACTTGCGACGGGCATTTCATAAGTAATCGGAGCTAATTTTGCACCTTGAATACTAATTGGTGGATATTGCGTATTTTCAAAGCCAACTAGATGAGCGCCCATTTGATTGAGCGGTGCCATCACACGTTGCATGGGACGACGATTTAAATATTCATCGCCAAATAGGGTTGTTTGAAAATTTGTTCCTGCTAATATTCCCATCATCAAACGGATACTTGTACCAGAATTACCTAAATCAATTGGACCCAAAGCTGGTTTTAATCCTTCAAATCCCACTCCTTGAATAGTGATTGTTTGTCCATCATCTTCAATCGGAACCCCTAATTCTTTAAAGCCATTTAAAGTACTTAAACAATCTTCCCCACGCAGAAAATTCTTAACAGTTGTCGTGCCTTTTGCAATCGCCCCAAACATAATACTGCGATGGGAAATAGATTTATCAGCTGGAACTTCGATTTGACCATTTAACTGTTTTGCACGTAGTAACTCCATAATATCCTTCTTTCTATCTTTACTTTACTCTACAATGATAAGGGGTATTGGCTTCGATACAGGCTTTACCCGCTAAAAGATCGGCCTGATTCTTAAAGGAAACTTGTAAAACCCCGATAATATCTTCACGCGTTTCTAAAATCTTAATATTTATAATCGACAAATTGGCTTGTCCTAATAAAGTGGTTACTTCGGCGATGACCCCTGGTTTATCTGGCACATCAATGAATAAATCATGGAAGGCCGGAATCGCACCATTGCTATGAACCGGCAAGCGATCTCTGGTATCTTTCGCATTTTCAAAAAACTGATAAATTTGTGTTTGATTATCAGATGTTAACCAAGACTTTACTTCAGCCATTTTTTCTTGCCATTGATCAATCAAATGAATTAAAGACGTTTGATTACTCAATAAAATATCTGTCCACATTTTAGGATCTGAAGAAGCAATCCGTGTGATATCTCTAAATCCGCCAGCAGCTAATCTTTTGGCATGCGGATGAAGTTGATTAAATTGATCCGCTTGATTCACCAAAGCTGCGGCAATAATATGTGGTAAATGACTAAGCATCGCCGTGATCTCATCGTGCTCTTGCGGTGTTAAAATAATTTGTTTGGCTCTTGTCCCACTAAATAAATCTGTTAATTCACCCACGCGTGGATTTTGCTTATCAAGTGGGGTAAAAATATAATAAGCATTTTCAAAAAGATTCACATCGCTTGCTTGAATCCCTGATTTATGTGAGCCTGCCATAGGATGTCCACCGATAAAATCAAAATTTAAGGTCTGCGCAAATTCACTAATTTCACACTTGGTACTACCTGCATCTGTAACTAAAACTGATTCTTTTAAGGAATATTGATTTAATTGTTTTAGATAATCCAAGGAAATCTTAACAGGCACTGCTAACAAAATAATATCTGCAGTTTGCGCAGCTTTCTGTAAGTTTTGGGTAAATTCATCAATAACTCCTCGTTTGACCGCTGTTTTCCCAGAAGTAAGATTAGCATCAAAACCAATAATGTGATAATCCGGATGAGCAAGACGAATGCATTTGGCTAAAGATCCTCCGATTAAGCCTAGACCTATCACTAGAATTTGCTTAGTATACTTTAAGGTATTCACGATAACGACTAACCTCTTCTACTAATTCTTCAAAGGAATCACTGGCAAATTTTTCTAATATTTCACCAGCTACCACAGTTGCCACGACATTTTCACAAACCACACTAGCCGCTGGGACTGCCGTTGAATCTGAGCGTTCGATACTTGCTTTGTATGGTTCTTTGGTATCAATATCCACACTCAATAATGGTTTATACAAAGTAGGAATTGGTTTCATCACACCACGTACAATCAATGTTTCTCCATTTGTCATACCGCCTTCAAAACCACCTAAACGATTGGTTTTACGTGTATAGCCCTTTTCTTGATCCCATTGAATTTCATCCATGACTTGAGAGCCTGGTAAATTTGCCATCTCAAAACCGATACCAAACTCTACCGCTTTAAAGGCATTGATACTGACCACCGCTTGAGCAATTTTTGCATCTAGCTTTTTATCCCATTGAACATAGCTACCTAATCCAGCAGGAACATTATCCAATTGTACTTCCACAATTCCGCCAATCGTATCGCCATTTTTCTTGGTTTGATCGATTAAGTCTTTCATCTCTTGTTCCACACTTGGATCAATGACACGTAATTCTGACTTTTCTGAGATGGCTTTGATTTCAGCCACGCTTGGATAATTTTCTGGATTGACGCTAATCCCACCTAGTTTTACAACATGGCCAGCTACAGTAATATCTAGTAAAGACAATAATTTCTTACATACTGCACCAATTGCCACGCGCATCGTTGTTTCACGCGCGGAAGAACGTTCCAATACATTACGCAAATCACGGTGATGATACTTCATACCACCTACTAAATCCGCATGTCCTGGACGAGGTTTAGCCACCCGACGCAAATGACGTTCCTTTTCTTCAACTTCACTGACACTCATGACCGTTGTCCAGTTTTTCCAGTCTTTATTTTCAACGACTAAAGTTACCGGCGAACCCAAAGTCTTACCATGTCTAACACCAGAAGTAATGCGAACTTGGTCTTTTTCAATTAACATTCTGCCACCACGGCCATAACCGGTTTGTCTTCTTGCTAATTCTATATTGATATCTTCTACTGTTAAAGGCATGCCCGCAGGTAATCCTTCAATAATTGCTGTTAACTCTGGTCCGTGTGATTCTCCAGCTGTAAAGTAGCGCATAAATTAATTCTCTCCTTTAATGTATTCTTTAATGTTTTCTATTGGAATTGGTGTGATTTGTGCTTGGCCAATTTCTTTTAAGGTAATAATCTTCAATTGACTGCCACGCGCTTTTTTATCATGCGTAATCGCCGTATAAATTGCTTGTGCATCTAAGTCAGGATAGCTCGTTGGTAAATGGAATCTTTCTAGCATGGCTTTTAACGCTTGAGTAGAATTCTCAGGTGAAAGGCCAAGCGCTTCAGCATGCGCATTGATCATCATCATCCCGATGGCTACTCCTTCACCATGACTGACCACACCATAACCTGCTGTATTTTCAATGGCATGTCCAATGGTATGACCAAAATTCAAAGTTAAGCGACTGCCATGATCAAAAACATCTTCTTCAACGACTTTTTTCTTCACGTTTAATGCTGCCGTAATGACTTTTTCGGCATGGTTTAATAAATCATGTTCATCAGAAAGCGTCCCTAAAAATTCCCAAAGCACTCTATCCGCAATCGCCGCAGATTTGACAATTTCAGCAATTCCTTCACGAATCCGGCGGTCATCTAAGGTTTGCAATACCAATGGATCAATTAAGACGCCATCCGGTTGGGCAAAGGTTCCCACTAAATTTTTGGCTTTTTTTGTATTGACCGCTGTTTTTCCACCAATACTGGAATCGACTTGAGCTAAAAGTGTAGTTGGAATTTGCAAGAAATGAAGGCCACGCATAAAGGTTGAAGCCACAAAACCAGCTAAATCGCCTACTACGCCACCACCTAAAGCAATAATTCCATCACTTCTAGTAAAACCTAAATCGGCTAATTGATCATATAAATCACTGGCACATTGTAAAGACTTAGATTTTTCGCCAGCCGGAACCACCAATACTTCTGCATCAAAACCTGCTGTACTTAACTCTTGCTTGACTTTGTCTGCATATAATTTTTCTACATTGCTATCTGTAATAATGGCAATTTTTTGCTCTTTCCATAAAGATTTCACCCATTGACCACAGTTATCTAAAGCGCCTTTTTTGACTATAATTTGATAACTATGATTTGGTAAATTGACTGCTAACATGAAATCGCCCCTTAAGCTTCAATTTGTTTAATTTTCTTCATTGCATCCACTAAAATATTGACTTCTTTCATCATTTGCAAATAGGTCTTTTCATTTAATGATTGCATGCCATCTGACCACGCATTTTGTGGATCTGGATGAATTTCAACAATCATTCCATCGGCACCAGCAGCAACCCCAGCTCTTGCCATCGGAGTGACTAAATCCCACACACCGGTACCATGACTTGGATCAACAATGATTGGAAAATGACTTAATTTTTTGATTAAAGGTACAGCACTCAAGTCAAACGTATTTCTTGTAGCTGTTTCATAAGTACGAATACCACGTTCAATAAAGATAACCGGACTTTTTTCTTCAACTGCAATATACTCTGCTGCATTTAACCACTCATCTATTGTACCAGAAATGCCACGTTTTAGGCCAATAGGTTTCCCTGTTTTTCCAACTGCAGATAATAATTTAAAGTTTTGCATATTACGAGCACCGATTTGAATAATATCACTGTAATGAGCAACCATATCTATGTGGGCTTCATCCATCACTTCAGTAATGACTTTCATATCAAACTCATCCGCTGCTTGACGAATATATTTCAAACCTTCTTCGCCTAACCCTTGGAAAGCATAAGGAGACGTTCTTGGTTTAAAAGCACCACCACGTAAGATTTTCGCTCCACCCGCTTTAGCCATTCTTGCTGTTTCACGAATTTGCTCTAAACCTTCAATAGAACAAGGGCCTGCCATAGTAACAAAAGAACCATCGCCTATTTTCACACCATCCACATCAACCACCGTATCTTGCGGGTGGAATTCACGAGAAGTTAATTTATAAGTGTTTGAAATACGCATCGTTTTTTCAACACCTTCATAACTTAAAAAGGCCACATCTTGAATAGAACGTGTATCACCAATCAAACCTAAAACGACTTGTTCACTTCCCTGATTTAATTGATAGCTTAATCCTTCTGCTTCCACTCTTTGAATGACTTTGTTTAATTGTTCTTTTGTTGCTCTTGGTTTCATAATAATAATCATTTAACCAACATCCCTTCTATTTTTCCTTTTTAAAATAAATGTTCCTTCACATAATCTACGGGCATCTCTTGGTTTGTCCATAATTTAAATGCCGCTGCGCCCTGATGTAACAACATGCCAAGCCCATTCATCGTCAACGCACCTTTTGCTGCAGCAGATTTGAGCAATCTGGTTTCTCGTGGATGATAAATGGCATCATACACAGGTAAATCAGCTCTTAAAACTTCTTTATCAATTGGTAGTTCATCAACATTAGGGTACATCCCGACGCTCGTTGCATTGACCAATAATTGACTCTTGTTCACTGCTTGATAAACAAGTGCTTGGTCTTCAAGTGAAATGAGCTCAATTGGACAATTCGTCGCTTGCATAATTGCCTGTATTTTTTCTTGATAAGTTTTAAAATGACTACTTGGACGATTAAGTACATAGATTTGTTTTACACCATCTAAGGCCGCTTGGGTAATCATCGCCGTAGCTGCTCCGCCTGCACCAATGATGGTAATCGTTTGTCCAATGATATCAATTTGATTTTCGGCAAGACTAGTCATAAATCCGATACCATCAGTATTATGACCAATCAATTTTCCCTCATGATTGACAATAGTGTTGATTGCGCCGATGATTTTGGCTGCTGGCGAAAGTTCATCTACATAATCTAGTGCAGTAACCTTATGAGGCATAGATAAATTTACCCCTAACATTTGCATATTACGAATAGCTTGAATTTGTGTGGGTAAAGCTTCCTTTGGTACTTCAAACGCTAGATACACCGCATCAATGCCTAATATTGAAAAACTCAAAATATGCATTTTAGGAGGTAAACTGTGAC
>CAMMST010000046.1:0-20553 GCA_946499615.1 Enterococcus cecorum | reverse complement strand
TTCCTTGCTGGTTAAATTAATTTTCTTTACTTGTGTTCTAAGTTCCATTTCTTTTTCCTCCGATTATCAAACATAAATTGCTATATTTTTCCTAGCTAATTTAACGCCTGTTTAATTTTTATTTAGTTTTAATATATTTATATCCAAAACAGCTAAAACGGCTGACAAACGATTTTAACGGCTATTTTTAATTTTCTTTTTATCTCGTCTAAGTTTAGCTCGCTGATTTTGCAGTTTTAAACTCTCAAAACAGCTCATTTCCTCGAATGTGTCTGTCTTCCTGTCGTATTTGGCAAACACAACTTCGTATCTGTACACGTAACTAAACATTTTCATTTTCAGCTTTGATGTATTGTCCTGGTAGCCTTTGACATCAACGACCTTGACTATTTCACCATCACGATATTTGACAAAATCGGCTTTGTATTTGATTGCCTGGATTTTTCGGCCACTAGGCAATGCATACGCTGGTAACACTGGTATTGACTTCTGCATCTCCCAGTATTCAGCGGATAGCGACGAGAATGACTCGCCACTATCTCTGAGTTTTTGGTAATATCTCGCTTCAGCTTTCGAGTCAAAGTTGAATCCATCAACTACGACTTTTTTATTTTTGTACTTGCTCATGTATTCCCTCCTAAAAGTTGATTTAATGCATTTCTAGCCGACTCAACACTCTCTGGATTATGTGTCTCTTGTGGCGGATTTTTAAAGTGATCAGGCACTTCTTCAATACGTCTATTTCCGTAAAATTTAGGTTTTTGCTTTTCTTGTTGCTGGACTTCACGCTGCTTTTCTAGCGCTTCGACATCCTCAACGGTTTGGATTCCTCGCTTCTCCCAATCTCGCAAAATCGCCTCGGTATACTTAAAGCTGCGTGCATTATTGCTTGAAGTAATCTCTAATGCCTTGATGACCAACTCAGGCGACAAGTCTTGGCACCAAAACTGGATGGTTTGAATATTGATTGAGCTAGCTAATCCGAAAACTTGCTCGTAAGTCCGAATCGCTTTCGAAATCGGATCTACCTGCTTATCTACAACATCTATATTCTTACATTCTTTATTTCTTACATTCTTGTTAGTTGCCAGGTCTTTGCCATCTCTTTGCCAGGTCTTTGCCACCTCTTTGCCGGTCTCTTTGCCACCTTGATAATCTTTATCTTGGTAAAATGCCCAATTATTAATAGTTATAAGCCTATTTCTCTTTGTCGATTGGTTTGCCAAAAATTCGTATTTTTCAAATCTTGCTAAAGCAGTTCTTACATTCTTTATAGAAATTCCAGGACCTGCTTTTTCGGCGATTTTTGATAGACTTGTAACAAATTGTCCTGGTCCGGCATAATATTGTTGCCCTTGCCATTCCCATTGCCTACCATCATGATTAGCCATGAGTAACAAGGTGACAAGAATAACCTTTTGCTCCGGTGTCGATTCAAACCAAATTGGCTTATCAAGCAATTCTCGGTAAAGCTTTATCCATCCACCTTTATTACTCACTAAATCACCACCTAAGCAATATACACAGGCACACCAGTAATACGTTGCGCTCTATATCTAAACTCTGCTGCTCTTGAATTGCTATCTGACAAATGAAGTAAATATATTTCTTTCAATTTGTCCGACTTATTGGCTTTGATAAAATCTAAGGTGTTTTCTATGCTCATATGAGATTCAAGCAATCTTGTTTTTCGCTTCAAGTCATATCCTTGTGTCATATATCCATCTATTACTTCTTTGTCATAGTTTGCTTCAATCATGATATGTGTCACATCATTAAAGCGATATTTGACATAATAAGTATCAGTTGCAAACAATAATCTTTCTTTCGTTTTAAGGTTATCAATCAAAAAGCCACAAGGTTCAGCCACATCATGTTGCGTTTCAAAAGCAGTTACTTTCCAGTTACCGATTTCGACAGGTCTTTTATACTGAAGGCGTTGAAATCTGTATTTTTCAATTGTTTTTAACCTTAAAAACCTATCTTGAAACATTGCATCAATTGTTCCTTTAGTTGCATAGACATCAGCATAAGTGCCATGCAAATAATAGCTGATATATTTGCAATGATCTCTATGCTCATGACTAATTAAAATGCCATCTAAATTACCTAATTCAAACTCCACAGCAGTCTGAAATTTTTTAAAAGAAATACCACATTCAATGATTAGTTGAGAATGGCCATCACTAATTAGATAGCCATTCCCTGAAGAACCAGAACCAATTACTTTAATAATCAAAATGGAACGTCCTCTGTTTCATCAAAAATGTCAATTTCTTCTGTAGGTTCTTCTATGATTTCTTGATTTGGTTTTTCTTCAATCACTTCAAATTCTTCACTATTTGCATTTTCTTTGATTTCTTCAATCACTTCTGCTTCTTTGATTTCATGTTCATTCTGATATTCGCCTTCTGTTGTTCGATTGAAATAATCAGATAATAAATCACTATCATCAGATGCATTGATGAATGGTTTAGCTGCTCGATTGATTACAGTACGCTTGGCCATTTCTTGTGGGAACTGATTTTGAACATTCTTAGTTTTTGCTTTTGACCAAGAGGCATCAATTTCCTTTTTGGTCATAACTGTTAATACTTGCTCGCCATCTGTTTTTTCAATAATGCAATAAGCACCTAAAATCTTGTTATCACGATTCATGAAACTTGTTTTGTGTTCCTTCAAAACTTCTTTTCCTTTTTCAATTGCAATTTCAAATGTATCTCCTTCATAAATCACGTTGGCCCACACATCTTTGACGCTTTCCAATCGTTTTAATACAGCCTGTGTACCAAAATAGGAGCGATTTAATGTTGCTTTATTACCGTATGGAATGAAGTAGCATTGATTCTTTGCTGGATTCAATCCTTGTACAACCATATTTAAAAGGCTGTTAGCAATTGAATCTTTTGTACAATTTTCTAATAAATTTCCACTTTGACTATTTGTCATTGCGAAAAAAGCAGATTTCAAAGCGTTGGATGGGTTATAATTTTTTGGAAATCGAAGTCCTTCTTTTTCCATTACTGATAACTTTCCATTTACTTGTTCCGTAATATCTTTTTGGACGATTGCTAATTGATTATTGCTCATAATATTCCACCTCTAATTTTTTATTTTCAGCTACCTTCAATTCAATTGTCTGTGTAGCTGGTAATGCTAAATCAGTAACTGATTCAGTATTATCTATGAATAAAGGAACCTTGATTCCTAATTCATTGGATAATGTATTAATAATGTCCAGGTCACAATTAATTCGTGATCCTGTGTTCAAACTTGATGAATATTCAACGCCTTTATATGTCGCCTCACAACATTCATCAATGCCACCGTTTTTCAGTTGATTAAACAATTTAAATTTAACCAACTTAAATTTGTCATTAATGCTATCTTCTAGAATTTTGACTTTCTTTCTCGTGAAATCTTCAAGCATATAAATACTTTTTTCGATTTCTGCATAAGTTTGCTTGTATTGCTTATCCTGTTCACGTAGCTCAGCGATTCGTTCATCATACTTAGCTAAATCAGCAAAACGTGCTATTTGATTATTGACTTCTTGCAACTCTGACTTAATCTCATTTACTTTATTTTTAAATTCAGCAATCATTGATCCAGAATCATTTTTGGCATCTTCAATTTTCTGATTGCATAACTCAATATCGTTCATAATCTTTTGATATTGTGGAGTATCTTCTAATTTTGTTAAATTAGATTCTAGATTCTTCTTTTCTTCTTCGGCAAAAGCAATTTTATTCGTAACTTCTTCTAGGTCATCTTTCAACTTGTTAATATCATTTTCGTAATTTTGTTTTTCTGCAGTCAAAGTTAGTAAGTCCTGCTTCAACTTTTCAGCTTGTTCTTTCATATTTTCTAACTTATTTGATTTATCAGCGTTAAAATTACCAATAAGAGTTTCAATATCTTCATCAGGTAACTTCTGTTTGCATGTAGGACACACAGTCAAATGTTCATCAAATGTCGTTTTATTTGTTTCAACATAAGATTTTCTAAGTGAATCAATTTCATTCTTAAAACCTTCAATCAAATTTAATCGTTTTTCAACTTCCCACTCTTTTTCACTGATTGCATTCATTACAATTCGTCTGTTACTTGTCAATTCATTTAAATGATGGTCATATTCTCTAGTTTTAGCCATTTGGTTAGTCATATAGCTGTTTTTTAATTCAGCTAATTTCATTTCCAAATTGAATTTTTCTTGTTGGAAATCAAGTGATGCATCCCCTGATTGAGCATTAAGCAAGGTATTTTCAGCTTTGGCCAATTCATCAAGCAAAGTGGATTTTTTTAAGGTTAGATCATCCAAGCTCAATTCATTCAATGTGGCCAAAATTCTTTCTTTCATGTCTGCATTTTCTTGGATACGGCCAGGTAAACCTTCGATATTTCTATTTAATTCTCGTTTTGATGCCACTAACATTTTCATGCGTTCATCAACACTTTTACCATCCAATAGTTCGATAAGCGTCTTACCACCTATCTTTTCAATAATTTCATCATCAGTTAGCGTAGATAATTTCATCAAATATTCCCTACGCTTTTTCCAATTCATACTCATAAAATAAGTAGAATCGGATAAGATTTGTAGTAACTCATCATTGAAATATTTTTCAATAAAAGCTTTAAAATCTTTTTCTTTTACTGGCACATCATCAATGTAGTATTTTGTAGTATCGCTACCCCTAACCTTTTCAAGTTGACCTTTTGGTGTGGTCCATTTTTCTTCTTGAACTCTTTTCAATTTAACTTCTTTACCATCAATGATTACAGTAGCTTCAATCATAGGTTCTAAGCCTAATTTCTCTTGATTCAACTCATCTAATGGTTTTGGGTTTAATTTAGATCCTCGTGAATCTTTCCCTAAAAGCAACCACAACCAACCATCAAGCAAGGTTGTCTTTCCGGTTCCGTTTTGTCCAGAAACTACTGCATTTCTTTTATCCAATTCAAATTCAAAATGTGTAATTCCTTTGAAATCCTTGTAATTCACGTTCTTTAGTTTTAAAATAGTCATATATAGTTAATCCTTTCTATATGTTATAGTCACTGATTGCCGTCAGTGGCTTTTTCTTTTTCTATGCATCTTTTTATCACATCAATATACTGTTGAGATTTAATTACATCCCAATTCTCTGTCAGCCATTTATTAGCCGATTCAAAATCAAACATTCTCATTACGCATCACCTTTAATCTCTTATTAATTTCCATCCATTATCATGTACCCATTCCATAAAATTTTCTTTAGCCACATCAGTTAACTTACCAACCTTTACTTGTACGAAATAACTAGTAATCTTTTCGACAGGTTCTGATTCAATCACACCAGCGTTTACTAATGCTTCCCACATACCTCTATTTTCAGACCAATCTTTGACTTGTATTTTTCCCCAGTCTGTTTCTTCACTTGTGTTCGTAGTTGCAAACGTTACTAATTCTTTTGTCTTTTCATCAAGTAATACAATTACTATATTGTTATTTTCTAAATATACGGACCACTCTATAACACAATTCCAATCCTTAAATTTTACTTTCATCAGATTCTAACCTCCTGATCCATCCATCTTCTGAAATCTCAAAATGTTCCTTGATATAATCCTCGGCGTACATCTCAAGTAACTCTTTATCGAAAGTAATCGTGATTAATGAGGTAAGTCCTTCGATATGAAGTGTTGCTCTTAAATCAGTTAGATGTAAGGTAGTTCCTTTAACTTTATATTTATTTTTCATCACGCTTTCCCTCCTTAAATCATCTTCGCTGTAATCACTAATCCAATTGCTAATACTAAAAGCACCAAAGCAATCATCTTAGTAATAAATTCCGCTTTTACCTCTTTCATTCCGTCACCAATCACGAAAATGAAAGTGGCTAAAAACATGTAAAGCGCTGCGTTTATGTCAACACACGCGACGATTATAACCATTGACACAAGCCATAATATGCTTGCGAATTTTGCTCCAAATTTGTAGTTCATTTATTTCTCCTCTTTTTCTTTAGTAAAGTTCACTCTGTCCGGGAGTCTCACTTCGTTAGTTTGTTATTGTGTAGATACTCAAATACTTCTTTTTTATTCCAGGCTTCCTGGCTGCCTTTCATATGGTATGGAAAGCCCGGTCTGTAACGATAATTCTCGTCAAATACATTGACATCACAGCCAATCGCTTCTGAAATTTCTTTTCGATTTAATAAAAACTTTTCTTCATCATTGATTTCTTCGACAATTTCTTTTACTGCTTTTTTTAGGAGTTTTTTGATTGTTTCCATCAATGCGTCTATAAAATCTTTTCCAAAGATATTCATGTGAATCAACTCCTAACTGAATAATTCATTCATGTCAAAATCTGGAAAATTGTCCTTAATTCGTTTTAAAAAGTTATACCCAGTGATTAAAGTCAACCCATTTTCAATACGCTTGTACGTTTTTGGGGTTCTTTCTAAAATTTCAGCCATTTGTTCAATGCTTAGTCCTTTTGACTCTCTGAGTTCTTTTAATTTTTGATATCCGTTCATGATATGCACCTTCCTAAATATCAAGCTTCATTTGCTTGATTTCATATCTTGTAGCTGTTGCAGGTTCCCAATCGTTTATAAAATCCATCACTGATTGATAGTGTTTCTTACATAATTGAGTTCTTGCATCAACGTTAGCGATTCGCTTAATACCGCTGTTAATATCCTTGAATAATGGAGATAACAGCTTGCTTTGTTTTACGTTCAATCCGTACGCTCTAGCTACTTCATAAACACGTTTTTTCACTCGCTTTGAAATCACGTTGTAATCGCCTGTATCTAACTTGGCATTCTCTTCAACATTGGATAAGCGTTCTTCCATGACATCAACGCGTTGATTGACTTCTTCAACGCCTTGTAACAATAGTTGTTGAATTGCTTCTCGCGTGGATGGTAGGCGCTTTTGTTCGGCTCGCATACTGAAATAGTTGTCTACCAACTCTTCGTATACTTCCCACGCCTTGTCATCTTCTAAAATTTTGAGCAATTTAGAGTAGCCGCGTTCTGAAAGTAGGTAGATATGTTTAGACGCATTGATTTGACCTTGATTAAATCCGAGGTCACTCAATGTGACCGCAAAATTATTTGATTTCAGATCTAAAATATCAACTTCGGTTTTAAATCTTTTGATTTGTCGTTCAATTGATTGGTTTATCGCCTTAACTGGTCTACCATGAATTTCAGCAATATCTTTTACCAACATTGCTTTCTTGCCTTCTCCGAACCCACCTTCAATACCAGTAAATTCATATTGCCCGATTGTTTGCTTTCCAATATTTTTTAGTTCATTCATCTATTGTTCATTCCTTTCTATCTGATTTTGTACGCTTCAATTATTTTGGTTAAAGTTTCGTGCGCTTTTTTACTTTGGTTATTGCCATTCAAATAATCAACCAAATCTTGCTTTTTAATTCCGAAATAAACACTAACCGTTGTCAGAGAAATACCGTTATCTTTTAGATAACTTCTGATTTTTTCTCTTCCTGATTGAGTTTCTGGCATTTCATCTACCTCCCTTACATTTTTTGTAAGTTGTTTCGATAGTTTTTTATAAAATATATTGACCAAAACAACACTATAGTGTAATATGAACGTATAGAAAATACACGCTACAACACATTGTTTAACACATATGCAGCCAACATTGCGTTTCAATTTGTTTTAGCTTTTTTCTATCAAAACAACTTACAAGAAACAATATACACTATAGTGTTGATTTTGTAAAGTAAAAATTATACTTTTTTATTGTTTTTTGTAAAAAACAAAGGAGAATGCTGAAATGACGGTATTTGAAAGAATAAAAAAACTTGCAAAATCACGCTCAAAAACAATGAAGCAAGTAACTTTAGATTTAGGTTATAGCGAAAATTACTTTTATAGTTTGAAAAGTGGCAAACAACCTTCTGCTGAAAAATTAGCGGAAATAGCCGACTACTTCAACGTATCTGTAGACTATCTGCTAGGTCGTACTGATAATAAGTACATGAACGAAAATCAAGAAGCAGATGATGATATTCTTGAAAGAGCGTTAAATAGCGCTATGTCTTATGACGGTAAAGGTATATCTGACGCTGACAGACCTATTATCAAGAATTTCATTAAAGCTTATCTTGAAAGCAAGAATCAATAGTAGGTGGTAATGTGTTTGACGGTTACATTAGGAAAATTAGCTCGGAATTAAATGTTAAAATCGCTTATTTAGATTTAACAGAAGATGATGCTCACTACTTACCTACGCTAGATATAATCGTTGTTAATCAAAATCTATCTGAATTTGAACAGCAAAAAGCGATCATTCATGAGTTAGCACATGCTGCATTGCATAAGAATGAACACAAATTGTACATGGTTACTTCTAGAATGCATAGACGTATGGAAAATGAAGCTAACAACTGTTTGATTGAGCAATTAGTTTATCATTATAAGGAATATACAGAACCTGAAAATGCTAATTGGATAGATTTTATGGAGAGATATGATGTGGACCATGAGCATGAGTTTATCGTTAAAGAAGTGATGACTAGTGCGTATTACGGTAGTGAGCAGTTTAGGAGTTTTGTTGAGTAGTAGTTGTATACTATTTAAATATTATTTGCAAGGAGTTATGAATATGGCAAAAATTATTAAGTTAGAGGAAAACAAAGTTGTGATAGCAAAGGATGACGACACTATCGTGCGTGTTGATTACGACGCGCTTTCGTTTAGACCTTTTGTTGGTGATGAAGTGGATTTATTTTTAGATGGTGAAACATATATTGTTAATGAAGTTAAAAATAAGAAAAATGACGAAGGAATTAATATAAGTATTGTAAATGAAAATAATTCTTCCGCAACCAATCAAACTAGTGTTAGTCAGAATCAAACTATGATAAACAATGTCACTGCGCCAGACAACAGAAAATATGTAAATAAATGGATTTATATTATATTAGCTTTGACTCTAGGAGGATTTGGGGTTCATAGATTTTACGCAGGGCAGAAGTCAGCAGTTCTATATCTTGTATTTTGTTGGACTTTTGTTCCTGCTATTCTCAGCTTTATTGATGCGATAAAAGCGTTGTTCAAAAAAACTAATAGCCAAGGCTTAGTTACATTCAATTAACAAAAAACACACCCTCTCCATCGCCAAACTTTGAAGGTGTGCCTGTCCAAAATATCACCACAATTGTGGGCTATTTGCTATACATTTTATCATATTTAAGGAGTTGATGCCACATTATTCTCTATGCATTCTGTCCGGGAGCGAAAGGAGAATAAACCATGAGTAAATATGAAAAGACTAAATATCCAAATATCTTTTGTTATGAGACAAAAAAAGGCAAAAGATTTCGTATTAGACGAGCATTTTACAAAGATGGCAAAAAGACAGAATTAGATGAATCTGGCTTTCGAACACTAGCTGAAGCAAAAGTGCGTTTGGCTGAAATCGAACGTGTACTTGCTATGAATGAATCAGATTACCTAACTCAAAAACAATTAACTTGTGATGAATATTATCAAAAATATTCGTTGAGGAAATTACAAGTTAAACAATGGAGTAAAGCTACCAAAATAAAACATGATGCAGATTGGAGAAATCATATATCCCCTGTATTTGGCAATATTCCTATGTCAAAATTAAAATTAGAAACATACACCTTATGGATTGCAGAAAAATTAAAAAAATATCGTAAATCCACTGTCGTATCCTATCATCACACATTTATGAATATGTTAAACGATGCAGTTGATATGGGAATTATCGAAAGAAACAGACTAAGAAGAGTAGTTATAGGTGATTCAAATTTAGAACCAAAAAGTAAAAGATTTTCTTTTGAGGATTATCAAATATGGATGGCAGCTGCCGAGAAGCATCTTACACCTTACGATTTTACGTTTGTTTATCTTTGTTCATTCGGTCTAAGAAGAGGTGAAATATTAGGACTAAAACCATCATCTATTTTGTATAAAGAAGGCTTTAATACAAAACTGGACATCAGTGATAGTAGAACAAGCTCAGAACCAGATGGAAAAGGTACTACTAAGACAGGCGTTTCTAGATGGATTGCTTTAAATCAAAAAGGAACTGAACTCCTACAGATTGCCTTAAATGAAGCTAAAGAAATAAAAAAAGATTTTGGAGAAATTTTGCATCAAGATGATTACTTATATATTAATCCTATTACTGGAAAACCATACGATGTCGGACAAATTAATCGACTTTTTTCCAGAATAAATGAAATCACAGAGTTACATGCTTTTCCTCATTTGTTAAGACACTACTTCACAACGCAAGCCATTATTGCTGGCGCGCCAAAAGAGCATGTTGCAAATTATTTAGGTCATTCGACTGCTTATATGACAGAAAAATATGAACATATCCAAGATGAGGTAGCTGATAATGTCATTAATATTGTCGATAAGCGATTAAAATTTGGCCAATCTTAATCAAAAAAATGTGTCGGGATATTTTTCGTATTTCAGAAATTTATCCCGACAACATTCCGACTAAACGTAATTTTCTATCATTTTTTATCAATATTCATTTTTAAAAGTTTCTTTAAATGCTTTATTTTCTAATGTTTTTGATGTTTATGTGTTTATGGAATAACTAAGATATACTTAGTAAATGAACATTGCATCGCCGAATGAAAAGAAACGATACTTTTCTTCAATGACGTGTTGATAAGCAGCAAGCACTTGTTCACGACCCGCAAAAGCACTCACTAACATCACTAAAGTTGACTTAGGTAAGTGGAAATTAGTAGAAAAAGCATCCACTACTTTGAACTCATATCCTGGTGTAATAAAGATATTGGTCCAACCACTATCTGCTTGAATTTTTCCATCAAATTTGCTACCAATCGTTTCTAAAGTACGGATAGAAGTCGTACCTACCGCAACAATTCGACCCCCGTTTGCTTTAACTTCATTAAGTGTTTGTGCAGCATCAGGGCTTAATGAATAAAACTCACTATGCATTTCATGTTCTGCAATATTATCCACACTCACTGGTCTAAAGGTCCCTAAACCAACATGAAGTGTCAAATAAACCAATTTCACACCTTTCGCTTCGATTTTGGCTAATAAATCTTTCGTAAAGTGTAGCCCTGCAGTTGGTGCCGCTGCTGAGCCATTTTCCTTGGCATAAACTGTTTGATAACGATCAGGATCTTCTAGGCGTTCTTTGATATATGGAGGTAGTGGCATTTCTCCTAATGACTCCAATATTTCAAGAAAAATCCCATCATATTTGAAATCAATTATTCTACCACCATGATCTAATTCTTCTTTAACGACTGCCTTCAATCGACCATCACCAAAAGAAATTTCTGTTCCGACTTTGGCACGTTTTGCTGGTTTAATTAGTACTCCCCACTCATCATTGACTGTATTGTTCAAAAGCAAAATTTCTAAGTGTGCGCCAGTTTCGACCTTTTCGCCATGTAATCGTGCTGGTAACACTCGACTGTTATTCATTACCAAAGCATCACCTGGATTCAGATAATCAATAATATCGTAAAAATGTTTATCGGTTAATTCTCCTGTTTGGCGATTCATCACTAACAATCTAGAACTTGTCCGCTCCTTTAACGGGGTTTGCGCAATCAGTTCTTCAGGTAGATCAAAATCAAAATCTTCTGTTGTTAACATATTTTTCCTACTTTCTAATTCTATTAATCGCCCCATCATTGTACCACAAAAAATCAGGAATACCAAAAAACGACGAAACACACAATAAAATGCATTTCGTCGTCTTTTTCATAAGTTAAGGAAAACTTATCCGCTCGTGGCTAAGCAAGTCGCCTCACATCCTTAGTGAAATCTGTGTTCGCCGGGTAGCTCCTGTGCATCTAAGCCGGCCTGTCTTGGAAAATCTTTAAATGTGATGGATTTTCCTGACATTCCGGAAACCTTAGCTGCTTGGAACTGACCGACCCGCCTCACATCCTTAATGAAAGAAGTGGCTGTTTTTGGTGCGGTGGTTGAATTTTTTCACCATGGCGTCATTGGTTGGGAAGAAGATGGTGCCAAAAATGACAAATAATAGTCCAGCACAAATCAAGAAGATAATATCTACCCACATGTTTCTCAAGTAGATGCCACCTGTTGCTTCTCGTAATAAATTGACCGCATACGTAAATGGCAACCATGGATTAATCCATCTAAAGAAGGCACCAGAGACTTGAATTGGATAGTTTCCGCCCCCACCTGAAATCGAAAGCACTAGCAAGATAATTCCCAGACCTTTACCGACATTGCCAAAAAGACTAACAAGCACATAAATAATCGACATAAAGGTAAGTCCGATAAACACAGTAAACGCAATATACCATCCTGGATTCGTCACGCTAACTTTCAATAAATACAAATTACCAAGTACAACGATTAAGCTTTGTCCTAGGCCAATCGTTAAGAACGAAAGCATACGAGCAAAGAATTGTTCACGTAAAGTATATTTGCCTTTTTGACGTTCGTTCAGATACACACTCGTACTTGCCAAACTTGAAAGTAATAACGAGCCCACCCATAGACAAAGTGCAGTATAAAACGGTGCACTGGCTGACCCGTTATTCTTAATTGGATAAAAGGCCGTCGTTTTTAATTTCACAGGTTCTTTGAAGAAATCTGCTTCTTTTTGAGCATTCACTTTCAACAATTCGATTAGTTCATCCAATGGTAATTTGGTTTCACCCACTTGCAAGGCTTGCGCTGATTTTTGGATGGCTGTACGTACCACTGGCCAATCTTGATTGATAAATGTATTCACCTGTTCAATGGTTTGGTCCAGTTCAGGCATTTTCGCATCGACTTGTTTGAGTGCTTGTCGATAATCTCTTTCAATCCCTGGCAAATCTTGTTGTGCAAATTGACTTGCTTGGGCCAATTTTTGTTTGGTTTGCGGCCAATCATTTTGATAGAATTGCACTGCTTGATTCACACCATTCGTAAATTCGCCCATATGACTTTTCGCAAGTTGGTTTGCTACTTGAAGTTTTTGTTGATAAGTAGGTAAATCCGTAGAAACTGTTTCTAAAATTTGAATACCTTGATTTAACACGCGATTTGTCTTATCTAATAGATCTTTTAAGTCAATTTTGCTAACCTCACCTAATACTTTTTGGCCGTCTTTAAGGATTGGCAATAATTGATTGCTTAACGTGTCATTGATTTGGCTACTTAATCCAGTTAAATCAATTCCTTGCAAAATACGGTTAAAATCATTGTTTATTCCTTGAAGTTGACTTACTAAGTTCTGTGCAGTTGCTAATTGGTTTGGCAAATCAGCAAGTACGCCATTGATTTGTCCGGCCTTTTCTTGCATCTGGGTGATTTTAGCTAACAGTTGATTTAATTGGTTGATAGACTGGCTAAAATCTTGACCCGTAATTTTACCCAACACTTCTAAATATTGGATTTGTTTTTCAATCGTTTGTTTCGTTTGATTCACTCGTTCATCTATTTTTGTTACCAGCATTTGTAATTGTTGGCGTTGCTCAGGGGTTAGTTGTGCTTGATCAACTACATGCAAATCTTGACTAAGTTGGTCTAAAAAGCTGCTCATAGTTTGTGAAAAAAGTAAAAGTGCTTGTAATTGCAAATTTAGACTACTTTCAATACTTGGTAAAGCTTCCTGAAATTTTTCGACACCTGTAACTGAGTCTGTTAGTAATTGATTCGATTTGTCATTAAAATCTTGAATCGTTGGTACTAACCCTTGCACTTGAGTTACTAAACTTATCGCACTCTTCGCCTCTTCTATACTCTTAGTTAAAATTGGCTGCACTTTGGAAAAATCTTGATTTAATTGATCTAAACGGTTAGGCACCTGTTGAATAGCTGGCAATTGTTTTTGCACTTTTAGAAGGGTTTGTCCCACCTGATCTAACTGATTGGTATGCTGATTCACGGCAATCAATTTATCTGCCAGTCGATTGATTTCTGGATAATAATCAGGAACTTTTTGCGCTAAAGCATATTTTTCTTTAATCTCAGGTAATTTTTGTTGTAAATCTTTTAACTGATTCACATACTCATCCATTTGCGCTAAATTATCGTTAGTCTTCATCAATAATTGGCTTAAATGTTCAATTTCACCATAGTTGGTCTCTAAGGAAACACCGGCTTTGTTCATCGTTTCGGCTAAAATTTGACTAGAAGTTGCGATAAAATTATCCGTAATCTCACTTTGTAATGTTGAGGCGCCTTTATCAGTTATTTTAGGTGCAATGGCGTTAATCTTGGCATTGTAAAAATACTCTATTTCAGGCTTTTCAATCGTCCCACCAATAAAACTAACTAAATCTTTGGAAAAATTCTTTGGTAAATAAATACCAGCATAATATTTTCCCGAACGTACACCATCTTCTAATACGTCTTTAGATTTCACAAAAGTCCAACCTAATTGATGATTTTGATGAAGCTGTTCACTGACCATTTGACCGATATCAATTTTCTTTCCTTCTAAATTTACTCCAGCATCGGCACTATACACCGCAATTGGTAAGTCGCCCGTATTACCATAGGGATCCCACAAAGCTTTGATATTAAACCAAGCATACAGTGAAGGTAGAATCAGCATCGCTACCACCAAGAATACCGCTGTAGGAACGGCAAAAATTCGACGCCAATCCATCAGGTAAAGTTCTTTGATTGCTCTAATTGTTTTCATCGTTATCACATCCTCGCTTATCCTTTGTATTTACTATCTAAAAAATCACAAGCTAATTTTTTACCTATCAGATTTTTCTATTAATTCTGACAATCTTAGCAACTCATCTCAAACCGAGTCGCCTCACATCCTTTGTTTAATCTGTGTTCGGCGACTAGCTACTTCGGCGTATAAGCCACCCCGTCTGGGAAAGTCTTTACTTCTCGGACTTTCCCGACGTGTTGGACAAACTTATCCGCTCGTAGCTAATCGAGTCGCCTCACATCCTTAGTTTTATTTTACCAAATTTTGTATGGTTTGGCTTGTTTGAACCTAATTTATAATAATTACAATTGAAAAAGATTATCAATTTCATATATCAACGATTATCATTCTCAATTAGGTTATTTCATTATCAATTAAGTTTGATTGATGCTATACTCAAGGTGAAAGAGGGGAATAAAAATGTCTGATCAAAAAAAATTATATATAACTATTCTAATTGGCGTGATTGCACTTATTTTGCAATTTGTTTTTCATCAAGAGCTAGCAGCACAAGTCATCGTGACCGTTATCAGTAGTATCATTGCTTTTTCGATGTTGATTGAAATGATTCAAACTTTGCGTCAAGGAAATTTTGGCGTCGATATCTTAGCAATCACAGCTATTATCTCAACACTAATCGTTGGTGAATACTGGGCCAGCTTAGTCGTTCTTATTATGCTTACTGGTGGCGAATCATTGGAAAATTATGCTGGAAAAAAAGCAAACCAAGAATTACAAAGCTTACTCGACCAAACACCCGAAATTGCTCACGTGATTGAAGAGGAAGAATTAGTCGATTATCCACTAGAAAAAATCAAAATAGGGCAAACAATTGTCGTTAAACCAAATGAAATGATTCCTATTGATGGTGAATTATTAGATGAAGTAGCAACTATTAATGAAGCTTCCTTAACAGGTGAATCCATTCCTGTTGAAAAGAAACAAGGGGAAAACCTGATGTCAGGAGCGATCAATGGGGATGTCAGTTTACATTTAAAAGTAACGCATTTAGCCGTAGATAGTCAGTACCAACGCTTGGTGCAACTGGTGCAACAATCCAGTGAAACGCCAGCAAGCTTTGTCCGGATGGCGGATAGATATGCCATTCCATTCACTTTACTTGCTTATATTTTAGGTGGGATTGCTTGGTATTTGAGTAAAGATCCCATTCGTTTTGCACAAGTCATGGTCGTTGCTTCTCCATGTCCGTTAATTTTAGCAGCTCCGATTGCTTTCGTGGCCGGGATGAGTCGTGAAAGCCGGCATGGAATTGTTGTTAAAAACGGAACAGCAATAGAGAAACTGGCTCACCTAAAAAACATTGCCTTTGATAAAACAGGGACCATCACTTCAGGAATATTGAAAGTTGAAAACATTGCGCATACCGATGCTATTTCAACGGCTGATTTCTTACAAATTGTAGCAAGTCTGGAACAAAACTCTACCCATATTTTAGCTAGAAGTATCGTCCAAGAAGCCAAAAATCAACATATTGAATTTTTACCAATTGATGCCATCAGTGAAATCAAAGGGCATGGAATTAAAGGAAGGGTTGATAACCATACTTATATGATTGGTAAAAGTAGTCTGATTAAAACGGGACTTCCACAAAATTTGACCAATAAAACCAGTGTCTTTGTCGCACAAAACGGGCAATATCTAGGACACTTTACCTTTACAGATACACTACGACCAGAAGCCAAACATACGATTCAACAACTGCGAAATCTAGGGTTACAACACTTAATTATGGTAACAGGTGACAAAAAACTAGCTGCCCAAAAAGTGGCCAAAGAAGTAGGGATTGATACTGAGGATGTCTTTGCTGAATGTCTACCCGAAGAAAAAATTAGCCATATCCAAGAAACCATTGCAAATCATGGACTAACGGCGATGGTTGGCGATGGGATTAATGATGCTCCTGCGCTTGCCACTGCGAGTGTCGGGATTGCAATGGGGGCTCACGGGGCAACGGCTGCCAGCGAAACTGCAGATGTCGTCATTTTAAAAGATGATTTTAGCAAAGTCGCGCAAAGTATTACGATTGCTAAAGATACCGTAAAAATAGCCCAACAATCTGTGCTCATTGGGATTGCAGTCTGTGTTGTATTAATGTTTATCGCATCATTTGGATTGATTCCAACCTTCATTGGTGCCATGTTCCAAGAAGTGGTCGATGTTGTCGCTATTATCAGTGCGTTACGAGCTCATAATGACTAAAAAGAACCATCACTCTCCCAAAAAGGAGAGGATGGTTCTTTTACTTTTCCTTCAATCTCTCAAAGCTACTTGATTAACACCATAAGCAAGCAACAAATAAATGAAATGTAGCCCTATAACAAAGGCACTAATTGAAATTACACTATTTAATTGTAAAGTGAAGTACATGGATTTCAAAAAATCATTCAAAAAGAGTAAGGCAATTCCAGTTTCTAATATTGCACCAATTAATGGCAAATAGAAATATAGTGCTAACTGGTGGAACAATGACCGTCGAATCATCGCCTCATTAGCTCCTAATCTTCGTAACAAGCGAAAATTCTGTTGATAGGACTCAAAATCCAATAAACTCTTTAATGCCAAAACACTAATCGCTGCAATGAATAAAAAGATACTTAAATTTAACCCAATTACCATAATGCCAATCGCTTCAGCATCTGCCCTTGAAATAACTTGATTTTTTGAAACATTAATCAGATTGAACGCCTTCTTATATTTTTTTACCAGCATCTTATAATTTTTATCTAATAATTTTGCTTGATTTTCCCCTTTTTGATTGTATGTAAAATTACACACTTGCATATACGGACGAAAAGCAATCTCATCAAAAACTTTATCATTTAACACAATATATGAATAAAAACTAAAGAGACCTTCAGCTTGTAATAACATTCCATCTATCACTCTTGGTGGGTTTGCATGAAAGGTTCTAGCAAACAAATGAATATCAGGTAATTTTTTTGATAAAATAGCTTCAGTTTCAGAATATAATGCATAATTTTTGTCCATAGAGAGGAACGTATATTCTTGGGGAGATAGCTTTATTTTCGGCAGATCAAAATCTCTCGCAATTTGATTATATTGAGAATTTTTTATAAAAACTGGGCGAGAAATATACTGCAGAGGTAGTCCAAAATGTTGAGCTTTTTGAGAATAATCACTAATATCATCCAATGCATATAGTTCGAAATGCTTTTCCTGCTTGGTAAAAGGTGCAAAATAATTGTCTAACTCCTCGCTAATTTGTTGTACCTTTTCATTATCAAACTGGGGAATTTTTTGACCAATCGTCTCATATGGTAAAATTTGGATTTGTTGATCATAGGCTAGATATCGTGTACTATTATACTCAATACTAGTTTTAATGTTGTAACTTCCTAGCAAAATAACTAGCCCCATAAATTGTAATAAACAAATCGTCGCTATCGAAAAAATACTTCCACTAATTTGTTGCGTAAACTGGCGCATTCCAAAACTATGAATCCCACGATAATAATAATTTTTAAACTGAGGCAAAAGAATAGGGATAATCGAAGCAATGCCTAAATAGAGACTGTATGTGCCAACAATAATAGCCAAACAAGCAATAGAAAAATCATCCAAACGATTGAAATCATCTAGACTTCGGCCAATCTGTATCAGTCGCCAAAAACCAAAATACAGACATCCTATACCTACGAAATTAAGCATTCCGCCAATCCAGGGGTTTTGCCACCAATTTTTTTCATTTTTTGACTTTGCTTGAAACAAATCAATTAATTTTGTTTTGCGTAAACTAAACATTCCCAAAATAAATGCCAGTACATATAGAAATACAAAAGTCTGTAAAGTCTTTACCATAGCTGAAACTGAAAATTGAGCAACCATCCATTTAGCAGATTCTACATAGAACTTACCAATCAAAATATTGATCAATTGCGAACAACCTAACCCAAGAATCAAACCAAATCCAAGCGAAAGAATGCCTATCAAAAAGGTTTCAATAAATAATATTTTATACACTTTTTTCTTACTCATTCCTAGTAACATATATAAACCAAATTCTTGTTTTCGTTTTTTAAAAAGATAAGCATTGGCATAAATAATCAATATTGCAAAAACAAAAGCGATAAAATAATTCAGACGATTTAAAGAATCAAATAACGAATCAAAACTATGCGCAAACTGTCTGGTGAAATGTAGGAATAATGGTTGGTCTTGCAAAGCATTAAAAGCATAGAACATAGAAATACCAATAGACAAAGAAATAAAATAAATAATGAAACTGCGCATACTTTTCACAACATTTCTCAAAGCAATAGATAGCGTATTCATTTTCCCACCTTACTTTCTCTCTTTCTATAATCCTATTCTAACATCTTCCATGATTGAAATCCTTCGACCAATCTAACCAAACCTTACAATTTTGTAACCTAAAAAGCACGTAACGCCTATAAAAACCGCTACGTGCCAAACTTTAGGCAATGGCAATAAATTCTTCCATCAATTGCACAAAAGCTTGATTAATCAGTTCCTCATCATTTTCGCGTTTTAGATTCAAAATCGGAGTGACTTCATAATCAATTAAGCTCTGTGCCACTGGTCGGCCATCAATTTCTTCAATCATAATCCGTGGATGATAATTCTTTTCTCCACATGGACCAATGATAATTTTACTCAACTCATACTGATTAAAAGACTTACTCACCAAGCGATAGGTAATCCCTTGATGCACTTTTTCACCTAAACGCCATTTACTCAATAAGGTTTGCCACAATTCCATCATACAACCACCCTTTCATTATCTTTATTATAGCGTAATTTAAATCGTTTTCAATCTATATCCATAAGTTTTACTACCGTTGCAATTTCTTTTTGTTGCGCTATAATTTAAGAATAAAAAAGGAAGAAAATAGAAAGGTGTGTGGTCACATGATTTTATCTTTTGAAGATGTTTCTTTAATCCGAAATCAACTGACTTTACTCCAAGATATCAATTGGCAAATCAAAAAAGGAGAACATTGGGGGATTTTAGGGCTAAATGGTGCCGGAAAATCACTACTCTTACAATTAATTACTGGAAATCTTTGGCCGACAACTGGCAAATTAACCGTGCTTGGTCAAACATTTGGTCATACTTCTATTCCTGAATTAAACAAGAGAATTGGTTGGATTGCCAATCACATGCAAACACGCATCCCTCAATATGAAAGTGCTGAAAAAATTGTCTTGTCTGGAAAGTTTGCAAGCTTTGGCATCTATCAAGAATATAAGAAAAGCGAATTGGAACAGGCAAAAGAAATTTTAGTTCAATTGCATGCCCAACATTTAATCGGCAAACCATTTCAAGTACTTTCTCAAGGTGAAAAGCAAATTGTTTTAATCGCCCGTGCCTTAATCAGTAAACCTGAACTTTTGATTTTAGACGAACCGTGCAACGGCTTGGATTTATTTGCGAAAGAACAATTTTTAGGTTTTATCAATCAATTAATGGAAACACCAGAGGCACCTACTTTGCTTTTTGTTACCCATCATATTGATGAATTACCTGCTAGTTTAAATCAATTATTGATGCTCAAACAAGGTCGAATTTTTGCCCAAGGTCCACTTGATTTATTGATGCAACCTGATAACTTACAAAACTTTTATGAGCAAGCGATTCAAATTATTCCCATTCAGGAAAATCGTGTAGCTATTTATCCAAAATTTGATTAATCAAAAAAGCATCCGTATCGCGCTATCCACAACGTGATACAGATGCTTTTTACATATTCTTTATTATGGATGTGGATCGACCCGCCTCACATCCTTTATTCTATACGGCGTTCAGCAGCTAGACATTGTGAAATTCGCCCTCCCGCTTGTGAAAATCTC
>CAMMST010000045.1:0-20876 GCA_946499615.1 Enterococcus cecorum | reverse complement strand
TTTTTTTGGTCTGCAAAAAAGTCACATTTATCTTATAAGTTTCGTGCGGGAAGTACTAGCTTTTCGCAATGATATATGTTAAATTAAAGAAGTTAGATAGAGTTTATATGAATAAAGGAGGCCTTTTTGTGTATAACGTAATCCTTGGTATTGTTATTGTCTTATCAGTTGTGTTAATTTTTACCATTATGATGCAACCAAGTAAACAAAATAGTGCGGCAAGTGCTTTTTCTGGCGGGGCTGATCAATTATTTGGTAAGCAAAAAGCTCGTGGTTTTGAAGCGGTCATGCAACGTGCCACTGCAGTTTTAGGTGCGATTTGGATGATTTTACTTTTCGTATTATCATTTCTTTCATCAAAATAAGAAAAAAACAGACAGAGGTTATTCATTGACCTCTTTTTTTTGACTAAAAATAGGCTTAAATACTGTATATTGCGAAAAATATGGTAGAATAATGATTGAGGTGAAAAATATGAGTAGAACATTTAATTTGCCTAAACCATTATTTGAGAAACATAGTAAAAAAGGTGTTTTATTATTACATGCTTATTCTGGAAGTTCTAATGATGTCCGTTATGTAGCTAGACATTTGGAAAAATATGATTATTCGGTATACTTGCCAATATTTTCTGGACACGGGACTCTGGAGCCATTTGATATATTAAAGTCTAATCCAAAAAACTGGCAAAGAGAAGTTAGAGAAGCAGTGTATAAGATGAAAGCACAAGGAATCGAACAAATTGCTGTCTTTGGCTTGTCGATGGGAGGTATTTTTGCATTAGAGTTACTAACAGAAAACTTGCCAGAAGTGATTGGTGGCGGCGCGTTTTGTTCGCCAGTTATTATAGGAGAAAATCAAGTCGCTAAAAACTTTTTGATTTATGCTGAAAACGTTTGGCGAATGCAAGGTTTCTCGCAACAGGAGATTAAAGAGAAGCTTGAACGAATGAAAGTAGACCAACCTTTGCAATTAGCTGAAATTGAACAGTTTGCTGCGGCTACGGCTGAACAGTTATCCAAGGTACAGGTCCCTGTTTTTCTGGCACAAGGCGGGAAAGATGAAATGATTTTACCTGAAAGTGTCTTTCAAACGGCTCAAAAATTAATACAGACACATATATCACTGCAATGGTATGAAAAGAGTGGGCATGTCGTTACAGTAGATTGTCAAAAAAATGAATTAATTAATGATCTTTTAGCTTTTTTGGCTAAGTTATCATGGAATGAGGTATAGATGCGAGAAACAATACAAACAAAAATTATTCAAACCTTAGAGAGCGCGACTAAAAAAAGTCTGTCTGTGGATGAGTTAGCCCAAAAATTATCGTTAAATAAGAGTGCCGATTTCAAGCTATTGGTACAAGCGATTGCGCAACTAGAACGTGATAAAAAAGTTGCTTTTAACCGTAAAGGCAAAATCTACCTTCCTAAAGCAGCAGTCTATGTTGAAGGGGTCTTTCGTGCTAATGAGCGTGGATTTGGCTTTGTAACGATTGCAGATGATGAAGCTGATGTTTATATTGCTCCTGAAGACACTGCCTATGCTATGGATGGTGATGTCGTGGCTATTGATATTCTTCGTCCGGCAAATCCGTTTTTAGAAAAGACAGCTGAAGGCAAGATTGTTGAGATAAAACAACGCGCAATTACTAAAGTGGTAGGAGAATTTGTTTCCTTTCCACCTGAAGAAATTGCTAGTTCTGGATTATTAGGTCAGGTCATTGCAAAAGATAAAAAACTAGCAAACTTCACTTTTTTAGTAGCGCCAACTGGGTTACATCCAGTAGAAGGGCAAATTGTATTATTTGATGTGACGCATTATCCTGAAAAAGGCTATGCTAAGAGTTTAGAAGGTAACATTGTTCAGACTTTGGGACATAAAAATGACCCCGGTATGGATATTCTTTCAATTGTCATTGCTAATGGGATACCGACTGATTTTCCGGATGAAGTAAAACAACAACTCAATGACATTCCAGATGAGATTAATCCTGCTGAGTTTTCGTACCGTAGAGATTTGCGTAATGAAATCTTAGTCACAATTGATGGTGAAGATGCTAAAGACTTAGATGATGCCGTTTCGCTTAAAAAATTGGCAAATGGAAATTATCAATTAGGGGTACATATTGCCGATGTATCCTACTATGTCACAGAAAATTCGCCATTAGATCAAGAAGCTTTTGATCGTGGTACGAGTGTTTACTTAACAGACCGGGTAATTCCGATGCTCCCACATAAGCTGTCTAATGGCATTTGCTCCTTAAATCCTAAAGTTCCACGTTTAGCGATGAGTTGTGTAATGGAAATCAATCATCAAGGGCAAGTGGTAGACTATGAAATCTTTGAAAGTCTAATCCAAACAAAAGAAAGAATGACTTATACCGCAGTCAATCAGATTTTAACCAGAGAAAATGAAGAAGTATTATCTAGATACGCTGAATTAGTTCCAACATTTGATTTGATGGCAGAGTTACATCATATCTTAGAAAATATGCGCCTGAATCGTGGGGCAGTGAATTTTGAAGATCATGAAGCGCGAGTAATTGTTGATGAAGAAGGAACCCCATTAAAAATTGAATTACGAACTCGTGGTGTGGCAGAACGCTTAATCGAGTCGTTCATGTTAATTGCTAATGAGACGGTGGCTACACATTTCCATCGCTTATTGTTACCATTTATCTATCGTATTCACGAAGAGCCTAATGAGGATAAAATGAATCGCTTTTTTGAAACTGTAGCTGCCCTAGGTATCGTGCCAAAAGTGACAAATGGGAATATGGCGTCAAAAGATATTCAACAATTAATGGATGAAGTGGCTGATTTACCAGAAGCTTTTGTCATAAATATGCTATTATTAAGGAGTATGCAGCAAGCAAAATATGCTGCGGAAAATGTTGGTCACTATGGGTTGGCGGCTCCTTATTATACACATTTTACATCGCCAATTAGACGCTATCCTGACTTAATTGTTCATCGTTTAATTCGTAGTTATCAAAAAGACAGTGGTGCCAAAAATCAAGCATATTGGCAAGCACATTTGCCTGAAATTGCCAATCACTCTTCACAAATGGAAAGAAGAGCAGTTGAAGCAGAACGACAAGTAGATGCGATGAAAAAAGCGGAATACATGCAACAATTTTTAGAAGAAGAATTTGAAGGGATTATCAGTTCGGTTGTTAAATTTGGTTTCTTTGTTGAATTACCAAATACTGTAGAAGGATTAGTGCATATTCAATCTTTAGAAGATGATTATTATCACTTTATTGAAAATCATTTGGCTCTAGTTGGTGAACGAACAAGACGAGTATTAAAAGTTGGTCAAAAAGTGAAAGTAAAAGTTTTGGAAGCTAATCCAGATACAAGAGAAATTGATTTTCAGTTGGTAGAAGTACTAGAAGAAGCACAAGTACCAAAAGCGCTACATCAAGTGAAAGCAAAAAAACCGGCCAAACAACAAAAATCCAAGAAAAATAATCGGATGAAAGAAAAACAAAAAGGAAATAAAAAAGGAAAAAATAAAAAGCAAAAACCTTTTTATAAAGAAGTGGTTAAAAAGAAAAAGAAGAAAAAACATTAAATAGAATAGAGGAATATGACTATGCCTAAAGGGGAAGGAAAATTAATCGCGCAGAATAAAAAGGCGCGTCATGACTATCATATTTTAGAAACTTTCGAAGCAGGAATGGTCTTACAAGGAACAGAAATCAAATCCATCCGCAATAGCCGTATCAATTTAAAAGACGGTTTTGTCAGAGTGCGTAATGGCGAAGTGTTCTTAGTGAATGTGCATATTAGTCCATATGAACAAGGAAACATCTTTAATCATGATCCGTTGCGTACGCGTAAACTTTTACTTCATAAACGTCAAATCAGGCAGTTAGAAGCTGAAAGTAAAAATGCAGGGATTACCATTGTTCCTTTAAAAGTCTATATCAAAGACGGTTATGCGAAGGTGCTCATTGGTTTAGCCAAAGGGAAAAAAGAATATGATAAACGTGAAAGTATTAAGCAAAAAGATCAGGAACGACAAATTAGAAGAATTGTCAAAAACATACGTTAATCATTTTTGTATAAAAATTACCCCGTTTTGTTTTTATTACGTTTACAATATTGGTTATTCAATATTTGTAATATAAGGTTTGTTCAGAATTTCATTTAATAGAAAAACTTGATAGAAATTCATTTTTTCAATTTGAATATTCAATGAATAAACCACCATCTTTTTATGAAAATACTTTGAAATTTCTTTTTAGTGGTGGTACGATACAAATTGTCATTACTATTGCGTGAAAAGATATGCAAGAGTATTTACATTTTAGAAGTGAGGTGAGCTTATGGAAGAACAATCGCTTCTGTTTCATATTGGACCAATTTGGTTCGACGGTACGGTGGCAATTATGTCGGCTTTAGTGTGTGCAATTATCTTTTTAATCGTGTTTATCTGCACAAGAAATCCGCAATTAAAACCAACTGGGAAACAGAACTTTATTGAGTGGGTCATTGATTTTGTTCGCGGCATTCTCAGTGATCAGCTTCCCGCAAAAGAAGTTGGCAATTTCCATCTTCTAGGATTTACCCTTTTCCTATTTGTTTTCTTTGCTAATGAAATTGGTTTGATGACGAAATTAGTCTTTCCAATGAATGGCAATGAAGTAACATTTTGGAAAAGTCCAACAGCAAGTCCGCTTGTCACTTTAGGATTAGCGATGATGGCAGTGTTGTTGACTCATTACTTTGGAGTTGCTCGTTTAGGTTTTGGAGGATATTTTTCTAATTCTTATTTGAAACCAGTCGCTTTCTTATTACCAATTAAAGTGATTGAAGAATTTACAAATGTCATTACCTTGGGCTTGCGTTTATATGGAAATATTTACGCGGGTGAAGTATTACTTACATTAATTGCTTCACTACTTAAAAATTTCGGATGGATTACTTTGCCATTGGTAATTCCAATTGAAATGACTTGGATTGGTTTTTCTCTATTCATTGGAGCTATCCAATCTTATGTATTCGTTACACTTACAATGGTATTTTTAAATCATAAAATTGTAGCAGAACATTAATAAGCTACGTGTTTAATAGGAGGAATTTTATCATGAATTTTATCGCAGCAGGTTTAGCAGTTATCGGAGCAGCTTTAGGGGCAGGAATTGGTAATGGTTTAGTCATTTCTAAAACTTTGGAATCAATGGCTCGCCAACCAGAAATGGCAGGACAATTACGTTCAACAATGTTTATCGGTGCTGCCTTAATCGAATCAGTGCCAATCTTAGGTATTATCATTGCTTTACTATTAGTATTCCAATAAGATACATTCAAACATCACAGGGAATAAATAGCTATTCATCTGTTTGATAAAGGAACTGTATCAGTGTTGGCTAAAGTAAAGGAGATATAGATATGCCAGAAGTATTTTTATTGGCTGCTGCAAAACCAAATTCAACTTTAGGCGATTTAATTGTTGTTACCCTTTCATTTTTAATTTTATTACTGGCGCTTAAAAAGTTTGCATGGTCTTCTATTTCAGAAATTATGAACAAACGTGCGGATAAAATAGCAAATGATTTGGACAATGCCGAAAAATCGCGTAATGAAGCTGAAAAATTAGCAGCAAAACGTCAAGAGCAATTGATGAATTCACGCTCTGAAGCGGCAGATATTATCAAAAATGCCAAAGACAGTGGAGAACAAAGCCGTCAAAATATTCTTCGTGAAACACAATTAGAAGTTTCTCGCTTAAAAGAAAAAGCTCAAGCGGATATTTCTCAAGAACGTGAACATACGATGAATGCAATTAAAGATGATGTAGCATTATTAAGTATTCAAATTGCTGAAAAAATCTTAAATAAAGAAATCTCTACTGAAACACATGAAGCCTTAATCAATCAATACATTGAAGGATTGAGTGCAAATCATGAAACTAAGTAAGTATGAAGTTGGCAAACGCTATGGTAAAGCTATTTTTGAATTGGCGGTCGAAAATGATTGCTTAGCGCAGACCCATCAAGAATTATTAGAATTAAAAAGCATCTTTGAAAAAATGCCTGAAATTGGTCTTTTGTTAACCGATGTGCGTTTGGATACAACAAAAAAACAAGCCATTGTTGATGTTTTAACCAAAGATTGCTCTAATTTAGTAAAAGAATCTGCACAAGTCATTTTTGAAAATTCAAGATTTGTTGAATTTCCATACATTGTTGATTCCTTTACGAAATTATACAACGAAGAGTTTGCAATTCTTGAAGGTACTGTGATTACTGCTGTTCCTTTAAGTGCACAACAAAAGGCAAAATTAGAAGAAAAAATACTCGCAAAATTTGGCTTGAAATCGGCTGAACTTAAAGAAATAGTCGATCCATCAATTATTGGTGGGGTAATTGTGGAGGCAAATCATCAAGTCATCGATGGTAGCTTGAAGACACAATTAGAAAATATTAAAGCGAAATTACTATAAGAGTAGTTAAAGAGGTGAATTCGATGGCCATTAAGGCAGAAGAAATTAGTGCTTTAATCAAAGAGCAAATTAAAAATTATCAAAATGAACTTTCTGTTGAAGAAGTGGGAACTGTTACTTATGTCGGTGACGGAATCGCTCGTGCTCATGGTTTAGAAAATGCCATGAGTGGTGAACTTCTACAATTTTCAAATGGCTCATTCGGGATGGCTCAAAACTTAGAATCAAATGATGTTGGTATTATTATTTTAGGTGACTTTGAAACCATTCGTGAAGGAGATAAAGTAAAACGTACTGGTCGTATTATGGAAGTGCCAGTAGGAGAAGCGTTAATTGGTCGTGTTGTAAATCCATTAGGTCAACCAATTGATGGCTTAGGACCTATCGAAACGACGAAAACACGTCCAGTTGAAGCAATGGCACCAGGGGTTATGCAACGTAAATCTGTTCATGAACCAATGCAGACAGGTTTAAAAGCGATTGATGCCTTAGTTCCAATTGGACGCGGTCAACGTGAATTAGTTATCGGTGACCGTAAAACTGGTAAAACTTCCATTGCGATAGATACAATTATTAACCAAAAAGGCCAAGATATGATTTGTATCTATGTTGCGATTGGTCAAAAAGACTCAACCGTACGTGCACAAGTTGAAACTTTACGTAAATACGGTGCTTTAGATTATACAATTGTTGTAGCTGCAGGTTCTTCTCAACCAGCTCCATTATTGTATATTGCACCTTATGCTGGAACTGCAATGGGTGAAGAATTCATGTATAACGGCAAACATGTGTTGATCGTATTTGATGATTTATCAAAACAAGCCGTTGCCTATCGTGAATTATCTTTACTATTACGTCGTCCACCAGGTCGTGAAGCCTACCCAGGGGATGTTTTCTATCTACATTCTCGCTTATTAGAACGTGCGGCTAAATTAAGTGATGAATTAGGTGGCGGTTCAATGACTGCTTTACCATTTGTTGAAACACAAGCGGGAGATATTTCTGCTTATATTCCAACAAACGTGATTTCAATCACAGATGGCCAAATTTTCTTAGAATCTGATTTATTCTACTCAGGTATCCGTCCGGCGGTTGCTGCAGGACTTTCAGTTTCTCGTGTTGGGGGTTCTGCCCAAATTAAAGCGATGAAAAAAGTTGCTGGTACATTACGTTTGGACTTGGCAAGTTATCGTGAATTAGAAGCATTTACCCAATTTGGTTCTGATTTGGATGCAGCGACACAAGCCAAATTAAACCGTGGTCGTCGTACAGTTGAAATTTTAAAACAAAAATTACATGCGCCACTACCTGTTGAAAAACAAGTTGTGATTTTATATGCATTAACGAAAGGATTCCTTGATGCGATTCCTGTTGATCATATTTTACGTTTTGAAAGTGAATTATTTGAATATATGGAAGCAAACCATAATGACTTGTTTGAAACAATTCGTACTACAAAAGATTTACCTGATGAAGACGAATTGAAAAAAGCAATTGGTGAATTCAGAGATTCCTATAAAGAAACATTGGACGCGCAACAATCTAAAAAAGAACGCATTGCAGAAATGGTAAATGCACAAAATTAATGAGGTGAATTGAAATGGGTGCATCTTTAAACGAGATCAAACAAAGAATTACCTCTACGAAAAAAACAAGCCAAATTACCAAAGCGATGCACATGGTTTCAGCAGCTAAATTAACCAAATCAGAAACGCATTCTCGCCAATTTCAAATTTATGCGGAAAAAGTGCGTGAAGTTGTTACTCATTTAGCTGCGCAACAAATTTTAGCTATTGAAGATAATAAGAATGCGAACAGTTTGGACTATAACAGTATGCTAATTACGCGTCCTGTAAAGAAAACAGGCTATATCGTCATCACTTCTGATGGTGGTTTAGTGGGTGGTTATAACAGCTCGATTCTAAAACAAATGATGGCTATTTTTGAAAAAGATCATGAAAATAAAGATGATTATGTCGTGATTTCTATTGGTGCTACCGGGGCTGAGTTTTTCAAATCTAGAGGCATTTCACTAGCTTACGAATTACGAAACTTATCCGATCAACCAAGCTTTGAAGAAGTACGTAAGATTGTTCATATGGCAACGACAATGTATCAAAATGAAGTCTTTGATGAATTATATGTTTGTTATAATCATCATGTAAACTCATTGACTAGTCAGTTCCGTGTTGAAAAAATGTTACCTATTTCAGACTTGGATCCAGATCAAAAGAAAGAATACGAACAAGAATACATCTTTGAACCTTCGAAAGACGCGATATTAAATCAACTCTTACCACAATACGCTGAAAGCTTGATTTATGGGGCAATTGTGGATGCGAAAACAGCAGAACACGCTGCAGGAATGACTGCGATGAAGACTGCGACAGATAACGCAACGAAGATTATCGATGATTTAACTATTGCATATAACCGTGCACGTCAAGGGGCTATTACCCAAGAAATTACCGAAATTGTTGGTGGCGCGGCTGCCTTAGAATAATTTCGAGAATGAGTGGAGGAAAATAAATGAGTTCAGGCAAAATTGTTCAAGTCATTGGGCCAGTTGTTGACGTTGATTTTTCTAAGAGTCAAGAATTACCTGATATCAACAATGCCTTATTGGTCTATAAAAATGACGAACAAAAAAGTAAAATTGTGCTAGAAGCTGCCTTAGAATTAGGTGATGGCATCATTCGTACAATTGCCATGGAATCAACGGATGGTTTACAACGTGGGATGGAAGTTGTCGATACTGGTAAACCAATTTCAGTTCCAGTTGGTAAAGAAACACTAGGACGTGTCTTTAACGTTTTAGGGGATACGATTGATATGCAAGAACCATTTGCACAAGATGCAGATCGTTCTGCGATTCATAAAGCTGCACCAAAATTTGAAGACTTAAGTACAAGTACTGAAATTTTAGAAACAGGGATTAAAGTTATCGACTTATTAGCACCATATTTAAAAGGTGGTAAAGTTGGTCTATTCGGGGGTGCCGGGGTAGGTAAAACCGTCTTAATCCAAGAGTTAATCCATAATATCGCACAAGAACATGGTGGGATTTCTGTATTTACCGGTGTTGGTGAACGCACCCGTGAAGGTAATGACTTGTATCATGAAATGCGTGATTCAGGAGTTATCGAAAAAACTGCCATGGTGTTTGGTCAAATGAACGAACCACCTGGAGCTCGTATGCGTGTTGCGCTAACTGGGTTAACGATTGCTGAATATTTCCGTGATGTAGAAGGACAAGATGTGTTGCTATTTATCGATAACATCTTCCGTTTCACTCAAGCGGGTTCTGAAGTATCAGCCTTGCTTGGTCGTATGCCATCTGCCGTGGGTTATCAACCTACATTGGCTACAGAAATGGGTCAATTACAAGAACGTATCACTTCAACTAAGAAGGGCTCTATCACTTCTATTCAAGCGATTTATGTGCCAGCCGATGACTATACTGACCCTGCACCAGCAACTGCCTTTGCGCACTTAGATGCTACAACTAACTTAGAGCGTAAATTGACAGAACAAGGGATTTATCCTGCCGTTGACCCACTAGCTTCAAGTTCAAGTGCTTTATCACCAGAGATTGTTGGTGAAGAACACTATGAAGTTGCAAGTGAAGTACAACATGTTTTACAACGTTATCGTGAATTACAAGATATCATTGCTATTTTAGGGATGGATGAATTATCTGATGACGAAAAAGTGTTAGTTGCACGTGCTCGTCGTATTCAATTCTTCCTATCACAAAACTTCCACGTAGCTGAACAATTTACTGGTCAACCTGGTTCATATGTGCCAGTTGCTGAAACGATTAAAGGCTTTAAGGAAATTTTAGAAGGTAAGTATGACCACTTGCCAGAAGAAGCTTTCCGTAGTGTTGGTCGTATTGAAGACGTTGTTGAAAAAGCGAAAACACTAGGATACTAGAAAGAGGTGTCCTATGGAAAATAGTATAACTGTTCGAGTTGTCACACCAGCAGGACTTGTTTATGACCATCATGCAGCTATTGTTGTTGCTAAGACACCAACTGGCGAAATTGGGATTTTGGCAAACCATGCACCAATTATCGTTCCATTAACTATTGATGAAGTTAGGGTTAAGCGAACTGACTCTGATACGCACGTTGATTGGATTGCTGTAAATGGTGGAATTATGGAAGTCCGTGATAATGTAGTGACCATTTTAGCGGATAGTGCTGAGCGTGAACGTGATATCGATGTACCACGCGCACAAAGAGCAAAACAGCGCGCTGAACGATTAATTCAAGAGGCAAAAGAAAATAAAGATAGTGATACATTGAAACGTGCCGAAGTTATGTTACATCGTGCTATGAATCGATTGAAAGTATCACAACACCAATAAAAAAAAGACTTGAGACCATGTATTTTGATATGTACCCTCTTTACTGGACAAACAGTAAGGAGGGTATTTTTATGCGCTACAGCTATGAGTACAAAAGAAAATGTGTGGAAATGTATCGTAAAGGTATTTTACCTGATGTTCCTAAAGGTATTTCCGAAGAGCAATTTAGGAGATATATTCGCATTTGGATACGCATCGAAGAGGCCAATGGTACTGAAGCATTAAAACACAAGAATTCAAACAAGAAATGGTCTGCAGAAGAAAAGTTAGATCTTGTTGCTAAAGTAATAGCCGGAGAATCTATTAAGAGCATCGCAATAAGTGCAGGAATTAGTAACGGGCAACTATATCAATGGGTTCGTAAATATAAGATTTTCGGATATAATGGACTTATCAACAAAAAGAAAGGTCGTAAAGCAAAGAGTCCGGATATGAAAAAGATAGGAACCAAAAATCCACCAGAACTTAATGAGAGCGAATACGAGGAGTTAATCAGATTAAGAGCTGAAACAGAATACCTGAGAGCTGAGAACGAAGTAATAAAAAAAGAGATCGCCTTGAGAGAAGAAAAAGAAGCTGCGCGACTCAAGGCGAAAAAGCAGCGATTATCAAGGAACTCCACTCACAAGGATTTAGACTGAAGTATTTGCTAAAAGCTATGGAAATGCCTAAATCCACATATTACTTTGAGATAAACAGAAAAGATGTTGTTGCGGAAAGAAACAAAAGCATAATGGACGAAATCAATGAAATTTTCATATCCAATAAGGGCAGATATGGGGTTCGACGAGTCCATCAGGAACTGGTTAATCGTGGATATAAAGTGAACCACAAGAGAGTTCAGCGTTTGATGCATGAAGCCGGGCTTATGGGAAAAAGACCTAAGGCAAAGTATCATTCATACAAAGGAGAGGTTGGGAAAGTTGCAGATAACAAGATTAATAGAGATTTCAGCACGACTGCCCCACTACAAAAATGGACTACTGATGTATCGCAATTCAACTTTACTTGGGGAAAGTGCTATATATCACCAATACTCGATATGAATACTAATGAAATCATATCGTATGACTTGTCAACAAGCCCTAATTTAGAACAAGTCAAACGCATGCTTGAACGGGCATTTGATAAATTCCATAATCTGAATGGGCTTGTCTTTCATTCCGATCAAGGATGGCAATATCAACATGCATATTATCGTAATGAACTTAAAATGCACGGCATAATACAGTCGATGTCCCGAAAGGGAAATTGCTATGATAACTGCATAATGGAAACATTCTTTGGGAGATTAAAGAATGAGGTTTACTATGGCTACGAAAAAGATTACAGGTCATTTGAAGAGTTTGAAAAAGCAATCGAAGAATATATAGATTACTACAATAACGAAAGAATTCAGGCAAAAACAAAATGGATGCCACCTGCAAAGTACAGGTTAGCATCCTTGTGTTCCGCCTAGTTCATATATGTGTCCAGGATTCTGGGTACATATCATTTGGCTCAAGTCTTTTTTATTCGTTTTATTAGCGAATACCTAGGGCAATTCTAGCATATCTACTCATACGATCTGTAGTCCAAGCGGGATACCATACAAGCTTAACATCGACACTTTTGACTTCTTCTACTTCTTCTAGCGCATCATGAATATTATCCGTTAAGATATCTGCTAGTGGACAGCCCATTGTAGTTAAAGTCATTTTAATTACTGTTTCTCCAGTCGAACCATTAAATTCAACCTCATAAACTAGTCCTAAGTTGACGATATCAATCCCTAATTCTGGGTCAATAACTGTTTCTAAAGCGGTTAAGATTTTTTCTTTAATTGCTTCGATTTGTTCTTCTGTATATGAATGTTGTTCAGACATGAATATCCCTCCAAAATTGATATACTTTATGATACAGAATTTTGTACGTTTTGTAAATTATTGAAACTTCAAAATTATTTTTTTCAATTAGGGATATATTTTGTACGTAAAAATCAAGTAATTAGACAGGTTCGTAAATGCTTTTGAAAAAGTCTTGATTGCTTTTCATGAAAAAATAATGTATCATAAAAATGTTAAAGAATTAGGAGGTAACATGTTAAATAATAGTATTGAACAGATTGTACGTTTTACAAGTCATCTTATTTGGATATATTTAGCATTTTGGTCTTTGCAGTCACTAAATTTGCAAACGCTATTTAAAAAGCAAAAGACTGGCCAAATTAGGGTGCTCATGTTACTTCTCGCTATAGGTCTCGGTTACCTAGTAAGTAGTTTTTTCTTTGAGATTTTACAATTGTCGAAAAATCTTTTTATTGCTAGATTGCAGTAAAGGGTAGTGTATTTTGGAGGGAACGAATGTAATGGAAGAAATTATCGTTCAAGGAGGCAATGCTCTTAAAGGCTCAGTAAAAATTGAAGGAGCTAAAAATGCGGTACTTCCCATTTTAGCTGCAAGTCTTTTAGCTGATCAAGGGCAGACAGTATTAAACAATGTACCAATTCTTTCAGATGTGTTTACCATGAATGAAGTGATACGTCATTTAAATGTAGCATTAACTTTTAATGAAGATATAAATCAAGTAGTAATTGATGCAACAAATGAATTAGCTATTGAAGCACCTTATGAATATGTCAGCAAAATGCGTGCTTCAATCGTTGTGATGGGTCCTTTATTGGCAAGAAATGGGCATGCCAAAGTTGCGATGCCTGGTGGTTGTGCTATTGGTGCACGTCCAATTGATTTACATCTTAAGGGATTCCAAGCATTAGGCGCAACAATTAATCAAGCAGAAGGATATATTGAAGCGATTGCGGACGAATTGCATGGTGCTCATATTTATTTAGATTTTCCTAGTGTGGGTGCAACGCAAAATATTATGATGGCCGCAGTTAAGGCAAAAGGTACCACCATTATCGAAAATGTTGCGCGTGAGCCTGAAATTGTCGATTTAGCAAACATCTTAAATAAAATGGGTGCGAAAATCTATGGCGCAGGTACAGAAACGATGCGTATTGAAGGTGTTGAACATTTACGTGGTGTTACGCATTCCATCGTTCAAGACCGTATCGAAGCAGGTACGTTTATGGTTGCCGCTGCGATGACCGGTGGCGATGTCATTATTAATGATGCTATTTCAGAACACAATCGTCCATTAATTTCTAAATTGATGGAGATGGGTGCAAAAATATTTGAAGTTGAAGAAGGATTACGAGTTATTGGTCCGAAAGATTTGAAACCTACTGATGTGAAGACCTTACCTCATCCAGGTTTCCCAACGGATATGCAAGCTCAGATGACAGCTATTCAATTAGTGGCAAAAGGAAATAGCTTTGTGACAGAAACAGTTTTTGAAAATCGTTTCCAACATCTGGAAGAAATGCGTAGAATGAATGCACATGTGAAAATTGATGGCTCTGTGGCATGTATTGAAGGTGGCCATGAATTGCAAGGGGCAACGGTTTATGCAACTGACTTGCGTGCGGCAGCGGCTTTAATTCTTGCAGGTTTAAAAGCAAAAGGTAGAACGCGTGTCCGTAATTTGAAATATTTAGATCGTGGCTATTATAAATTCCATGAGAAATTACGTGCTTTAGGTGCCGATGTTGTTCGTGTAGACATTGACGAAAAGTTAGCTGAAAAAGAAAAAGTGAATGCATAAAAGGAAAACATAATGAAAAATACTCGCTATATTAGAAATGTTTTATTTAAAATATTTTTTGTATTTATTTTAGCAGTGGTGTTATTCTTTGTCGGTTTAGTAATCGGTTATGGTATTATCGGTGATGGACATCCACTTGAAGTGTTGAATCCAGCTATCTGGCACCATATTTTTGATTTTTTAAAGTAAAATAGGAAAATTGACTAGTAAGAAAGCTTGCTAGTCAATTTTTATAGTTGGAGGAAAAATAAATGAAAAGAATGCTGATTGCACTTGTGCGTGGCTATCAACGCTTTATCTCACCTTTATTTCCGCCAAGTTGTCGCTATCATCCAACCTGTTCAAACTATATGATTCAAGCAATTAAAGTTCACGGCGCATTTAAAGGTACACTTATGGGGATAGCAAGAATATTACGATGTCATCCTTTGGTTAAGGGTGGTGTCGATTATGTCCCTTTGAAATTTTCATTGAAGCGAAATACTAAGGATCAACATCGTCCTAATTATGAAGATTAGGCCGTTGTTGGTCTTTTTTTGTTTGCAAACGCTTTTAAATTGTGTATATTTTTCCGAATTGAAATATATTTTCTAAAATAATAAATTTTCTGAAAATTCTGTTGACAATTAGAAAATTTTTATGTATATTGTTGACATATCCTAAATGGTATTAAGGGAGGACAACTAGGATGAAGATGAAAAAATTAGCTTATTTAGTAGCAGGTTTAGTATTACTTTCAGCATGTAGCGCTGCGCCAGGTGGTGGCAAAGGTGCTGCTGGTGGTGGTAACAAGCAATCTGGGGACACCATTAAAATTGGGGTAAACCTTGAATTATCAGGTGGTGTAGCAGCCTATGGTAGTGCTGAAAAAAATGGGGTTGAATTAGCCGCTGAACAGATTAATAAAGACGGCGGTATTTTAGGTAAAAAAGTGAAGTTGGTTGTCAAAGATAATAAATCTGATAATAATGAAGCAGCCACCGTCGCAGCAAACTTAGTCACAAATGATAAAGTGGTAGCAGTTATCGGACCTGCAACATCAGGAGCGACTAAAACAGTGATTCCTAACATGACGAAAGCACAGGTGCCAGTCATTTCACCTTCTGCAACTGATGACTCAATTACTTTAAATGGTAAGGATGTTCAGAAATATGTTTTCCGTTCATGCTTCCAAGATAGTTTCCAAGGAATTATGTTAGCTGATTATGCTACAAATAAATTAAAAGCTGAAAAAGTAGCGATTTTGGCAGATAACTCAAGTGACTATGCGATTGGTTTAACGAAAGCTTTCAAGAAAGAATACAAAGGTGAAATTGTTCTAGAAGAAAACTTTACTCAAGATGATAAGGATTTCCAAGCAGTCTTAACAAAACTTAAAGGGAAAGATTTTGATGCTATCTATGTTCCAGGTTATTACACACAAGCTGGTTTAATCATTAAGCAAGCGCGTGAATTAGGAATTACGCAACCAATCATCGGTGCAGATGGTTTCGGTGATGAAAAGATGGTACAAACAGCTGGAGCACAAAATGTAAACAATGTATTTTATAGTACCCACTTCTCTACAAAGGCGCCTGCAACTGATAAAGTACCTGCGTTTATTGAAGCTTATAAAGCAAAATACAATGCTGAACCTTCAACATTTAACGCTTTAGCCTATGATTCACTATACATGATTAAACAAGCAATTGAAGATCAAAAATCAGCAGACTCTGCAGCCATTCAAAAAGGCTTAGCAAACTTGAAAGATTTTGAAGGTGTTACTGGTACGATGACCATTGATAAGAATCACAACCCTGAAAAATCACTTGTAATTCTTGGCTTAACAGATGGTAAAGAATCATCTGCAGAAACCATCAATGCAAAATAATGAAAGTGGAGGTCTGGCCCAGGTCAGCCTCCTTCTTTTAAACTTTATATAGAAAGAGAGATTTGCAATATGGAAGCAATCATTCAACAATTAATAAATGGTTTGTTCCTGGGAAGTATCTATGCCTTATTAGCATTAGGTTACACTATGGTATATGGAATCATTAAGTTGATTAACTTTGCGCATGGTGAGATTTATATGATTGGTAGTTTTATAGGCTACTTCCTTTTAAATAATACGGGAATTGGCTTTTTCCCAGCGATGATTATTTCAATGATTGCCTGTGCATTATTAGGTGTAACCATTGAATTTTTAGCTTACCGTCCTTTGAGAAAATCAACACGTATTTCTGCTTTGATTACGGCAATTGGTGTATCCTTCTTTTTACAAAATATTATGATTTACTTCTTCTCGCCAGATGTACGACCATTTCCACAAGATATTACTCGAAAAACCTATCATCTTGGTTTTATAGAAGTAAGTAATATCCAAGTATTAATTTTAGTCGTCTCTATTGTTTTAATGGTCTTGTTACAATTAATTATTCAGAAAACCAAGATGGGTAAAGCGATGCGTGCCGTAAGCGTTGATGCAGATGCTGCCCAATTAATGGGTATTAGCGTCAACCGTACAATTTCCTTTACGTTTGCACTTGGCTCTGCATTAGCCGCTGCCGGTGGGATGTTAATTGGATTATATTATAATTCAATTGATCCAATGATGGGGGTTGCGCCAGGACTTAAAGCGTTTATTGCTGCGGTTTTAGGTGGTATTGGGATTATCCCTGGTGCGGCTTTAGGCGGATTTGTGATTGGTTTGATTGAAACAATTTCTACCGCTTTTGGATTTTCGGATTATAAGGATGCTTTGGTGTACTTGATTTTAATAATTATTCTTTTCGTACGTCCGGCTGGTATCCTTGGTAAAAATGTGAAAGAGAAAGTGTAGGTGCCCAAGATGAAGAAAAATTTAAAATATAATATCGCCTGGGTAGCTATTGCCGCAGTTGTTTATGGGGTATTACTTGCTTTATATAATGGCGGGTTCATTACGCTATTTACCGATGCGATTATTGTTAATATTGGAATTAATATTATTGCTGCAGTTGGATTAAACTTAATTATTGGTTTTTCAGGACAATTTTCTTTAGGGCATGCAGGTTTTATGGCAATCGGCGCTTACTCTTGTGCCATCATTACTTCTAGCAATCCTACCTATGGCGGCTTTATCATGGGCTTATTAGTTGGAATGCTTGTTTCTGGTATTGTTGCCTATGTGGTTGGACTACCTACTTTGCGCTTAAAAGGGGACTATTTAGCCATTGCCACTTTAGGAATTGCTGAGATTATCCGTATTTTAATTGTGAACTTTAGAGATATCACAAATGGCCCTTCAGGAATTTTCGGATTACCACAAGTTACAACATGGGAAGTCGTTTTTGTCTTTGCTTTAATTTCAATTATTTTAGTTTCTAACTTGATGAATAGTGCGCCAGGTCGGGCAATCCTATCTGTCCGTGAAGATGAAATTGCTGCTGAAGCGATGGGAATTAATACGACGAAATATAAAGTCTTAGCTTTTGTGATTGGTGCAGTTTTAGCAAGTATTGCCGGAACCTTATTTGCAAGTTACCAACAATCTGTTTTCCCTAAAGACTACCAATTTATGAAGACGATTGATATTTTGATTATTGTTGTATTTGGTGGAATCGGTAGTACAACGGGTGCAGTGCTTTCTGCTGTTGTTTTAGGGATTTTAAATATGTATTTACAAGATTTTGGCTACTTACGAATGATCCTTTACGCGCTTACTTTGATTGTTATCATGATCTTTAAACCAAGTGGCTTATTAGGTACGTGGGAATTTTCAGTGAAACGTATCATTGATAAATTCACGAAGAAAGGAGACGATGTCAATGCCTCTGTTGGACGTTAAAAATTTAACTAAAAATTTTGGTGGGCTTACTGCTGTCTCACATGTAAATCTAACTTTGGAAGAAAATGAACTAGTTGGCTTAATTGGTCCAAATGGGGCTGGCAAAACGACCTTGTTCAATTTATTGACTGGCGTGTATGTACCTTCTGAAGGTGATGTCTTATTCACTGTTGAAGGTAAGGAAAATCGCTTAAATGGCATGAAACCATACAAAATTGCTGATTTAGGCTTATCACGTACTTTTCAAAATATTCGTCTATTTAAAGAGCTAACGGTCATGGATAATGTTTTGATTGCGATGAATACCAAACATGCTAAAGGGGTATTTTCAAGCATTCTACGTTTACCACAGTTTTATAAAAATGATGAAGAGATGCGACAAAAAGCCAAAGATTTATTAGCAATTTTTGATTTGGATCAAAAAGTTAATACCTTAGCCAAAAACTTGCCGTATGGTGAACAAAGACGTTTGGAAATTGTCCGGGCATTAGCTACTGAGCCGAAAATTTTATTTTTAGATGAGCCAGCTGCTGGGATGAATCCACAAGAAACTGCTGAATTAACTGAATTAATCAGAAAAATCCAACGTGAATTTGGTTTAACCATTATCTTAATTGAACATGATATGAGTCTGGTTATGGATGTATGTGAACGAATTTATGTGTTGGAATATGGACGTGTCATTGCCCATGGTACACCGATGGAAATAAAGAATAATCCAAAAGTTATTGAAGCGTATCTAGGAGGGGAAATGTAATGCTAAAAGTACAAGATCTATCTGTTCATTATGGCATGATTCAAGCTGTCCATAATGTCAGCTTTGAAGTCAAACAAGGCGAAATTGTTTCCCTGATTGGTGCCAATGGTGCAGGAAAGACTACGATTTTAAGAACAATATCTGGTCTAGTTCGTCCTTCAAATGGCCAAATTATCTTTGAGGGAAAAAATATTGAAAAAGCTGCACCGCAAAAAATTGTTGCTGATGGCTTATCTCAAGTTCCGGAAGGGCGTCATGTTTTTAGTGGCTTAACTGTACAAGAAAATTTAGATATGGGTGCTTTTTTACGTAAAGACAATACGCTTAAAGAGGATTTCGAACAGATTTTTGCGAAGTTTCCAATTTTAAAGGAACGTCGTAATCAAGATGCTGCGACTTTATCTGGTGGGGAACAACAAATGCTTGCGATGGGAAGAGCTTTGATGTCTAAGCCAAAATTATTATTATTAGATGAACCTTCAATGGGACTTGCACCAATTTTTATTAAGGAAATCTTTTCCATTATTCAAGAAATCCAAGCTCAAGGTACAACAGTCTTATTGATTGAGCAAAATGCGAAAATGGCATTATCAATCGCCAATCGCGGCTACGTATTAGAAACTGGAAAAATTGTATTAGAAGGTACAGGAAAAGAACTATTGGCAAGTGAAGCTGTACGTAAAGCATATCTAGGAGGGTAAACCATGACTGTAAGAGATTTTATGACGGAAAAGTTAATTACCGTGACACCAGATACACCAATTTTCGATGCGATTGACTTGATGAAAAAACATGATATTCATCGCTTACCGGTGATGGAAGATCATAAATTGGTTGGCTTGATTACGCAAGGGGTTATTCAAGAGTCGATGCCTTCAAAAGCAACTAGTTTAAGTGTATTTGAACTGAATTATTTGATTAATAAAACTAAGGTTGGCGATGTCATGTTAACCAATGTGACTACAATTGAGGCTGATGCACTGTTGGAAGATGCCATAAAAGTGATGCGCACAAAATCAATTGGTGTCTTACCTGTAATGGAAAAGAATCAATTGGTGGGCATTATCACGAATAACGATATTTTTGATGCCTTTTTAAAGATTTCTGGTTATGAAAATGGTGGCGTCAGAGTGACACTAAAAATCACTAAGGAACACCATGGTATTTTAGCGGTGATTGCTAAGGAACTAGCAGATGCCCAAATGAATATTGAAACCATAGTTGTTAATCGTTTATCTAAAGGAATCTTTGTGGAAATTCAATTAGCCACTAAGGATACTGAAAAGGTGAAAGCAGTATTGACCAGCGATGATTATGAGCTAGTTGATGTTGTATTAACGAATACGATTATGTAATCAAAGCATTTTGATGGCCAATTCAAGTGGGATTGGCCATATTTTTTTATTGACAGTATCTAGATGGTTTGATTAGAATAGATATGTTAAGAAAAGAGGGATGGACATTGAAGAAAAACAAAGATATTCAAGTACAAGTCGTAGAAACAACGAAACAAATAGATGGTACAAATTATGATGTTACCCAGCTTGTGATTGGTAAAAAGACAATTGGTGAAGTGTTACATTATGGACCCAAAGCTTTTGTTAGTTTTATGAACGAAGAAGAAATTCAAACAGATCGTAGCTTAGATGCTGCAATCGAAACCATCTTAATGCGTTGGAATCTACAAGAATAAATAGCCATGTATATTATTTATTCAAAAAAATTATGTTTTTCTCTTGAAATAATTATTATTTTATAGTACTATTTAATAGTTGATTTGAAAAACATATGGAGGAGTAGCGAAGTGGCTAAACGCGGCGGACTGTAAATCCGTTCCTTT
>CAMMST010000044.1:0-21017 GCA_946499615.1 Enterococcus cecorum | reverse complement strand
CACATGAATTTTCTCGTATTTGCCCAAGTTGATTGATATCCTTTTGCTCGTGGCTAACCGAGTCGCTTCACATCCTTAATGCAATCTGTGTTCGCCGGGTAGCTCCGGTGCATCTAAGCCGGCCTGTCTAGGAAAATCTAAAAAAAATGATGGATTTTCCTGACATTCCGGAAAACTTAGCTGCTTGGAGCTGCTCGACCCGGCTCACATCCTTAAAATAAAAAAAACCACTGTGTAATCCAGTGGCTTAAGCAGCTAAAACTTTTCTGCCTTTACGACGACGGCTAGCTAAGACGCGACGACCGTTTTTAGTACTCATACGTTTACGGAATCCGTGAACTTTTTGACGTTTACGTTTGTTTGGTTGATAAGTTCTTTTCATATTTTACACCTCCAAAAAGAGTCTTTTTCTGCTATTTATACGACATACTAACTCAGTATAACGAGTCAAACGCCATTTTGTCAACTAAAATTTGAGTTTTACGCTTGAAAATTTCTCAAAATAATTACTTATTTAGAAAAAAATGTTTTTTCATTCTTACCAAATAAAGACAACCGAATTCCTTCTAGTTTATCCACATTTTCGTCATTTTCTGTGAATCCTCTGTGTATTTACTTTTTTCCACAAACTAAAAATCCCCAGTCTTATCCACCACTTTTCCACAGAGTCACAGGTGTGGATGAATTTATTCAAGGTGTGGATAGTTTTTGTGGAAAAGTATTCCTTCCTTTTGTGGCCCTTCACTTCGTAATTGAGGATAACTTTGTGTAAAACTCGCTACATCCCTCATGATATCCACAAGGTTTTATCTTTTGTGGATATCTTTTTGTGCTTTTTGCGTATAAAGTTTTACACAGATTACAATTCTGTGAAAAAAAGATAGAAATTCGCGCTAGACTGTGGAAAACTTTCCGTGAAAATGTTAAAGTATAGTTATCCACAATTTATCGGGGTCTTTGCGCCCAATTTTAGTGAGGAGGTTTTGTCATGCCTTCTTTAAATGAACTTTGGACACAGCTACAAAAAATTTATAAAGATGAGATGAGTACGGTGAGTTACAACACCTGGATTGAAAGTGCTCATCCTATTTCATTTGAAGGTAATGAACTATTAATTGAAGTTCCGAGTGCTTTACATAAAAAATATTGGGAAGACAATTTAGCGGGAAAAATCGTTGAAACTGGCTATCTATTATATGGTAGCGAGGTCATTCCTAATTTTTTGCCAGCCGATGAAAGACGTCAGCAAAAAACACAAGAGGCACAGCAAAAAACAGAGAAAAAGGAACAAAACAAACAAAAAACACTCCTAAATCCGAAATACACCTTTGATACCTTTGTCATCGGGAAAGGCAACCAGATGGCCCATGCAGCAGCCTTAGTCGTAGCCGAAGATCCAGGTTCGATTTATAATCCGCTGTTTTTCTACGGAGGTGTCGGTTTAGGGAAGACGCACTTGATGCACGCGATTGGCCATCAAATGCTGTTAAAACGCCCAAATGCCAAGATTAAATATGTCAGCAGCGAAAATTTCACCAACGATTTCATCTATTCTATTCAAAAAAATCGCATGGAAGAATTTCGGAATGAATATCGCACCGTTGACCTGCTTTTAGTCGATGATATTCAATTTTTGGTCAATAAAGAGGGCACCCAAGAAGAGTTTTTCAATACTTTTGAAGAGCTTTACCGCAATAACAAGCAGATTGTCCTCACTTCAGACCGTCTGCCAAATGAAATTCCGACCTTGCCAGAACGTTTGGTATCGCGCTTTGCCTGGGGATTATCCGTAGACATTACGCCACCAGATTTGGAAACCAGAACCGCGATTTTGCGTACTAAAGCCGAGGCCGAAAACTTAGAAATTCCAGATGATACCCTTAGCTACATCGCCGGTCAAATCGATTCGAACATCCGTGAATTAGAAGGAGCCTTGGTGCGGGTACAAGCTTTTGCGACAATGCAAAATGCGGATATCACCACCAGTTTAGCTGCTGAAGCCTTGAAAGCACTGAAAAATAGCCAGCCTTTAACGCAGGTAACGATTCAAGACATTCAAGAGCAAGTGGCGAAGTATTATCATGTACAAGTTAAGGATTTGAAAGGTAAGAAACGGGTCAAAACCATCGTCGTACCAAGACAAATCGCGATGTATCTAGCCCGCGAATTAACCGATCATTCTTTACCAAAAATCGGAGCAGAGTTTGGCGGCAAGGATCATACCACCGTCATCCATGCGCATGAAAAGATTCAGCAGCTTCTTGGCAGTAATACCCAACTACAAGAAGAAATCGCCGAAATCAAAAATGCGCTCAATGGCTAATGTGGATAATTTGTGCGCAAGATTTAAAGTTGTCCACAAGTTTTCCACAGTGGATAAGCTTTATATTTCAAGGTTTCAGACCTAGTTTTCCACAATAGTAACAAGCCTACTACTACTATTACTTTATATTTAATTAATATAATATAAAATAAGCGTACCAGATTAATAGAAAAGAGGATTTTCAACTGATGAAAGTAACCTTAAATAGAAGCGTCTTTATGCAAGAATTACAAACCGCATTAAGAGCCATCCCAGGAAAAGCAACCATGCCAATCTTAACTGGGGTCAAAATGGAACTTACCCCTGATGGTATCTACTTAACAGGTAGTGATGCGGATGTCTCTATTGAAACCTTTTTAAGTAAAGAGAGTGAAAAAGCCCAAATGCAAATTGAGCAAACGGGTTCTGTTGTAATACAGGCGAGATTTTTTAATGAAATCGTGCGTCGTTTGCCAGAAGATACGTTAACGATTGAATTATTAAGTAACCAACAAGTCAGCATCACCTCAGGAGAAGCGAATTTCGTGGTGGCTGGTTTAAGTGCCAGTGAATATCCACAATTACCGGAAGTTTCTAGCGCGACGCCATTGAAATTGCCGATTCCATTATTAAACCAAATGATTGCCGAAACCGTATTTGCAGTCTCAACCCAAGAAACACGCCCAATTTTAACTGGGGTACATTTTATTTTAGAAGAAAATCAATTAACAGCTGTAGCAACGGATTCTCATCGCCTAAGCCAACGTGTCATTCCATTAGAAGAAGCAGCTGCCAACTTTGATATGGTTATTCCAGGTAAGAGCTTAGTCGAATTGTCTCGTAGTTTGCCTGAACATGAAGAATTTGTCGAAATTTCCATTATGGATAATCAAGTGATGTTTACAACCAGTACGATGAAATTCTACTCACGCTTATTAGAAGGCAATTATCCTGATACGCGTCGTTTGATTCCTACTAATTTTGAAACGAGCATTACATTTAACGGACCACAATTTTTACAATCCGTTGAACGTGCTTCTTTGCTATCTAATGAAGGTCGTTATAGCATTATTCGCCTATCAATTACTAATGAAGGCGTGATGTTATATGGTCGCTCTCCGGAATTAGGGAAGGTAGAAGAACGCCTATCTTATGAAAAAGTCGAAGGAGAACCGCTAGAAATTTCCTTCAATCCAGAATATATGAAAGCTGCCTTACGCGCGTTTAAAGACAGCCAAATCGTGATCCGCTTCTTATCTGCGGTCCGTCCATTTATCTTAGAACCAGCAGAAGACAGCGGCAACTTCGTCCAACTCATCACACCCGTCCGAACGAATTAAAACAAGGATGTGAGCCGGGTCGGTCAGCTCCAAGCAAAAGGTTATCAATCAACTTGTTCAAATACGAGAAAATTCATGTGTTACCTACTGCTTAGAAAATCGGATGAAAGGAGATTTTCTCAAGCAGTAGGGCGAATTTTCCGAGTATTTAGTTGATTGATACTGATAAAGCTAAGTTTTCCGGAATGTCAGGAAAATCCATTATGTTTTAAGATTTTCCAAGACAGGCCGGCTTAGATGCACGGGAGCTACCTGGCGAACACAGATTATATGAAGGATGTGAAGCGACTCAATCAGCTACGAGTTTCGAAGTGAATAAAGCTAACCCCCAACTACACTAAGTATCAAGCGTGTAGTTGGGATTATTTTTTTATAGAGTTGAATAAACACAAAAAGAATTAGGATATTTATCATTATCAGTATGTTAAAATAATAACGAGGAGGATGTAAGATGAATTGTTATCGACCTATTACTGATTTAAAGGATGATTTTGATGATATTATGAATGCTGTGCACGAGACGAATCAACCTTTTTTTCTGACAAAGGAGAATAAAGTTGACATGGTTATTTTAAGTATGGAGGCTTTTGAAAACTTACAATTTGAAAGTGAAGTATACTTTAAGCTACAGGAAGCAGAAAAAGAGGCTGAACTAACAGGTAAGCGTTATTCTTCAAAAGAGGTTTTAAAGGCGATGAAGGACATTATCAATAAATGATGGAATAGCTAATAAAAAGGAGGATGATATATCGATGTCAATTAAAGTATTGTTATTTGGAGCAAATGGTAATTTAGGAAGTATGATAAAAAAATATTCTTTTGCATCTAAATCTGAAATAGAGTTGATTTCATGGACAAGAGAAGATGGCAATGTGACGCAATTTGATTTAGTAAAAGAAAAATTGTTACAAATAAAACCTAATGTGGTTATTAATACAATTGCCTATAATGGTGTAGATGCCTGTGAAGATGATGAAAAAGAACAAGAAAATGCAAAGAAATTAAACATAGATTTTATTAGATTGCTATGTGAAATCTGCTTGGAAATCAACGCACAATTCATTACGTTTTCAACAAATTATGTTTTTTCAGGAAAAAAAGAATATTATGTTGAAAGTGATTTAACCGACCCGATTAATTTTTATGGCTATACGAAAAAGATGGGGGAAGAAATAGTAACCGAATATATCCAAAAAGGTCTTACTGCAAGTATTCTTAGAGTGGCGAATCTATTTGGTGAAAATGAAGTTGGCAAATCATCTAAGAAAAATTTTTTTGATGCAATTATTGAGTCTTCAATTAAACAAAAAAAATTACACGTTGTAGATGATGAAAAATGCTGTTTTACTTACACAAAAGATGTAGCAAAGGTAATTGAAACTTTTGTGAATCGTCCTAATGAGATGAAGGGCATACATCATGTAATTAATTCTGGTGAGGCAAATACATGGTATCAAGCAACGAAGATATTGTTTGATAAACTAGATATTCATGTGGATGTTGAACCAATAAATGGTTTAGAACTTGCAAGAAAAGCTAAAAGACCTAGAAGTGCTGTTTTGAAAGTTACTAACTCAAACACTCCTATTTTAAGAAACTTCAATCAAGCATTGGATGAATATATAAATTATTTACAAATAAAGCTAAATGAATGAAGTAATATAAGCATTTTTTATTTTTCTGTTTTTTTATTATTCCGTAAATTTTATCTTGTATTCGGAAATAAAATGTGTTATCCTTTTAAAACATTAAAAAAAAGTGAGAAGAAGGTGAAAGAATGAGACAGAAAAATGTGGATTTGCAAAACTCGAATCGTATCATGCTGTCGAGTATTACTTCAAGGGTAGGAAATGCGGTATTTGATTATGCCAACAAGATGATTTTGGTCTCCGTTTTTGCGAGTAGGCCGTTGTTGATGTCTTTGTATCAGTCCTCAGAAACGATGATTGGGATTGTCTTTAATTTATTTGCAGGTGCTTTTGCTGATAAAGTGAACCGTAAAAAAATCTTGATCGTCACTGACTTTCTGAGTGGGATAACTTGTTTGATTGGCTTTTTATTCCTAGATACACCTTATTTGTACTTGGCGATGCTGATTGGCAATATTTTACTGGCGATTTTGTCCACGTATAACAGCCCGAGCTACAATGCGATGATTAAGGAAAGTATTACCGAAGATTATATTGAAACGCACTTTTCACGTTTTACACTGGCGAAGGAAATTTTCTCGATTGCCTCGCCAAGTATCGGTGTGTTAGTCTGGCAGTTGTTCGGCTTAAAAGTTTCTTACTTGTTTAATGCGGCAACGTTTCTGTTCTCGGCTTTCATCTCCAGTAAAATCGTGATTCAACTACCACCCAAAGAAAAAAAGAAAAAAGAGTCGGTATTCAAGCAAATTACAGAGGGTTTGCAGTATATGTTCAAGCACAAAACGATTATGTATCTGTTAATTATTTCGGCGATGGTGAATTTCTTTTTGAGTGGGTATAACTTAAGTATGCCTTATTTAAATAACTATTTTGCTAAAGAAATGAGCAACTTTTTCGGCGCAGCGTTAATTGCTGAATCGGTTGGAGCGATTGTCTTTTCAGCTGTGAATACCAAACTTTCAAAAGAGAAGAAAAAAGAAGTTTCACAAAATAAAATGTTATTATTTATATTTTTGTGTGGCTTATCAATTGCACTTTTACCCTTGCAAGATGCTGTATTCAAAAATGCTTATCTATCACTGGTGCCCTTTGCTTTGATGGGTGGATTTCTAACGATGTTTAATATCCAGTTCTTTACGATTGTTCAAAAGAGTGTCGATAGCGAATATGTTGGAAGAGTATACTCTGTTATTTTCACAATTGCCATTCTCTTTATGCCAGTCGGATCGATTGTATTTGGCTTTATCTTAAATCCGGCCAATCTGCTTGTGATGCTGATTTGTGGCATCGGTGTCATCCTTTCAGTGGTCTTATACAAACTGCTGATGATAGGCAAATAATCATGAAAAGTAACGTCAAGTAAGGGTTTCTTGCTTGGCGTATTTTTTTGCTTTCAATCGGTGGGTGAAAGTGGCAAAGTAAGCTTGATAAGTTTAAAATAAACATAGCAAAAACAATCAAGAAAGAGTCGCTATGTTTACAAAGACATTAAAGCAAGGAAATTCAATTATGGTAACTGTTCCAAAATCGTTCAATATTCTAAGTGGGGTTATGCTCGATGATAAAATAGTTGAAAATGGGATTTTGTATACTTTTGTTCAGGAAGAGTACGACTTTTTCGATTTTTCCACTGAAATCTTGCAGGACATTATTAAAGAGGGGTACAGGGGCGAACAAATTGTCCAAGAATTTACACAAAGAAAACAAAGGCTTAATCATCAGTTGCATCAAATGGTAGATGAAACGCTAGCAACTCAAGCATGGATGACCAAAGAAGAATTGGCAAGAGAAATCGGCTTAAATAGTTAATCCCCCCTGGCAGCTGTTGGTGAAACGGATGCTTTTTTGTTATGCTTTGGCTATTTTCAGAAAAGCTTTATCAAATGTACGAGCGGCTAGTTTTATGTTTAAGCAGATTTGGCCTAAAGCAAGCAAAAAACCTTAAAAGTACTAAAATAGCTGAAATCGAAAAATAACCGTTTAAAACTGGATATTCATTTGTTTTCTGACCGCAAAAAAGGTATAATATCTATGTACGCCTTAAAAAGAATTGAGGATGAAAATGAAACAAAAAATTTTCTTACAAAGTGAATTTATGACACTTGGGCAGCTATTAAAAGAAGCCAATATTATCGCAAGTGGCGGACAGGCTAAATGGTATTTGGTGGAAAATGCGGTGTATGTCGATGGTGAGTTAGAAAACCGCCGTGGCCGCAAGCTTTATGCCGGAATGATGGTCGAAACAAGCGAAGGGACGTTCTTTATCAGCGAACCTGAGAAAAATGAGGAAGCAGATCATGTTTCTGAATAAACTACAATTAAAGCATTTTCGCAATTATGAGGAATTAAGTCTAGACTTCAAGAAGAATTTAGTGATTTTTTTGGGAGATAATGCGCAGGGCAAGACCAATATTTTAGAAAGTATTTATTGCCTGGCGCTTACCAAAAGTCATCGTACCAACAACGAACAAGAGTTGATTTCCTTTGAGGGCGATCAGGCTTATTTATTTGGTGAAGTCAAAAAAGGTCACCAGCAGATTCCATTAGAGTTATTTTTAACTAAGAAGGGCCGCAAATGCAAGGTCAATCATATTGAACAAAAACTTTTAAGCAGCTATATCGGACAAATGAATGTGATTTTATTTGCCCCGGAAGATCTTTCGTTGGTCAAGGGCAGTCCTCAAGTTCGCCGCAAGTTTCTCGATATGGAGATAGGCCAGATGAATCGGGTCTATTTATATGAGCTGCAACAGTATCAAAAAATCTTAAAGCAGCGCAATCAATATTTGAAACAGGCAGCCATCAATCAGAAATTTGATGCTGTTTATTTTGAAATATTGACCGAACAACTCGTCGAACATGGCAGCAAAGTGTTATTGACCCGCGCGCAGTTCACGAAAGAATTGGAGCATTGGGCAAATGGTTTGCATCAAAAAATCAGTCATGAAAAAGAAACCTTGACTTTGCGCTATGATAGCACGCTGAAATCATTGGATACGCTGGATTTAGCGCAAATTCAAGCGGAATACCAAGCCAAGTTAGCTGAACAACTCGACAAAGAACGTCAACGCCAAAGCACGTTAATTGGCCCTCATCGTGATGATTTGTTATTCTTTATCAATGGCAAAAACGTGCAAAACTTTGGCTCGCAAGGTCAACAGCGCACGACAGCTTTAAGTGTTAAATTGGCAGAGATTGACCTGATGCATCAAGAAACGGGTGAATATCCGATTTTGTTATTAGATGATGTGATGAGTGAGTTAGATGATTTAAGACAGCTCCATCTTTTACAAACGATTGAAAATAAGGTGCAGACTTTCTTAACGACCACGACTCTCAATCATTTAAAAGATAAAATGACATTAGAACCAGAGATTTATTATGTTTCACATGGAACAATTCAAACCAAAGCAAGTGAAGAAAGGAGCGGACTTTAGATTTTTCTAGAGTCAAATGTGAGTAAATGGCAGATGAAAAGAAAGATTTAGCTGAATTAGCAAAACAATATGATGCCAGCCAAATCCAAGTATTAGAAGGCCTGGAAGCTGTTAGAAAACGTCCAGGAATGTATATCGGCTCAACCAGTTCAGAAGGTTTGCATCACCTTGTCTGGGAAATCGTGGATAATTCCATCGATGAAGCCCTAGCTGGTTTTGCGACAAATATTCAAGTCATCGTAGAAAAAGATAACAGTATTACCGTAATTGATGACGGTCGGGGGATTCCTGTAGATATTCAAGAAAAAACAGGACGTCCTGCAGTGGAAACCGTCTTTACTGTCTTGCATGCCGGTGGGAAATTCGGCGGTGGCGGATATAAGGTATCTGGGGGACTACATGGGGTAGGTTCTTCCGTTGTGAATGCCTTGTCCACTAGCTTAGATGTCAAAGTCTACAAAGATGGCAAAATTTATTATCAAGAATATCGCCGCGGTCATGTCGTGGATGATTTGAAAGTAATCGGTGAGACTGAGCGCCACGGGACGACGGTTCATTTCGTTCCAGATCCTGAAATCTTTACCGAAACGATCGAATATAATTTTGATAAATTAGCCACACGTATTAGAGAATTAGCCTTTTTAAATCGTGGCTTACACATTTCCATTGAAGATACTCGCCCAGAAGAACCTGAAAAGCGCGAATATTATTTTGAAGGTGGGATTAAGAGTTATGTCGAATATCTCAACCAAAATAAGACAGTGTTATTTGATGAACCAATTTATTTGGAAGGCGAGCAGCAAGATATTACCGTTGAAGTTTCCTTACAATATACGGATGGCTACCACAGCAATCTTTTGAGTTTCGCGAATAATATCCATACGTATGAAGGAGGCACGCACGAGTCAGGATTTAAGACCGCTTTAACACGGGTGGTCAATGATTATGCCCGCAAGCAAAAGTTAATGAAAGAAAATGATGAAAACTTAAGCGGGGAAGATGTGCGTGAAGGGATTACCGCGGTGATTTCTGTGAAGCATCCCGATCCACAATTTGAAGGTCAAACCAAAACAAAATTGGGGAATTCCGAAGTTAGAGCTGTAACCGATCGTCTATTTTCTGAGCATTTATTGAAATTCTTGATGGAAAATCCAACGGTCGGCAAGCAAATCGTCGAAAAAGGCTTACTAGCTTCCAAAGCGCGCTTGGCAGCCAAACGTGCACGAGAAATGACTCGTCGTAAAGGTGCGCTAGAAATTAGCAACTTGCCGGGTAAATTGGCGGATTGTTCAAGCAATGATCCAGAGCAATGTGAATTATTCATAGTCGAAGGGGATTCTGCCGGTGGTTCTGCTAAACAAGGGCGTAACCGAGAATTCCAAGCGATTTTGCCAATCCGCGGAAAAATTTTAAACGTGGAAAAAGCCAGCATGGATAAAATTTTAGCCAATGATGAAATTCGCTCGTTATTTACAGCGATGGGGACTGGGTTTGGCGAAGATTTTGATGTCAGCAAAGCCCGTTATCATAAACTAGTGATCATGACCGATGCCGATGTCGATGGCGCCCATATTCGCACGCTTTTATTAACGTTATTTTATCGTTATATGCGTCCAGTGGTGGAAGCAGGCTATGTTTATATCGCGCAACCACCTTTATATGGGGTGAAACAAGGCAAGAATATTACTTATGTTCAGCCGGGGAAAGATGCGGAAGAAAATCTGAAAAAAGTGATTGAAAGCCTACCGCAAACACCTAAGCCAAGCGTGCAACGTTACAAAGGTCTAGGGGAAATGGATGATCATCAACTTTGGGAAACTACGATGAATCCAGAAAACCGCTTGATGCTTCGAGTGAGTGTGGAAGATGCGATTGAAGCGGACCAAATCTTTGAAATGCTGATGGGTGATAAAGTCGAACCACGGCGCGCCTTTATTGAAGAAAATGCGCATTATGTACAGAACTTAGATATTTAATCAGGAGGGAAGAATCGAAAATGGAAGATAAAAATCAAAATATTCATGACGTCAATCTAGCCAGCGAGATGAAAACCTCTTTTATTGATTATGCCATGAGTGTTATCGTTGCCCGGGCTTTACCAGATGTTCGTGACGGATTAAAGCCGGTGCATCGTCGTATTTTATATGGAATGAACGAACTCGGTGTGACGCCAGATAAACCACACAAAAAATCAGCGCGTATCGTTGGGGATGTTATGGGTAAATACCATCCACACGGGGATAGTGCGATTTACGAGTCAATGGTGCGGATGGCGCAACCATTTAGTTATCGAAATATGCTTGTCGATGGTCATGGAAACTTTGGCTCGGTGGATGGCGATAGTGCGGCGGCGATGCGTTATACCGAGGCCCGCATGAGTAAACTCGCTTTGGAAATGCTTCGTGACATTAATAAAAACACCGTTGATTTCCAAGGCAACTATGATGACAGCGAAAAAGAACCCGTTGTCTTGCCTTCTCGTTTTCCAAATTTATTGGTCAATGGGACGACTGGGATTGCCGTGGGGATGGCGACGAATATTCCACCGCATAACTTACGCGAAGTCATCGGGGCGTTGAATTTATTAATGGACAATCCTGATGTGACGACCAACGAATTGATGGAAGTCCTACCTGGGCCAGACTTTCCAACGGGTGGCTTGGTGATGGGCAAATCTGGTATTCGCCGCGCTTATGAAACTGGTAAAGGGACGATTACCGTTCGTGCCAAAGTCGAAATCGTGCAGATGCCAAACGGAAAAGAACGCATCTTAGTGACCGAGTTACCTTATATGGTCAACAAAGCCAAATTAATTGAACGTATTTCTGAATTGCATCGTGACAAACGCGTCGAAGGGATTACTGATTTGCGCGATGAATCCAACCGCGAAGGCATGCGAATTGTCATCGATGTGCGCCGCGATGTGAGTGCTTCAGTGATTTTAAATAACTTATACAAACTCACTGCCTTGCAATCTTCATTTGGGATTAATATGCTAGCCATCGAAAACGGGGTGCCAAAGATTTTAAGTCTAAAACGCATCTTGGTCGATTATCTAGAGTTCCAAAAAGAAGTCATCACCAGACGTACTGAATTTGAAAAGAAAAAAGCTGAAGCCCGTGCCCATATCTTAGAAGGTTTGCGCATTGCTTTAGATCATATTGATGAAATTATTCATATTATTCGTAGTTCGAATTCCGATGAAGAAGCGAAACAAACGATGATTGAACGTTTTGCTTTCAGCGATCGTCAAGCCCAAGCGATTTTGGATATGCGTTTGCGTCGTTTAACCGGTTTGGAACGCGAGAAGATTGAAAATGAATACCAAGATTTACTTGCTTTGATTGCCGATTTAGCTGATATCTTAGCTAAACCAGAACGTGTCGTAGAAATTATCAGAACAGAACTAAGTGAAATCGGTGCGCGTTTTGGTGATAACCGCAGAACCGAATTACTAGTCGGTGAAGTCTTGAGTTTAGAAGATGAAGACTTAATTGAAGAAGAAGAAGTTGTTATTACATTAACAAATAAAGGTTATATTAAACGCCTGGCGAAGAGTGAATTCAGAGCTCAACGTCGCGGTGGTCGTGGGGTACAAGGAATGGGCGTCCACGATGAAGACTTTGTGAAAACACTGGTCTCTTGTTCAACCCATGACACCCTTTTATTCTTTACCAACCAAGGAAAAGTCTATAAAGCAAAAGGTTACGAAATTCCAGAATACGGTCGTGCTGCCAAAGGAATTCCAGTGATTAACTTATTAGGTATTGATTCAAATGAGTTGATTCAAGCGATTATCCCCGTTAGCAGCCAACCAACAGCCGGTCGTTACCTATTCTTTACTACTAAATATGGTGTGGTAAAACGTACCGAAGTGACTGCCTTTTCAAATATCCGCAGCAACGGTTTGATTGCGATTGGCTTAAAAGAAGGCGATGAACTGGTTAATATTGTCGAAACCAATGGCGAAAATACCATTATTATCGGTACACATGACGGTTATTCGGTTCGCTTTGAAGAAAGTCAAGTCCGTGATATGGGACGTACGGCTGCTGGGGTGCGCGGAATTAAGTTGCGCGAAGGTGATTATGTCGTTGGAAGTTCGGTCATTAGCGATAACCAAGAAGTGTTAGTCATTACTGAAAATGGTTATGGTAAACGCACCGCAGCGAGTGAATATCCAGTCAAAGGCCGCGGTGGTAAAGGAATTAAGACTGCTAATATTACCGAGAAAAATGGCCCACTTGCTGGACTGACAACCGTTGATGGTAGCGAAGACATCCTATTGATTACTGATAAAGGGGTTATCATCCGCTTTAACGTTGATTCTGTCTCACAAACCGGCCGTGCGACTTTGGGTGTGCGTCTAATGAAGATGGAAGAAGATACCAAAGTTGTAACCATGGCAACCGTTGAACCAGAAGAAGACGAAGATGTATCAGAAGCTCAAGCAAATACTGAAAGTTCAGAGGCTACGGATAAACCAGACGAAACGGAATAAAAAGTTCCACGTGAAACAATAAAAACTCACAGCTAACTCTTGTTTTGGAGGAAGCTGTGAGTTTTTTGCGTTGTTGCTTGTTTTTTTCGAGTAATCTTGCACTTAGACAGGAAGCGTTTGATTGCCTATTTTTCGGATATTTAGGTTCAATTCATTGCTTTCAAAGGATTTTTTCGCGTATAATAAAGAAGTTCATGAAAGAAGGGCTGAAAATGGAAAAAGCAGCGTTACAATCCTGGATAAAAGCGCAGTTTGATATTGAAGGAGAACATGTCTTTCACAAACATCCGGAATTTTTAGTATTCAGACATGCTCGCAATCAAAAATGGTTTGCCTTGTACATGAAGATTCCCCCTGAAAAACTCGGAATCATTGAAGAGGCGCCCCCTTATGCACAAGACTCATTACTTGAGATTGTCAACGTTAAAGTCAATCCCGAGGAACGCGAAATCCTGACCAGTCAAACAGGGGTTTATCCTGGTTATCACATGAACAAAAAATACTGGATTAGCCTGGATATTCACAAAGTTCAGGAACCTTTACTCAAAGATTTAATCCAAGAAAGTTATTTGAGGACCTTATGAAGAAAAAGAAAATATTACGTGTATTTACCGCTTTAATTTCATTATTTTTGTTGGTGTTTATTAGTTATTTAGCTTATCTCTTTTTCAGCTATCACCGCTTACCAGATAATCAAGCTATTGAAATCAAAAAAGCGCAGCAAATAACGAATAAAAATAACGATAAAAAGAAATATAAAATTACAACTTTTAATATTGGTTATGCAGCCAACCCCTACAATTATAGCTTCTTTATGGATGGTGGAAAGTATGCACGTGGATTTAGCAAGGAAAATGTGCAACAAAACTTGGAGGGAATCATTCGACAGGTTCAAAAGACGCAGCCAGATTTTGTGTTACTGCAAGAAGTAGATTCAGATGCCACGCGTTCTTATCATATTCCTCAAGAAAAGCAAATTATGCAAGCCATGCCCGAAATGAATGCCGCCTTTGCATTAAACTATGATTCGGCGTATTTGTTTTACCCATTTACCGAACCCATCGGCAAGAGTCAGAGCGGTTTGTTGACACTTAGTCGCGAAACGATTCATAAAAGTACGCGTTATCAATTACCGATTGAAACCAATTTGAATAAATTCACCGATTATGACCGTGCCTTTACGATTAGCTTAATAGCTACCACGCCTAAACCACTGGCATTAATCAATGTGCATTTGTCGGCCTTTACTAAAGATCAGTCCATCCAAGCAGCCCAAATCAAAAAATTAGCCAAATACATGCAGCTTTATCAGCAAAAAGGTTATGGAGTGATTGTCGGTGGTGATTATAATCATGATGTATTAGGAGATACCCCAAGTCTGTTTGGCACGAAAAAACAAACACTGACTTGGACGCATCCCTTCCCTAAAGCCGACCTTCCAGCTGGTTTTACCTTGGTGAATCAAGATATTGTCGCCGCGAAAATTCCTTCCGTCCGCGCCAATGACCGTCCCTTTACCAAAGATAGCTATGTGAATTTGGTTGATGGCTTTATCGTGTCAGAAGATATTCAAGTCAATCATCTCAAAGTTTGGGACCATCACTTCCAATATTCCGACCATAACCCAGTCACGATGACATTTGAAATCAAGTAAAACTTCTCCATCTAGCTTTAACATAGTAGAAAGTTAGATGGAGATTTTTTGTAGAAAAAAATTTTTAAAATAAACAAAGTATAAATTTCTAATTATCTTTTTATATTTTCTTAAATGCTCGTAAAGCCTTATTCTATGTGCTTTCGAGTATTTTTACTGTAGGAAGATACTTCACGTTTCTTTGCATATTTCCTCATGTCTTAGCTGTCAGAAGTGGTAAATAAGTAGTAAATTCATTTGTACTACTAAGCAACAAGACGCTCCTGTTGCTTCTCTTTATTCAAGCGTTTCATTTCTGCCATTGCAGAATCGAATGTTGCATGTGCGTAATAGTTCAGCGTCATGGCTATATTAGCATGTCCCATAATGTACTGTAATGCCTTTGGATTCATTCCTGCATTTGCATAGTTGGTACAGAATGTATGTCGCAAACTATGTGGAGTGATGTGTGGCAATTTATCCTCGTTATACTTATTGTATTTCTTAACAAGACCTTTCATCATGCCGTTGTAATCACTTGCCACTTTTGGATAGTTCTTTCTATTAAGAAAGAGGAAATCACTATATCCATCAATCTCAACACGCTTATCATTCTTTCGATTCGCTAACACTCGCTTAAATGCTTGATAGGCTTCTTCAACCATAGGAACTTGACGTTCGCCACTTTTGGTCTTTGGTGTTTCAATGTAGTACCCAATTTCAGTATCTCTCAATAGCTGATGGTCTATATTGACAAGACGATTCTCAAAATCTAAATCTGGAAGTGTCAAACCACCAAACTCTGAAATACGAAGACCTGTTTTTAAGAGTATCAGAATTTCATCATAATTTTTGCTGTAGGTTTTATCAGCTTTTGCAAAGGCTAACAGTTTTTCTTCCTGTTCTTCTGTTAGTACGGTCTTAGGGACAGTATCATCATCAAGAACTGCTTTCAGTTGAAAGTCAAATGGATTCTTCCGAACACAATCATCTTGTATAGCAATATAGAATGAAGCCTTTAAAGAACGTTTGTAGTTATTGATGGTTTGATAAGCATAACCATTTTCACTCATTCTAATAGCCCATTCTTTAGCGTCTGATGGCTTAATATTGTCAATACTTCTTACACCTAACTTGTCTTTCTTCAAAATATCCATAAGATATTTGCGTCCAGTTTCAGTGTTTTTTCTAACCTTTGGTCTTTGAGCGTTCTGTTTTGCGTAAAGCTGGCAGAGTGTCATTTTCTTTCCTACAACATCAATACCATCATGAATGTCTTTCTGTAACTCTGCGATTTTCTCTCTAAGTGAGATACAATCACGCTTTCCTGCTGGTACTCGGTCTGTAGCCACAAGTTTCCACGAGTAAACAAATTGCGGTTCTCCAAATGAATCTATATATTTGTATAAGTATCTTCCGTCTTTTCGTTGGCTCTCTCCAGTCTTTAAGATTCGACCTTTATTGTCACGTCTTTTTTCTGACATGGCATTTGCTCCTTTCCTTTATGGAAAGAGCCTTGATACGACTTAATACTATTTTATCATATACAAGACCCTTTGGCGACGCTAGATTGCGTCCAATGTATCTATAATTTTTTCAAATTGTTTTCGTTTAATCTGAATACGATTGCCATTCATAATCAGCCAATTTGCATTTTTATTTTCCTCTGCCAAGCGTCGTAGCTTGTTTTCGCCAATACGAAAATATTTTGACTCTTCTTCAATGGTTAGGGTATAACGTTCCCAAATAGGAATGTCAGTCTGCTTCATAAAATCCTCCTTTCCAAATCACTTATTTGGATTTCATAAAAGTTGTTTTACCAGCAATCGAACAGCTTTAGCAAAGCTCACGGGAGTTCCACCCCTGCATGGTTCTCATGTAGCCATACTCATTGCCTGCGACGGTTTTATCACGCTCGGACTATTGACTGTATGGGAGTATCATTATCACGATAAGAATGTCGTTGCAGGCAATCCTGCTAAAGATTGCTTCTCGGATCACTAACATGAATCGCTCGCTATCTTTATAAGATAGGTCATGGCGGTTAGTTCCGTTGGCTCTTTTCTTATCGAAACGTATTCGATTACTTTTATTCAGTTTTCAAAGAACAATGGCTCGTTAGCCTATCAAAACACATTGAAAGCTCAATATGCTTTGGTGGAATAACAAACCTCCCTGTTCGGGAAGCGTGGAATGGTTTAGCACGCTTCCACGAAAGGAGAGAGGATATTACTTAATTTCAAATGACAAAATCTTTGTAATCAGTCTGGTTTCCATTCTTCCACGTAAGACTTCATCAACGACCATACTTTGATTGCCATATTCATCTTTCATAAGTCGTAGGGAACGCTTCGTTATGTACCCTCTGTAATGATGTAGAATCTGGTTAATCGCTTCGGTATCGCCATCTGTTGCCTTTACAATGAGAGGAAAGGGAATCATAGGATATTGTGTTTTCATTCTTCAAATTCCTCCATAAACTTTTTAATTAAGGCTAGTCCACTGGTTCTATGCCGATAGACAGTAGAACGGTTCAATTTCAACAGGTCTGCAATTTCTGAATCGCTCATGTCCATAAAGTAAAACAGCAGTAGAATTTCACGTTTCTTGTCTGGCAACTCACGTAATGCTTCACTCAACAAATCATTTTCAACGCCTACTGATAACCCATTGAGTGTAAAAATCTGAAAGTCAGTTGAATAGTTATCTGTTGTCGCAAACTGGCTAACAAGATAATCGCCAACATCCGAAAAGGACACCTCACGCTTTGCAATCCTTGAAAGATAAAGCATATAATTCTTTCGCTCGTCTTCCATAGCACGTTTACAGATATAGTCAAACTGATTTTCTATTGTGGTCTGAAAAGAAGATGGTTTCATGTTTCTCACCCCCTTTCTGTCTAGGAAAGGAAGTGAGCCTTGCTCGTTTATCTCCTTTCACTCTTAGTCCCAATGTGAAAGGGGGATTTGTTGCATTACTGATAAATAAACTTTGTAAAAAAGTTCTGAATAGCCAAAAAAGCATATAAACAGATTTATTTCTCTGTTTACATGCTTCTGTTATTCTATCTATATGATTTATAAAACCACATTGGTGGACGTACTTATCTATTGCAGATAGACGACTTTTTTTGACAAGAACCCAATGTAAGGAAATTTATTGTATATGATGTACTTCATGGCGACGTTGACCTCCAACAAACCGCCATTTGGAAGTAATATACAATATTTTAACAGCGTAAATAGCACTACCATATAACGGTTTTTTTTATTGGCGTTTAGTAGTGCTTTTTATTAAATATAAACCTATAAACCATATAACACGTTTTTCTATACCTGTTTTTAATTCAGTAGGAACAATAAAATGTATAGAGGTGGTCTACTATGCGTAAAAAAGAAGATAAATATGATTTTAGAGCCTTTGGTTTAGCCATTAAAGAAGCTCGATTGAAACGAGGTTTAACTCGTGAACAAGTGGGAGCATTGATTGAAATTGACCCACGGTACTTAACTAATATTGAAAATAAAGGGCAACACCCCAGCATACAAGTTCTTTATGACCTTGTATCGTTACTTCATGTTTCCGTTGATGAATTTTTCTTACCTGCTAATAACTTGGTAAAAAGCACCCGACGATTACAGATAGAGAAATACATGGATAGCTTTACAGACAAAGAACTATCCTTAATGGAATCTTTAGCCAGCGGTATCAACGAAGCAAGAAACATCGAAGACTAATTAAAAGAATCCATACATAACGGAAAGAGCCGATAAAATGAGATTGTATTAATCTCATTTTATCGGCTCTGCGTCTTTGCGTCTGGCTCTGTAATCACAGTTACTTTGAACTGCTTTATTTCAATTAAATTTTCTTGTCTGCATTTCGGACAATAGAGGGGGAATTTTTTTAATTCAGTATCTTCCCTTATCTTTAATCGTGTTTTATTTCCACATACAGGACACAATATCCACTTGTAGTTTATAATAACTATCTCCTCCTCGTAAAATAAGTTTTAGGAGACATCAATCTCTCCCGTTCGTTAAAAAATATATTTATACAGAAATAACAAAATTAGGTTTAATGACTCGATATTGCGTGGATTTCAAGATACAATAGTCAGCGGAAAGGATCCGCATGGGATTGTACTATTTCCTCCTGTCGCTGGTAATATACTAGTCTTCGTTTAAAAGTATGCTCCCCAGACCGTTGATATAACTACCAACACACTATCTGTTTGGTTTATCTGAAACAGCTTCTAGTAGTAGATAGAAGTGCGGCTTGTTTTTGATAAACATTAGTATTCTAGTAGGCGAGGTTTTGGTTATACAACGTGTATCTTGGGATGCCCGCAGTATCGTAGTCTTTCCTAATTCAATCAAGAAAGGAGGTCCCTTCCATGAAATTATTTGTAGGTTTAGATGTTAGTTCTGATAAATTAGATGCTTGCTTCCTTACGGATACATTAACTATCCTTCATCAAGGAAGCTATGCCAACGATATAGAAGGCGCAACTCAAATCAAAGAAACGATTGTCAATATGTTTGAGCAGTTTGCCTTCGATAAAGTGGTCATAGGAATGGAATCTACTTCCATGTATAGTGCCCATCCATTGATTTTCTTTCATGAAGATGAGGACTTAAAAAATATGCATTGTGTGGTGACTATTGAAGATCCATTCAAAATTCACAACTACGCCAAAGTATTCAATGCAGATAAAACAGATACCAACGATGCCTTTTTTATCGCAGATTTTCTTCGTTCTGAACGCTATAGCCATTCTCCATTAAAAGAAGAACAATTCCTATCGCTTCAGCGATTAACACGATCAAGAATGCAATTGGTAAATATGTTAGTGGAGACCAAACAACATTTCATTGAAAATCTCTATTATAAATGTAATACCTTATCAAGATAAGAAAGAACAAGTTCAAAACCATCAAAAAAAGACACCTTTTCAGGTGCTTTTTTTATTTTATAAACTCATTCCCTGATCTCGACTTCGTTCTTTTTTTTACCTCTCGGTTATGAGTTAGTTCAAATTCGTTCTTTTTAGGTTCTAAATCGTGTTTTTCTTGGAATTGTGCTGTTTTATCCTTTACCTTGTCTACAAACCCCTTAAAAACGTTTTTAAAGGCTTTTAAGCCGTCTGTACGTTCCTTAAGGAATTCCTTAGTGCTTTCATAGATTAAACTCACATCACGCTTTAAATCGCTTATTTTAGACTTTAAAGACTTGTTTTCTTCAAGCAACTCATTATAATCATTTACATTTTCATTAAATCGCTCTACAAGACCACTATATTTTTCTTTAACTTGCCCATGTTCTTTACTTAATTTTTTATATTCTCTCGCCATATCAGTACTCATGAGATTTCTAACATGCTGTTTTAACCTATCGTTATCTCTCGCAGCAGTCACTAAGTTTTTATAATCACGCTCCGATATAACAACATTTTTGGTTGGTTTCTTTTCTGTTTTCATTATTTCTTTTCCCAAACCAAACATGGACTTTTCACCCGTTGGCACTTCAACACTTTTCATGTGTCGTTTCGCTGGTACTTCTAAATCTGATTTAACTTTATCGCTATAAGCAGTCCATTCATCTTTTTTAACTGCTAAATTTTTTTCTAGAAAATCAATCTCTTTTTCCAAAGTTTGTTTTTTAAATTTAGCTGTCTCAATATGTTTACGGTCAGAGCCACGTTCACCACGCTTCAACTCAAAACCCTGTTTTTTCATATGCTCGGGGAATTTATCTTGTAGCCATAACAGTTCTTGACGATTAAACACATTTTTTCCTTGCAGTTTTCCATCACGCATAGGCACAACACCTAAATGCATGTGAGGGGTTTGCTCATCATTATGAACTGTTGCATAAGCAATATTTTGCTTGCCATATCGTTCGGAAAATAATTTATAACTTTCCTCAAAAAATCGTTTTTGTTCTCCTGGATCCAGTTGCTCAAAAAAATCTCGGTCAGATGTTACTAGCAACTCATTTACAAGAACAGCATCTTTCCTCGTTTTTCTTGTACCTGTTTTTTGTGATTCAATAATTTCTTTGACACGTTCGTTGTAATCAATATTTTTATCATTTTTCAAATCATAATTTTCACGTGTTCGCTCATGGTCAATATCATCATTCGTTCTACTTTT
>CAMMST010000043.1:0-21371 GCA_946499615.1 Enterococcus cecorum | reverse complement strand
AGATACAAACATTTGGGAATAAGGTCGGTACAAAATCCTCTTCTTTCATCAAGTCTGCTTTATTATAAACAGTTAAGACTGGGACATCGATTATCTCTAATTGTTGCATCAAATCAAATACTGTTTTTTCATGTAATAATCGGTCTTTGGCATGCGCATCCACAACATGTAGTAGAAAATCCATAGACTTACTTTCTTCAAGCGTTGATTGGAAGGCATCGATTAACTGCGTTGGTAAATCTTGAATAAAACCTACTGTATCTGTAATGGTCATTTCAAACCCTTCTGGAAGTCGCCATTTTTTTGTTAGTGGATCTAAAGTAGCGAAAAGTTGGTCTTGTTCGTACGTATTAGCTGTCGTTAGTATATTCATAATTGTTGATTTACCAGCGTTTGTATAACCTATCAAACCAATTTGATAGACTCGTTTATTTTTACGTTGTTCTCTTGTACGTTCCCGATGTTGCTCAACTTCTTTTAGTTCATTTCTAATTTGGGTAATTTTATTGCGAATATGGCGACGATCGACTTCTAGTTTTGTTTCACCAGGACCACGCGTCCCAATCCCCCCGCCTAAACGTGACATGGAAGCACCCATCCCAGTTAAACGTGGTAATAAATACTCCAATTGAGCAAGCGAGACTTGTAATTTTCCTTCTTTTGAGCGTGCACGAATCGCAAAAATATCAAGAATCAATTGCACACGATCAAGGACTCTCACCCCTAGTTCTTCGGTCAGTATTTTTCCTTGTCGATGGGTTAACTCATGATTAAAGATGACTAAATTGGCTTCGTACGCATCGATGAGTTGTTTGAGTTCTGCTAATTTTCCTTTACCTAGAATAGTTTGACGATCAACTTGTGGTCGCTTTTGTTTCAAAATAAAGACGATTTCGCCCTCTGCTGTTTTTGTTAATCCGCGTAATTCGTCCATCGATGTGTCAAAAATAGCAAAGTTTTCTTCCGTTTCCACACCGACTAAAATGACTTTATCTTTTTCTTGTCCAGGCATTTGATTCACCTCTCATATCTCTATTATTTACTTAACCAATCACTTATTGCTAATTCTAAGTCAGTTAAATTCTCTGGATGTAACACTAAGTCCATCCATTTTAAGTCCATGCGATTTCTAAACCAGGTTAATTGGCGCTTGGCATATCTTCTAGAATTTTGTTGGATGGTTGCAATCACTTCCTCTAAGCTAGCTTTACCATTAAAATACGGCAAAAACTCTTTATAGCCAATTCCTTTAGCAGCTTGACTATCTGGATAATCTAGAATAAAACGGGCTTCTTGCTCCAAACCTGACTGCATCATGATTTCGACTCGTTTATTGATTCGCTCATATAATAAAGTCCGCTCAGTATTTAAGCAAATGCCAAATGTATCAAAAATTGCTTCATTGTCTTGTTGCGCAAAAATACTATTATTAGTCAGTTCAAAAACTTCCAACGCACGAATCACCTTGCGTACATTATGGTAATCAATCTTTTCAGCAGCCAAAGAATCAACGCGTGCTAGTTCTTGCCATAATGCTTGATCGCCATATTGATTGGCAAATTCCTGATATTTTTGACGAATTGTACCATCTGAATCTTCGCTTGATCCCAATTGATAATCTTCAATCAAAGCCTGTAGATAGAGTCCCGTGCCACCAACAACAATCGGTAAATGCCCACGAGCAGTAATTTCTTGAATTTTTTGTTTTGCCAAAGTAATAAATTCAGCCACATTAAAGCCTTCTGCAACATTTTTAATATCTAATAAATGATGCGTGATTCCAGCCATTTCTTCTTTTGTCACTTTGGCAGTACCAATATCCAGCCCTTTATAAACTTGCATTGAATCGCCATTAATAATTTCACCATTAAATTTTTGGGCTAATTCAATACTAAGTGCAGTTTTCCCCACCGCAGTAGGTCCTGCTATGACAATAATTTTCTCCATTCCATTTTCCTTTATAATGTTTTTGAAAAATAAGCGAGTGGTTTATCAGTCAATTGTTTCATTTGAATTTTGCGTTCATAAATTAATTCAGTCAGTTCATCTGAAAATTGCTCTAAAACCACACGACCACCTTTATAAGCATAAGCCCCGAATTGGACAGTTTCTTCCGGTGTTAAAACCACTTTTCTCGTCGCAATCTTTTGAAAAAATTCATCTAAAATATGATTTGGTAAATAAAAACTATTAGATGAAGCGAATGATTGTAAATAGACATAATCATCAATTGTGATATAGCAATCATCGAAGGCATCAAAACTGACATACTTATCCATCATCATTACGCGTTTTTCCAGTAATTCGCGAATTTTTTTATTCAATAATACTAATAATTCTATTTCTTTGACTTTATGTTCAAGCATACGCATCTTGACTTGGCGTCGTTCGTCATATCTTACTCGTAAGCTATTAGTAATTAAGACAATCACCGCCCCTAAAATAACGCCAATAAAAGCAGAAATAACTTCATTTAATGCAATCCATTTCATTTTATCTATCCTCTTTTTTCTGATTCATTCTAAAACTAATTATAGCATAAAGCGATAATTTCACCAAAAGCAATTTGTTTGACCTTTATTGACCAAAAGTGTATACTTCATATTAGCAATTTACCAAAAGATTTGCTAAAATAAGGTAAATGAATTTATGAACAACGATTTTTTTCGTTATGAAGGAGGATGCTAGGATGAATTTAATTCCTACAGTTATCGAACAATCATCTCGTGGCGAACGTGCTTATGATATTTACTCTCGCCTATTAAAAGACCGTATCATTATGTTAAGTGGACCGGTTACAGATGATTTAGCCAATTCAATTATCTCTCAATTATTATTCTTAGATGCCCAAGATTCTGAAAAAGACATCTACCTTTACATCAATTCACCTGGTGGTAGTGTAACTGCTGGTTTAGCTATTTACGATACCATGAACTTTGTTAAAGCAGATGTCCAAACCATCGTTATGGGTATGGCTGCCTCTATGGGTAGTTTCTTACTAACAGCTGGTACTAAAGGAAAACGTTTTGCTTTACCTAATGCAGAAATTATGATTCACCAACCACTAGGCGGAGCGCAAGGACAAGCAACTGAAATTGAAATTGCTGCCCGTCATATCTTAAAGACACGTGAACGCTTAAATAAAATTTTAGCAGAACGTACTGGTCAACCAATTGAAGTTATCGAAAAAGACACTGATCGCGACAACTTTATGACCGCACAAGAAGCCAAAGATTATGGTTTGATTGATGAAATTATGGTTAGCAGCAAAAACTTAAAATAATTGATTCATTAAATAATTATTGAAGCGACTCCTATTGATTTTTCTGGAGTCGTTTTTCTTTTAAAGATTTTTCAGACATTAAGCCTTAGTTCCTATACTTATTTTTATTTGTATGGTAAAATAATTATTAGTGCAAAACGAAACCAAAGTCTTTGTTGAAAGTGAATACGAGACTTTCAATTCTACTAGCCCCGTTGCTAGCAGATGGAACAATGACTTTCAGAAAAAAATAAAGCCTTGTGCTTAAAATAGAACAAAGGAGATTATTCATGATTTACAAAGTATTTTATCAAGAAACGAAAGATCGTAATCCAAAAAGAGAACAAACAAGAGCACTTTATCTTGAAGCTGATAGCGAAGTAACTGCTCGTCAACTAATTGAAGACCATACCCCATACAATATTGAATACATTCAATTATTAGAAGGCAATCATTTAGCTTACGAACAAGAAAATGCTGACTTCAAATTGATGGAGTTTTAAGATGAAAGTCAATCTTAAAAACAATGAAACGGGTGTTTTTGCGATTGGTGGCTTAGGTGAAATCGGAAAAAACTGTTATGGGGTGCAATTCCAAGATGAGATTCTTTTGATAGATGCCGGAATTAAATTCCCTGAAGATGAGCTTCTTGGCATTGATTATGTCATTTCTGATTATAGCTATATCGTTCAAAACATCCAAAAGGTAAAAGGTTTAATTATCACTCATGGTCACGAAGATCATATTGGCGGTATTCCTTACCTATTACGTCAAGCCAATATTCCTATTTATGCGGGACCACTGGCTTTAGCATTAATTACCAACAAACTCGAAGAACACGGCTTGTTAAGAGATGCCAAGTTAACTGAGATTAATGAAGATACTGTATTACGATTCAGAAAAACCTCTGTTAGCTTTTTTAGAACAACCCATAGTATCCCAGATGCGCTTGGTGTCGTTGTAAAAACACCGTCTGGAAACATTGTGGCTACAGGTGACTTTAAATTTGACTTTACGCCTGTGGGTGAACCTGCAAACTTACATCGCATGGCTAAAATTGGTGAAGAAGGTGTGCTTTGCCTACTTTCTGATAGCACCAACGCTGAAATCCCAGCTTTTACCAAATCAGAGCGTACCATTGGTGATTCAATTATTAAAATCGTTGAAAAAATTGAAGGTCGAATTATTTTCGCAAGTTTTGCTTCTAATATTTTCCGTTTACAACAAGCCGCCGATGCTGCAGTAGCCACTGGACGAAAAATTGCCGTTTTTGGTCGCAGTATGGAAAATGCCATCGTAAATGGTCAAAAATTAGGCTATATCAAAGTTCCTAAAGGTACCTTTATTGATGCGAGTGAATTAAATCAATTACCAGCCAATCAAACAATGATTTTATGTACCGGCTCTCAAGGTGAACCGATGGCAGCCTTAAGTCGTATCGCAAACGGTACACATCGCCAAATCAGTATTCATCCTGATGATACGGTCATCTTTTCTAGTTCTCCTATCCCAGGAAACACAACTAGCGTCAATCATTTAATTAATTTACTACTTGAAGCAGGTGCAAATGTCATCCATGGTAAATTAAATAATATTCATACTTCTGGTCATGGTGGTCAAGAAGAGCAAAAATTAATGTTACGCTTGATGAAACCAAAATTCTTTATGCCTGTTCATGGTGAATTTCGTATGTTAAAAATTCATACACAATTAGCCCAAGCAACCGGCGTGCCAAAAGAGAATTGTTTCATTATGGAAAATGGCGATATGCTCGCTTTAACTAGTGATAGCGCACGACTTGCTGGTCACTTCCACGCAGGTGATGTCTATGTTGATGGTAGTGGGATTGGGGATATCGGTAATGTAGTTTTACGCGATCGTCAAATTCTCTCTGAAGAAGGCTTAGTCCTTATCGTTGTAACGGTAGACTTAGAAAAACGCGAATTACTAGCCGGACCAGATATCTTATCGCGTGGCTTTATTTACATGCGTGAATCTGGAGAAATGATTAGTGAGGCGCAAGGTATTCTGTATGATGCATTAATGGACGCCTTCAATCAAGAAGGAGAAATCAGCGAACATCAATTACGTGAAATCCTAACTGATGCCATTGAGCCTTATTTATACGAAAAAACACGTCGTAGTCCGATGATTTTAGCAATGATTATGACACCTGATAAATAAAAATAAGAGGTCAGGAATTTTACTCCTGACCTTCTTTTTATTGCCATAATCCTCTCTCTCTTAAACTCACATAACTTTCATGTCCAACTACAATATGATCTAAAACCTCGACGCCCATCAATTCTCCACAACGAATCAAGCGTTTTGTAAAGACTTTATCATTTTCTGACGGTTCAGGATTGCCACTAGGATGATTATGGCAAACAATTATTCGTGCTGCACTACATCTAACAGCCGCTCTAAAAATCTCCCTAGGATGCGCAATAGACTGATCTAAAGAACCCGTAAATAAACTATTTTTCTGAATAATTTCGTTTTTAGTATTTAAATATAAACAAACGAGATGTTCTTGTGGCTCATCTTTCAGTTCAGCAATCATCTGGTGTGCCAACTGAAAACTACTTGATACACGTCCAAATTTGGGTTGGCATGATTGATGGATGCGATATCCTAGTTCCATCGCCGCCTGTAATTCAACAGCTTTAATCTGACCAATGCCTTTTATTGATAATAATTCGGGTAAGTCTGCTTGTTTTAATTCAAATAAATTGGGAAAATGCGTTAATACTTTGCCAGCTAACTCAAGGACATTCATTTGTTTCGTCCCTGTACGTAATAAGATAGCTAACAGTTCTTGATCAGATAAAGCATGAACCCCACGCTCAACTAAACGTTCGCGCGGCATTGAACTTGTTGGAATTTCCATAACTATTCACCCCCTTCACTTATAAATTACGCAAAAAAATGCCAAAAGCTTTTCACTAAACAAAAAAATCCTATCAAAAGTTAAACAACTCTTGATAGGATAGCCATTTATTAAAATTTTTCAACTACATCATTTAGGCTCTGATAAACACCTACTGTTTTTGCTTTTAAATCCTCCGTTGGCAAAATTAAATCAGGAATCATCACCACATCAATTCCGGCTTGATTCGCAGCTAAGATACCATTTTTAGAATCCTCAAAAATCAAGACTTCTTCTTTTTTGAGGCCTAGTTTTTCCAAAGCCTTTAAGAAAATTTCTGGATTTGGTTTGGCAAAATGGACGTCTTCGGCAGATACAATGCTATCGAACTCATCTTTAATAGTAGAATGAGCAAGCAAAATATTGATAAACTTTAAAGTATTACTTGAAGCAATCACTTTTGGAATGTGTAATTCATTCAGACGTGCCATTAATGCCTCAACACCTGGTTTCAATGCTACTTTGCCTTGAGAAAAATCGGCAAAAATTTGCTCATGACTTTCATTTACTAAACGATCAACCACCTCTTTACCATACTTTTGATCATAATTTTTATGGTAAGCCGCAATCATTTCTTCATCTGAAATACCTATATATTGGCGGTAAACTTCAAAATCATAGCTTATTCCCAGACGATCAGCAACAACTTGATTGGCATGGTAATATGTCATTTCCGTATCAAACAACAGCCCATCCATATCAAAAATAATGCCTTTATATTTTTTCATCGCACACCTCTACTCTTGTCCTAATAATAATTCCCGAACTTGAGACACAAAATAAAGTGACCCCGTTACCAATAGCATATCCTCTTCTTGCATATTTTCCAAGATTTCAGCCAACCCAAATTGCCATAATGAGACAACTGATAATTTATCCGGTGCAAACTGCTCAAAATGCTCAGTCATCTGAATGGATTTCGGATGTTCAAAAGAAGAAACAACAATCTTCGTATGAGGTACTTCTAATAACATAGAAAGCATACCGTCTACATCTTTAGTTTGCAAGGCTGAAAATAAAACATACTTTTTAAAATCCTTAAATTCATCTAGATTTTCAACTAAACGCGCCATCGCATGATCATTGTGTGCGCCATCCAAAATGATTAATGGCTGCTGACTAATTCTTTCCATTCTTGCTGGCCAAAAAGTGGCTTTTAATCCTTGCACAATCCATTTCTCTTGCAGTGGTAAACCAAGTAACTCACAATATTTTTTAAACAAGAAAATCGCCATGCCTGCATTTTCGATTTGATGATGTCCTAATAACGGTGTAAATAAATTTTTCATCTCGCCATCAGCATCTGCATAGTTAAATCGTTCGCCCCATTTGGCATCTGGACGTAGATAATTGACGGAATAATCCTTTTGATAGCTGAATATGGGCGCTTGTTTCTCTTTTGCCACTTGTTCGATAACACTCATAGCAGCCGTTTCAATATTGCCACAAACCACAGGCACTTTATCTTTAATGATACCCGCTTTTTGAAAGGCAATCTCTTCTAGCGTTTCCCCTAAGATATCTTGATGATCTAACCCAATTGTCGTGATGCCTACCAAATCAGGCGTAATCACATTAGTACAATCAAGTAAGCCGCCTAGTCCCACTTCAATAATCGCAACATCTACTTGTTGTTCATAAAAGTATAAAAATCCCATCGCTGTTAAAATTTCAAATTCAGTAGCCCCGCTTAAATGCGAATCCTCATCTAACTTTTCCACCACAACTTTCACACGCCAAGTTAAATCAGCGAGTTGTTCTGCTTGAATCATTTGTTGATTAATGGCAATCCGTTCGTTAAAACATTCAATATATGGCGAAGTAAAGGTCCCCACAGTTAAGCCTGTTTGCATCAATAAATGTTTCAAATAACTCACCGTTGAGCCTTTGCCATTCGTCCCTGCAATATGAATCATACGAACCTTTTTCTCTGGATTTCCAAGGGCTGATAATATTGCTTCAATTCGATCAAGTCCTGGTCTAGAACCAAATTTTAAACGACTATGAATCCAATCAATTGCTTCTTTTTCTGTAAAACTCACTTTATTACCTTCTTTTACTAAGCATAAAGGGACACTTGCAAATTACTATTTACAAATGTCCCCCTTTCTGATTATTGTAATTCTTTTAATTGAGCAATGCGTTGTGCCACTGCTTGTTGTTTTTCAAGATAATCGGCTTCTTTAGCACGTTCTTGGTCAACCACTGCTTGAGGCGCCTTGCTTACAAAACGTTCATTTGCTAATTTACCTTGAACACGTTTCACTTCACCATCTAGTTTGGCTAATTCTTTTTCTAAACGAGCAATTTCTTCTGTTAAGTTGATTAAATTCGCCAATGGTAAGTAAATCGTCGCACCAGTAATCACTTGTGACATCGCCATATCTGGTACTGCTAATTCTGTTGCAATCACCAACTCATCTGGATTACAAAAACGCATAATATAATTTTGATTAGCCGTTAAGAAAGCTTGTACTTTTTCATCATTTGCTTGAATGAGAAGAGTCACGGCTTTTGATAATGGTGTATTCACTTCAGCACGGATATTACGAACCGCACGAATTACTTCTTTTAAGACTTCCATTCCTTCTGCTGCTGATTCATCGCTAAATTCATTTACTTCTGGATAACTTGCGACCACGATTGAGCCAGTTGTTGTTGGCAATTTAGAGAAAATTTCTTCGGTTACAAATGGCATAATTGGATGTAATAGACGCACAATATTATCCAATACATATACCAATACAGCTTGATTCATACGTTTAGCTTCTGGATTATCTCCATAAAGCGTTTCTTTACTCATTTCAATGTACCAGTCACAGAAGTCATCCCAAATAAAGTTATACAGATTACGGCCAGCTTCACCAAATTCAAAACGATCAAATAAATGCGTTACTTTTTCAATCGTTTCATTTAAGCGAGTTAAAATCCAACGGTCAGCGACACTCTTTTGACCCTCAAGATGTAAATCAGCCGCACTCATACCTTCTACATTCATTAAGACAAAGCGTGAAGCATTCCAAATCTTATTGATGAAGTTCCAAGCTGCATCCATTTTTTCATAGCTAAAGCGCACATCTTGACCTGGTGCTGAACCATTTGATAAGAACCAACGTAAAGCATCAGCGCCGTATTTTTCGATGACTTCCATAGGATCAATCCCGTTACCTAAAGATTTACTCATCTTGCGTCCTTGTTCATCACGAATCAATCCATGAATTAATACATTCTTGAATGGACGACTATCCGTAAATTCCAAACTTTGGAAAATCATACGGCTTACCCAGAAGAAGATAATGTCATAACCTGTGACTAATGTATTTGTTGGGAAGTACCGTTTGAAATCTTCATTCTCCGTATCAGGCCAGCCCATCGTTGAAAATGGCCATAATGCAGAACTAAACCAAGTATCTAATACATCGGAATCTTGCACCCAATTTTCGCTATCCTCAGGTGCTTCCATACCAACGTACATTTCACCAGTTTCTTTATGATACCAAGCTGGAATTTGATGTCCCCACCATAATTGACGTGAAATCACCCAATCATGTACATTTTCCATCCAACGTAAGAAAGTTTGGTTAAAACGTGGTGGATAAAATTCAACAGCATCCTCAGTCTCTTGATTTTCGATGGCGCGTTTGGCTAAAGGTGCCATTTTAACAAACCATTGTGTAGACAGACGTGGTTCAACGACTACCCCCGTACGTTCAGAATGACCTACACTATGGACCATTTTTTCAATTTTTACTAGACGACCTAACTCTTCTAATTCTTTAACAATCGCTTTACGGGCGGTAAAACGATCCATACCGGCATATTTTCCAGCTAGCTCATTCATCGTGCCATCTTCATTCATCACATTCACACGTGGTAAATCATGACGGTTACCCACTTCAAAGTCATTTGGATCATGTGCTGGGGTAATTTTCACAACCCCTGTTCCAAATTCCATATCAACATAAGTATCAGCTACAACCGGAATTTCTTTATTCACGATTGGCAAGATAACGTTTTTGCCAATCAAATGTTGGTAACGTTCATCATCAGGGTGAACAGCCACTGCAGTATCTCCTAGCATCGTTTCTGGACGAGTAGTCGCAATTTCCACAGTACCTGAACCATCTGCTAATTCATAAGTCATGTGGTAAAAAGCACCTTCCACATCTTTATGAATTACTTCAATATCAGATAGCGCAGTTCTGGCTTTAGGGTCCCAGTTGATAATGTATTCTCCGCGATAGATTAAGCCTTTTTCATACAATGAAACAAAGACTTTGCGCACTGCTTTAGATAAGCCTTCATCTAAAGTAAAACGTTCACGAGAATAATCTACAGAAATACCAAGTTTGCCCCATTGTTCACGAATATGAGTGGCATACTCTTCTTTCCAATCCCAAACTTGTTCCACAAATTTTTCACGCCCTAAATCATAGCGTGAAATTCCTTGTTCTTGTAATTTAGCTTCTACTTTTGCTTGAGTTGCAATCCCCGCATGGTCCATTCCTGGTAACCATAACGTATCATAACCTTGCATACGTTTTTGACGAATAATCATATCTTGTAAAGTCGTATCCCAAGCATGACCTAAGTGTAATTTACCCGTTACATTTGGTGGTGGAATCACAATTGAATAAGGTTTTGCTTTTTTATCGCCACTTGGCTTAAATAAATCTTTTTCTAGCCATTCTTGATAACGGCCAGCTTCTACTTCTTGCGGATTATACTTGCTTGATAGTGTATTTTCTGCCATAATCTTCCTCCTCATTGATTTCATTTTTATTTATCCGTTGCCTACAATTTATTTTAAGATACAAATTCTTTTCCGGGCGAACCACTTCACATCCATGGTCCACGGCGCTCAACAGCTAGACATTGTGAAATTCGCCCTCCCACTTGTGAAAATCTCCTTTCATCCGATTTTCTCAGTGGGAGGTAAGCACACGAATTTCTTCGAGGCTTTCCAAGCTGTTTCGCGACCTTAATTAATCTGTGTTCAGTGGGTAGCTCCTATGCATCTAAGCCGCCTGTCTAGGAAAATCTTAAAACGCAATGGATTTTCCTGACATTCCGGACAACCTTAGCTGCTTGGAGCTAATCGACCCACTTCACATCCTTAGAATAAAAAAGTCCTAATGTACAAAAGTTGGACTTTTGTACATTAGGACGTAAATTACGCGGTACCACCTAAATTGTAGTCAATACTACCTCTCAATAGTGAGTTAACGATCACTACTCGCTTATCTCTACACATATTTTCAAGATAAGTACTCACAAGCTACCTTCATAACGCTTGATTAAAAACCTCACAGCCAAGGGTCTTCTCTCTAAAAATCAATAAACGTTACTACTCCTCTTGATCAACGTAAACATATTTTACAATGAAGTCTACCATAAGTCAAACTACATTGCAATTAATCGCCAGCAGCCTCGATTGCCTTTTGATAATCAGGCTCATGCGTCATTTCAGATACAATTTCTTCATAAATAATTTTGCCAGCACGATTGATTACAAAGACACTGCGCGCATACACATTTAATTCTGGAATCAAAACACCATAAGCTTGACCAAATGTATTTTCCGGATCATGTAACATCACTAAATCCAAGCCTTCTGCTGCACACCAAGATTCTTGTTGTTCTTTCGTATTATTAGAAATTGTGACAAAATTTGCCCCTTCAAACTGAGCCATCATTTCATTAAATTTACGCGTTTGTACCGAACACACTGAAGTATTAATATCTGGCACCACACTAACAATCAAAGGTTTATCTAATAACTGTGATAAATGAAAAACTTTATCGTTCAAATCCTTCAATTCAAAATCCGCTGCTTGATCGCCAACTCTCAATGGTTCCTTCACCAATGAAAAAGCCTCTCCACGCTTAGTAATTTGCATGTTTAATCATCCCTTTGCTTTTTTCTTTAAGTGTAGCACGAGCCGTTTTTACGAACAAATAAAATGCTTTATTTCTTGTATTCTCGATCAAAGAAAATTAAAGTTTGCAATTCTGTCGTCAAGTCAATATATTGAACTGTGACATCCTTAGGGACATTGACACGGTCAGGAGCAAAACTCAAAATAGCGGTAATATTTGCATCAACAATTTGATTCACTACTTCTTGTGAGAATTTACTAGGCACAGTCGTAATGGCTACCGTGATATTTTCTTGTAGTACCACTTGAGCTAACTCGTCAATACTGTATACATAAAATCCTTCTACTTCTTGATGGATAAGTTCAGGATTATTATCGAATACTGCCACGATATTTAAATTGCCGTTTCTTCTAAAATTATTCTTGGCTAAGGCTTTTCCCAGATTGCCAAACCCGATTAATGCGATTCGTTTTTCTTCTTGCACATCTAGTAAATTGCTAAAAACTTCTATCAGATAAGGTACATCATAACCATATCCACTTCGCCCTAACTCACCTAGATAAGAAAAGTCTCGGCGAATCGTGGCTGAAGGAATCTGAGTAATTTCGGCAAAACCTTTAGACTTAATTCTTGTCACACCACTGTCTTGCAAAACATTTAAATAGCGTAAGTATACTGGTAGACGTTTAGCCGTTGCTTTGGGTAATTTTTTTTTGGCTTCCATATATATGTTCCCTTTCATTTTTGTTCATCGTTTCACATTTTGAGTTTATCACGAATGACACAAACTTACAAGTAGCCAAACGTTTTTTATTGAATATTTGTGAAAGTGTTTACGATATAGTAAAAAACTGATTGAATCAGCAGAATACATTGCTCAGTCAATCAGTTGAATAATTATAATAAATCAGCAAATTCATCACGAACTTCACTAGAATGAGGCGTAATTTCTGATATTTTCAATCCGGCAAGTGCTTCTTGGATTAGACCTTCGACATCAAATCTTTCCTCATACTCATGAACTTTTTCTAATTTTGGTCGTGTTTTAGGTTGTGGTGGGGCAAAAATTGTACAGCAATCTTCAAATGGCTGAATGGCTAACTCGAACGTATCAATTTGTTGCGCGACTTCAATAATTTCAAGCTTATCCATCGTCGCAACTGGCCGCACTACTGGTCGATTCGTTACTTCATTAATCGCAACCATACTTTGCAACGTTTGTGAAGCCACTTGTCCTAAAGATTCACCATTTAAAATGATTAAACCATGACGTAATTTACAAATTTCATCCGTGATTCTTAACATCATTCGTCTGGTTAACGTCATCCAATAACCTTGAGGAACGACTTCTTTAATCGTTTCTTGAATCTTTGTAAATGGCACTTCAATAAATTGGATACTACCGACATAAGGCGCTAATTTAGCCGTTAAGTCTTTAGCTTTTTGCAAGGCTTGTTCACTCGTATAAGGTGGTGAAGCAAAATGCACGGCTTCAATTTCTACTCCACGTTTCATCGCAAAGTAACCCGCTACAGGTGAGTCAATCCCTCCAGATAACATCAACATCCCCTTACCTGAAGTTCCTACTGGTAAACCACCAGCACCTTGAATCGTTTCATAAGAGATATAAGCCGCATCCAAGCGAATTTCTACGCGTAAGTTAATATCTGGACGCTTCATTTGTACTTTAATATCTGGAAAAATATCGATGACCGCATTACCTAATGTTAAATTTAACTCTTCACTGGTTTGTTCAAAATCATGGTCACTTCTTTTGGCGGTAATTTTAAAACTTTCCGTCCCAGTATAAATTTCTTTCATCACGGTCTGTACTGCTGTGATAAGTGCCGGAATTGATTTTTCTACCTTGATACTAGGTGAGAAATTTTGAATCCCAAATACTTTCTGTAGTTTTTCAATAACCGCATGACTATCTTCACCATTGAGTAATAAATGCATTCGGTCACGGTCAGCTTTAATCTTAATATTTGGAAAATCACTTAAAGCACTTCTCACATTTTGTGCCAGTTGCATAATAAATGATTTACGGTTCTTGCCTTTAGTGGATAATTCTCCATAGCGAACCATAATTTCACTATATTCCAATCTATTCATCCTTTCTTACATCACTTTGGTAAATTTTTGATATAGTTGGCGGAACACGATTAAAAATTGCTCTACTTCCGCCATCGTATTGTTCTCGTCTAAACTAATACGTACTGCACATTTAGCAATTTTATCCTCAACATTCATGGCATGTAGGGTTGAACTAGACATTTTTTTTCGGCTAGAACAAGCACTGGTGGTAGAAATAAAGATTTCCTTCTCCTCCAATGCATGAACCAATACTTCCCCACGAATCCCTTTTAAAGCAAAACAAAGAATATGAGGAGCAAACTGATCTTTACCAGAAAAAACAACCACTTCCGGATATTGTACAAGTGCAGCTTGCAATGATTCTTTTAATTGTGCAACCTTGGCCATTTTTTGTGCTTGCTGATCAAGTTTTAGTCGCAAAGCTTTAGCCATCGCCACTATTGCCGGTAAATTTTCGGTACTCGAACGCTGATTTTGCTCTTGTCCCCCACCAGCTAATAAAGGCGTTATTTTTCGGCCTTGTTTTTTATAAATAAATCCTACACCGCGCGGACCATGAAACTTATGAGCAGAAAATGTCGCAAAATCCACACGTTCTGTTAAAAATTCAGATAATGGAATTTGCCCAATTGCTTGTACACTATCCACGTGAAAATGAATTTTTGGAAACGCAGTAAGTACTTCACTAATTGCTTGAATCGGTTGAATACTTCCCACTTCATTATTTACCGCCATAACGGAAACTAAAATGGTGTCTTTGCGAATTAATTTCTTCAGCTCATCTATCTTCACAAATCCTTGGCTATCTACAGGTGCGACACTTATTTCAAATCCTTGTGCAGATAATTGTTGACAGGTTTCACTCACTGAAGGATGTTCAATTGCAGAAAGAATGATGTGCTTACCAAAATGTTGTTTTTCATAAGCGGTTCCTTTAATGATATAATTATTTCCTTCTGTACCCCCGCTTGTAAAAACAATTTCATCTGTATGTACATCAAGTAAGCCTGCGATTTGCTTTCTTGCTTCTTGTAATAACCGATTTGCTTGCGTTCCTAAACGATGCAAACTGGAAGGATTTCCCATAATGGTTTGACTCGTTTTTACATAAGCATCTAAAGCTAAACGATGAATACTCGTCGTTGCACTATTATCAAAATAGATCAAAAAAATTCCTCCTCGTTTATAAACCTTTACCATTATAGCGACAATTCTTACGTGTTTCAAGTTGCGGCTACCAAAAAAAGAAGAGCAAGTCAAACCCACTCTTCTTTTATAGACATAGTTATCAGTCATTTTACACTAATTCGCGATGATTGAAATAGAAGTTTTCAATACGCGCAAATGCACCTGGTTCTACCCGTTCTAATGCAGTGCCAATCTCATCAAGTGCCTCTTGATATTGATAAGTATTCGTGAATAAATCTAAGCTTCGATCAATTGAAGCTTTGATATCAGGATGAGAATGACGATAGCGATTTGCATATTGCATCATTTGTTCTGTTAGAGCCGCAGCATCTACTAAATCATGTGTTTCCTTATCAAGCTTGTTTAAATCATCTTGACAAGTGTCTACATAACGATTGATGTCTTCCATATTAATGCGAATTTTATTTAATGCTCGATTTAAGCCTTCAACATGGTCAGTCACCATAAAGAAGAATTCTAAGTAATCATTTGGTAAGCCAGGTAAGCGTTGTTTTTCTACAAAACGTTTTAAATTACGCAATTGAAACTCGAAATTCTCCACTTTTTCTTGAGCAACTTTTTCACCACGTCGTAGTTCCCGTAATTCTTCATCAATTTCAACTTGTTGATTCTGAATATCGTCTAAAATCTTATAGGCATCTTTATAAAATTCTTGTACTTCAGAATACGGAATCTTATGTCCATCCATTTTTTCCATCATGTCTGTATTACGACGAACCAATTCATCAACTTCTGTTTGAAAACCACGTACACGACCCAATTCATTATGGTTTAATGTATAACTTTGAGCGGTATGATCAATTTCAATCAATAATTGACGATTGTTTTTCGTTGCAAATGCCACATAATCGGCAATAACTTCACGATTTTTCAAGACATATTTCTTCGCTTCAATCTCGCGCTCCATAATACTATATAAAGCGTCGATGTCGTTAGCTGTATCGCTATTGGCCGGTTCAACTAAATTCACTTCAGTCTTGGCTAAATCACGCATAGAGTTTTCAATTCTTTCGCGTACACGACTGACTTCGGCTAAGAAATTATTTTCAGGGAAAACGAAATGATCATCAATTAATTTTTGATAACCTTCTTCGATTTCTTTTAGTTGATCTGGGAAAGTCTTATTTAGATCTTCATATAATACCGGCAAGCGATTCATCACATCTTCTAATGTGTAAGTGTGATTTTCAGCTGTTTGTAAAACTTCACGAGCTTCGACGGGATCACCTGAGGTATTGAGAGTTACAAATTGAGTAAATTCAATTTCAATACTCTTTAACTGCTTTTGTAATTCAGAATAAGCAGGTCCAAAAGTATCAGACTCTTCACGCATTCTCTTCTTCAATTCTTGATACTTATCTAAAGCATTTTGAACTTGTAGAGAATTACGTTCTTCACTTTCACGCAACTCTTTAAGACCATTACGAATCTCAGCAACGTCTTCTTCCATATTCAATAAAGCAACTTCTGCTTCTTCAACAGCTTGTTTTGCCTTCATAAAACGGAAGGTTTCATTCAAAGATTCGACTTCTAAAATTTGACTTTCCAAATCAGCAAATGCTGTCGTAGAAAGATCGGTCCATTTTTGATTCCATTCTCTAAAAGTATTCTGACTTTGGCCAACTAAGTGCATCTTTTTCACTTCATCGACCTCTTCAATCACCGGAAGATCAAATAATTGTTCCTTTCGTTGCTCCAATTCATCGAGCCTAGCCAACGTTTTCTTTCTTACAAAATATCCCACAAAGTAAACAATGGCCGCAGCCACAATTATTGCGACGACGATTCCAATAATCAGATTACTTCCCACAATTGATTCCTCCAGTTTCCTAAAAAATACATTTACACAGATGTTCATCAGGTACTACTACAAGAATACTAATTGAAATATAGATATATTTCTGGTCAAAAAGGCATCTGCAATGAATTATATCACAAACTGCCTCATCATTCACTATTCTTACTGAAATAAAAGTAAAATTTTTTCAACTTTTTTACAAAGTATTAAGATTTGCTTGATTCTACTTTCAAGATGAATAGCAAGTACGCTAAAAAAAGCCTTTCTTCAAAATATTTTTAATTTTTCTCTCATTTTTATCGATAAATATTCATTTTTTTAATAAAAAAGGCTTGATTTATTAGTCTATAAACGTTACATTTTAAGAAAACCTTTCTAAAAGGAGGAGATTTAAAAAGTGAAAGTTGCAAAATTTGGAGGAAGTTCACTTGCCAGTTCAGACCAAGTCAGAAAGGTAGTGAACATTATTAAAGATGATCCTTTGCGTAGATATATTGTTGTTTCAGCACCTGGAAAGCGTCATAGTGATGACATTAAAGTGACCGATTTATTAATTTCTTTATATGATAAGCTGATTGCCGGCAAAGACCCGTCTCGCTTAATCGAAGCTATTTATAATCGTTATGAAGAAATTGGCCAAGCTTTTCACGTCGATGCACATATTCTTACCGCTATTCGTGAAGATTTGGAAAAGTTACGTACGCTTGAAACAAAAGGAAATGAACACCTTTATGATATTATTTTATCTCGTGGGGAAGATAATAATGCACGCTTAATTGCTGGTGTGCTAAAAGCTGAAGGACTAAAAGCTCGCTATATTTCCCCTAAAGAAATCGGGCTATATGTAACAGATGAGCCTAAAAATGCACGTATTTTGAACAAGGCTTATCCATTAATCCATAAATGGGCGAAAAATCCTGATATCTTAGTAATTCCAGGTTTCTTTGGGATTACTGAAGAAGGAAATATTTGTACTTTTTCTCGTGGTGGCTCAGATATTACCGGTGCTATTATCGCTGCTGGGATGAATGCTGAATTGTATGAAAACTTTACTGATGTGAATGGTATTTATTCGGCACACCCTGGAATTATCCATGAACCAGAATTAATTAAAGAAATCAGTTACCGTGAGATGCGTGAATTAGCTTATGCAGGTTTTTCCGTCTTCCACGATGAAGCGTTAATCCCTTCATTCCAAGCAAAAATTCCTGTAGTCATTAAAAATACGAATAACCCTACACATCCAGGTACACAAATCGTCCACGAAAAACATAAACATGAGAAAACAGTTGTCGGAATTGCGAGCGACGGTGGGTTTAGCATGATTTATATCAGCAAATATCTCATGAACCGTGAAGTAGGCTTTACCTTACGTGTATTACAGATTCTCAAAGATTTCAATATCAAATATGAACATATGCCTTCTGGAATTGATGATATTTCCATTATTTTACGAGCAAACCAACTGACAGAAGAAACAGAAGAAGAACTCCTTCGAAAAATCGCCTATGAAATTGATCCAGATGAATTACGTATCAAACACAATATTACGATGGTAGTTGTCGTGGGTGAAGGAATGCGTGAAAAAGTAGGCGTCACTGCTGAAAGTACGGCTGCGCTTGCCAGAAAGAAAATTAATATCGAAATGATTAATCAAGGCTCCTCAGAAGTAAGCATCATGTTTGGTATACAAGATAAAGATGAAAAAGCAGCGATTCGTTCACTTTATTACACCTTCTTTGACTAATTGATAAGCATAAAAAAGAAGGCAGGAAGACCTAAATAATAGTCTTTCCTGTCTTTTTTTAATGATGTTTTTGCTTTTCAAGTTCTTCCCTAATTTTACCTTCAGGAGCATATTTTTCTGCCCATTCTTTAGGTTTTAATACTTTATGGGTGATTTCATCGTAATGTGGTTGGCCATCAGGGAAAAGCTTACCCATATTTGCTTGATGAACAATTTTTAGCATCGGATCAGGATCCACACCTAATAGCACAAACGAACCATAAACAAAATAAAGCAAATCAACTAAAGCATCTACTTGATTGACTAATATCTCCTCATCTGACTCATTTATCGGCTCACCCTTTGCTAACAATTTTTCTCTACTCTTTTCAATTGCTTGATGCATCGCCGCAACGCTTTGTTCAAACATTTGCTCATCACGACTTGTAGCATAAAGCAATTCAATAATCTCTTCTATCTTAAATCCTTGCCGAAAAATCGCTTCTTGGAGATTGAAGGCTGTCGGTTGTTTCGGTGCACGATCATCAAATATTCGATGAAATTCGCTTGCCATTTGATAAGGTGTCAAAATAACCACTCTTTCCTAAATTATATTGAAATGCTTCAATGCAAGATATATGCCATCATGATTATTATCTGCAGTCACATAATCCGCAATTTCTTTTACTTGTTGTTTGGCATTTCCCATAGCCACTCCGAGACCGACTGATTTTAACATATCGATATCATTAAAATGGTCACCAAATGCGGCTACCTCATTCATGCTTAAACCTAGATAATTCACTAGCTCAACAATCCCTTTATCTTTTGAACCACCCTTAGGAACAATGTCTACAGATTGCGAGGTCGAGCGCTGTATATCACACAACGTCAAACTCTCTTTTAAACGAGTTAATTCTGATTGAGAAGCCATTAATATACATTGATAGATTGGCTCTTTAAAATCAGAAGCTTGCGGATAGTGGCGACGTTTGTGACGAATAGCTAACTTGTTTAACAACTTTACACCTGTAGAGAGATGCTTGCCTTTGGGTAGACGATATAATAATTTTGCAAAATGCTTTGATTGACCAACTAACATTGTTAAACTACCCGTCATTTTCTCTCCAGCACCAAATAAAATGTGTTTATGATGTAACTTAGCATAAGATATCACTTGATTTAAGGCTTCTTCATTAAAAGGATGCGCATGAATGACACGATTTTGATAAACAACGTATTGCCCATTATATGTCACATAAAAGTCTAAACCTAACTCACCAACTAAACTCAATACATTGGGATAACCACGCCCAGTCGCTACACCACAAAGAATACCTTGTGCTTGAGCTAAAGCAATCGCGCGCTTAGTACTTGCTAATACAGAGCCATTCCCATTAAACAAAGTACCATCAATATCAAAAAAAATCGCTTTAATGTTCATATTTTCGGCGTATTGCCTTCCCTCCTTTTTTCTTTTCAAGGTCATTCTATCACATTTTTTGTTATTTGAATACTAAAAAAATCTATTTGTAAACTTGCAAATTAACATCATTTTCATAGTTTATTCCATAATATTTCAGCTTCACAGCACAATTCTTCACTAACTTTGACCTGGTGTCTAGAAATAACTTGGTCCTTGTTATCTGTTATTTCAGTTTCATAATAACTGTCTACAACATTTCCAAATTCAATTTCCTTGTCAAAACGAATATTCACCTTATAAAGCGTATGTGTACTCAAGAATTCATAACCTAAAACATCTAATAACCAATTGAAATAAATAGCATTATTCACGTGTTTGTTACTATCTATATCATAGAATCTTACTTTGAAAGGACTTGTTTTAGGATTTGAGAGTGGCTGCATTTTATTAAATCGTTTAATCTTTTTAATTTTTTCACTTTCATATGGAGCAATAATTTCTTCATCTACAGCTTTTATTTTTCGAGTGGATAAATCCATTAATACAAAAACTGAAGAGACAGTTACTAAGCGATTGCCCGCCTCGTCTTCTATATAAAAGTCACGATAGCAAAAGAATTTATTATAAGCAGTTGCTAAAGTCGAAAAAATGATTTTCTCACCTAAACGCGGCATCCGATTAACCTCGATTTCATAGTTCGTAATCACCCAACCTAGATTCAGTTGATTAACATAACTACTCCCACGATTTAAATGATCACTTTGCTCCTCAGATGCTTTAATCATTACTTGGATTAAAGAAGGGAGCGTCATTTGTTGATTAATATCACATTCATAATAAGCGATTTCGTGTTTTATTGAGTATCTTTGTGCCAAATTTGTCAAATCCTTTCTTATATATAAAATCATTATAGCAATAGAATTGTTAAAAGTCTTGACTTAATTAGAAATAAATATATAAAAAAAACACCTATCATCTGATAAGTGTCTTACTCCGGCAGTAGGACTCGAACCTACGACATCATGATTAACAGTCATGCGCTAC
>CAMMST010000042.1:0-21471 GCA_946499615.1 Enterococcus cecorum | reverse complement strand
GCCTGAATGCTATTCAATTTGAAAAAATTGTAGCATATCAGGCTATTTGGCGTACACCCACCATCCTATCCAACGCTTACATTTAATGGATTTAAAATAATAGTAAAACAAGCACTCACCTCCTAGTGCAGAGAATAAGTACTTGTTTCATTCTTTTGCTAGTTTGCTACGATATTAACTAATTTATTTGGTACAGCAATCACTTTACGAACCGTCTTGCCCGCAATGTGTTCTTTGATTTGTTCATTGGCTAAAGCAAGCTCTTCTAAGGCTTCTTTACTACTATCGACTGGTACCATTAGTTTGGCACGGACTTTTCCGTTGATTTGGCAAACAATTTCCACTTCTGATTCAACTAAAGCTGCTTCATCAAAGGTAGGCCATGGCACATAAGAAATGCCGCCTTCATTGCCTAAGATTTCCCACAATTCTTCAGCGATATGTGGAGCAATTGGCGCTAATAATTGAACAAAACCTTCAATATAGGCATAAGGAAGTGCATCTGCCTTGTAAGCTTCATTGACAAAGACCATCATTTGCGAAATAGCTGTGTTAAAGTGTAGATTTTCGAAGTCTTCTGTCACTTTCTTCACAGTTTGGTTATAGACTTTATCTAATTTACCATCGTTAAAAGTCGTGATGCGATCTCTAAGTTTACCATTTTCATCAACAATCAAACGCCATACACGGTCTAAGAATTTACGGCTACCTTCAAGGCCATTTTCGCTCCAGGCAATCGAAGCATCCAATGGTCCCATAAACATTTCATAAAGACGTAAAGTATCGGCACCATATTGTTTCACGACATCATCTGGGTTTACGACATTGCCGCGAGATTTAGACATTTTTTCATTATTTTCGCCTAAAATCATGCCTTGGTTAAATAATTTTTGGAATGGTTCTTTCGTTGGCACCACGCCTAAATCATACAAGAATTTATGCCAGAAACGAGCATACAATAAGTGTAATACCGCATGTTCAGCTCCCCCAATGTAAATATCTACTGGCAACCATTGTTTTAATTTTTCATAATCGGCCAAGGCTTGTTTGTTGTGTGGATCAACATAGCGTAAGAAGTACCATGAACTACCCGCCCATTGTGGCATAGTATTGGTTTCACGACGACCTTTCAAGCCCGTCTTAGGATCGACCACATTGACCCAATCTGTAATGTTAGCTAATGGGGATTCACCGGTACCACTTGGTTTGATATTATCCGCTTTAGGCAAACGCAATGGTAATTCCTCTTCGCTTAAAGCAGTAGTTGTGCCATCTTCCCAATGAATGATTGGAATTGGTTCGCCCCAGTAGCGTTGACGTGAGAATAACCAGTCACGAAGACGATAGCTGACTTCTTTTTTACCCACACCATTTTCTTCTAACCAAGCCACCATTTTATCGATCGCTTCTTGTTTATTTAAACCATTTAAAAAGTCAGAATTGATGTGTTCGCCATCTTCTGTGAATGCTTCCTTCGTTACATCGCCCCCAGCTAAGACAGGGATAATTTCAAGGTCAAATGTTTTTGCAAATTCAAAGTCGCGTTCATCATGCGCTGGAACTGCCATAATCGCCCCAGTTCCGTATGAAGCAAGCACATAATCCGCAATCCAAATTGGTATTTCTTTTCCATTGACTGGGTTAATTGCATAGGCTCCGGTAAAGACCCCAGTTTTTTCCTTAGCTAAATCAGTACGGTTTAAGTCAGATTTTTTCGCAGCTTGGGCGATATAGTCTTCCACTGCTTGCATTTGTTCTGGTGTCGTAATTTCTTTTACTAAGTCCAATTCTGGCGCAAGTACGGTATAGGTAGCCCCAAATAAAGTATCTGGACGAGTGGTAAAGACAGTGAATGCTTTATCGGTACCAGCTACTTTGAAGGTCACATTAGCCCCAACCGAACGACCAATCCAGTTTCTTTGCATTTCTTTGATGCTTTCTGGCCAGTCTAATTCTTCTAAATCATCTAATAGGCGGTCTGCATAAGCCGTGATTTTCAACATCCATTGACGCATTGGTTTACGAATCACATCATAACCACCACGTTCACTCTTACCATCGATTACTTCTTCGTTGGCGATAACCGTACCTAATTCAGGCACCCAGTTTACCGCAACTTCTGCTTCATAGGCTAATCCTTTTTCATATAACTTCGTGAAAATCCATTGCGTCCATTTGTAATATTCAGGATCAGTGGTATTGACTTCACGATTCCAGTCATAACTAAACCCTAAAGAATTAATTTGACGACGGAAGGTTTCGATATTTTTCTTGGTAAATTCTGCTGGATCATTACCGGTATCTAAAGCATATTGTTCCGCAGGTAAACCAAAGGCATCCCACCCCATTGGATGTAAGACGTTATAACCTTGTGCCCGTTTGAAACGAGATAAAATATCAGTTGCCGTATACCCTTCTGGATGGCCAACGTGTAAGCCTTGCCCAGATGGATAAGGGAACATGTCTAATGCATAGAATTTTGGCTTATCGGGATCTGTTGTTGTATTGAACGTATTGTGAGCAGCCCAATACTTTTGCCATTTTTTCTCAATGGTCTTGTGATTGTAATTCACTTTCTTTTCCTCCTAAAAAATATGGTATATCTTGAACCTTAGACTAGCTAAAGGGTCCTGATGAAATCATGTCGTGTGACCACTTCATATATTGATTGCTTATCCGCTCGTAGCTGATCGCCCTTATACACGGTGTTCGACAGCTAGAAATTGTGAAATTCGCCCTCCCGTTTGAGAAAATCTCCTTTCATCCGATTTTCTCAACGGTAGGTAAGCACACGAATTTCTTCATGTCTTACCGAGCCACCTCACAACCTTATACAAAAAGTCCTATAAGGAACATAATATTCCCTATAGGACGTCATTCACACGTGGTACCACCTATTCTTCATCAGACATTGCTGACCTTGAACATGTTAACGATTGTCACCGTGGATGCCTACTACTTTCAGCACCCATCACTTCAAGGCGAGCTTCAAAAGTTGTCAGGAGTATTTGCACCAACCATACTCTCTCTGAATCTGCATCACTTTTTACTGTTCCTTGTCAATGTGAAGTATAAGTTGGTTTTATGGTATCAAATTTCCCTACAAAATTCAATAGCCCCATAGGATTTTTCCATTATTTGCATAATAAAAATAGCCCAGGACACTTTATACCTGAGCTATCAAAAACTTATTTTACTTTCAACGTTTGATTAACAAAAATTAAATCCGAAGTCAAATGGTTCAAAGCTTTTAATTGATCTAAGCTTAAGCCATGTTTTTTGGCAATACTCCACAAACTATCGCCACTTTTTACACGATAAGTGGCTGCATCGCTACTTGTCGTTGCAACACTACTTGCACCTTGACTCGCTGAAGTTGTCGTAGTCGTGCTCGCTTGAACTTTTAAGACCTGACCTGGATAGATAAAATCATTTTTAATATGATTCAAACTACGTAAAGTGTCCATCGAAATGCCAAATTGATGGGCAATCTTCCATACCGAATCACCCGAAACGACTTTATAGGTTTTATCAGTCGCTGTGACGGTCTGATTAGAAACTTGAGTAGGCGCTGGTTTTACAGTAGTCGTAGTCACCGTACTTGTTGAGACACTTGCAGTATTACCACCTTTGACCGTTAATTTTTGTCCTGGGTAAATCATATCACTACTTAGCTGATTCAGACTCTTCAACTGACTGACAGATAAACCGTGCTTGGTAGCAATCGCCCATAAACTATCCCCTGCTTTTACGGTATAGCTTGCTTGTGTATTGGCTGATGGACGATTGACTGGCGTGGTCGTTTGGTTTGTCACTTGGTTGGTCACTGTACTTTGACTTGATGTGGTAATCGATGTACTTGTTGCACCTGATTTTACCACTAATTTTTGACCAGGATAAATCAAATCACTGCTCAAATGATTGATGCTCTTTAATTGACTCAAAGATAAGCCATGTTGATTGGCAATTTTCCATAAACTATCGCCAGCTTTAACCGTATAACTGCCAGTTGTTGTCGTAGTCGTTTGATTGCTGCTTGGCGTACTTGATGTCTGAGTGGTATTTTGACTCATAGTTGGCGTACTTGGCGTTACTGTATTCGATGCTTGAATCTTCAATACTTGACCAGGATAGATAAAATTATTTTGGATATGATTTAGACTACGTAAAGTGTCCATCGAAATGCCAAATTGATGGGCAATCTTCCACACTGAATCACCTGCTTTGACCGTATAGCTTTGCGTAGTCGCCCCTGACACAACACTTGAAGTATTCGTCGTACTTGAAGTGCTCGTATTGGTTGTCGTAGTCGTTGTTGCATTATTGGTAACCGTCGTATTACCGGTACCTGTTTGAATCGATAATTTTTGTCCGACATAAATCATATCACTTGTTAAATGATTCCATGCCTTTAATTGTGCTAAGGAAATACCAAATTTATGCGAAATCGCCCATAAACTATCCCCTGCTTTGACCGTGTAAGTCGAACCACTTACATTACTAGTTGTTGTGTTCGTTGTTGTCGTATTACTTGTCACACCAGCGTTTGTCGTGCCTGTCGTAATGACATTCCCCACAACTGTCGAAGGTGTCCCATTGCTTGGTGTATCATATTGCGTTAAGCCATAAGTTTCAATGACACGGTTCAAGGAAGTCGCATAGTTTGGATCGGTTGCATAACGTCCGGTCAACCAAGCTGTAGCATCACGATAAGAAGTCGTATTACTCTTCCAAGCACCGGCATAGTAGTACACGCCAGATTGGAAAGAAACATTTCTTAACGTGCGCGCATTATCTATAAATGATTCCGCAAATGAAGGATAGCGACGGAAAGGTTCATTCTTCGTCACCCATCGGCCATTTAAAAATTCCAAAGTATTCATGTATACTGTTTGACCATTATAACTACCTTTAATGCCGAATAAATTATAGTTTGGCGCTTGGGCTAAAGTACTTTGACCCCAAGCACTTTCTAAAATCGCTTGAGCCATCATAACTGAAGCATATAAATCATTGGCATTGGCTACAGACTGGGCATGTGGGGCAATTTGATTGATAAATTGTTGTTGACTAGATGCACTGCTATATTGCACAGTATCTGCCTGAACATTCACCGCAGGCATTAATGGGGCAGCCACACTTACAGCCGTCACAGTACTCCCCACAACAGCCGCCGTTTTACTTAATTTTCGGTATTTTTTATGATTTGTTGTATGACGTTTCACTTGGTAACTGGCATGTTTTTTCATTTTCTATCCTCCATCACAAATAAATTATCGATTCCAAAAAAATTATTTTATAAATGCTATCCAAAATGCTTTTATACAAACATATGTACCTGAAAATCGTTTATCTAAAAGCTCAAAATTTATTATACACCAAAACCTGAAGCTTTACTTTAAAAACGCATGAAACTCATCAATTTGTTATATTCTTAATCGGATGGTCAAACTTTTCCTACCCAAAGGACATAATTCTTTATAAAAATTTAGAAAAACAGCGCGTATTTTCACTGCTTACTACTAAAAAACGGCTATTTCGGCTATAATAGAACTCAAACTTATTCATTTGACGTAATATGACTGAAATGTTTAAGAAAATTATTCGTATCTAGAAAGGAAAAGACATGACAAAAAACAAACTTTATTATCAATTTGCGGGTAGCTGCTTTTTACTGCTATTTGCGGCTTTGACTTATATCGCTAAATTTTACCCGACAACTCTGAAAGGCTTTGACACGACGATCAGTCAAACCATTCAAGCGCTACGTCCACAAGGTACCGCCTTTTTTAGTTGGATAACCAAATTTGCCAATGTGATTACCATGGTCATCTTAACCATCGCCATTGTCGCCGTCTTAATCTACGGGCGACGTAAACTCGAGGCGCTTTGGCTAAGTGCTAGCATGATTGGTGTGGCTTTAGCTTTAACAAATATAGTGAAAGTGTCAGTCCATCGCCTACGTCCAAGTGGTGAGCATCTGGTCCACGCGCCAGGCTATAGCTTTCCTAGTGGGCATTCTTCTGGTAGTATGGTTTTATATGGGACACTGATTTTCTTCGTGCCACTTTTTATTCACAACAAGACCAGTCAACTCATTTGCCAAGTCATCCTCGGCCTATTCATCTTACTCATTGGGTGTAGTCGCATCTATCTTGGCGTGCATTATCCAAGCGATGTCCTGGCTGGCTATTCACTAGGCTTAGGTTGGTTGCTGTTGACCTATCCTATTTATGCCGAAAAACGTTTTGTCCAAGAATTTAACAAACGTGCTTAATCCTTTTTCGGCTCAGAATCATAATATAAGGAAGTTATTAGATGAAATTTTTATATGCAGAAGATCAAAATAAACGTTATCACTCATGGAATTATGCCTTAAGACAACAATTCGGTGAGAAAATCTTTAAAGTTCCGATTGATGGTGGCTTTGATTGTCCGAACCGTGATGGCACCGTCGCTCATGGTGGCTGTACTTTTTGTAGCGTATCTGGCTCAGGGGATATGATTGTCGCACCTGAAGATCCATTACCGATTCAATTTCAAAAAGAGATTGATATGATGCATCAAAAATGGCCTGGCGTTGCACAATATATCGTCTATTTCCAAAACTTTACCAATACACACGCACCACTAGCCGTCATCAAAGAACGTTTCGAACAAGTGGTGAATTTGCCAGGGGTAGTCGGCTTATCCATTGGAACACGTCCGGACTGTTTGCCTGATGATGTGGTGGAATACTTAGCCGAACTGAACGAACGCCTTTATCTTTGGGTGGAATTAGGCCTACAAACTACCTATGAACAAACCAGCGACTTAATCAATCGCGCCCATAGCTATCAAACGTATTTAGACGGTGTGGCTAAATTACGCAAGCACAATATTCGTGTTTGCACCCACTTGATTAATGGTCTCCCTGGCGAAACTTATGAAATGATGATGGAAAATGTCAAACGAACGATTCTCGATTCTGATATTCAAGGGATTAAATTGCACTTACTTCACTTGATGCGTAATACCCGCATGCTACGAGATTATCATGAAGGACGGTTGCGCTTATTAGGCTTTAAAGAATATGTCGATATCATTTGCGACCAATTAGAACTGATTCCACAAGACATTATCATCCATCGTTTAACCGGGGATGCGCCATTTGATTCGATTGTCGGTCCGATGTGGAGTTTGAAAAAATGGGAAGTCCTGAACGCCATTGATCAAGAAATGTTGCGCCGTGATTCTTATCAAGGTAAATTCGATATTCGTAAGCAGGTGAACATATGCTAAAGACTGCCTTACATTTTAGCCATCAACTCTTAAGGGAATGTGTACAACCTGGGGATATCGTGGTCGATGCAACGATGGGAAATGGCCATGATACCTTGTTTTTAGCCGAACTAGTCGGAGAAAAAGGTCAGGTCCACGCTTTTGATATTCAGCAACAAGCGATCGAGCAAACCACCAAACGTTTAAGTGAGGCCAATCTAACCTCGCGTGTTGCTTGCCATCTAGTAGGGCATGAGCATGTTCTAGACTATTTAGCCCCAGAAGACCAAATCCAAGCAGCTATTTTTAATCTAGGTTATTTGCCGAATAGCGATAAGCACTGTATTACACTCCCTGAAACAACCAAGCAAGCTTTAGACGGGCTCTTATCGCGACTAAAGGCTAAAGGACGCATCATTGTGGTCAGCTACTATGGTCATGCCGGTGGAGCAGAAGAATTACAGGCCGTTGAGCAATACTGCCAAGCGCTCCCCCAAGAAAGTATCAATGTGCTGAAATATCAATTTATTAATCAAAAAAACCAACCCCCGATTCTATTTTGTATTGAGAAAAAAAGAAACTAAAATTATCCTATAACAAAAGCGTACCTACCTCGTAACCAATGAAGTAGATACGCTTTTTCCTTAGTTTGCTTGTTGCATGATTTCTTGCATCCAACTTAATACCTTTTGAATCCAAGTATCCCAAAATTGCCATTCATGTGCCCCTGGACCTGTTTTAAAAGTCACGTCAAAGTCATTTTTTTGCATGAGATCCACAACGATTTGACTCGATAACAAGAGCTCATCTTCCGTCCCACAACAGATGAAAAACTTGCTCTTTTGTTCCTTTTGATAGTGGGTAATTTGATAGGTAAAGTCGTTTTCTGAAGTTCGCCAAGTTTCTTCTGGGCCAAAAATGCCGCGCCAATAACTTGCATCGCGCGCTTGGAATAATTGTTCTTTAGCTTCAACCAAGGTAAGCATTCCTGACATCGCCGCAATTCCCGCAAATTTTTCTGGACAAAGCAAGCCCAGTTTTAATGCGCCAAAACCACCCATGGAAAGCCCCGCTGCAAAAGTCTTTGCTCGTTTAGTCGTTAATTGTGGAAATAACTCATGACAAAGCTGTGGTAATTCCTCAGAGATAAAAGTCCAATATTTCATATCATATTGCGTATCTGTATACCACGCTAGGTCCGTTGACGGCATAATCACCGCAATCCCTAAGTCTTTTACATAACGCTCAATTGAAGTACGTCGGTGCCAAACACTATGATTGCCGCCCATTCCATGTAATAAATATAAAACTGGAACATCTTCTGTCGCACCTACACTATTTGAACCAAATTTTTTGTATGTTTGTTGTGGTAAAATAACATCTATCATTACTTCCATCCCTAAAGTATTGGAATAAATATTCGCTTGTAAAAAAGCCATCTCACTTGTCGCTTCCTTTCTTTTGATTTTCGTTTACATTGTACTAGATTTTTTGAAAAATAGCACTAACTTTTGTTTAATTACCAATATTTTTTTATTTTAAAACAAATATCCCTCTGGATTTAAAGCGTTATCTTTGATTCGAAATGATAATCATGTTACAATTTAGATAACAAATTTATTATTTTATCATCATCTTTATCGGATGTTTTCCTTTTGTATTAACAGATAAAATAATAATTCGTTGACCAAATTTCATTTTCGAGGTGATGTATTTGCAGGTTTTACAAGCAAAATTTAAGGAAGTCTTTTTCTCTGTTTTACCGATTACCCTTATTGTCATATTACTACATTTGACGATTAGTCCAGTGCCTGGTGCAGTTTTATGGCGCTTTTTAATCGGTGAAATGTTTGTGGTGATTGGCCTAACCCTATTTTTAATCGGGGTAGACTTGGCAATTCATCCATTGGGTGATTTGACCGGGACTTTTCTCGCTAAGACCAACAAATTATGGACCGTACTACTCGGAGGCATTATCGTTGGTTTTTTCATCTGCGCGGCGGAACCAGACTTAATTGTTTTAGCCAACCAAATTGAACAAGTCACGCAAAAAATGATGGCTAGTACCACCTTACTCATGAGCGTTTCATTGGGACTTGCGGTGATGTTAGCCATTGGTTTCTTGCGGATTTTCTATAATTTTCCACTTTATAAGTTATTACTTGGTATCTATGGACTGATTTTCCTATTAAGTATCCCAACCAATCCAGCCTTTTTAGCCATGGCCTTTGATGCTTCAGGCTCAACTACGGGGGTTTTGGCGGTTCCTTTTATCTTGGCACTATCTGTCGGGATTTCTAAACTGAAGAAAGATAGTAAAGCCTCCGAGAAAGATAGTTTCGGACTGGTGGCGATTGCTTCTAGTGGGGCGATTGTGGCCGTCTTACTTTTACACTTACTCAGTCCTAAAAACGAGCTTGCCACACCAGTCTTTGAACTTGCTAGCGATAATCAAGCCATCTGGTCGCATTTTGCTCATTTGCTTTTCCACAGTATCAAAGAAGGGACGATTTCGGTTCTCCCGCTATTTCTGATTTTTGTCGTCTTACAGCTGATCAGTTTTAGATTGAAAAAAAGAGAAGTTTATCGGATGTTCATCGGATTTGGCTATGTGCATATTGGTTTAATCATCTTTTTACTTGGCGTTAGTGGCGGACTGATGGATATCGGCGGACTCATCGGCCATCAACTCGCTAGCTTTGATCGTAAAACTTGGATTTTAGCAGTTGGTCTTATCCTTGGGGTCGCAACTATTCTTTCTGAACCTGCTGTTTATGTATTAACCGATCAAATCGAGGAAGTCACAAGTGGTTATATTCAACGTAAAGCCATACTAGCCTCCCTTGCAGTCGGTGTGGGGCTGGCCGTCTTTCTTTCTGTCTTACGGGTACTCGTGCCACAAATCCAGCTATGGCATTATCTATTACCAGGGTATCTTTTGGCTTTGGGATTAATGTTTTTCACCCCTAAAATGTTTATCGGGATGGCCTTTGACGCAGGTGGAGTAGCTACAGGACCGATGACTGCTACGTTTATCCTGGCCTTTATCCAAGGAGCTGCTGATAAAATCGAAAGTGCCAATCTGATTATTGATGGGTTTGGTATGATAGCCCTAGTTGCATTAATGCCAATTATTATGTTAGAGTTGTTAGGTGTCTTATTTAAATTAAAAAATAAACGGGAGGGAATCTGATGCAAGAGATTTATTTTATTGTCAACTGTGGTCTAGGTAGCAAATTACTCAAAAAAGCGAAAAAACTAGGCATGCGTGGGGGCACTATATTGCGTGCACATGGTACGATTGAAAATTCTCTCCTACATTTATTCGCCCTTGATGATCAACGAAAAGAAATTGTGATGATGGCTGGTCCGAGCACCCTTTGCCGTGAAGTCATGCAAAAATTGGCCCAAGTCTTTCATTTTGAAAAGCCGAATCACGGAATTGCCTTCTCACTACCATTGTTCAAAGTTTGCGGTGTGAGTTGTTATCCTGACCAAGAATATCCTAAAGAAAGTGAGCAAAGTGCTATGTACCAATCAATTTTGACTATTGTAAATCGTGGAAAAGCCGAAGATGTGATTACAGCAGCCAATCATGCAGGGGCAAAAGGTGGCACCATTGTCCATGGACGAGGTGCTGGCATCCATGAAACAAGTAAATTATTTGCGATGGATATCGAACCGGAAAAAGAAGTGGTCTTAATTTTAGCAAAATCAAACCAAGCAAAAGACATCATCCAAGCCATTCGCACCGAGCTTGAAATCGACAAACCCGGCAATGGGATTATCCTCGTACAAGAAGTCCTAGAAACGTATGGAATATATGAATAAACATTTAGAGTCATCTTATTTTGTGAGATGGCTCTTTTTTTACTAGCCACCTTCCCTAAAAACGACTATAATTTAATTGTAAAAACGTTTTCTTTTGTTTGGAGGAACACTTATGAATAAAGATATCTTAAAAGAAATTGAACAAATGCGCATCGCTTGTAAGAAAAATGATGACAAACGGGATGCGAATCTACCGCTAGAAATTCCTGAAGTCACCCGCATCAATAACCTAAGCTATGGACCTGATCCAAAGTGGCATTGGCTGGATTTATATTTACCAAAAAATGTGCAAAAAAATATTCCCGTCATTGTACATATTCATGGTGGCGGCTGGGTTTACGGCACCAAAGAAACCTACCAATTTTACGGCATGTCTTTAGCCAAAGAAGGATTTGCTTTTGTGAACTTTAATTATCATTTAGCGCCAGACGTTACTTTTCCAGGAATATTAGACGATATCAATTTATTGATGCATTGGCTTTGCGACCATGCCAAAGACTATCATTTAGATTTAAACAATGTCTTTTTAGCTGGAGATAGTGCAGGTGGGCAAATGGTCGAACAATACTTAGCTATTTTAACCAATGAAAATTATCGTCAACACTTTAACTTCGAACTTCCTGATTTAACGATTCGTGCCGCCGCCTTAAACTGTGGGGCTTACTTTATTCACCTTCCAGGCAATCTACAAGGTGCGGTCACTGGCTACTTTACCAAAGAAGCTCAAGAAAAATACCGAGAAGTGCTCAATGTCGAAAAATACCTCACTAAAAATTTGCCACCACTATTTATTATGAGCAGCAACAAAGATTTTCTTTATGAGCAAGCCATTCGTTTAGATGGTTACTTGATGGCCAAAGAAATTAAACATGAATTGCATATTTATGGCGATGAAAAGCACCCACGCGGTCATGTCTTTCACTGTAATATCAAGGATTCCATCGCTCAACAATGTAATTTAGACGAAATTAACTTTTTCAAAAAATATTTAGCAAACTAGGTGAAACAAATGGAACAATATCTCATTATCGACGTCGGTGGTACCAATATCAAAAGTGCACTGATGACAAAGAACGGTAAAATAATCAGCAAAAAACAACTTTCTACAGCCAAAAACTTAGACGACTTTAAAGAACAAATTCTTTCATTAGTGGCAGAAGTAGCTGAAAAAATCCAGGGAGTCGCCTTCAGTATTCCAGGAAAAGTCGATCCTCATAGTGCGGTAGTCTATCACGGTGGTGCACTTCCTTTTATCGATGGTCTTGATTTAAAGCAACTCGTTCACACCAAGGCACCAGATGTAGCAGTAAGCGCCGAAAATGATGGTAAAGCTGGGGCCTTAGGTGAATATTGGCAAGGCAGTCTGGAAGGTCATCCGAATAGCGCAATTATCACTTTGGGTACGGGTGTTGGCGGTGGATTAATTTTAAACGGGCAAATTTTCCGTGGTAGTCATTTCCAAGCAGGTGAATTAAGTTTTCTATATGGTGGAAAATTGGAAGATAAACCGATTTTATATGGCTTACGGGGTTCGGCAGTGAAGATGATTCATGATATTGGGAAGGCTTTAAATTTTGAAAATCCCGGCGATGGCAAAACTGCCTTTCAAGCGATTATTCAAAAAGAAGAACAAGCTGTAACAATTTTTGAGAAGTACTGTCGCGATATTGCGATTTTGATTTTGGATATGCATGCGATGCTCGATTTAACTCACTATGCGATTGGCGGTGGCATTAGCGCGCAACCCATTTTAATCGAGGAAATTAACCGGCAATATGACTTGTTGGCTGATAGTATCCTAGACCGAGGGATTAAAATCGTAAAATTATCCTTGCAACGTCCGCAAATTATCGCCGCAACACTAGGCAATGACGCGAATTTATATGGGGCGCTGTATGGATTGGTGAATACAGAGAAATGAATATGTACTCCGAACATGAATTAGTTCAACCTGTTGAATTTTTGCCAATTTGGTATGAATTATTCAATGAACAGCCACTCAGCCAAATTCCGGCAATTATTCCTTCACACTGGCATCGCGGATACGAAACGTTCGTGCGCAATCAGCTTATAAGGATATCTTGAACACATCCGAAACTTTGACCAACATCGCCCTAGCTAATGGCTTTAGCGGCTTGCGTTCAATGAATCGGGCATTAGAAATCAGATACTCGCTATCAGCTAGTCAAATACGGAAAAACAATCAGAACCTAACCATGCAAAAATCTACATTACTCGTCAAAAAAGGCGAATAATGTAGATTTTTTCTGTATCTCTCTATGCATTTTTACCTAAAATCATTGACCATTTGTTGAAATGTGATTAGTTGAATATCATGTTCTTGCGCAAATTTTTTTGCCTCATCGCTATAATCCGTCTTAGAAAACGCAAAATATGCTTTATTCTGCCAACTAAACAAATCTTCGCCTCTTTGTAGCAAAACTTGTAAAACAGCTAAATCAATGTTTGTATTTTTCCATTTACATTCACCTAAAAGGATATTTTCTTCTGATATATCAAAACCACAAACATCCATTTCTTCTTGTCGTTTTGTCTTTTTATTTGTTCCCCACCAAGAGCCAAGTTTACCATAAACGATAGGAATATTTCCTTGTTTCATTTGATACGTTACCCATTCTCTTGAAATATCTTCAAAAACACTAGCGAGGAAATTAGGCAAGTATTGGAAAATATATTTCAATAATTCATTGGGGTGACCCAGCTCAATATAACTCATATTTTTGGCGATAAAACGATACCAAAAGCGAAACAAGCCGTCCTTTATGATATAAATTCCTAATTTCTTGCTCATTTCTCCTACTGGCATTTTTTTCTCAACAATACCGAGTTCAATCAATATCTCTATTTGTTTCGCTGCTAAAGAGGTTGAAATACCGGATTTAGTGGCTATTTCATTTTGTTTGGACGCACCACCGGCAATCGCTGTTAATATCGCACTATAAGAAGCTGGGTTACGCAATTCCTGTTGCAATAAATTATAGGGTTCCTCAAATATAGCCGAGTTCTTATTTAAAAAAGTATTTAAAAGATTTTCCGCAACACTTTTAGTAGCGTCCATATAACTCAAATAGAGTGGAATCCCTCCCGTAATTGCATAGTAGACCAGCACATCTTCACCCGTTACTGTTGGAAAGAAGGTCAACGTTTCCTGAAAAGTAAATGGCAAAACCTTGATTTGTGAAGTTTTCCGTCCATACAAAGGACTTTCATAACCGAGTACTTGATGTTCCATAAACGACATGGAAGAACCTGCCAAAATAAGATGCAGACCTGTATTTTCTTGCCAAATATGATCGATATAATATTGCAGGATAGATGAAATTTCAGGAAAACTCTTCGCTAGATACGGAAACTCATCAATCACTAATACCAGCGGCTTTTCTTTAGCTAATGAAGAAATATTATCAAAAAGTGAGCGAAAGTCGGCAAAACTATAAGCAGCATCAATGCCCTTCCCTTCAAAAAGACCGATGGCTCGACTAAAGTTCTCCAGATTATCCTTTTCGCTGGAAATGGTCGCCTGAAAATAGATGGCAGACTTGTCCTTGATAAATTCTCTGATTAAGGTTGTCTTTCCCACTCGGCGCCGTCCATATATAACCGAAAATGAAAAGCCAGCTTTATCAAACTCTTGTTGCAACACAGCCAATTCGGATTTTCTTCCTAAAAACACAAGCATCTCTCCTTTACTGAATCATACTTCACTAACTTATCATTCAGTATAATCTTGTTTGCTATAAAAATCAACTTTACTGAATCATACTTCACTAACTTATCATTCAGTAACTCCACAATTATCCTCATTTTTACAACACAAAAAGACACCTCACTCACTCTTTTAGCCAATAGAGTGAAGTGAGATGTCTGAATCATCACGTATTGGATTAAGCTTTGACGCTAGCTAATAGTGCATCTACTTTATCCGTATGTTCCCATGGAAGATCGACATCGGTACGACCGAAATGACCATAGGCTGCTGTTTGACGATAAATTGGGCGGCGTAAATCTAGCATTTCGATAATACCTGCTGGACGTAAATCAAAGTTTTCACGCACAGCCGCAATTAATTGATCATTTGGCACTACCCCTGTACCAAATGTATTGATTGAAATAGAAACGGGTTGCGCTACTCCAATCGCATAGGCAAGTTGCACTTCACATTTCTTCGCTAATTTCGCTGCAACGATATTTTTAGCGATATAACGCGCGGCATAACTTGCGGAGCGGTCCACCTTCGTCGCGTCTTTACCAGAAAAGGCTCCCCCACCATGACGGGCATAACCACCATAAGTATCCACAATAATCTTACGGCCAGTTAAACCAGCATCGCCTTGAGGACCTCCGATAACGAAACGGCCAGTTGGGTTGATATAAAATTTTGTTTGCTCATCTAAAAGTTCACTTGGAATTTCTGCTTTGATGACTTTTTCAATCACATCTTGATGAATCGTTGCATTATCCACGGCTTCATCATGTTGCGTACTAATAACCACTGTGTCGATACGTAATGGTTGCTCATTTTCATCATATTCAACAGTGACTTGTGATTTCGCATCAGGACGTAAATAGCTTAATTCCCCTGATTTACGCAAAACAGCCAAACGACGAACTAAGCGGTGACTTAAAGCAATTGGTAAAGGCATCAATTCAGGTGTTTCATCTACGGCAAAACCAAACATCAAACCTTGGTCACCGGCACCTGTTTCATCTTTGTCATCTTTTTTCTCTTCTCTTGCTTCTAACGCCGTATTCACACCTTGAGCGATATCTGGTGACTGTTCATCAATCGCTACTAAGACGGCTACTGTATCTCCATCAAATCCAAATTTTGCACGCGTATAGCCAATTTCATTAATCGTTTTGCGCACGACTTTTTGAATATCCACATATGCTGTTGTTGAAATTTCACCAAAAACTAAGACTAGCCCAGTGGTTACGGAAGTTTCACAAGCAACACGCGCCATTGGATCCTTTTCTAAAATTGCATCTAAAATCGCATCACTAATTTGGTCAGCGACTTTATCCGGATGTCCTTCAGAAACAGACTCTGAAGTAAATAAATGTTTTTCTACCATGAAGTATTCCCCCTAAAATTATTCGGTTACAAGGCATCTTCGCAAAGAGGCGAATCCTTTCGGGAACTTGCAACGATAGTATTATAGCAGATTTACCCTAAAAGGAAAGCACTTTTTTCAAATTGTAATCAAACTGTGATAGATAGAAAGAATCAAGGAGAACGGGAAAAGACCAAGCAAACCTAATCATCTGCTTGGTCTTTTTTGCAATGAAAATGAAGTTTATGATTATTGCGCTTTGACGAATGCTGCGGCTTGTTGTCCAGCTTGACGACCGAAAATCACGATATCTGCTACTGAGTTACCGCCGATTCGGTTATCACCATGTAAGCCACCTACTAATTCACCAGCCACATATAATCCTTTAATTGGTTGGTTATCTTTATTTAACACTTCAGTATTGGTGTTAATCTTCACCCCACCCATTGAGTAGTGAACACCTGGGGCGATTTGAATCGCATAGTAATTAGGTGTAGATAAAGTATGCTCCATCGCTGTTGTACGGTTAAATTCACTATCTTGTTTGCTTTCAACCGCCTTATTCCAATTTTCAACAGCTTTTTCTAAGTTGGCTTTTGGTACTTTGATCGTTTTCGCTAAATCAGCCACCGTCTTGCCTTCTTTGACATAACCTTGTTTGGCATAGAATTCAATCGCAGTTGCTCGGCTTCTTACACCTTGGTCAAAGATAAGATAAGCACGTTTTTTCGGTAAGGCATTGATTGCAGCCGAAACTTTATCACGCGTATCCATTTCATTCACAAAACGATTTCCTTCATCATCAACTAAAATCGCACCTTCACCACGTACTGCTTCTCCAATTAAAATTCCTTTTTCTTGGTTAACAGTTGGGTGGATTTGCACTTTATCCATATCAATGATTTGACCGCCAAGTTTTTCGACTAAAGCAATCCCATCACCCGTTGTACCTTTAGAGTTGGTTGTCACATAATCTTTCAAATCAGGGCGATATTTAGCTAAAATTTCTTTACTTGCGCCATATCCTCCGGTTGTCACGATTACGGCTTTAGCTTTGATATTTTTCGCTTTTTCGCCTTGAATTTGAACTTTCACACCATCAACCACACCATTGTCCGCATGAATGTCTTTTACATCTGCATTCACAAAGATTGGAATTTTGCGTTCAGCGACATTGCGTTCCAAACCTTTCACTAGATACCCGCCGATTGCTGAACCATCTGTTGGGCGGTGCGTACGTTTCACACTCATCCCACCGGTAATGGTTAAGTTATCTAATTTGATGCCATTTTGGTCTAACCAATCAATGGCTTCAGCAGAATGGTCAACAAAATAACGCAATAATTCTTTATCGTTTGTGCCTTTCCCACCTTTTAGTGTTTCTTCGTAAAAGGCATCTGTCGTATCGTTAATTCCTTGGGCTTTTTGGAATTTTGAACCCGCTGCATTCATCCCACTTGATGATTTGGATGTATTTCCCCCTGCAACCGGCATTTTTTCAAAGATAACCGGATTTAAACCAGCATCTTTGGCTTCAATCGCTGCGGTCATTCCTGCACCACCAGCTCCGACAATAATCACATCATAGCTATCCTTTAATTCTTTTGGATCGGTATAGCCGTTTTTAGAAGCACTTGAAGTTACTTGTGAGCTTTGGGTTGTACTGCTCTTTGTTTGGGTGCTTTTTCCTGAGTTACATGCTGTTAAAAGTAAGGCTGAACATGCTAATAAGCTAATTGAAAGCCACTTTTTCATTGAGATTTCCCCCTTCATCTTTTTGCGCTATCTTTCACAAATATCTCGACAACGCAACTATCTTCAGTTTAACGGTTACAAAGGTTACGGGAAAGTTTTTTTAATTAATTTAAGTACGTTGCTGCTTATGCTATACTAATGAAGAAATGGGAGGTAAACATGAAGAAAGGAATGCGCTTATTTACGCTTTTATCACTTACCTTTATCGGTGTGATTCTCGTTTTAGCTACGAGTTTTTATCTATTTTTAATGCGCGATGTCACCAAGCAAACCCAAACGCAACAAATCGAAAATCTCACTACGCTTGGTCACGAACTCGCTAAACAAGAGGATATCATTTCAGCCTTAGAACAAAAACAGGCCCCACCACCTTTGCAGCAAAAATTGTTACAAATCACGAAAAATCACCATCTGGATTTCATTGTTCTGATGGATAATCATAGTATTCGCCTCACGCACCCTAATCCAGATAAAATTGGGCAAAGTTTTGAAGGAGGCGACGAAAAGCAAGCCTTGCAAGGGAAAGTTACGCATTCTATCAGCAAGGGTTCCCTGGGGCGTTCGTTACGGGTCTTTGTGCCTGTGAAGCATCAAGGTAAGCAAATTGGTGTTGTCGCACTGGGCATTAAGTTGGTTAGTTTAAAGCAAATGGTTCGCCAAACACTATATGATTATCAATGGAGTCTTTTACTGAGTCTATTGATTGGTCTAGGGGTGGCATTTGGACTGGCCTATCATCTCAAGGGACAGCTACATAATCTTGAGCCTAAAGAAATTGCCCGCCTTTTAGAAGAACGCAACGCAATGATTAATGAAACCAAAGATATTGTCATGGTCCTGGATTTGCAAAAACATATCCTACTAGCCAATCATCAGGCTGAACATTTAGCACAACAACTTGGATTATTCGAGCAAAGTTTAGTCGGACATCCCTGGACGGACTTGATTCAAGAGTCCACGCAACTTGATTTTCATAAACGTCAAGAACAATATTATCAGCAAAACGGACAAGCTTACTTTGTTTCGATTGCACCAATTGAAGTAAAAAGTAAGTTGGTCGGACATTTGGTTGTACTAAAAAATGCGACTGAAACCCTATTTTTGGCGCATCAACTGCAATCGACGCAGCAATTTGCAAAAACCTTGCAAACCCATACTCATGATTATCTCAACCAGATGCATATTTTATACGGGTTAACAGAATTGGGCGAATATGAGCAGTTGAAAGATTTTCTAGCACAACAATTAGACATGACACAGGCTTTTAGCGAAAAAGTCAGCTTATTGGTGAAAAATCCGATATTAGCAAGCTTTTTAGTAGATTGGCAGCAACAACTTCTTGAAGCTAAAGTTACGACTGATTTTGATATTTTAGGGGAAATTTCAGCATTTACCGACAGTCAAACCATGATGAATCTCTTAAAAATTTATCGCTATCCACAACAACTCTTTAGTCAAACTTATCCAGAGAAACTAGAGGTACAATTACAAGAGGACGCACAAAAACTCACTCTTACTATGATGATTCAAGCTAGTGCGCAAAAGCTTGAAGATTATCAAAACAAATTAAGTGAAGCATTTTTCCAACAAATCCTAAATGAGGAACACACCCAGATGCACTTACACCGCAAAGATACTCATTTAGAGATTCAATTTATAACAGAAAAGAGGATTTTATGAAGATATTAATGGTTGAAGATGAGCCTATGATTCAGCGTATTCATCGAGGCTATTTACACAAAATTGATGCGACCTATCAAATCGTGGGCGGCAAAGACTTAGATGAAGCACGGCAATATTTAAAGAACGAGGATATCGACCTAATTTTACTCGATATTCATTTAAAAGAGGCGCATGGTTTAGATTTGTTAAGTGAAATCGATGGGCTTACAAAGGTTCCAGATGTAATTATTATTAGTGCCGCGACTCAGAGCCAATTCGCCCAACAAGCCTTGCAAGCTGGCGTGATTGATTATCTAATTAAACCCTTTACCTTCGAACGATTCCAACAAGCAATTCTGAAATGGCAACAAAAACGAAGCATGCTGCAACAAGAATTCATCGACCAAGCTAGTCTAGATGCGCTTTTTCAGCCTGCAGTTACGAGTCAAACTACTATTGAAATCGAGAAAGGCTTGAGCAAAGATACGCTTATTCAGATCCTCAACCATCTAAAAAATCGCCAAACAAGCTTTACTATTCAGGAATTGGCTGCTGAGTTATCCCTTTCCCATGTCTCGATTCGTAAATATATCCAATTTCTCGAGCAACATCAAATCCTGACCAGCGAAACCATCTATCTCAAAGTGGGACGACCTTATCAACGCTATCACTTGCAAGAAAGTCAAATTCCCACTTTTCTCAACAAACTAGAAACTTAAAAGAGCACGCTCATGATAAACGTGCTCTTTTTTTAGATAATCACCGGACCATATAAGTGTAGATTAGGTTTAACCACTTCTTCATGCCATTTTCTAAAGGCTAACCAATCTTGCTTTTCCTCATCTGATAATTGTAAGGTCGATAACCCAATCAATAGGCTTGCTTGTTGATAAAAACGTTCTAAGCAAATATAGTAGCGATTATCTACTTTTTCTTGTTGCTTCACTTGTTTTAAACAATCATTTAAACTTTCAGAAAACTTGATTTCATCACTTGTCTGCAACAAACGATGACTAAATGCTTTTTGCAGTTCTTCAAGATAACGAATACCCAATTTCATTTCAGACATTTCATTGCCCCATTTCTATTTCATTACCAACAGCTAGGTAATAGAAAACTAATCCCTAGCAAGAACATTAAAGCCACAAACATCAAACCCTGAGGAATCCCCAATGGTAAGGCTATAGCTACTTCTTGTTTTTGTCCATTCTTTTCCAGACAAATTGCTTTTGACACAAAATAAGCTTCATACATACCGAGAGCCAATAAGACATATGCAAAAATACGCATAGCACTCACTTCTTTCATTTTCTCTTAGCTAAAGTATAACACACTTCGTATCGAGTTTCCTTCAGTCCCCAGATGGATTTTCTTTCCTATTGAATTTTCTATCATAGAATTCAGCCGTTTTAAATCTGCAATCATTCCTAGGATTACACTCACAGCCATACTCATCCTATCTTCGAGACAATATTTCTATCCACAATAAAACGTTTACATTATTAAGGATAAAAAAATAGAAGTGATATTGCCATCACTTCCAATGCATGATCCGTACGGGATTCGAACCCGTGTTACCGCCGTGAAAGGGCGGTGTCTTAACCACTTGACCAACGGACCAATATATTACGGAGAAGGAGGGATTTGAACCCTCGCGCCAGTTTCCCGACCTACACCCTTAGCAGGGGCGCCTCTTCAGCCACTTGAGTACTTCCCCAATACCAATTATGTATGGTAATTGATATGAAATGGGCCTAAATGGACTCGAACCATCGACCTCACGCTTATCAGGCGTGCGCTCTAACCAGCTGAGCTATAGGCCCATAATAAAACTAAAGCGGGTGACGAGAATCGAACTCGCGACAACAGCTTGGAAGGCTGTAGTTTT
>CAMMST010000041.1:0-21500 GCA_946499615.1 Enterococcus cecorum | reverse complement strand
ATTGTCATATGGGCTAGTTCAACAAGATTATTTTCACGACTTAAATGACCAAGATAGACACGTTTGGTTTTATCAGTTAAAACATCAGTCATCACTAAAGCGCCATCTTCATTAGACAAATGGCCCTTATCTCCTAAGATTCTTTGCTTTAAAGTCCAAGGGTAACCGCCCATTCGTAACATTTCTAAATCATGATTACTTTCAATTAAATAAGCATCTGCCCCTTTAATGACTCCTCGGATATGATCGCTGCAATAACCAGTATCTGTCAACATGACAAAAGACTTATTATCCTTATAAAAACGATAAAATTGTGGCGCGGCGGCATCATGTGATACACCAAAGCTTTCAATATCCATATCACCAAAAGTAATCTTTTTACCCATTTCAAAGATTTTTTTCTTTTCAACGGGAATTTTACCCAAGTGTTTATCCATGGCTTTCCAAGTTAGTTCATTTGCGTAGACTTCTAAATCATAACGCCGTGCTAAGACTCCTACCCCTTGAATATGGTCGGAATGTTCATGCGTCACCAAAATAGCATCTAAGTCTGCTGGATTTTTACCGACTTGCTGCATTAAGGATTCAATTTTTTTACCACTTAAACCAGCATCGACTAAAATCTTTTTTTCAGCCGTCTCTAAATATAAGCTATTCCCTGTCGAACCACTAGCTAAAATACTAATTTCAAAAGCTTGTCCTGTTTCCAAAAGTTCACACCTCTTTTATCTAAGGCCATTATACTGTAAAATTTATTTATTTTCTACTTTACGAACTGCAGCATTCGTAATGATACGATTACGAAAAGCATTGACTATTTCGACTTGCTCTTTTTTGTCTTCATGCCGTATTGACACAAACCAAGCAGGTACATAAACATTTTTCCCTCTCACTTGTAGTACCAATGTGTAAGCTAATTTCGACCATAAAATTTCATCATTTTTACTCAATTTATTATTAATATAAAGCGTCGTTAAAGCATCTTCCTCAGAGACTAGCGGCATTTTTTCGCGTAAAGCCGTTAAATTGCTCAAATGCATTTGCTGAATCTTTTCAAGGCGATAATTCTCATCATTTTTCTTTAACGTGAATTTGATTTGAGCAGTAATATCATTTATTGGAATGCCTTCATATTTCTGACAAGCATAAACATCCAAATAGCCATCACTTTGTTGATGAATTTCGTCTTGATAGCGATAATCTTTTCCGAGGATAATCTCTTTCTGATTTGTTAATGTTTCACGAACCAATGTCGGAATCTGTCCTTTTTTATTGACGGATAAATCTTTTTCTGGGGTTAAAGAAAGTAAATTATCTTTCACACTACTTCGCAAAACATCGACATTTTCTAATTTCTTTGTCTTTTTCATATTTTGCAATTCCGTATTTAAATTTGTCTGGGTAGCACTAAGATAATAACCATCCGTATGCTCAGATGAAATTTTACCCTCATACTTGATTTTATCTTCTTTTAAACGCTGCGTAATTTTGATGGTAGAGGAATTATTGATTGGTGTCTGCTCATTTTGTGATTGTCGATAAATCGAAAACAAGAAAATATCTAAACAAAGGAAAGCGACCAGAAAAATTGCTTCTATTCGTTTGAAATCCATTTTTTAAGCCCCTTTCCCGTTTGATAAAATTTGTACCAATTCATCGTATGGTAGCCATTGATTTTGATAATAAGCAAACCAAGTCGGTGTTAAATCCACCACTCCAGTATCTTGTATTTCCTCCCACAAATAACCAATCGTCATTTCTGGTAATGCTTTGATACCTAAGGATTGCAACTTTTCACAAATGGTTAAAGCACCTGGCAGTGTTTTTGTCTTATCAGAAGGAATTGGAACTTGTAATGTAGTTAAATTCCCACTAATCTCCATATTTCTAGTATTTTCTTGACCTAAATCACTAAAGGAAACTACAATTTTTCCGTTATCATCTTTTCTAAATAATGGATATCCTTCGACAAACGCACGATAAATAATCTTCTTATCTTCACGTTGAAAGAAACGCAATTGTCCTAGGTTCGTTCCTAAGCGAGAGACATAATCCGCACTTACACGATACATATTCTGATTATGAAAATCCACTTGATTCGCACGAAAATGCACCATTTGATCATTCAATGAAATAGACAGCATATCGCCTTGATGATTACTTAAGACCAAAGCATCATTTGTATCATCATTCACTTTGATATCACGTGTATTTAAAAAGAATGCATCACGAAAAAGTGTATAAGGTTGATCCGTTGAGATATAAGAGTATAACTGTAATTTGATAGGATCTTTACTATAAACTTGTCCGGAAACCATCTTAAATTCACCTTCATGCAATTGAAATTGTTTTTGATGCTTTTTAAGATAGTTTTCAATCTGGGTTAAATCCATTTGTACATGAAATTTGAACACTTGCTGGTCTTCGTGATTAATAAAGACTAGTTGCTTTTGCTTTAAATTCAATCTCATTTCATCAAAATAAATACTTTTTAGTTTCTGTTTATCGTTATTTGACAATCGTAATTGATAAACAGATAGATATTCATTTAAATTCATTTTTGACAAATAATCAAAAGAAACATAATTTTCCTTTGATAAATTTTTTAATAAAGATTCTTCATTTTCATAGGCATAGATTTGTAGACGACGAATTTTTTGATCTTTAAGAAAATGATGTAAAGATAATAAGATACTTGGTGAATTACTTATGTTAATTTGTTTATCATTGTGATATGCAACACTTGTAGGTAAAAATAATTCCTCTTTAGAACGAATATCTGTAATTTTTTGACTCATCTCTTGCTCTTGGCTTTCATCATTTCGTTCAGGAGATAACCAAATGAGATATGAAAGATAGAAACTCAAAGCAATCAATGCAACCAAACCTAAACGAATCCCATGGCTCAAATATTTCAATCCCACCAATCCTCCTCAAATGGTTCATAAGGTAAGCTAATGTAAAAAGTTGAACCATAATTTTCAATACTCGTAGCCCAAATGGTGCCACCTAATGCTTTGACCACTTCTTTTGAAATCGCCAATCCCAAACCAGTTCCACCTTGTTTGCGTGCACGAGCTTTATCCACACGATAAAAGCGGTCAAAAATACGTGAAATATCTTTTTTAGGAATTCCTAGCCCTTGGTCGGTAATCGATAATATCACGTTATTATGTGTTTCCATTAAGCGCACGGTTATTTTTCCACCATCTGGAGAATACTTAATCGCATTATTCATAATATTATCAATAACTTGAATCATCCGGTCAGTATCCACTTCGACAAAAAGCGGTCTTTGCGTAAACTCTCGAACAATACGATACTTTTTCTCACTATTTGCAATAATTACGTCAAAACGATCTAAGACAAAGTTCACTAATTCGTTAAAATTAACCATTTCAATATTTAGTTTTAAATTGCCATTGTCCATACGAGATAAATCAAGTAAATCATTAATCATCCGAATCATACGGTCTGTTTCATCCAAAGTAATTTTTAAAAAACGCGGCGCCATTTCTTGATCTTGCCAAGCCCCTTCACTTAAAGTCTCAATATAACTTCGCATGCTTGTTAGAGGGGTGCGCAATTCATGAGAAACGTTAGAAACAAATTCACGACGATCACGTTCATTTTGCTCTTGTTCGGTAACATCGTGCATAACGGCAACTAAACCTGAGATAAAACCAGACTCACGCCGAATCATTGAAAACTCAACACGAATAATCTTGTTATCCCCATAATTAGATTCATTTCGCTCAATTAATAACTCTTCTGTACTTTCTAAAATTTTCCGAAGAGTATAATCTTTTTCAATACCTAATAGATTCAATATATTTTGTCCTACTGCTGCCTCTTTAGAAATACCTAATAACGATAATGCCATGTCGTTAATAGTAATGACTTTTCCTCGGCGATCAGTAGCAACGACTCCATCTGACATATGTGATAAGACGCTGTTTAGGCGGTTTCTCTCAGATTCCATCGCATCTTGCGTCTCTTCTATTTGTTCTGCCAGTTGATTAAAGGTAACGGCTAATTGACCTAATTCATCTTTTCCGTGGACCGTAACTTTACGACTATAATCACCTCTAGCAATTCGTAAAGCTTGTTCTCGCATTTCGCCAATCGGTTGGGTAATCGAATGGGCAATTAAAATCGCAACGACCATCGAAATACCTACTGCTAAAAGTGAGGCAGTGACAAAAATAACCGCAATATTTTTAATTTGCTGATACTGGTCTTCAATATCACTCTTTACATACAGGGCACCTAAAACCGTATCTCCTGTCATTGACTGAATCGGATGGACATTAATAAGTACGCGACTGTGGGTATCTTTATCTGCTACTTTCATACTTTTAATCGTAAAATCATCTAGCTCTTGGTAATCATTCTTCTTACCAATCGCAGACTTACCTGAAACATCGGTCGTAGCTAAAACAATTCCTTTTTCATCCACCACACGCATCTCAATCATTTCACTCGTACTACTATTATCTAATAGCCGCTGAATATTTGCTTGAATCGTTTCATCATCAGCTTGATCTCGATCTAGCTCCGAAGACAGTGTGTTTGCCAAGGCAGCCACTTGGGTATCCATCCCTTTGGTAAAATTATCGACAATTGATTTTTCTAATCCGCGAATAAAATATGCCCCGATTATCTCGATTGAAATAAGTAAAATCAAGATAAATGTCAGGGCAATCTTAAAGTTCACCGATTGAAAAAAGCGAACTCTTTCTCTCATAAACTACTCCTGTTCTGGATTACGTAAAAAATAGCCAACCCCGCGACGAGTCACTAAGTAATTTGGATGACTAGGTTTATCTTCAATCTTTTCACGTAAACGACGGACAGTCACATCCACGGTCCGCACATCTCCAAAATAGTCATAACCCCAAACCGTTTGAAGTAAATGTTCACGTGTCATCACTTGTCCTAAATGTTTTGCAAGGTAGTGTAGTAATTCAAATTCACGATGCGTTAAAATGATTTCTTCTTCTTTTTTGGTAACCATATAAGCATTTGGATGTATCGTTAATTCACCCACCACTAAGTCTGCATTTTGGTTTTCTTCTGTTTCTTTAGCAACTTGACCCCCACGACGCAAATTGGCTTTCACTCGGGCTACCAGTTCACGGTTAGAAAATGGCTTAGTCACATAATCATCTGCACCAATTTCAAGTCCTAACACTTTATCAATTTCAGAGTCCTTCGCAGTAACCATAATAATTGGCATATCATAATTTTTACGGACTTCTTTTGCTACTTCTAAGCCATCAATTTTTGGTAACATTAAATCTAGCAAAATTAAATCAGGATGAATTTCTTCCACTTTTTGTAAAGCTTCTTCACCATCATAAGCACTAAACACTTCATAGCCTTCTTTTGCTAAATTAAATTTAACGATATCAGAAATTGGCTTCTCATCATCAACGACTAAAATCTTTTTCATCTAGTTTCACCTCTATATTTAAACAGTTATTATTTTATATTTTTGAATATATAAACCTATTGAACATCTCAAAGATTATTATAGCCTATTTTGCAAAGAGTTTCATTAAAAGCAATGGGTTTATTTCTATTTTTAACATATTTTTTCACTAGTTAGTAATAAAAAAAATCTATCTAGTAAAGTACCAGATAGATTTATCGTAATATAATGGGTTGTGAGGGGCTCGAACCCGCGACCCGCTGATTAAGAGTCAGCTGCTCTACCAACTGAGCTAACAACCCGTATCGATTACTTTTACATATTAGCACTCCATTAAATAAAAATCAAGAGTTATATAAAACTTTTTTTCTATTTTTTTGTATTTTTTTCTTCGTGACAAGATTATTTAGATATGCTAAAATATATCTAGTCTTAGAAACTAGATAAAATGATTAATATAATTAATTTTTGTATTATAGATATTGGAGTGATATTGATGGATGAATTAAAAAATGAACTTGCCTTATGGGGAGAGTCTTTGAGAGATTTCCACCTACCAAGATGGCAAGAATTACCCGATTTAGATCTTTATATGGACCAAGTCATTCAACTGGTTGATCAATATCTCATGCCAGTCATTCAAACAGAAAAGCACCCATTGCTAACACCTGCAATGGTCAATAATTATGTTAAAAAAGGATTGATTCCAGCACCTATCAAAAAAAGATACCAACGAAAACATTTAGCTTTTTTAATCGCAATTACCTTATTGAAACAAGTCATTACGATTCCAGAAGTAAAAAGTGGCATCTTATTTCAAGGAAAAGTTAGTGGAATCAGGGAAGCTTATGATTTATTTTGCGACGAACAGGAAAAATCCATTCAATTTATTATTAATCAAGCGCAATTAAGTACAATGAATTTGGCTATTCCGATTGAACTAGATAGAATCGCAGTACAGGCGGCTACTAGAGCTTTTGCAAATAAATTACTCGCTGAAAAAATGATTATCCTTCAAGAAAAATATATATTAACAGGAGAAGAAAAATATGAACAATAAAAAGATTGCCTTAGTGATTGATTCTGGCTGCGATGTGCCAATGGATATTGTAACTAACAAATCAATGTATATGTTACCTTTACAAATTATTTATTCGAATCAAACCTATATTGATAAAATAGATATCACTCCTCAAGAAGTTTATGACCGCTTTAAAGAAGAAATTCCAAAAACTTCTTTACCAAGTATGCAAACGATTCATGAAGTCTTTGAGCAAGTAAAACAAGACGGTTATCAACAAGTGGTTGCTGTCACAATCTCTAGTGGTTTAAGTGGTACTTTTAATGCGGTTCGGCTAGTCAGTGAAGAATATCCTGAGCTAGACACCTTTGTACTAGATACTAAAAATATTGGAATTGCTGCTGGACTTCAAGCGATTCGGGCTGCTGAATATATTGACGCTGGCCTAGACTTTCAAACTATTCAGCAAAAACTCTCAAAAGAAGTCTATTATAATCGAATCTATTTTAATGTAGCTACACTCGAATACTTACAAAAAGGTGGCCGGATTGGCTTAGTTGCTTCGATTGTTGGTAATATGTTGAAGCTAAATCCCACCATTTCTTGTAATGAAGAGGGTATTTATTATACAGTAGCCAAGTCACGCGGGCGTAAAAAAAGCTTAGAAACAACTTTAAAACTAACCACAGAATTTTTAAAGGATGCTAAAAGCTATCGTCTCGCTGTAGCACATGGCGATGCTTATGAAGAAGGTCAATGGTTAAAAGCAGAATTAGCGAAGAGATTACCTCATGCAACAGAAATTCTATTTGGAGATATTTCACCTGCGTTAGTTGTTCACACAGGCCCAGGACTGCTTGGATTAGGTATTCAAATTTTAGATAATTAATCTCAAAAAAAGCAGCCTTCCAAACTATTTTGGGAGACTGCTTTTTTAAAATGTTTAAATATTTAACAATTATTTAGTCGATTGGTCAGTTGATTTTAGCGAATGTTTGACGGCACATTCACTCTCACAATGATCACAATGCCCTTTTGTTTGAAATTGTCGATAAAAAATACGCACAACAGCAACCAAAATCAAGACAGCTAAAATGAAAGTCGGTAAATTCATCCTTTATGCACCACCATTTCTTTTGCTAAATTTAGTTTATTTTGATAAGTTGACTTGAAAATCAGTAAATAGACAAAATAAGCTGCAGCCATTAATGAAAGACAGGTCCAAACGTTTAAACTTCCGCCTTCAAAGAACAAATGACCAAACTGATAAATCATCATACTAATCACATAAGCAAACCCACATTGATAAAGAATCGCTAGCCATGTCCACTTCACACTCGCCATTTCCCGATGAATCGCCCCAATTGCCGCAAAACAGGGTGCGCAAAGTAAATTAAAGGTTAGAAAGGCATAAGCAGAAACAGTGGTAAAATCCATATGCATCGCTTGCCAAAATTCTTTTCCAGTTTCAGAGACTTCACTAGCATTTTTATACAAAATACCAAATGTGTTAATGACATTTTCTTTGGCAATTAAGCCTGTCATCGAAGCCACGGTCCCTTGCCAATTTCCCCAACCAAGTGGAATAAATAAAGGAGCAAGCAGGTGACCAAAACTAGCCAAAATACTTTGATTTGCAGCCACCATTTGTAAGCGGAAATTAAAGTTCATCGTAAACCAGATAAGCACACTAGTCGCAAAAATAATCGTTCCTGCTTTTTTCACAAAAGAATGTCCACGCTGCATCATTTGTAAAAAGACATTCTTCATTTGCGGAAAATGATAAGGCGGTAATTCCATAATAAATGGTGCCGCTTCTCCACTAAATAGTTTTGTCTTTTTCAAACTAATTGCTGATAAGATAATTGAAATGATGCTGACAAAATACGCAGAAGGTGCGACCCAACTATGATGAGGGAAAAAAGCACCTGCTACTAAACCAATAATTGGCAACTTAGCAGAACATGGCATAAAGGTGGTTACCATGATTGTTAAGCGGCGGTCTTTTTCACTTTCAATGGTTCGTGTCGCCATTACTCCCGGAACACCACATCCAGTTGATACCAAGATTGGGATAAATGATTTCCCTGAAAGGCCAAAACGACGCAACATTCGGTCCATAACAAAAGCAATTCGAGCCATGTAGCCACAGTCTTCCAAAATAGCTAAACAGAAAAATAACACTAATAATTGTGGTAAAAAGCCCAATACCGCCCCGACCCCTGCGATAATTCCATCAACAACCAAACCTTGCATCCAAGGTGACACTTGCCAACTTTCCAAAATCTTGGTCGTCCAATCGGGAACCCACTGGCCAAAAAGCACATCATTCAAACAATCAGTGCCCATTGTCCCGATTGTTTGAATGGATAAATAGTAAACAGCCCACATCACAAATGCGAAAATCGGTAAAGCTAGGAAACGATTCGTCACCACTCGATCAATTTTATCACTAAAACTCAATTCAAAACTAGATTCTTTAATTAAACATAAGCTAGTAATTCTACTAATTGCTTCATAACGTTCATTAATCACAATCGCTTCAGCTGTATCATCAAATATCTTTTCGGTAATTTCAATGATTTCGGTAATTTCTTTTTGCTCTACTGGTGTTAACGTTAGTCGGGCATTGACTAATTCATCACGTTCAAAAAGTTTAATCGTCACGAAACGCAAATGTTGTTTGGAAACTTTTCCTTCTATAATAGTAGCAATTTCATTGAAGGCTGCTTCCAAACGATCATCATAAGTGACAGTATTGCCAATTTTTGGATTAGCAATCATTTTTTCGCATGCTTTCGTCAATTCTTTCATCCCTTGCTTTTTCAAGGCACTCATCGCAACAGCTGGCAGACCTAATGCATAACTCAACTTATCAATATTCAGTTTTTGCCCCGACTTTTTGACAATATCCATCATATTTAAGCCTAAAATCATCGGTAAACCAAATTCCATCAATTGCAAAGTAAGATATAAATTGCGCTCTAAATTGGAGGCATCAATAATATTAACGATTCCACTCGCATCATTCGTATAAAGATAATCTCGAGCGATAACTTCTTCAGGTGAATAAGAAGACAAGGAATAAATCCCGGGTAAGTCTTGAATACAGATAGTTTTATTTTGCTTTAACAATCCTGATTTACGTTCAACTGTTACTCCTGGCCAGTTCCCCACAGATTGATTAGAACCAGTTAAAACATTAAAGGTACTCGTTTTACCACTATTCGGATTTCCTACTAAAGCAATCTGTTTATTCATCATCACTCACCTGTCTTTCCACTAAAATTAATGTTGCTTCACCTTTGCGCAAACTTAAATTATAACCACGTAAAACGACTTCAATCGGATCACCCAACGGCGCTACTTTACGAACCAAGATTTCTACATTTTTCGTTACACCCATATCCATCAATCGTCGTTTTATTGCGCCTTCTCCATGGATGCTAATCACTTTCACACGTTCGTCGATTTTTACTTCATCTAAAGGAATCCACTGTGCACGCGTCTTCTTTTCATTGATTTCAATTTGTTCTAAAATTTCCGTGGCTAATGCTAAGCGCGAATTTTTTAATACAATGACGCCACTTTCCTTTGATAACTGAATCAAGACAACTTCACTTTTAGGAACAATTCCTAAATCTTGTAGGCGTTTCGTGACTTTTTCATTCGTCTTTATTTTTGAGATTTCATATATCTGGTGCATGTTCGCTTGTAATATATTCATTTTGCTACCTTATTTCATTTAATTTTTTCGTAATTGAGAATCATTATCAATAGAATACGGCAAAAATATTGAAATGTCAACGATTTGTGTTTGAATTCACAAAACAAGAATGATTCTAAAAAAGAGTGATTGCAAAAATATTGCTTTTAAATGAAATATCTTGTAATATAATCGAGTAATTTTGAAAAGATAATTTTATAAATAAGGAAGTGTTTATTGATGCCTAAAAATCGAATGGAAGCCTTTAGCGATGGTGTGTTAGCAATTATCATTACAATTATGGTACTCGAATTACACACGCCAAAAGACTTTACTTTTGAAGCAATCAAAGAAGTTATCCCCACCTTTTTTGCCTATATTTTAAGTTATTTATATGTAGGTATTTATTGGAATAATCATCATCATCTAATCTCGACTTTAGAAAAGGTCTCAGGAAAAATTTTATGGTTAAATCTACATTGGCTATTTTGGATGTCGCTTTTACCAGTAACGACGAGTTGGTTAGGGGCACATTTATTTAAAACTGCACCAACATTTATGTATGGCTTTGTTTTATTTATGTGTGCCATCTCCTATTACCTATTACAAAATGCCATCCTTGATACACATGAAGCGCATTCATTAATCAAGCAACTATTTGGACGCGATTTGAAGGCAAAGATTTCCATTGCCTCGTATCTCTTATCTGCTTTACTAGCTTTTGTCGCACCGATTGCAAGTTACTTATTATTATTCTGTATCACATTATTATGGATTATTCCGGATACACGAATTGAAAAAATATATAAATAATTATTACTTTGAAATTTATTACATCATAGAATAACTAATTTGATTAGACAAGTTATCTTCCTTACAAACATATATGGGTAACTTGTCTTTTTATTTTGTCAATAAGATATTCTGTTTTTTTGTTAAATGTTTCATATCTTTCTTTTGTTTCATATTTCTTGTGCTTGACAAATTGACACTCCACTATATCTTGTGGATGACTCTTGATCATATTGTGAATCTGACTATACAAAATTTTGAATATCCACAGTTTAAAATCACATCCTAATAGTTTGCAAGAAAAATGAAAGCTTAGAATAGTAACCATTGAATTGCTTTCACAAAAATATACAAAACATTCGTCCATATGCAATTTCATTGTGAAATACTATCTATTGTGTTTATCCACAAAATTAACCACTATATATTGTGTTTTTATAGTTGACATTTCGTCAAAGAGCATTATACTAATGATATAAAGATTAACGGAGGGACGCAGTCATGAGTATTAAACTATTTTCGAAAAATAATTGTATGCAATGTAAAATGGCAAAACGCTTTTTAACACAAAATCAAATCAGCTTTGAAGAAATCAATATTGACATTCAACCAGAAGCAATTGACTGGCTAAAAGAAAATGGATTCCAAACCGTTCCTGTAGTAACTTCTGATGTGGCTACAATCGTTGGTTTTCGTCCAGATCAATTGAAGTTATTAGCCTAGACAAAATGATTAAAATCATTTATATTCATATGTATAATTGAATGATTTGTATGTTACAAAATAACTACAAATCTTTTTTTATGTTTCATTAAAAAAAACAAAAGAAGGTTGTGAGCGGATGAGTTTAAAAGCACTGAAAGATGTCAGCTACTTTAAATTAAATAATGAAATAAATCGACCAATGAATGGCCAAATTCCTCTTCAAAAAGATCAAGAAGCACTGAAAGCATTTTTTGAAGAGAATGTAAAACCAAATACGATGAATTTTTCTACTATTAAAGAAAAGTTGGATTATTTAACTACACATGATTACCTTGAAACCGAATTTTTATCAAAATATAATTTAGCATTTATTGAGAAACTATATACTTATTTATTTGAACAAAATTTCCGTTTCAAATCATTTATGGCAGCTTATAAGTTTTATTCTCAGTACGCCCTTAAAACCAATGATGGGACCACTTATCTAGAAACTTATGAAGATCGCGTCGCCTTTAATGCCCTTTATTTTGCAGATGGTAATGAAGAATTAGCCTTAGCTTTAGCCGATGAAATGATTCATCAACGTTATCAACCAGCAACACCTTCCTTTTTAAATGCCGGTCGTAAACGTCGTGGCGAATTAGTGAGTTGCTTTTTAATCCAAATTACCGATGATATGAACTCTATTGGACGTGGGATTAACTCTGCCTTACAGTTATCACGTATCGGTGGTGGTGTCGGAATTACACTGTCAAACCTACGTGAAGCCGGTGCCCCAATTAAGGGTTATGAAAATGCAGCTAGCGGTGTGATGCCAGTAATGAAATTATTTGAAGATAGTTTTAGTTACTCCAACCAGCTTGGTCAACGTCAAGGCGCTGGGGTGGTTTATCTAAATGTCTTTCATCCAGATATTATCCAATTTTTATCTGCTAAAAAAGAAAATGCTGATGAAAAAATTCGCGTAAAGACCCTTTCGCTAGGTGTATTAGTACCTGATAAATTCTATGAGCTTACACGCAAAAATGAAGATATGTATCTATTTAGTCCGTATAGCATCGAACGAGAATACGGCGTCCCATTCTCTTATATCGATATTACAAAAGAATATGATAATCTAGTGGCTAATCCTAATATTCGTAAAACTAAGATTAAAGCCCGTGATTTAGAAAATGAAATCTCTAAATTACAGCAAGAATCAGGTTATCCATATGTCGTAAACTTAGATACAGCCAATCGTGCCAATCCAATTGACGGAAAAATTATCATGAGCAATCTATGTTCAGAAATTTTACAAGTCCAACAACCTTCTATTTTAAATGGTAAACAAGAATTTGAGGTTTTAGGTACAGATATTAGCTGTAACTTAGGCTCAACCAATATCGTCAATTTAATGGAAAGTCCTGACTTTGGTAAATCTGTTCGTGTGATGACGCGTGCCTTAACCTATGTCACGGATGCTTCAGATATCGATGTCGTTCCTTCTATTCAAAATGGGAATGCTTTAAGTCATACAATCGGTTTAGGTGCCATGGGCTTACACACCTATTTTGCGAAACATCATATGGCATATGGTTCAAAAGAGTCCATTGAATTTACCGATATTTACTTTATGCTTTTAAATTACTGGACAATTTATGAAAGCATGCAAATTGCCAAGGAACGCAAACAAACTTTCTATCACTTCGAAAAATCAAAATATGCTGATGGTAGCTATTTTGAAAAATATGTAACTGGGCAATTCCAACCAAAATCTGAAAAAGTAAAGGCCTTATTTGAAGGTATCTTTATTCCAGATGGACAAGCCTGGACTGAATTAGCACAACTCGTACAAAAATATGGAATGTATCATCAAAATCGCCTAGCAGTTGCGCCAAATGGTTCAATTTCTTATATTAACGATACCAGTGCCAGCTTACATCCAATCACCCGTTTAATTGAAGAACGTCAAGAAAAGAAAATTGGAAAGATTTATTATCCTGCCCCATTACTTTCTAATGACACAATTAAATATTACACTTCTGCTTATGATATGGATATGCGTAAAGTAATTGATGTGTATGCCACTGCGCAACAACATATCGACCAAGGCATGAGTTTAACACTATTTATGCGCTCAGAAATCCCAGCGGGTCTATATGAATGGAAAACAACAACCAAACAAACAACGCGTGATTTAAACATTTTACGTCACTATGCTTTCCATAAAGGAATTAAATCGATTTATTATATTCGTACTTTCACAGATGACGCAGAAGAAATCGGTAGTAACCAATGTGAAAGTTGTGTCATCTAAAAAGGAGTGAAGAAAATGGCAGAAACTTATTATGCAGCGATTAACTGGAATGAAATTGAAGACATTATCGATAAATCGACTTGGGAAAAATTAACAGAACAATTTTGGCTGGATACACGTATTCCCTTATCCAATGACTTAGATGACTGGCGTGGACTTTCTGAATTAGAAAAGACCACAGTGGGACATGTATTTGGTGGCCTAACCCTTTTAGATACAGTCCAATCAGAAAGTGGGATGGAGCATTTACGCAAAGATGCCCGCACGCCACATGAAGAAGCAGTGTTGAACAATATTCAGTTTATGGAATCTGTGCACGCAAAAAGTTACTCTTCTATTTTCAGTACTTTGAATACCAAGTCTGAAATTGAAGAAATATTCGAATGGACGAATACGAATCCCTATTTACAGAAAAAAGCCGAACGAATTAATGAAATCTATAAAAACGGCACGGCGCTAGAAAAGAAAGTAGCCAGCGTCTTTTTGGAAACTTTCCTTTTCTATTCAGGTTTTTATACACCACTTTACTACTTAGGAAACAATAAATTAGCAAACGTAGCGGAAATTATTAAATTAATTATCCGTGATGAGTCCGTCCATGGCACTTATATCGGCTATAAATTCCAATTAGGTTTTAATGAATTATCTGCTGAAGAGCAAGAAAACCTACGTGATTGGATGTATGATTTACTTTATGAATTATACGAAAACGAAGAACGCTACACGGAAGAACTTTATGATGAATTAGGCTGGACAGATGAGGTCAAAACTTTCCTACGTTATAACGCCAATAAAGCATTGATGAACTTAGGACAAGATCCACTCTTCCCAGATACTGCTAATGATGTCAATCCAATCGTAATGAATGGGATTTCAACAGGTACAAGTAATCATGATTTCTTCTCGCAAGTCGGCAATGGTTATCTTTTAGGTACCGTCGAAGCAATGAAAGACGAAGATTATCTCATCGGTATGTAAAAAATAGACAGCTTGAAGGAATACTTCTGGCTGTCTATTTTTTCATCTAAAATCAGTCTTTTGTACAATTGTCAGCAAAGCTTATTCTTGATACAATCAAAATATCAAAACAATTATGAGGTGATGACATGGGATTATTTAACGGTCTATTAGGTAATGCAAGTAAAATGAATATCGAAGTAGCTCAAAAGGAATTACAAGATGTCTTAATGCCTGAAGAAAAAGTTGATTTAGCCTTCAAACTAGTCCGTGATTTATTAGTTTTTACTGAAAAAAGACTGATTATTGTCGACAAACAAGGCATGACAGGCAAAAAAGTGGAATATAAATCCATTCCTTATCGTTCTATTTCACGCTTTTCAGTGGAAACAAGTGGTCATTTTGACTTAGATGCTGAGTTAAAAATTTGGATTTCTAGTGCCGAACTCCCTGCTGAAAGCTTACAATTCAGAAGCGATGATAGCATTGTGGCCATTCAAAAAGCATTGGCCCAAGCAGTCCTAAACTAAACCTAAAAGAGAACTAGTCCTTTAATTGTTGCGACTAGTTCTCTTTTCTTCTTGCTAAAAAATGATTTGATTCCACAGTTCAATTGGAATGCTTTCAATCTCAGTATTCTTCTCAATAGCCGCGTACACATCACGCTTCATCGCCTCATATCCCTCATTAGCCTCTTCAAGCGTCAAATTGAACGGATCCCACCAACCAATGATCCGCTCTGGAAATTTTGTATCGAAGTGTTTTTCATACTCTGATTCCAAATCTTTAACAGCTTTACCAAATTCATCAAAGTTTTTAAATCGCATTTCTACCACCCTTACCTTCTACTTAGATATATTTAGTAAATGGTTTTTACCTTTTTCTATAGTTACGACTTTTTTAATTTTTAAATCTATTTTGAAAAAATTCACTCCAGAACGGGTTCTCACGATTGAAAACTGCTATTTCTTCTTCAGTCATGGCATATGGATAGTCGGTAAACAAGTTGTAAATTTTCTTTTTATCAAATGAGAAAAGATGCAGTCCGACTCTGTCCATATTGTCCACCCACCAAATTTGGTCGGCATCATTTTCTTTATAAAAATAAATCTCATCCGACATATCCTATACTTCCTTTCAAAAATATCAGTGGATTTTGAGGAACTGTTCATTATTCCTTATTCTTCGCTTAAAAATGCAATGGCTTGTCGATATTTTTCTGCTCTTTTGCGATCGATTTCTGTAACAGTAGTTAATCTTGAAAGATCAGAATTATGCTGCTTTTAGTTAGGATTTCAACGGCTTGAACAACCTCTTCAGGTAAGCCCTCCATGCGTAAATCCTCTAGCGTCCAAGCAGAATCTTCTACTACGTCATGCAACAATGCTATCGTTTTAGCTAACTCCCCTTCTACCAAACTTGCAACATAAAGTGGATGCTGGATATACGCCACCCCTGCTTTATCAACTTGACCTTTGTGCGCATCCTTTGCTATTGCTAAAGCCTGCTGATATAACATCATTTTCCCACCTCTATTCTCCATTTCATCTTACACTTCTCATTCTAAATCTATTTTTTTAAAATTCCAATTGCTTTTTTCCAGAAAATAATATAAGATACATTTGTTATAAAAAGGAGGCATAATTATTATGAATGAATCTTATTTTGATGGTGGTTTAGCTACTTATATCGGCACTTATCTACTAGCGGCAATAATTACAATTTGTACACTTGGCATCTGCACACCGTGGGGAATTTGCCTGCTGTATAATTGGAAAATCAAGCATACTGTCATCAATGGACGCAGACTTTATTTCGATGGAACTGCCATGCAATTATTTGGTAACTGGATCAAATGGTTTCTACTCACCATTATTACTTTAGGTATCTATAGTTTTTGGCTCAATATCAAGCTAGAACAATGGAAAGTCAAACATACACACTTTATCTAATACGTTTACGGAGGACTTATGATAATGAAATACTTCAATATCATGATGCTCCTCTTTAGTTTAATTTGCTTGTTTTTAATTCACTTCCTTCATGGCTTGCTGCGATATATGCCATTTGCTTTGTGGGGATGATTATCAAGAGAATAAAAAATAAGAATTAGTATCCTTATCCAAACATACCAGATTAAAAAAATGAAACACAACGTATGTGAATAGTTAATGATTAAGTTAATTATTGTAAGTTTTATTGCTATAATCGTTGTTCTTTTTGTCAGATTGTCCTATTTAAAATATATCAAGCAAGATTTAGAGCAAGAATTAGATGAACTCGAACACAAACAGAAAATGAAAAAAGGTGAAACTAAAATCTGAAAAAAGGCCATACCACATTTAAATTAGAACGAATCCCTTTTGGCTGGCAAGCACTTATTGTGTATATTTTACTTATTTCCATAATTATTTGGCTTATCATAAAATAAATAAACCAACGAGACTGCAGATATGTTCGCAAAATACCTCAAAATAAATTAATTAAACAAGGGGTAGTCAAAAGGGTAGTCAAACGCAAAAATCGACACTCCAGAGAAAATCTAGAGTGCCGATAAACGTTGCTATAACAATGTTTTGAATGAAATTCTCGTGCAAGGACGAAATTAATTTGTGAAACCGTACTTTTTGTTGAAACGATCCACGCGTCCGTCTGCTTGAGTGAATTTTTGACGACCAGTGTAGAATGGGTGTGAATCTGATGTCACTTCGACACGGATTAATGGATAAGTGTTTCCATCTTCCCATTCAACTGTTTCGTTTGAAGTTTTAGTTGAACCTGATAAAAATTTGAATCCTGTTGTAGAATCCATAAATACTACTGGATGGTAATCTGGATGAATATTTGCTTTCATGTTTTTCTCTCCTTTGCCCTGGTCCATTTGCTGAGCCAGAGTTATTCTTCGTTGACATACAACAAACTTATCTTAGCAAAATACATTTGTACTGTCAATCGTTTTAGCTAATTTTTCTTGATATAACGTCTGTTTGGTCGGATGGTTTTTTCTTCATTCTCAAAAGTAATATCTTGAAAGGCTTGGATAAATTCTTCATTATTCTTCGTTTTACGCAAAATCTGAATAAATTGCTCAGTATAATCCAACGAGTCACCGACCATATTCTTACGTAAGCGCCAAGTCTCTTCTAGTTGTTCTTCTGACATAAGTAAATCTTCTTTACGTGTACCTGATTTCTTCATATCAATAGCTGGGAAAATACGACGTTCTGCTAGTTGACGAGAAAGCTGTAATTCCATATTTCCTGTACCCTTGAACTCTTCATAAATGACATCATCCATGCGACTTCCCGTATCCACTAAGGCTGTAGCTAAAATTGTTAAGCTACCTCCTTCTTCAATATTACGAGCTGCCCCAAAGAATTTTTTAGGTTTATACAAAGCAGCTGGATCAATCCCTCCACTTAAGGTACGTCCACTTGGCGGAACAACCAAATTATAGGCACGAGCAAGACGAGTAATACTATCCATCAAAATCACCACATCGCGCTTATCTTCTACCAATCGCATCGCTCGCTCTAAAACTAACTCCGAAACGCGTGTATGGTTGCTTGGCTGTAAATCAAAGGTAGAATATACAACATCCCCTTTGACACTGCGTTCTAAATCGGTCACTTCTTCCGGGCGTTCGTCAATTAAAAGCACAATCAACTCGACCTCTGGATGATTTTCGGTAATCCCATTGGCAATTTCTTTTAAAATCGTGGTTTTTCCGGCCTTTGGAGGTGCCACAATCAAACCACGTTGTCCAAATCCAACGGGCGCAAACATATCAATCATTCGTGTAGTTAACATATTGCCTTTTGTTGATAATTGAATTTGTTTATTTGGATATAGAGGTGTCAATGCCGGAAAGTGTGGTCGTTGTTTGGCTTCTTCAGGGGCTTTCCCATTCACGCTTTCAACGTGCATCAAGCCATAATAACGTTCACTTTCCTTGGGTGGGCGAGCTTTTCCTGCCACTTTATCGCCAATTCGCAACCCGAAACGTCGAATTTGCGAAGAAGAAATATAAATATCTTCAGCACTCGGGCCATAGTTAATTGGTCGCAAAAATCCATAGCCGTCTTGATGGGTAATGTCTAAGATACCTTCCATATAGAAGAATCCTTGCTTTTCTGCCTGCGCTCGGATAACTGCTAGTGAAAGCTCTTTTTTATTCATTTGACTGTAGTATGGAATCTTAAACTCACGTGCATAAGTATAGATTTCTTTTAAAGTTTTATTTTCCAACTCAGCCATTGTTAAATAATCACTCACGCCCGAATCACTCCTCAATCATTTGAATATCTGCCCCTAAAGCAGTTAGTTTTTCAATAATATGGTCATATCCACGTAAAATATTTTCTACTTTGGAAATCTTTGTCGTACCCTCTGCCATTAAGCCCGCAATCACAAGACAAGCCCCCGCACGTAAATCAGAAGCGGCTACCTCTGCCCCAGTTAAATGCGCTGTATGACCTAGGTACATGTAATTTCCTTCAACTCTTGCATCGCCACCCATACGCGCCAATTCCGGAATATGGCCAATACGTTTAGGATAAATGGTGTCGATGATTTCTGATGTTCCTTGGGCTTTAAATAATAACGACGTAATTGGTTGCTGTAAATCCGTTGCAAATCCCGGATATGGGAAAGTTTTCACGCTGATTGGATTCAACTTTTCAGCTGGATGGACATAAATACTATCTTCAGAAATATCCATTCGCACACCCATTTCTTCTAACTTAGCAATAAAACTTTCTAAGTGTTCGAAAATCACATTTTTAACCGTCACGCCTTGTCCTACCGCAGCTGCCATTGAAAGATATGTTCCGGCTTCAATACGGTCTGGAATAATCATATGACGGCACCCATGTAAATGCTCGACCCCTTCAATTCGGATTTCATTGGTTCCAGCACCACGAATTTTCGCACCCATATTATTTAATAAAGTAGCTACATCGATAATTTCAGGTTCGCGAGCCGCATTTTCAATAATCGTCTTGCCTTTTGCCTTCACAGCTGCTAGCATCACATTAATTGTAGCCCCAATTGAAACCATATCCATATAAATACGTTCTCCTTGAAGCCCTTTTTCATCAGTACGTAAATACATCGCACCTTGTTCGTTGGTCACTGTAGCACCTAAAGTTTCAAATCCTTTAATATGCAAATCAATTGGACGAGGACCTAAATTACAGCCACCAGGTAATCCAACAACTCCTTCACCAAACTTTGCTAATAATGCGCCCATAAAATAGTAGGAAGCACGTAAGCTATTGATTTTACCACTTGGCATCGGAATAGAGACAATTTTTCTTGGGTCAATTTCTAAAGTATTATTTTCAAACTTCACTTTTACACCCATAATTTCCAAGATTTCCATTAATGAGTGAACATCTTGAATATCTGGAACCCCCTCTAAGATAACTGGAGAATCCGCTAAAATAGCAGCCGGAATTAAGGCCACTGCACTATTTTTAGCTCCTGATATCGTTACTTCTCCTTTTAATGGACGATTTCCATTAATGACTATTTTTTTCATATATATTCACCTTTAACTAAAGAATTATTGCGAGATTTTTACTCATCCTTAATATTTTATCATAGAAAATCTTTAGAAAAAAGAAATAAGAATAAACTCTTAAAAAAACATTTGTCTATTTAATCTACTTAAGGACAAAAAAAAGACAGCTATCATCTCAACAATATCTGTCTATTACTATTCTTCGTCTAATTGGAACACTGAAATAATTTGGCCATTATCAGATCCATAGCGAATCTCAGCTAAAAAGCAAGGAACTCCGCTATTAAAATAAGTGGTTTGTTCTATTCTTAAAATTACCTGATATTCATCTACACACAAATACTTTTTATCATAAAAATCAGGAAAGTCAGCAGTAATTTTTAGTAATGATTTAGCTAATTTTTGTTTTGTTTGGATATAAATATATTCATAGAGCGAATCTTCTAAGTCATCCATTTGTAATTCTGGAAAGTATTTTTGTGGAATTAATAAATATTCTAGACGTAAAGGTTCGCTATTTACATAACGTAACCGAGTAATATCATAGACCAATTCATTGGGTTTTAGCATTAATTTAGCTGCTTCGTCTTCATCAAGCGGACGAATATCAAACGAAATCATTTGGCTAGTCACCTTATAGTTCTTGGCGGATTTTAAACGCATATCGATATCTTTATTTTGATGCAGCATATAATCAGAATAAAGGACCCCAGCATCTTTTACGACCGTCCCTACCCCTTTTTTAGACAATAAAAAGCCCTCCATAGATAAAACTCGCAAGGCTTTTTGTATCGTAATTCTACTTGTATGATATTGTTTGGCTAAATCAAATTGTTTCGGTAAATAATCTCCGGCATGATAATATCCGGATTGAATTTTTTGTCGGATATCAGCCGAAATCTCTTTATATCCATAATTATCCATATCAATCCCTCGTTCAATAAAAAAACAAGACTAATAATTAAATATATCATTCACTCTATCTACAATATAATTATACACCAAATAAAAATAGGCTCTGTCACAACAAATGGTTGATTTTTGACGAGAAATAGCGTATAATAA